>NZ_JBIBIC010000010.1:0-317353 GCF_042957385.1 Streptomyces sp. NPDC008079
AGTGGGTGCTCGTGTTGCAAAAGTGGGTTTGTCTTTCTTCAGGAAACGACGAGTCGATGTTCCGGGGTGGGGGGGGGGGGGGGGAACCGCCGCGGCGGCCGGTCCGCGGGGGCGTCACCCCCGCGGACCGGCCGTCCGTCACTTGGAGCCGAGCTCGTAGAACCGGAACATCGTCGGGTCGAGCGCCTTGTCGGCGCCGGTCACGCCGTCACGGATGACCACGGTCTGCTTGCCCTGCCAGAGCGGGATGATCGGGACGTCGTCGGCGACGATCTTCTGGATGTCGGCGAACGCCTGGTCGCGCACCTTGGCGTCGTCGGTGCCCTGCTCCTTGACCAGGAGCTGCTGGATCTCCGGGTTGTCGTAGCCGGTGCCGAGGAAGGGCTGCTTGCCCAGGAACGGCGAGACGTCGTTGTCGGCGTCCGGCAGGTCGGGGAACCAGCCGATCATGTACGAGGCGTACGTGTCGGACTTCTCGTCCTTCTGGTACTGCTGCCACTCGGTGGAGCTGAGCTTCACCTTGAACAGGCCGGTGGCCTCCAGTTGCCGCTTGATCGCGGTGGCCTCGTCGGCCGCCGCGGCGCCGTAGTGGCTGGGGGTCCAGGCGTACGCGATGTCGACGGGGGCGGTGATGCCCGCGTCCTTGAGTATCGCGGCGGCCTTGGCCTTGTCCGGGGCGCCGTACTTGTCCTTGAAGGCCTCGGTGTGGCCCTGGATGCCGTTGCCGACCATGGAGTAGAGCGGGGCCACGGTGCCGTCGTAGGCGTCCTTGGCGATGCCCTCGCGGTCGATGACCTGGGCGACGGCCTGGCGGACCGCCTTCTGGTCGGACGGCTTCACCTTGGCGTCGAAGACCAGGTAGCGCTTCTCGGTGCCGGTGCCGTCGAGCACCTGGATGCCGGAGGTCTTCTTCAGGTCCGCGGTGTCGGTGGGCGACAGGGTGCGGAAGGCCGCGTTGACCGTGCCGTCCTTGACGGCCTGCTTGAGCGCGGACGCCTCGGAGAAGTACTGGAGCACGAACTGGCCGTTGTTGAGCTTGGCCGGGCCCTTGTAGGTCTTGCTGGCCAGGAACGACGCCTGCTGCTTGGGCGTGTACTTGTCCAGCGTGTACGGACCCGAGCCGATGATCTTCGAGCCGTCGAGGAGCTTGTCCTTCGGGAAGGTCTTCTCGTCGACGATCGCGCCCGCGTCGGTGGCGAGCACCGAGGGGAAGGTCGAGTCGGCGTTCTTCAGGTGGAAGACCACCTGGTCGTCGCCCTTGGCCTCGGTGCTGTCCAGGCTGGCGAGCAGGCTGGACGGGCCGTTGGGCGCCGCGATGCCGACCATGCGGTCGAACGAGAACTTCACCGACGCGGCGGTGAGCTTGTCGCCGTTGGAGAACACCAGCCCCGGCTGGAGCGTGCAGGCGTACGTCTTCGGGTCGGTGAAGGCGCACGACTTGGCCGCGTCCGGTTCCGGCGTGGTGCCGCCGGTCGGGAAGTGCATGACCTTCTGGTAGACGCTGTCGATGACCTCCCAGGAGCCGTAGTCGTACGCTCCCGCGGGGTCGAGTGACGACACCGAGTCGATGGTTCCGACGATCACGGCGCCTTTTCCGCCACCGGCCGACGAGTTGTCCTTCTTGCCACCACACGCGGACGCACCGACGGCCAGGAAGGCCACGGCGGCTGCGGCGACGACACGCTTGTTACGTGACATCCAGTGAATCCCCTTGCTCAAATGCCGGTCGTTCGATTCGGCATTGACCAGCAGGGACACTAGCCGGAGGGAGCTACTCCGCTAGAGCACGGCGAAGTTGAGGCGGAATTACATACCGATAACGGGGCTCGGAGCACCGATAAACGGACGGCGGTACGATCCCTCCCCGGCTGGAACATTGCGGACATTCGGCCGCGCCGCACGTCCCGATCTGCGGATCTCATCCAGGCAGGACAGCGCGGTGTCGACCTCCCCGCGCGTGACATAGATCACCAGGGGCCGGATTCCGACCTGTGAGACGCCTCTGGACGGTTCCTATTCAGCAAATACGCTCAGTGAACGCGCGCATTCAAAGCGCGCAGGAAAGGCACGCTCAGCTCTTCGAGCGAACCGACGACCGTACGCCCTGGAGCGGCCTCGACGGGCACCAGCGAGGGCACCGCGACCACCCGGCAGCCCGCCGCCTCGGCGGACGCCACACCGGTCAGGGTGTCCTCGACGACCACACAGGCGGCCGGGTCCGCGCCCAGCCGGGCGGCGGCGGTCAAATACGGCTCGGGGTGCGGCTTGGTGCGGCTCACCTCGTCCCCCGCGACGGTGAAGGCGAAGTTCTCCGCGCCCAGCGTGCGCAGCATCACATCGATGGTCCGCCGGTGCGAGGCGGACACCAGGGCGGTCGGGACGCCGTACGCGGCCAGCTCGGTGAGCAGCCTGCGGGCGCCGGGCATCAGCGGCGCGCCCCGGGCGATCAGCTTCTCGAAGCGGATGTTGACCGCCAGCATCAGCTCGGCCAGCGTCGCGTCCGCGCCGGTGGCGGTGATCAGGTGCCCCACGCTGCGGGTCATCGGGCCGCCGATCACCACCTCGCGGTGCGCCTCGTCCAGCACGTGCCCGAGGTCCGCGAAGACCTCACTCTCCGCCGCCCACCAGATGCCCTCGGTGTCCACCAAGGTGCCGTCCATGTCGAGGAGCACCGCCTGGAGGGCGGGGCCTTGCGCCATACGGGTGTCGGCGACAGGGATGCTGCTGGTCATACGCCCCACTCCTCGGCTCGCGCGGTTCCCGGTGCCGGTCGCGCCGGCCCGTCCCGTTTCCGGGGGACACAAAGGCCGGTCGCCGCGTCCCGCGGACGGGAAGGCGACCGGCCTGCGCCGGACCGTCAAGTGTACGACTCGCTGGTGAGCCGCGCTCAACGCGCGTTGAAATACTTGGCCTCCGGGTGGTGAATGATGATCGCGTCGGTGGACTGCTCGGGGTGCAGCTGGAACTCCTCCGACAGCTCCACGCCGATCCTGCCCGGCTCCAGCAGGTCCGCGATCTTCGCCCGGTCCTCCAGGTCGGGGCAGGCCCCGTAGCCCAGCGAGAAGCGCGCGCCGCGGTACTTCAGCGCGAACATGTCCTCGACCTCGTCCGGGTCCTCACCGGCGAAGCCCAGCTCCGAGCGGACCCGCGCGTGCCAGTACTCCGCGAGTGCCTCCGCGAGCTGCACGGACAGGCCGTGCAGCTCCAGGTAGTCCCGGTAGGAGTCGGTCGCGAACAGCTCGTTGGCCGCCTCGGAGACCCGGTTGCCGACGGTGACGACCTGGAAGCCCACCACGTCGGTCTCTCCGGACTCCTCGGGCCGGAAGAAGTCCGCGAGGCAGAGCTGCCGCCCCCTGCGCTGGCGGGGGAAGGTGAAGCGGGTGCGCTCGGTGCCGTCCTCGCGCAGCACGATCAGGTCGTCGCCCTTGGACACGCACGGGAAGTAGCCGTAGGTCACGGCGGCCTCCAGCAGGCCCTCCGACTGCATCCTGGTCAGCAGCCCGCGCAGCCGGGGCCGGCCCTCGGACTCCACCAGCTCCTCGTACGTCGGACCGGTCGAGCGGGCCTGCTTCAGGCCCCACTGGCCCTTGAACAGGGCGCCCTCGTCCAGCCAGGACGCGTAGTCGGCGAGCTGGATGCCCTTGACGACCCGGCTGCCCCAGAACGGCGGGGTGGGGACGGGGTTGTCGACCGCGACGTCGGAGCGGATCTGGCCGAGGTTGACCGCCTTGTCCGGTCCGTCCGGCTCCGGCTGCTCGCGCTTGGGCACCCGGCGCTGCTTCAGCTCCGGCAGCGCCGCGCCCGGCACGCCGCGCTTGACGCCGATCAGCGCGTCCATCAGCCGCAGGCCCTCGAACGCGTCGCGGGCGTAGCGGACCTCGCCCTCGTAGATCTCGTGCAGGTCCTGCTCCACATAGGCGCGGGTCAGGGCGGCGCCGCCGAGGATCACCGGGAAGTCGGCGGACAGGCCGCGCTGGTTCAGCTCCTCCAGGTTCTCCTTCATGATCACCGTGGACTTCACCAGCAGGCCCGACATGCCGATCACATCGGCGCGGTGCTCCTGCGCGGCGTCCAGGATCGCCGAGACCGGCTGCTTGATGCCGAGGTTGACGACGTTGTAGCCGTTGTTGGACAAGATGATGTCGACCAGGTTCTTGCCGATGTCGTGGACGTCGCCGCGCACGGTGGCCAGCACGATGGTGCCCTTGCCCTCGTCGTCCGACTTCTCCATGTGCGGCTCCAGATACGCCACCGCGGTCTTCATCACCTCGGCGGACTGGAGCACGAACGGAAGCTGCATCTGGCCCGAGCCGAACAGCTCGCCGACCACCTTCATGCCCGCGAGCAGCGTCTCGTTGACGATGTCCAGGGCGGGCCGCTCGGCCAGCGCCTCGTCCAGGTCGGCGGACAGGCCGTTCTTCTCGCCGTCGATGATCCGGCGCTGGAGCCGCTCGTCCAGCGGCAGCGCCAGCAGTTCCTCGGCGCGGCTGGCCTTCAGCGACTTGTTGTCGACGCCGTCGAACAGCTCCATCAGGCGTTGCAGCGGGTCGTAGCCCTCGCGCCGCCGGTCGTGGATCAGGTCGAGCGCGACCTCGCGCTGCTCCTCGGGGATGCGGGCGATCGGCAGGATCTTGGAGGCGTGCACGATCGCCGAGTCCAGGCCCGCCTTGACGCACTCGTCGAGGAAGACCGAGTTGAGCACCACGCGCGCGGCCGGGTTGAGGCCGAAGGAGATGTTCGACAGGCCGAGGGTGGTCTGCACGTCGGGGTGGCGGCGCTTCAGCTCGCGGATCGCCTCGACGGTGGCGACGCCGTCCTTGCGGGACTCCTCCTGGCCGGTACAGATGGTGAAGGTCAGGCAGTCGATCAGGATGTCCGACTCGTTGATGCCGTGGTTGCCGGTCAGGTCGTCGATCAGCCGCTCGGCGATCCCGACCTTCTTCTCGACCGTACGGGCCTGGCCCTCCTCGTCGATGGTGAGCGCGATCAGCGCGGCGCCGTGCTCCTGGGCGAGCGCGGTCACCTTGGCGAACCGGGACTCGGGGCCGTCGCCGTCCTCGTAGTTGACGGAGTTGAGCACCGCCCGGCCGCCCAGCTTCTCCAGTCCCGCCCGCAGGACGTCCACCTCGGTGGAGTCGAGCACGATCGGCAGGGTGGAGGCGGTGGCGAAGCGCCCGGCGACCTCGGCCATGTCGGCGACGCCGTCCCGGCCCACGTAGTCCACGCACAGGTCGAGCAGGTGGGCGCCCTCGCGGATCTGGTCGCGGGCCATCTCCACGCAGTCCTCCCAGCGGCCCTCCAGCATCGCGTCGCGGAACTTGCGGGAGCCGTTGGCGTTGGTGCGCTCGCCGATCGCCAGGTACGAGCTGTCCTGGCGGAAGGGGACCGTCTGGTAGAGGGAGGCGGCGCCCGCCTCGGGGCGCGGCCTGCGCGGGTGCAGGTCCTGGCCGCCGACCCGCTCCACGAGCTGCCGCAGGTGCTCGGGCGTGGTGCCGCAGCAGCCGCCGACCAGGGACAGGCCGTACTCGCGGGCGAACGTCTCGTGCGCGTCGGCCAGTTCTGAGGCCGTGAGCGGGTAGTGCGCGCCGTCCTTGGTGAGCACCGGCAGGCCCGCGTTGGGCATGGCGGACAGCGGGATACGCGAGTGCCGGGCGAGATAGCGCAGGTGCTCGCTCATCTCGGCCGGTCCGGTCGCGCAGTTGAGGCCGATCATGTCGATGCCGAGGGGTTCGAGCGCGGTGAGCGCCGCGCCGATCTCCGAGCCGAGCAGCATGGTGCCGGTGGTCTCCACGGTCACCGAACAGATCAGCGGCAGGCTCACCCCGGCCGACGCCATCGCGCGGTGGGCCGCGATCACGGCCGCCTTGGTCTGGAGCAGGTCCTGGGTGGTCTCGATGATCAGCGCGTCGGCGCCGCCCGCGATCAGCCCCGCCGCGTTGGCCTCGTAGCCGTCGCGCAGTACGCCGTACGGGGCGTGGCCGAGCGTCGGCAGCTTGGTGCCGGGGCCCATCGAGCCGAGTACCCAGCGCGGGCGGCCGTCGGCGGCGAAGCCGTCGGCGACCTCGCGGGCCAGGCGGGCGCCGGCCTGCGACAGTTCGTGGATCCGCTCGGGGATGTCGTACTCGCCGAGCGCGGAGTGGTTGGCGCCGAAGGTGTTGGTCTCGACGCAGTCCACGCCGACCGAGAAGTACGCCTCGTGGACCGAGCGCACGATGTCGGGGCGGGTGATGTTCAGGATCTCGTTGCAGCCTTCGAGCTGCTGGAAGTCGTCGAGCGTCGGCTCCTGCGCCTGGAGCATGGTGCCCATGGCGCCGTCGGCGACGACCACGCGGGAGGCGAGCGCCTCGCGGAGGGCGGCGGCGCGGGGTGCGTCCATCGGCGACGCGGTCGGGGAGGTACGCGTCGGCGCCGTGTTCGTCCCCGATGGGGAGGAACCGGACGTACCAGACGTAGGGGACGACGGAGAAAGCGAGGCCATGGAACGTGCTCCCTGGGATGCGACGGCTGTCGGCTATGCGTTCCCCGTCGGGGCCGACGGATCGGAGGGCGGCGGGACGCGCACCCGGCCAGCCTAGCGGGCCGCACCGTCCGGGCTCGAAGGCATTCCGATGGGCGGACCGTGGTGCCAGAATCATCTCTGAGATGATGACGGTCGACATTGTCGACCGCCGATCATGACACCCCCCTCTGCTTGGAGTGCCGCCGATGCCAGGTCCCATCCAGTCGCTGGAACGCGCGGCGGCGATTTTGCGGCTGCTGGCCGGCGGTGAGCGCCGGCTGGGACTCACCGACGTGGCCTCGTCGCTCGGCCTGGCCAAGGGCACCGCGCACGGCATCCTGCGCACCCTCCAGCAGGAGGGCTTCGTCGAACAGGAGCCGGTCTCCGGCAAGTACCAGCTCGGCGCGGAGCTGCTGCGGCTGGGCAACAGCTATCTGGACGTGCACGAATTGCGGGCCCGCGCGCTGGTGTGGACCGACGACCTGGCCAGGTCCAGCGGCGAGGCGGCGTATCTCGGGGTGCTGCACCAGGACGGCGTGCTGATCGTGCACCACGTCTTCCGGCCGGACGACAGCCGCCAGGCGCTGGAGGTGGGCGCGATGCACCCGCTGCACAGCACCGCGCTCGGCAAGGTGCTGTCCGCCTTCGACCCGGTGGCGCACAACGAGGTGACCGAGCACGAGCGGGCGACGCTCACCGCGCGCACCATCACCGACATCACCGACTTCGAGGCGCTGCTGGACCTCACCAGGGCGCGCGGCTGGGCCGCCGACCTGGAGGAGACGTGGGAGGGCGTGGCCTCGGTCGCGGCGCCCGTCTACGACCGGCGGCGGATGCCGGTGGGCGCGGTGGGCATCACCGGCGCCGTGGAACGGGTCTGCGACGAGGGCGGCATCCAGGCCCGGCTGGTGGCGGCGGTACGGGACTGCGCCCGCGCCGTCTCCCGCGATCTGGGCGCCGCCCGCTTCTGATCCGCCCCGCCCGTATCCGGCCCACGACGACGCGCCCGCGCGGCCTTCTTCCGCGTTTCACCGTCCACTCCTCTTGACCTGCCGCTCCCGGAGAGAAAATATTCGCTGTACGGTCGACATTGTCGAACGCCGGACGCGATTCGGGTCGCCCGTGCCCTGACGTAAAGACACTTGGACAAAGGAGTCGCTGTGTCCAACGGCCATATCTTCATCGGCGAGACCTTCGGCACCGCCGTGCTCATCCTGCTCGGTGGCGGCGTCTGCGCCGCCGTCACGCTCAAGAAGTCGAAGGCCCGGGGAGCGGGCTGGGTCGCCATCTCCTTCGGCTGGGGATTCGCGGTGCTCGGCGGCGCCTACATCGCCAACGGCTACTCGGGCGGCCAGCTCAACCCGGCGGTCACCCTCGGCGTGGCGATCAAGACCGGTGTGTGGCACACCGTGCCCTTCTACCTGATGGGGCAGTTGCTCGGCGCGATGATCGGCGCCTTTCTGGTGTGGGTGGCCTACCTGGGCCAGTTCCAGGCGCACTTGACCGACCCCGAGATCGTCGGCGCGGGCACGACCTCCCCCGAGGGCCCGGAGACCGACCGCAAGGGGCAGCCCGCGGGACCCGTGCTCGGCATCTTCTCCACCGGACCCGAGATACGGAACCCGGTGCAGAACCTCCTCACCGAGGTCATCGGCACCGCCGTCCTGGTGCTCTTCATCCTCACCCAGGGCATGACGACCGGACTCGCGCTCAACGGCACCGGCATCCTGCTCACCGCGCTCCTCGTCGTCGGTATCGGCCTGTCGCTCGGCGGCCCCACCGGGTACGCGATCAACCCGTTCCGCGACCTCGGCCCGCGTATCGTGCACAGCCTTCTGCCGCTGCCCAACAAGGGCGGCTCGGACTGGAGCTACGCGTGGATCCCGGTGCTGGGCCCGCTGGCCGGCGCCGCGATAGCCGGCGGCCTGTACAAGCTCGCCTTCACGTAGGGCCGCCGCGAGACCGCCACGCCCACTCCCCCGCAGCCACTTCCCCCGCGCAGATCCCGAGGAGCACCACGTGACCGACACCACCGCCGCCGCCGGCACCCACTCGCACGGCACCGGCCCGTTCATCGCCGCGATCGACCAGGGCACCACGTCGAGCCGCTGCATCGTCTTCGACCGGGACGGCCGGATCGTCGCCGTCGACCAGAAGGAACACGAGCAGATCTTCCCCAAGCCGGGCTGGGTGGAGCACGACGCCGCCGAGATCTGGACCAATGTCCAGGAGGTGGTCGAGGGCGCCATCGCCAAGGCCGCCCAGGACAACGAGGGCTTCAGCGCCGCCGACGTCAAGGCGATCGGCATCACCAACCAGCGCGAGACCACCCTGCTGTGGGACAAGAACACCGGTGAGCCGGTGCACAACGCGCTGGTCTGGCAGGACACCCGCACCGACGTGCTCTGCCGCGAACTGGGCCGCAACGTCGGCCAGGACCGCTTCCGGCGCGAGACCGGCCTGCCGCTCGCCTCGTACTTCGCCGGGCCCAAGATCCGCTGGCTGCTGGACAACGTCGAGGGCCTGCGCGAGCGCGCCGAGCGCGGCGAGATCCTCTTCGGCACCATGGACTCCTGGGTGATCTGGAACCTCACCGGCGGTGTAGACGGCGGCCGGCACGTCACCGACGTCACCAACGCCTCCCGCACCCTGCTGATGAACCTGCGCACCCTGGACTGGGACCACAAGATCCTGGAGTCGATCGGCGTACCCGCCGCCGTACTGCCGGAGATCCGTTCCTCCGCCGAGGTGTACGGCAGCACGGTCGGCGGCGTGCTGGACGGCGTGCCGGTGGCCTCCGCGCTCGGCGACCAGCAGGCGGCGCTGTTCGGGCAGACCTGCTTCGCCGAGGGCGAGGCCAAGTCCACCTACGGCACCGGCACCTTCATGCTGATGAACACCGGTGAGACCCCGGTCAACTCCTACAACGGCCTGATCACCACCGTCGGCTACCGGATCGGCGACGACGCGCCGGTCTACGCGCTGGAGGGCTCGATCGCCGTCACCGGCGCGCTGGTGCAGTGGATGCGCGACCAGATGGGGCTGATCAGCACCGCCGCCGAGATCGAGACGCTGGCCTCGTCCGTCGAGGACAACGGCGGCGCCTACTTCGTACCGGCCTTCTCCGGCCTGTTCGCCCCCTACTGGCGCGACGACGCGCGCGGGGTGATCGCCGGGCTGACCCGTTACGTCACCAAGGCGCACATCGCGCGCGCCGTGCTGGAGGCGACGGCCTGGCAGACGCGGGAGATCGCCGACGCCATGACCAAGGACTCCGGCGTCGAACTGGCCGCCCTCAAGGTCGACGGCGGCATGACCTCCAACAACCTGCTCATGCAGACCCTGGCCGACTTCCTGGACGCGCCCGTGGTGCGCCCGATGGTCGCCGAGACCACCTGCCTGGGCGCGGCCTACGCGGCCGGTCTCGCGGTCGGCTTCTGGCCCGACACCGAGGCACTGCGGGCCAACTGGCGGCGCGCCGCCGAGTGGACCCCGCGCATGGACGCGGCCCAACGGGACCGCGAGTACAAGAGCTGGCTCAAGGCCGTGCAGGCCACGATGGGCTGGCTCGAAGAGAGCACCGCAGAGGAGCACTGATTCACCCCATGACCACCTCGCAGCGCGTTCCCGCCCTGGGTTCGCATCCGACCGCAGGCGCCAACCCCGGCAGGGCCGAGACCCGGGATCTGCTCGGCCGTGCCACGTACGACCTGCTGGTGATCGGCGGTGGCATCCTCGGCATCACCACCGCCTGGCACGCCGCGCAGTCGGGGCTGCGGGTGGCCATGGTGGACGCCGGTGACTTCGCCGGGGCCACCTCCTCCGCCTCCTCCAAGCTGCTCCACGGCGGCCTGCGCTACCTCCAGACCGGCGCGGTGAAGCTGGTGGCGGAGAACCACCTGGAGCGGCGCGCGGTCTCCCGTGACATCGCGCCGCACCTGGCCAACCCCCTCACCTTCTATCTGCCGGTCTACAAGGGCGGCCCGCACGGCGCGGCCAAGCTCGGCGCGGGCGTCTTCGCGTACTCGGCGCTGTCCGCCTTCCGCGACGGCGTCGGCCATGTGATCAGCCCGGCCAAGGCCGCGCGGGACGTGCCCGAGCTGCGGACCGACAATCTGCGCGCGGTCGCCGTCTACGAGGACGGGCAGATGAACGACGCCCGGATGGCGCTGATGACGGTACGGGCCGCGGTAGACGCGGGCGCGACCGTGCTCAACCACGCCGAGGTCACCGGGCTGCGCTTCACGCGGGGCCGGGTCACGGGCGCCGATCTGCGCGACCGCGTGGACGGCACCGAATTCGGGGTCGACGCGCGGCTGGTGCTCAACGCCACCGGGCCGTGGGTGGACCACCTGCGGCGGATGGAGGACCCGGCCGCGGCGCCGTCGATCCGGCTGTCCAAGGGCGCGCACCTGGTGCTCAAGCGGCACTCGCCGTGGCGGGCGGCGCTGGCCACCCCGATCGACAAGTACCGCATCACCTTCGCCCTGCCCTGGGAGGACATGCTGCTGCTCGGCACCACGGACGAGGTGTACGAGGGCGATCCGGCCGATGTGCGGGTCACCGAGGCCGACATCGCGCAGATCCTGGACGAGGCGGCCTTCTCCGTCCGCGACCAGCAGCTCTCCCGCGACCTGATCACGTACTCCTTCGCGGGTCTGCGGGTGCTGCCCGGCGGTCCCGGCGACACCTCGAAGGCCAAGCGGGAGACGGTCGTCACCGAGGGGACCGGCGGGATGCTGTCGGTGGCGGGCGGCAAGTGGACCACCTTCCGGCACATCGGCCGCACGGTGATGACCAAGCTGGCCGAGCTGCCCGGGCATCCGCTGTCCGACGACATGGAGCCGATGTCGTCGCTGCCGCGCCGGGCCCCGCTGCCCGGTTTCGCCAGCCCCGACGCGGTCGCCCACCGGCTGCTGATCGACGGCGACGCGCCGGGACCGCGCATGGCGGCCGACACCGCCAGGCACCTGGCCACCCACTACGGCTCGCTGGCCTTCGACATCGCGCGGCTGGCCAACGAGGACCCGGAGCTGGCCCGGCGCGTGCACCCGGACGCCCCGGAGATCTGGGCCCAGGTCGTCTACGCCCGCGACCACGAGTGGGCGCAGGACGCGGACGACGTGCTGCGGCGGCGGACGACGCTGACCATCCGCGGTCTCGACACGCCGGAGGTGCGGGAAGGGGTCGAGCGGGTGCTTCGCCGGGACTAGGGAGTGGGGGCCGCCGTCCCTGCGGGCGGTTCCGTCGCGGCGGCCTCGGCCGTCCCGGCGGGCTGGGTTGTCTCGGCGGGCTGGGCCGTCTCGGCGGTCAGGCGGTCGAGTTCGGCGAACAGGGCGGTCGGGGCGGGGCGGCCGGTCCTGGGCAGCAGGGTCAGCCAGCGGTCGCGGCCCTCGTGCCAGAGGCTCACGGGGTTGGCCTCTGCCACGGCCGCGATCGTACGGGCGGGCAGCTCGGCCTCCGCGGCGCGCGACGGCGTCAGCCAGTGCGCGGTGCTGTCCTCGGCGAGCCGGGCCATCCACAGCACATGGCGGGCCGCGTGCCAGAGCGCGTCCCGCGCGCGCAAGTGCTCGCCGCGCGCGGTGACGTGCAGCGCCAGCACCAGCCAGTTGGCGAACCGGCCGCACAGGTCGGCGATCTCGTCGGGCGCCGCGGGGAGCACGGGGTGCTCGGGCACCGCTTCGAGCACGGGCGTCAGCAGCCCTTCGCGGTCGACGACCACCATCCGCTCGACGGCGGCGCCGCGCGCGGGCCAGGTGGCGACCGTCGGGATGTCGTCGGTGGTCGCGAAGTGGAATTCGCCGCGCACCGGGCCCGGGAAGAGCACGACATGGCTGCCGAATTCGTTGAGCAGCACCAGATTGGCCGGGGCGATCCCCCGGCACCACTGCTCGGGGTCCACTTCCGCGCGCCGCTCCGGGTCGAAGAAGAGCCAGAATTCGACGTCGCTGTGGGCGTCGCCCTCCCCCGCGGCGAAGGAGCCGTACATCAGTGCCGCGCCGAGGCGTTCGTCGGCGCGGCACATGTCCCGTACCCGGGCGATGAGGTCGTGCTGGATCATGCCGCCCAGTATGGGTCGCGGCCGGACAGGGCGACAGCGGTTTCGAAGTCGGTGGCCCCGGCGGGCGGTTCGACCGGTTCCGCGAAGCCCTTGTACTGCCGGAACATCTCGGCCTGCTCGCGCACGACGGCCAGCAGCAGGGCGCCGGACTTCTCGTCGGCCCTGAACTCCTGCCCGGTGGCCTTGGCGACGTCCCAGCCGTGCAGCAGCAGCTCCATGAAGAGCATTCCGGCGATGTCCTTCGCGGGCATCGCCATGCCGCCCATGTCCAGCTCGCCCTCCCAGGCGGCCGGGTCGGCCCAGGCGTCCGCGGCCCGGTCGAGCTGCCGCGCGTAGGCGGCGGCCCAGCCGGGCTCCGCGGTGAAGTCGCGCTCGCCGAGGTCGGCGGGGTGCGGCTCCTTGCGGGCGCGCAGCTCCATGCCGAGGCCGGTGTACGCGACCCAGTGGTTGATCAGGGTGCGGGTGTCGTAGTCGGGACAGGGCGTGGGGCCGGTGAGCTGGTCGTCGGTGATCCCGGCGGCGACCCGGGCGGCCTCCGCGGCACTGTCGGCGATCTGTGCGTGGAAGTTCATGCCCTCGACGCTAGGCGCGACCGGGGACGGCGGTCTTGAAGAAACGCGACACCCGGCCCGTGTCGCGCGGCCGCGCCGTTGTCGGTGCCCGTGCGTGCCCGTGCGTGCCCGCGCGTGCCCGCGCCGTTGTCAGTGGCCGCGTTTACAGTGACGGGCATGAGCGGGCACGGGCTGGGGCGCGGGGTGCTGAGGCCGGAGGCGACGGGCGGGCGCGTCGAAGTACGGCGGCAGCAGCCGCGGCCCGCGCTGGCGGCTCTGGTCGACTTCTACTGGAATCCGCGCTGGGACCTGCGGGGGCGGCCGGACCACGAGCAGAAGGTGCTCGCCCACCCCAATGTCCATCTGGTCTTCGAGGCCCCTGAGCCACTGGTGTACGGGGTGCAGCGGGGGGTGTTCAGCCGCGTGCTGCACGGGCGCGACCAGGTGTTCGGGGTGAAATTCCGGCCGGGCGCCTTCCGGCCGTTCATCGACGGGCCGGTGGCGGAGCTGGCCGACCGCGCGGTGCCCGCGGCCGGTCTGCTGGGCGGCCCGGCCGGGGCCGTCGAGGCGCTGAGCCGGGAGATCCTGGCACTGGACGACCTGGCGGCGATGACGGCGCTGGCCGAGGAGTATCTGCTGGAGCTGCTGCCCGGCACCCGGCAGGACCCGGTGGTGGCCGAGGTGGCGGACCTGGTCGAGAGAATCGAGAGGGGTGTCCCCCCGGCCGATGAGCGCGGGAGGATCACCGCCGGCCCGCAGTTCTTCCGGGTGGACGAGCTGGCCCGCGAGCTGGACCTGCCCGTACGGCGGCTCCAGCGGCTCTTCGCGGAGTACGTGGGGGCGAGCCCCAAGTGGGTGCTGCGCCGGGCCCGGCTGCACGAGGCCGCGGCCCGCGCGGACGGCGGCGCCGACATCGACTGGGCCGCGCTCGCCGCCGACCTGGGCTATGCCGACCAGGCGCACCTGACCCGTGACTTCACCGCGGCGGTCGGCGCGCCGCCGAGCCGGTACGCGAGCCGCTGAGCCCGTACGGGGGGCGGTTCGGCCGGTACGCGGGCGGCTGTGCCCGGTTCCGGCCGTTGTTAGGCGTTCCGGCGCGCCGGGCCCATAATGGGGCCTCATACATCGGAGGTCTGGCGGCGGCGGGACCTGAACAGGGGAGGCGCTGATGGCGGTCACCGACGAGGCCATCGAGAGGATCAAGGAGATGATCGTCTCCGGGGCGCTGCGTCCGGGCGACCGGCTCCCCAAGGAGAGCGAACTCGCGGCCGAGCTGGGACTGTCCCGCAACTCCCTGCGTGAGGCCGTCCGCGCCCTCTCCCTGATCCGCATCCTCGACGTCCGCCAGGGCGACGGCACCTACGTCACCAGCCTCGACCCGCAGCTCCTGCTCGAAGCCCTCAGCTTCGTCGTGGACTTCCACCGCGACGACACCGTGCTCGAATTCCTCGCGGTCCGCCGCATCCTGGAACCCGCCGCCACCGCGATGGCCGCCGTCCGCATCTCCGTCGAGGAGCTGGACGCCCTCGAAGGCAAGCTGGACGCGCTCGGCCCGCAGCCGTCCGTCGAGGAACTGGTCGCCTCCGACCTGGAGTTCCACCGCGGCATCGTCCAGGGCTCGGGCAACTCCGTGCTCTGCTCGCTGCTCGACGGTCTGTCAGGACCCACCACCCGCGCGCGCGTCTGGCGCGGCATCACCCAGGTCGACGCCGTCAGCCGCACGCTGCACGAGCACCGGGCCATTCTCACCGCACTGCGCGACCGCGACGCCGAGGCTGCCCGTTCGTGGGCGACGGTGCATGTCGCCAGCGTGGAGCAGTGGCTTCGCTCAACGCTTTAGCCCACCGGGCGGGGGGAGGGCGCGAAACCTGTGCGTTCGCCCTCCGTAGGGCCTCGCTTTCCGCCCCTAGAACTCGGCCTGCCGCCCCGGCGAACGACCCGTCCGGGGCCGCGCCTCTGGGAGCAGGCGCTGCACTGGCTCAGGGGCCCGACGGGGGCAGGTTCAGGGCGTAGAGGCGAGCGGCGTTGCGGCCGAGGACGGCGTCGCGGGCGGCGGGGGTGAGAGGGGAGAGGGCGGCCTCGGCGAGGGCGACGACGGAGGAGTAATCGGCGGCGAGGGTGCACACGGGCCAGTCGGAGCCGAAGAGGAGCCGGTCGGGCCCGAAGGCGGCCAGGAGATGGCGGGCGTAGGGCAGCACGTCGGCGACCCGCCACCGGTGCCAGTCGGCCTCCGTGACGAGCCCGGAGAGCTTGCACGAGACGTTCGGCAGCGCCGACAGCTCGGTCATGGAGGCGGCCCACGGCTCCCAGCCTCCGCCGCCGACCGGCGGCTTGGCGCCGTGGTCGAGGACGAACCGCACCTCGGGCAGCGCCCGCACCGTGTGGATGGCGGCGGGGAGCTGGTCGACGGTCACGAGCAGGTCGTAGACGAGCCCCGCGGCGCCGACGGCGGCGAGGCCGGACCTGACGTCGGCGCGCGCCAGCCATCCGGGGTCGGCCTCGTCCTGGACCTGATGCCGTATGCCGACCAGGGGTCCGAGGGCGGCCAACGCGCCCAGGGTGCCGGGGAGTTCGGGCGAGGTGAGGTCGGCCCAGCCGACGACCCCGGCGACCCGGCCGCCGGAGTCGCGGGCGAGGGCGAGGAGTTCGCGGGTCTCGTCGAGCGAGGAGCTGGACTGGACGAGCACGGTGGCGTCGATCCCGTGCGCGTCCAGCAGCGGAAGGAGTTCCGCGAGGCGGAACGTCCGGGCGATGGGGTCGAGTTCAGCCCCGGTCAGCCACGGCTGGGGGCGCCGTTCGAGGTCCCACAGATGGTGGTGGGCGTCGATCCGCATCGGGTCAGGCCCCCTCGGCGGGAGCCCTGAGCGGCAGCGGCGCGTCCTTGTCCAGCAGCCCGCGGGCGACCAGAGCGTGCCAGAGCGCGTCCGGGATGTCGTACGAGAACAGCTCCGCGTTGTCGCGCACCTCGGCGGCGTTGGCGGCGCCCACCACGGCCGAGACCACCGAGGGGTGCGCGAAGGGGTAGCGCAGCGCGGCGGCGCGCAGCGGGACGTCGAACTCGGCGCAGACGGCGGCGATGTGCTGGGCGCGGGCCAGGATCTCCGGTGGCGCTTCGACGTAGTTGTAGTGCGCGCCGGGTCGCGGGTCGGCCAGCAGGCCCGAGTTGTAGACGCCGCCCACGACGACCTTCGTACCGCGCCGTTCGCAGGCCGGCAGCAGGTCGTCCAGCGCGGTGCGTTCCAGCAGCGTCCAGCGGCCCGCGCACAGCACGACGTCGACATCGAGGTCCGCGACGAGGCGGGCGAGGATGTCGCTGTAGTTCATGCCGAAGCCGATGGCCTTGACCACGCCCTGGTCGCGCAGGTCGGCCAGGGCGGCGAAGCCGGTGTCGTAGATCTCCGGCAGGTGGTCCTCGGGGTCGTGCAGATAGACGATGTCGACGGCGTCCACGCCGAGCCGTTCCAGGGAACCCTCCAGCGTGGCGCGGATGCCGTCGGCGGTGTAGTCCCACTCCCGCGCGCGGGCCGGGGAGTCGGTGAAGCCCTGGCCGTCCGGGGCCTCGCCCGGCCGCAGGTCGCGCAGCCTGCGGCCGACCTTGGTGGAGAGCACGTACGTGGAGCGGTCCCGTCCGGCCAGCGCCCGGCCGAGCCGTTCCTCGGACCGGCCGAGACCGTAGTGCGGCGCCGTGTCGAGGTACACGGGCCCCGCGGCCCCCGTCTCGAAGGCGGCGGCCACGGTGGCCTCGGCCTCCTCCTCGGTGACGGCGCGGTAGAGGTTGCCCAGCGGCGCGCAGCCGAGGCCGAGCCGGGGCAGTACCGGTACGGGCATGGTGACGTTCTCTCCCTCGGGTATCCGGTCAGTCCTGCTTCTCGCCGCTCGCGAAGCGGGAGATGATCAGCGCGACGATGATGATCGCACCGTAGAGGAACTTGTCCCACAGCGGCGGCACACCGCCCAGCGTCGTGACGTTCACGACGAGTTGGAGCGCGACGACACCGGTCAGGGCGCCGAAGAGGGTGCCCTTGCCGCCGTTGAGGCTGACGCCGCCGATCACGGTGGCGGCGAAGACCTGGAAGATCCAGCCGTTGCCCTGGGTCGAGGAGATCGCGCCGTAGTGGCCGACGTAGAGCACACCGGCGAAGGCGGCGAGCAGGCCCGCGACGGCGAGGACGACCCAGGTGATGAGATCGACCCGGATACCGGCCGCGCGGGCCGCCTCCTTGTTGCCGCCGATCGCGTAGAGCGCCCGGCCGTGCCGCAGATAGCCGAGCGCCAGGCCGCCGAGGACGAAGAGCACCAGGCAGATCCAGACCGCGGCCGGGGCGCCGAGCCAGGACGCGCCGCCGAGGTAGGAGAAGGACGCGGGCACCTCGACGATGGACTTGCCCTGGGATATGCCGTCCTGGAGGCCGCGGAGCATGGTCAGCATGCCGAGGGTGGCGATGAAGCCGTTGACCCGCAGTTTCAGGATGAGGAATCCGTTGAAGCCGCCGATGAGCACGCCCACCAGCAGGCAGAGCGGGATCGAGGACCAGCCGGGCAGCAGTCCGATGCCGTGGTAGGTGGCGGAGCCGGTGCTCGGCATCACCAGCCACATGGCGATCACGGGGGCCACGCCGATGGTGGACTCCAGCGACAGGTCCATCCGGCCGGAGATCAGGATCATCGCCTCGCCGAGCACCAACAGGCTCAGCTCGCTGCACTGTTGGAGGACGCCGAGGAGGTTGTCGGAGGTCAGGAAGGTGGGCGACACGATGAAGCCGATGACGCCCAGCAGCAGGATCACCGGCAGCAGGGACAGGTCCCGGTAGCGGGTGAGCTGGATACGCGGCGCCGGCCGCCGGGTCTTGTCCGGTACCGCCACATCGGCGGTCAACTGACTGGTGTCACTCATTCCTCGGCTCCCTCGTCGCCGCCCGAGGGCAGCCCTTCCATGGCCGAGACCAGGTCCCGGTCGCTCCATCCGCTGCCGAACTCGGCGATCACCCGCCCGTGGAAGAGCGCGATCACCCGGTCGCAGACCCGCAGGTCGTCCAGTTCGTCGGAGACGATGACGGCGGCGTCGCCGCGGTCCGCGACGCCTCTGACCACGCCGAGCAGCGCGTCCTTGGACTTCACGTCCACGCCCGCGGTGGGCCGGACGGCCACTAGCACGCGCGGGTCGCGGGCCAGGGCGCGGGCGATGACGACCTTCTGCTGGTTGCCGCCGGACAGGTCGGCCACCGGCTGGGCCGGTCCCGAGGTCTTGATGTCCAGCGAGCTGATCATGCGCTGTGCGAATTCCCTGGTCCTGGACGGCAGGACCGTGCCGTACGGGCCGAGTTGGTCGGTCACGGTGAGGGTGGCGTTCTCCGCGACGCTGCGGCCGAGCACCAGGCCCTGCCGGTGCCGGTCCTCGGGTACGTAGCCGATCCCGGCGCCGAGCGCGTGCGGGACGCTGCCGGGTCGCACGGCCTTGCCCGCGACCAGGGTCCGGCCGCCGGTGGCCTTGCGCAGCCCGACCAGGGTCTCGCCGAGCGCGGTGTTGCCGCTGGCGGTGGCCCCGGCCAGGCCCAGCACCTCGCCGGGGCGTACGGCGAAGTCGATGCTGTCGAAGGCGCCGTCGAGCACGAGCCCTTCGGCGCGCAGGACGGCGTCCCCGGTGTCCGCAGCCACCTTGGAGACCGGCACCGACAGCGAGGTGGACAGCGCCTTGGACGCCGACTCGTCGGCCGACCCCCGTGCGTGCCAGGCCAGTTCGGTCTGCGCCGCCTCACCGGTCATCGCCTCGACCAGTTCCGCCTTGCTCAACTCGGCGACGGGCGCGGTCACGACATGGCGGGCGTCACGGTAGACCGTGACGGTGCTGCACAGGTCGTAGACCTCCTGGAGGTGGTGCGAGATGAACAGGAAGGCCACGCCCTGCTGTTGGAGGCCGCGCAGCTTGGTGAAGAGCCGCTCGATGCCCGCCGCGTCGAGCTGCGCGGTGGGCTCGTCCAGGATGATGAAGCGCGCGCCGAAGGACAGGGCCCGCGCGATCTCCACGAACTGCCCCTGCTCGACGGTGAGATCACCGGCGCGCGCGGTCGGGTCGACGTCGACCCCGTACTCGGCGAGCAGGTCGCGGGCCCGGCCGCGCAGCGCGGACCAGCGGATCCGGCCGCGGCCGAATCTGTTCAGGAACAGATTCTCCGCGACGGTCAGATCGGGGACGACCATCGACTTCTGGTAGACGCAGGCCACTTTGGACTGCCAGGCGGCGGTGTCGCCGGGCGCGGGGGCGGGCTTCCCGAGGAAGGAGACCCGCCCGGCGTCCGGGGCGTGCAGCCCGGTCAGCACGGAGACCAGGGTGGACTTGCCCGCCCCGTTGCGGCCGACGAGCGCGTGCGAGTCGCCGGCCGCGACGGTGATGCCCACCCGGTCCAGGGCCACGGTGGCCCCGAACCGTTTGACGATGCCCTCCGCGTGGACCGCGGGGGGCGGTACGGCCTCGGCCATGGGTCAGCTCTTCCCGAGCTGGTTGGCCCACAGGCTCGCGTCGTCCACGTTGTCCTTGGTGACCAGCGGGGCGGGGAGCTGGTCCTCGAGACCGTTGGGGATCTTGATGATCGTGGAGTCGTGGTCGGTCGGGCCCGGCTGGAAGGTCTTCCCGGCCAGTGCCTCCTTGGCGTAGTACAGCGCGTACTTCGCGTACAGGTCGGCGGGCTGGGAGATGGTGGCGTCGATCTGCCCGGCCTTGATGGCCTTGAACTCCTCGGGGATGCCGTCGTTGGAGATGATCGTGATGTGTCCCGGCGTGCCCGGCGGCTTGAGCAGGTTCTTCTGCTGGAGCAGCGCGAGGGTCGGCTGGAGGAAGACCCCGCCGGCCTGCATGTAGATGCCGTTCAGGTCCGGGTCGGCGGCCAGCGTGGTCTGGAGCTTGGCCGAGGCGGTGGCGCCGTCCCAGTTGGTGACCAGCGGGATCACCTTGATGTTCGGGAATTTGCTCTTCATGCAGGCGGCGAACGCCTCCGAGCGGTCGCGGCCGTTGATCGAGGACAGGTCGCCCTCGAACTCCGCGATCTTGCCCTTGCCCTTGAGCTGTTCGCCCAGGTACTCGCACGCCTTCGTGCCGTACGCCTTGTTGTCCGCGCGGACGACCATGTACACCGGGCCCTTGTCGGGGCGGGTGTCGACGCTGATCACCGGGATCTTCTTCTTGGCCATCTGCTCCAGGGTGGAGGCGATGGCGCCGGTGTCCTGCGGGGCCATCACGAGCGCCTTGGCGCCCTCGTTGGCGAAGCTCTGCACGTTCGCGACGAGCTTGCCGATGTCGTTCTGCGAGTTGGTGCGGGGCAGGGCCGAGACGTCACCGGCCTTGACGCCCTTTTCTATGTAGCTGTTGTACGAGTTCCAGAAGTCGCTGTCGGAGCGCGGCAGGTCGATGCCGACCTTGCCGGAGCTGCCCGCCTTGCTGTCGCTTCCCCGGTTGCAACCGGCGAGCGCGGTGACCGCGAGCAGTGCGGCACAGGCGGCCACGGTCGTTCTGCGCAGTCTCATCGTCGAGCCCTGCCCTTCGAATTGTGTGTCGGCTCTGCGGAGGATGTGGTGCGGGGGCGGTGCCTGAGGTGCGGAGGAGCTGACGTGCGGAGGAGCTGACGTGCTTGGGGACAACTGCCGTGCGCGGAAGCCGGGGTGGCGGCTCAGCTTCCGGCGGGGCGCAGGCGCAGTCCCTGCATTCCGCCGTCGACGGCGAGCGCGGTTCCGGTCACGCTCGCCGCGGCGGGACTCGCCAGGTAGACGATGGCCGCGGCGACCTCGTCGGCGGACACCAGCCGTCCCAGGGGCTGGCGTGCGTCGAGTGCCGCGCGCTCGGCGGCCGGGTCCTCGGCCTGGTCGAGGAGGCGGCCGATCCAGGGGGTGTCGGCGGTTCCGGGGTTCACGCAGTTGACCCGTACGCCCTCGCGTACGTGGTCGGCGGCCATCGCCAGGGTGAGGGCGAGCACCGCGCCCTTGCTCGCGCTGTACAGCGCCCGCTGCGGCAGTCCCGCGGTCGCGGCGATCGAGCAGGTGTGGGTGATGGAGGCGCTGCCCGGCCGGGCGGCGGCGGCCTCGCGCAGGTGCGGCAGGGCGGCGCGGGCGGTCCGCATCATGCCCAGGACGTTGATGTCCAGCACCCGCTGCCACTCGTCGTCCGGGTTGTCCTCGACGGTGCCGATGGCGCCGATCCCGGCGTTGCTCACCACGATGTGCAGGCTGCCGAGTTCGGCGACGGCCGCGCCGACCGCGGCCCGTACGTCCTCGTCCGAGGTGACGTCGGCGGTGACGGGGACGGTGCCGCTCGGCGCGCCCGCGGTGTCGCGGTCGAGTACGGCGACGCGCGCGCCGCGGGCGGTCAGCAGCGCCGCGGTGGCGGCGCCGATCCCGGAGGCGCCGCCGGTGACGAGGGCGGTGAGGCCCGCGAGGTCCTGGGCGGCGGAGGCGGCGTGCGTCGGATCGGCGCTGGTGCTCATCGGGTCAGCTCCTGTCGGGCCTGTCGCGCCTGCCACACCGGGCCGTCCGGGTAGCGGTAGTCGGCGAGCGACTCCGGGACCATACGGGCGGAGAAGCCGGGCGCGGCAGGGGCGCGGTATCGGCCGTGGTCCATCACCACGGGATCGGTGAAGTGTTCGTGCAGGTGCGGGACGTACTCGATCACCCGGTTGTCCCAGGTGCCGGAGACGGCGACGTAGTCGAACATCGACAGGTGCTGGACGAGTTCGCACAGGCCCACGCCGCCGGCGTGCGGGCAGACCGGGACGCCGAATTTGGCGGCGAGCAGCAGGATCGCGATGTTCTCGTTGACCCCGGCGACGCGGGCCGCGTCGATCTGGACGAAGTCCACCGCGCCGGCCTGGAGGAGCTGCTTGAACACCACGCGGTTGGCGACGTGTTCGCCGGTCGCGACCGGCACCGGCTGGCCCGCGCGGATCGCGGCGTGCGCGAGGACGTCGTCGGGGCTGGTCGGCTCCTCGATCCAGTACGGGTCGAAGGGCGCCAGCGCCCGCATCCAGTCGACGGCGTCGGAGACGTCCCAGCGCTGGTTGGCGTCGACGGCGATCCTGATGTCGGGGCCGACCGCGTCGCGGGCCAGCCGCATCCGGCGCAGGTCGTCGTCGAGGTCGCCGCCGACCTTGAGCTTGATCTGCTGGAAGCCCGCGGCGACGGCCTCCTTGGACAGCCGGGTCAACTTGTCGTCGGAGTAGCCGATCCAGCCGGGTTCCGTGGTGTAGGCGGGGTAGCCGCGACGGCGCAGTTCCGCGGCGCGCTCGGCGCGGCCCGGCTCGGCGCGGCGGAGGATCTCCAGCGCCTCGTCGCGGGTCATGGCGTCGCTGAGGTAGCGGAAGTCGACCATGTCCACGAGCTGTTCCGGGCTCATCCCGGCCAGCAGTTCCCAGACCGGCAGTCCGGCCCGGCGGGCGGCCAGGTCCCAGGCGGCGTTGACCACCGCCCCGGCGGCCATGTGCATCACGCCCTTCTCCGGGCCGAGCCAGCGCAGTTGGGAGTCGTGGGTGAGCAGCCGGTAGAAGCCGCCAAGATCACCCGTGACACTGTCCACCGAGCGGCCGACCACGTAGGGTCGCAGTGTCCTGATCGCCGCGGCGACGACGTCGTTGCCGCGCCCGATCGTGAAGCAGAGACCGTAGCCCGCCAGGCCGCCGGGCGAGTCCGTACGGAGCATGACGTAGGCGGCGGAGTAGTCGGGGTCGGGGTTCATGGCGTCCGAGCCGTCGAGCTGCTCCGAGGTCGGAAAGCGGATGTCGTACACGTCGACCTCGGTAATGGTCGGACTCATGCACACCCCCGTCGTGAGACATCGGATCTTTTCTTGATGATCCGATGTATAGCGGCGCGCGGGGCCGGAAGTCCAGGGGCGGGGCCAAACTTTGTGGGCAACAGATCGGATGTCTCACCTGGTGGCGCTGCCGGTGACTCATCGGGGGCCGCGCTGGGGATCATCCAGCTACGAGAACCACGGCACCGGCCTCGGTACGCCGTAGGCTGGTGCCGCACGTGCAGGAACAGCAGCCGGTACGGGGACGGCACCGCTCCCCTCCGGTCGGAAGGAGGCGCTGGGTGATCGAGCTCGAGGGGGTACCCGAGCTGATCGACCCGGTCATGGTGGCCGCGTTCGAGGGCTGGAACGACGCCGGGGACGCCGCCTCGACCGCGGTCGGGCACATGGACCGGGAGTTCAAGGGCGAGGTCTTCGCGGCGCTCGACGCCGAGGACTACTACGACTTCCAGGTGAACCGCCCCACGGTCTGGATGGACGCCGGGGTACGGCGGGTCGTATGGCCCACGACCCGGCTCTCGGTCGTCAGGATCACGACGCCCAAGCCCCGCGACCTGGTGCTGGTCCGCGGGATCGAGCCCAGCATGCGCTGGCGCTCGTTCTGCAACGAGATCCTGGGCTTCGCCCACGAGCTGGGCGTCGAGATGGTCGTGGTGCTGGGCGCGCTGCTCGGCGACACCCCGCACACCCGGCCGGTCCCGGTCACCGGGGTGACCTCGGACCCCGACCTGGCGACGACGCTCAATCTGGAGGAGTCGCGCTACGAGGGGCCGACCGGCATCGTCGGCATCCTCCAGGAGGCGTGCACGCACGCGGGCATCCCCGCGGTGAGCCTGTGGGCGGCGGTGCCGCACTATGTGTCGCAGCCGCCCAACCCCAAGGCCACCCTGGCGCTGCTCAACCGCCTCGAGGACCTGCTCGACCTGCGCATCCCGCAGGGCGAGCTGCCCGAGGACGCGCGCGCCTGGCAGGTCGGCGTGGACCAGCTCGCCGCCGAGGACAGCGAGGTCGCGGAGTACGTCCAGACGCTGGAGGAGGCGCGGGACACCGCGGAGCTGCCCGAGGCGTCGGGTGAGGCCATCGCCAAGGAGTTCGAGCGCTATCTGCGCCGCCGCGACCCGCAGGCCGGGGAGTACGCGAGCGAGGGTGACGGCGGGGTGCCGCAGTTCCGGGACCGTGCGCAGTCGCCGCGGCTGGACCCGGACAGCGGCGCGGGCGCGGGCACGGACACCGATACGGACGACGGCGCCGACAAGGACGCCGCAGCCGAGGCCGACGACAAGGCCGACCACAAGGCCGCAGCCGACGCCGACACGGAGACCGAGGCCGAGGCCGAGGCCGCCAAGGACGGGGAAGGCGACCTGGACGCCCCAAACGGGGACGGGGACGGCCGCGAGGAGTAGACCGCGCGACGGACGGGAGTGAGGGGGCGCGCCGCGCGCACCCCCTCACCCTCAACCGGTCACGCGCAGTGGAACCGCGCCCCCGCCCAGTCCCCGTGGTCACCGCTGAGTGACGTCGCCGCCGGGGTGATCTTCAGATGGACGTGCCGGGCCCCGGTCACCGGTACCGACACCGGCACGGTGGCGGACGCCCCGGTGAGCACGGGCGAGGTCCACAGCGTGACGCCGTCCGCGACGACGGAGAAGGTCACCGAGCCGTAGCCGTCGATCTCGTCGTCGATGCCCACGTCCGCGGTGAACACCGAGCACCGGCCGCCGAGGTACACCTCGACGTCGGAGGCCGCGTGCGCCCCGATGCCCTTGGCGTACGTCGTCCCGTCCAGGGTCAGCGTGTGCCCGTCGGCCGCGCCCGACTCGCCGTTGCTGCGGTCGCGTTCCGGCGGCCCCCAGCCGTTGGTCGAGGTCAGCCAGGTCAGATCCCCGGCATACGTGTCGGCCGTCGGCGGCGTGGGCATCGCCGCGACCGCGAACGGCTGGACGGCGACCCGGCCGGGCGCCGACGACAGGTAGTCGGCCCGCGCGGTGAGCACGGCCTGTCCCGCCGTGACCCCGGCGGGCGGTGTCACCGAGAAGCGCAGCCGCTTGGTGTTCCCCGCGGTCAGCACGGGCACGGTCTGCGGCGCCGACACCTTCCAGCCGTCCGGCGCCCGGAGCGAGACCTTGGCGCCGACCACCGGCAGCTTGCCCGCGGTCAGGTCCACGGCGACGTCGGAGGCGACCCCGGCGCCGGTCTCCTGGCCCGCGGGCGCGGAGACCACCGCGGCCGAGCCCGGCACGCGTCCGCCGAGCGCGCTGGAGCCCGCCAGCCGCAGCCGGAACGCCTGCGCGGTGGACCGGGTCGCGGTCTTCACCCGGACCACTCCCCCGCGGTCGGCGGGGTCGTACCACCAGCCCTGCGTCGCCTTGTCGAAGGCGGCCTCGGTGCCCAGCCGGGGCAGCACCTTGCTGTCGAGCAGCACCGCGCCGGGCGCGTCACCGGTGTGCAGGGTGAACGCGTACGGCCGGGCGGTCTGCTTGCCCCGGAAGTCGCCGACGCTCGCGCCGACGTCCACCGTCACCTCGCCCGCGCCGGACTTCGGCGCGGTGACCGTGACCTTCTGCCGCGCGTACTTCCCCGCGCGGCTCTGCCGGGTCACGCCGTCGTCCTCGTAGAGGGTGAAGGACGAGGTGCCCTGCGGGTAGACGTCCCAGGCCACCGGGGAGTCGGCCGTACGGTCCCGGTACGACCTGATGCCGGGCCACATCGGCACGGCGGCACCGGCCTTGACGAACAACGGCAGGGTGCCCAGCGGCGCGCTGTAGCCGTCGACCGTGGTCGGCCCCTGGTAGATCCGGCCGGTCCAGTAGTCGGTCCAGGTGCCCTTGGGCAGGTAGATGCCGTCGCGCACCGCGGAGTCCTCGTAGACCGGCGCGACCAGGAAGTCCTGCCCGGACAGGAACTCGTACTTCGCCGCGTCGGTCGCCGCCACCGGGTCGTCCGGGTACTCCAGCGCCAGCGGGCGCACCGCGCCGACACCGGTCCTGTTCGCCTCGGCCGCGTAGCTGTACATGTACGGCAGCAGCGACTCCTTGAGCTTGAGGTACTGGCGGTTGATCGAGGTGTACGGCTCCCCGTACTGGTAGGGCTGCTTGTCGTTGGCGGCCCAGCCGTCCATCGTCATGACGGCGGGCAGGAAGGACTTCCACTCCAGGTCGCGGGTGTACGTGTCGGCGCTGCCGCCGAAGATGCCGTCGATGTCGCCCGAGGTGTAGGCCAGGCCCGACATCGTGGCGCCCGCGTAGGTCGGGATCTGCCAGCGGATGTAGTCCCAGGTGCCGTACTGGTCGCCGGACCACTGCACTCCGCAGCGCTGCGCGCCCGCCCAGCTCTCCGGCGCCCAGGTGAAGCCGCGGGCGTCGCTGTTGTCCTCGATGCCCCGGTAGGCGTCCTTGCAGCCGTCCAGCGCGTGCTTGTAGCCGTCGCCGACCCAGGCGACGTCGAGCTTGGCGACCCGCTGGCCCGCCTTGACCTGGTCGGCGAGCTTGTCCAGGCCGTCCTCGGTCCACAGGCCGAGCTTCATGTCCTGCTTCGCCAGGCCCGCCGACGTCTCCGGCAGGTTCTCGTACCCGCAGCCGTAGCCGTCGTTGACGAGCATCCAGCCGTTGGGCATGTCGTTGGCGGTGTAGTCGGCGGCCACGTCGAGCGCGTCGAGGGTGTGGCGTTCGCCGCGGTTGGCGTTGTGCAGGTAGCAGTCGGAGTCGCCCGGCTCCAGGCCGTAGACCGGGGGCAGGAAGGGCTTGCCGGTCAGCTTGGTGTAGTCGCCGATCACCCTCTTGGCGTCGCCCGCGAAGTAGTAGGCGTCGAAGCGCTGTTCCTCGGCGCTCGCGGTCACCGGCTCGCCGAAGGTGTAGGTGTTGGGCGCGTAGGTGTTGCGGAAGACGCCGTATCCGGCCGTGGAGAGGTAGAACGGCACGGAGTTGGGGTGCCCGCCGTCGTTCCAGTTGCCGTCCACGCCGACCTGGACGGTCTGGCCGCGGTGCGAGGTGTTGCCGCGGCCGTTCTGCATGCCGCCGCCGTAGAACTGCTCGGCCGCGCCGCGGTCGAGGGTCTGGGTGGTGCTGTCCTTGGTCCAGCTCAGCGGCTTCGTCTCGGACCAGACCCGGGTGCCGTCGGCCCGGTAGAGGGCGAAGCGCAGCGGCGCCTTGTAGGCCCGCAGCGTGACGGCCGAGGTGCTCAACTCGTAGGCGTCGCCCGCGTCCTTCCAGCGCGTGGCGGGCGGCGCGCCCTGCGGCAGGACGATGTCGTCGCCGGTCGGATCGGTGAAGGCTCCGTCCGGGGCCAGTTCGATACGGAAGGTGTCGGCCGACACGAAGCTGACCCGGGCCAGGGCCTGACCCACGTGCAGCCGGTAGACGGCGCCGGCGTGGTCGAAGCCGGTCACGTCCCCCACGGAGGTCTCGGCGGTCGCGGTGGGCGCGGCGGCCTGCGCGCCGCCGGGTCCCGTGAAGGCCATGAGCAGACCGAGCACGGCTGCACCGACCAGCGCCACTCTAGTGCGCACTCTTGTTTGCATGAAGCGTGTTTAGCGCAAAATCGAGCATCGGACCATGGGCAGAACGGAAGCGGAACGGAAACCGCCCTCGGACTCCGGATGAGTCCAAGGGCGGTCACGGGTGGGGCGGTTGGGGTGTGCGGGCTACAGCGCGACTCCGAGCAGCGCGTCCACCGTGCGCGACACCAGGCCGGGCGCGCCGGTCTCGGTGCCGCCCTCGGACTCCTGCGCGGCGGCCCAGCGGTCCACGGCGGCCAGGGCGCGCGGCGCGTCGAGGTCGTCGGCCAGCGCCTCGCGGATCTCTTCGAGCAGCGCGTCGGCGGACGGCCCGTCCGGCCGGGAGACGGCGGCCCGCCAGCGCGCGAGCCGCTCGACCGCCTCGGCGAGCACGGAGTCGGTCCACTCCCAGTCGGCGCGGTAGTGGTGGGCGAGCAGCGCGAGCCGGATCGCCGCCGGGTCGACGCCGTCGCGGCGCAGCGTGGAGACGAAGACCAGATTCCCCTTGGACTTCGACATCTTCTCGCCGTGCAGCGCGACCATCCCCGCGTGCACGTACGCCTTCGCGTACGGGTACTCGCCGGTGAGCGCCTGGGCGTGCGAGGCGCCCATCTCGTGGTGCGGGAAGGCCAGGTCGGAGCCGCCGCCCTGGACGTCGAAGCCCATGCCGAGGTGGTCGAGCGCGATGGCCACGCACTCGATGTGCCAGCCGGGGCGGCCGGGGCCGAGCGAGCCGCCGTCCCAGCTCGGCTCGCCCTCGCGGGCGCCCATCCACAGCATCGGGTCCAGCGGGTTCTTCTTGCCCGGCCGGTCCGGATCGCCGCCGCGCTCGGCGGAGAGCGCGCGCATCGTGGCGGCGTCGAGCCCGGAGACCTTGCCGAAGTCGGGGTCGGCGGCGATCGAGAAGTACGTGTCGACGCCGAGTTCGTACGCCGCGCCCGCGTCCCGCAGCCGCTCGATCAGCGGGACGATGCCCGGAATGGCCTCGACCGCGCCGATGTAGTGGGCGGGCGGCAGCATCCGCAGCGCGGTCATGTCCTCGCGGAACAGCGCGGTCTCCCGCTCGGCCAGCTCGACCCAGTCGACGTCGGTCGCGTTGGCCCGCTCCAGCAGCGGATCGTCGATGTCCGTGACGTTCTGGACGTACTCCACCTGGCGCTTCGTGTCGAGCCACACGCGCTGCACGAGGTCGAACGCGTTGTACGTGGCCGCGTGCCCCAGGTGAGTGGCGTCGTAGGGGGTGATCCCGCAGACGTAGATCCGGGCCACCGGGCCCGGATCGATCGTCAGCGGCCCACCGGTCGCGGTGTCGTGGAGACGGAGTGCGCGTCCAGTGCCGGGAAGGGCGGGGACGTCGGAAGCGGGCCAGGCATGCATGTCATGAGATTAACCGTGCAGACGACTGGCAAACGAACCGGAGCTGGGGCAATGCCGGACGAGGCGGCTCGGGCGCGCTGCCGGAACGCTCTCCCGGACGGCCCGGAGCGCCCCGCTTCAGACCGGCGGCCAGGGGATCGACGGCCACTCGCCGCCGGGCTCGGGATGCACTCCCGACCGCAGCAGCCGCTCGGTCCTGGCCCGTACGGCGGCCGTCTCCGCGGGGGTGATCAGCTCGGCGAGCCGGTCGCCGAGAGCCCCCGACAGCTCCGCCTGGAGCTTGCGCAGTACGGCCACGGCCTCGTCCGGCAGCGGCTCGCCCGCCCAGCCCCACAGCAGGGTGCGCAGCTTGTCCTCGGTGTGGAACGTCACTCCGTGGTCGATGCCGTAGAGCCGCCCGTCGGCGGTCTGGAGCAGGTGGCCGCCCTTGCGGTCGGCGTTGTTGATGACGGCGTCCAGCACGGCCAGGCGGCGCAGGCGTATGTCGTCGGCGTGCACCAGCAGGGCGGTGCGGCCGTTCTCCAGCCGGGCCTCGACGACGGGCTTCCAGCCGGGGGCGGGCTCGGTGTCCTCGGTCAGCCCGAAGAGCTCCGGCTGCGCGGGGTCGGTGTCGGTGTCGGAGTTGGGGTCGGCGTCGGCGTCCGGGGCCTCGTCGGGGCCGGCTTCCGTATCCGTATCCGTACCCGAATCCGTGTCCGCGGTCAGGTCCGGCGGGTCGATCCAGAGCTGGACCATGCCCTCGCCGTACGGTCCGTCGCGCAGCACGGTGGGCGGCACCAGGCCCCAGCCGGTCGCCTCGGAGACCAGGTACGCGGCCACCTCGCGCTGGGCCAGGGTGCCGTCGGGGAAGTCCCACAGCGGGCGTTCCCCGGCCACCGGCTTGTACACGCAGGCGAGCGCGCGGCCCTCGTACTCGGTCTCGCAGAACAGCACGGCGTTGGAGGCGTCGCGCACCTGGCCGCGCACGGTCAGCTCGCCGTGGACGAGGGCCTCGGTGCCGGGGCTCAGGCCGACCTCCGGTACCCGTTCTGACGCGGGCATACGTGTCCTTCCGGGTCCAGGGGGAGGCTGCACAGCGGGCACGGCGGGCGCCCCGCGGAGACCACGTCGAGCGCGCGCTTGGCGAAGGAGCGGGCCTGGGCGCCGGTCAGCAGGACGCGCAGCAGCGGCGGGCCGTTCTCGTCGTCCTGGAGCAGCTCTTCCTCGGCCGCCTCCAGGTCGTCCTCGTCCTCACCGGACAGCTCGACCAGCGCCTGCGCCTCGATGACCATCCGCTCGTGGGCGCCGTCCCAGGCCAGGGCCATGGTGCCGACCCGGAACTCCTCCTCGACGGGGGCGTCCAGCGGGGCGGAGTCGGCCAGTTCCGCGGGGGCGACGGCGGGCACCGAGGCGTTGCCGCCCGACCTGCGCACCACCTCGTCCAGCAGCTCGTCCACCCGCTCGGCGAGCGCCGCGACCTGCGTCTTCTCCAGCGCCACGCTGGTGGTCCTGCCCGCCGCGGTGGCCTGGAGGAAGAAGGTCCGCTGACCCGGCTGGCCGACTGTCCCGGCCACGAAACGGTCCGGCTGCTCGTAGAAGAAGACCTGACGGGGCACGTCCCGCTCCGTTATCTCGACTGAATCGCTGCTTTGGCGCGATGCGTTCTGGTGGCATTCACTGGTTCCACTGCCGGTCCCCCACCCTACTGCGGAAGCTGATCACAGGGCGCCGGTGGAGCCTCCGACGACCGCGTCGTCCTCGTTGCCCTGCGCCTTGTCGTGCGGCTTGTCCCGCGGCGGGGGCGGGATCAGCGGGGTCAGGTCGCCGGTGTCGCCGAGGCGGAGCAGGAAGGGGCGGTACGGGGTGTAGCGGATGACGGTCACCGAGCAGGGGTCGGTGCTGATCCGCTGGAAGAGGTCCAGGTGCATGCCGAGCGCGTCGGCGGCCAGCGACTTGATGATGTCGCCGTGCGAGCACACCAGGTACAGCGCGTCGGGCCCGTGCTCGGCCTCGATCCTGGCGTTCCAGTCCCGTACGGCGTCCACCGCGCGGGCCTGCATCGCGCGCAGCGACTCGCCGTTCTCACCGGGGAAGACGGCCGCCGAGGGGTGCCGCTGGACGGTCGCCCACATCGGCTCCTCCGCCAGTTCGGCCAGCTTGCGGCCCGTCCAGTCGCCGTAGTGGCACTCGCCGACCCGCTCGTCGGTGTGCAGCGGCAGCTCTGGGCGCGTGTCGAGCAGCGGTCCTACGGTCTCCTGACAGCGTTGCAGCGGACTGCACACGACGGCGGCGAGCGGCAGTGCGGCGAGTCGGGCGGCGAGCACGGTCGCCTGGGCCCGGCCGGTGTCGTCCAGGGCGACGCCCGGACTCCATCCGGCCAGCACTCCGTCGGCGTTGGCGGTCGACCGGCCGTGCCGGACAAGGATCACGGTGGGCATGTCCGCCACCGTAACCCTTCCGCCGCCGACCCGTTGTGCTGGGTGACGGCCGTGGCGGGGAAGATCCCCCCGAGCCCCCACCACGGCCGCTGAATTCCCTGCGATCCACTGCCCCCGGCCTAGCCCTCGCCGACTTGCCTCATAGGTAAGGTCTAGGGGTCGGGGGGCCCTTCAGTTTTCGGGCAGCAGTCGGGATGGCGAAGCAGGTGGAGATGTTCAGCAAGGCGACGAGGAGCCGTCCGAGCGCGCGCCGGAGTGGTCCGGCCGGCTCTGACTGGTCTCCGTACGGCCGCCTGGAGGACGCCGCCGACGCGTATTTCCTGCACGCGGACGTCGCGCTCGACGCCATCGAGGGTGTGCTGGGCCGCCGCCGCGTGCGCGGCTTCACCCTGGAGCGGGTGGTCGACCTGACCGAGGCGGGCACCTCGGTGTGGCAGGAGGCCGCGGTGTGCGACGGGCGGCGGCTGATCCTGTGGCACAGCGAGGAGTTGGCGGACGACAAGGCGCCGGGCGGCACCGTACTGGACTCGTCGGTGCAGGTGCTGCCGCTGGACTCGATCGGGCACGTCGGGATGCGCACCCTGGTCGGCCGCGACGAGGGCGGGCAGCGGATCGACCGCGGGGTCTATCTGGTGCTGGCCACCGCGATGCCGCACGAGATGAGCGCGGTGCAGGCCGACCCGGACTCGCCCCTGCCGGTCGCCTCCGCCAAATTCCGCCCCGAGGCGTTCCGTTTCAGCAAGTCCCTGGACGACGGCGGCGCCGGGCAGATAGCGCGACTCATCGCCTTCGGGCGGCTGTTGGGGCGGCTGATTCCGAGCTGAGCGCGGCGCTGGGCCGGGCCGTCATGAGGACGGGCTGAGCCGGGCCGTCATGAGGACGGGCGCTGGGCCGCGTCGAGGCGGGCGCCACGCACGGCCCCGCGCGCGTCGAGCGGCACGGGGCCATGACCGGCCCATCGGACCGACATCGGCACGGGGCCGTGGCCGGCCCACGTCGGGCCGACCCGTCGTCACGTCCTCGCCTTACGCCCCCGCGAGCCCGGCCCGCTCCAGCGCCTCGACGCCCGCCCGTACGCCCGCGATCCGCTCGTCCCGCGTGAATCCGGCGGGCGTGATGTTGAGCGTGGTGACCCCGGCGTCGGCGTACTCGCGCAGCCGGTCCGCGATCCGGTCGACCGTGCCGAGCAGGCAGGTGGAGTCGATGAGGTCCTGCGGCACGGCCGCCCCCGCGCCGTTCTTGTCGCCCGCCAGGTACTTGTCCTGGATCTCGGCGGCCTCCTTCTCGTACCCCATGCGCTGCGCGAGCTGGTTGTAGAAGTTCTGCTTGCGGCTGCCCATGCCGCCGACGTACAGCGCGGTGTACGGGCGGAAGATGTCGGCCAGCGCCGGGACGTCCTCGCCGAGGGCGAGCGGCAGGGTCGGGCTGACATCGAAGCCGTCCAGCGTCAGACCGGCCTTCTCGCGCCCGGCCCTGATGTGCCGCAGCGCGGTGTCCTCCAGGTGCGCGGCGGACGGGAAGATCAGCAGGGCGCCGTCGGCGATCTCGCCGGTCTGCTCCAGGTTCTTCGGGCCGATCGCGGCGATGTAGAGCGGGATGTGCTCGCGCTCGGGGTGCACGGTGAGCTTGATCGGCTTGCCGGGGCCGCCGGGCAGCGGCAGCGTCCAGTGCTCGCCCTCGTAGCTCAGCCGCTCGCGGGACATCGCCTTGCGGACGATCTCCACGTACTCGCGGGTGCGGGAGAGCGGCTTGTCGAACTTGACGCCGTACCAGCCCTCGGAGACCTGCGGGCCGGACACGCCGAGGCCGAGGCGGAACCGGCCGCCGGACAGCGAGTCCAGGGTCGCGGCGGTCATCGCCGTCATCGCGGGGGCACGCGCCGGAATCTGGAAGATCGCCGAGCCGACGTCGATCCGCTCGGTCTGCGCGGCGACCCAGGAGAGCACGGTGGGGCCGTCGGATCCGTACGCCTCGGCGGCCCAGCACACGTCGTAGCCGAGCCGGTCCGCCTCCTGGGCGACGGCGAGGTTGTCCGCGTCCATCCCGGCGCCCCAGTAGCCGAGGTTGATCCCGAGCCGCATACCGCTCCTCTTTCCGCCGCCGTGTCGTCGCTGTCGCGTCGTCGCTCTCGCGTCCGTCGCTGTCAGGTCTTCGCTGCCAGGTCTTCGCTGTCATGTCACCGCCGTCGTCCGCCGACATACTGGCGAGTAACGTCGTTGTACCTCCGGACTGTAGCGCCCCGCCGCGGCACGGGGCCCTGTCAGGTACGTCACTGCCGCCCATTCGGCCGGTGCGGGCAGTAATCTCAGCGCCCATGGAGCATAGGCACCTGGGCCGCACCGGGTTGCGCGTGTCCCGACTCGGTCTCGGCACGCTCACCTGGGGACGCAACACCGGCGAACGCGACGCCGCCGACCAGCTCAAGGCGTTCTGGGACGCCGGGGGCAGCCTGGTCGACACGGCGGACGTGTACGCCGACGGCGGCGCCGAGTATCTGCTCGGGCGGCTGATCGAGGATCTCGTGCCCCGGGCCGATCTGGTGATCTCCACCAAGGCGGGCAGCGTGCCGGACCCCGACCGGCGGTTCGACGCCTCGCGCGGACACCTGCTGTCCGCGCTCGACGCGTCCTTGCAGCGGCTGGGCACGGACTATGTCGACCTCTGGCAGGTGCACGCCTTCGACCCCGGTACGCCCACGGAGGAGACGCTCCAGGCGCTGGACATCGCCGTCAGCTCCGGCCGCGCGCGCTACGTCGGCGTCTCCAACTTCTGCGGCTGGCAGCTCGCCAAGGCCGCCGCGTGGCAGCTCGCCGCGCCCGGGCGGACGCCGCTTGCCAGTACGCAGATGGAGTACTCGCTCCTCCAGCGGGGCGTGGAGCGCGAGGTGCTGCCCGCCGCGATCGACCTCGGGGTCGGCCTGCTGCCCTCCTCGCCGCTCGGCCGCGGTGTGCTCACCGGCAAATACCGCAACGGCACGCCGCCCGAGTCGCGCGGCGGCTCCGACGACATGGCCGCCTTCGTCGCCCCCTACCTCGACGAGACCGCCCGGCTCATCGTGGACGCCCTCGCGATAGCGGCCGACGGCCTGGCGGTCTCCCCGCTGCACGTCGCCCTCGCCTGGGTACGCGACCGGCCCGGTGTCGCCGCCCCCATCCTCGGCGCGCGCAACGCGCAGCAGCTCATCGCCTCGTTGTCAGTGGAGGCGCTTACGCTTCCGGAAGAGATCTGCCTGGCGCTCGACGACGTGTCAGCACCCCTGCACCGCTATCCGGACCACGACTGGAGCACGCTCTGAACGGCACGCAAGCCTCCCGCCGGTCCACCACCCCACGGAGGCCGCAGTGACCGAGTCCCCCACTCCCCCGCCCCGCACGGACACCCCGCCGCCGAGCGGCCCCGCCGAAGGCCCGGCGAACCCACCGGCCGCCGCGGACGGGCCGTCCTCCGGGGGCGGCTCGCGGACGGCCCCGCAGGAGCGGCCCACGGGCACGGCGTCCGCCGCGGTGCCGGGGAGCCGTGCCGCCGCCAAGCCGGTCGCCGACGTGGCCGCGCTGGCCGCCGCCGTCCGCTCGATCGAGCGCGGCGACAATCCGGCGGCGCCCGCACCGCGCGGTGACGCGGCCGAGGCCCGCCGCAAGCGGCGCGAGGCGATGGCGGCGGAGGCCGCCACCATGCAGGCCGCGGAGGCGGCGGAGGTCGGCGCCGGTGCCCCGGCGGGGACGGACGGCGCGGACGGCGCGGACGGCGCGGACGGCGCGCCGGAGGCCGAAGCGGAGGCGACAGACGACGCCCAGTCGTCCGTGGAGGCGACGGACGGGAGCGGGGACGAGGACGGCGCCGAGGAGCCGTCAGGGGCCGGAACGGAGGCGTCCGAGACGGGAGTTACGGCCCCGGACGCCGGGGCGGACGGACCCGCGTCGGGAGCCACGGGTCCTGCCCCGGGGCCGCGGCCGTCCGCCGGGGCCGACGCGCCCCAGAGCGGAGTCACAGGCCCCGGCACCGCTCCGCAGGCATCGGCCGGGGCCGATGGCCCTCAGGACGGGCGCGAGGGCCACGGCGAGGCGCAGACGTCCTCCGGCGCGGGCGCGGCGGCCGGTGTCGAGGCGCGGCCTCGGGCCGGCGCGGGCGCGGCGTCCGGCGGCGGGGCGACTGCGGCCGGGGCACGGGTGCGCGAGGGCGGCTTGCGGAAGGCGGCCGTTGATCCGGCGGCCGTCGCGGCGGCGAAGGCCGTGCTGGAAGAGGGCGGCGCGCCAGGGGAGTTGGCGGAGGCGGCGGTCAGAGCGCTCGGGGAGCGGGCGGGGGAGGCGCTGCGGGAGGACCCGTGGCTGGTACTCGGCCTGCCCGGCGTACGGGTGGAACCGGCGGACACCTTCGCCCGCGCGCTGCTCGGCGCGCAGTGCCGCCCGGACGACGAGCGGCGGGCGAACGCGCTGGTCGGCTGGCTGCTGCAGCGCGCCGCCGAGAAGGGGCACACAGCCCTGCGGTCGGCAGAGCTACAGGCGGAGCTGGCGGCCCGCGCCGTACCGGACCCGGCGGCGGCCGTGGCCTCCGCCGTGGCCGACGGCCAGGTGCTCGTCTTCCCCGAGCACCCCGCGACGGCCTCGGAGGCCGCGAACGAGGAGGGGGACGAGGACGAGGACGGCGCGGCGGACGTACCGCTGCTGATCGGCCTCGACCGGTACGCGCTGGCGGAGGAGAGCCTGGCGGACGGCTGTGTGCGGCTGCTGCGCTCCTTCGAGGGCGACCACGGCACGGACTGGGAGAAGGCCGCCGCGGGCGCGCCGTCGAAGTCGGCGGCGGAGCTGATCAGGGCCGCCGCGGGCAGCGGCCTGGTCGTGCACTCCGGCGGCGAGGCGGCCCGCGAGGAGCCGACCGCCCTGGTGGCCGCGGCGCGCGCGGCGGGCCTGCGGGCGTACGCCGCCGCGTACACGGCGAACGGCAGGCGGCGGCTGGCCGAGGCCCTCGGCGAGGACGCGGCCGTGACGGTCGAGGCACTGCTGGCCGGTACGCAGGGCCCCGGCAGGTCCGGCGACGGCGCCCTCGCCCTGGACCTGCTCGCGGTGCTCGACGCCCAGCAGTTGGGCATCGAGGAGGCCGCCTCGCTGGTGGAGGCGGTGCCGGACGGCGCCCGGCTGGTGTTCAGCGGCGACGAGCACGCGATGTGGTCGGCGGGCCCCGGTCTGGCCTTCGCCGACATGCTGGCCGCCAAGTCCTGCCCGCGGGTCGCCTCCCGCACCCCGGACCCCGGCCCGATCGGCGAGCTGGTCTCGCTCATCGGCATCGGCGAACTCGCCCCGGTCGAGGCCCCGGACAAGGAGGTCGTCGTCGTCCCCGTACGCGACCCGCGCGAGGCCGTGCACCGTACGGTGCAGCTCGTCGCCGACTCCGTACCGCGCGCCATCGGCGTACCGGCGGAGCGGACCCAGGTGATCACGCCGGGGCACGGCGGCGCGGTCGGCACCCGCGTGCTCAACGCGGCGCTCAAAGAACGGCTGAATCCCGGCCCCGGCCGCTTCGCCGGTTTCGACCCCGGCGACCGCGTCGTCCACGTACCGGTCCCCGGCCGTACGCTGCCCGGCACCGTCGTCGGCGCGGAGCCGGACGGACTGCGGCTGGAGTGCGAGGACGGGCCGGTGCTGGTGCCGCGCGCGGACGTGGCGACGACCGTACGGCACGCCTGGGCGATCACCGGGCACCAGGCGGCCGGGATGCGCTGGCCCGCGGTCGTGGTGGTCGTACCGGGCGACGCGGGGCCGCTGCTCACCCGGTCCTGGGTCTACACGGCGTTCGCGCGCGGCGAGCGGCACCTGTCGGTCGTCCAGGGCGCCGATCAGGGCCTGGCCCAGGCCGTGGCCGGTCCCCAGGCCGCGCCGCGCACGACCCGGCTGGTGACCGTGCTGCGGGAGCTGGCCGCCGACTGACGGGCGGCGCGGGCCCCGTACGGCTCAACCGCCGCCCACCACCTCCCCGGCGGCTCCGTACGGCTCAACGCCGCCCACCGGCCCGGCGGGCCCGTACGGTCCCCGTCCCGCCGCCCACCGGATCCGGACGCGCCTGGGGGCGGACAGCGCCCGCTGTCCGCCCCCTCCTGGCGCTCGGGCGACCCGCTCAGTCCGGGTCGAGCACGCTCAGCTCGTCGTCGAAGACGGCGCTCACGTCGAAGCGGCAGATCACGAGTTGCGGGTCGGCCTGCTCGAAGGGCGCGTCCAGCCACTCCCCCGGTTCCGCGGCCTCCGGCACGGCCGACACCCACACCGTGGAGTCGCCCTCCTCCAGGCCGAACTCCTTGTGGCGCTGCGCGATCTCGTCCGGCTCGTACTCGCCGAAGATCACCCCGACCGCCGCGTTCACCGTGGCGTCCGCCGCGCCGTCGCCGTCATCGGCCCTTCTGGCCTGCGCGAACAGCCGGGCGGGCTCAACGATCGTGTAGTCGCGGCGGATCAGCACACTGATGGCCTCCGGGTCCTCGGGACCGGTGTACTCCGGCAGCGAGTCGCCCGCGGGCACCTCGAAGGGAGTCACCTCGTCGTAGGTGTCGTACAGCAACTCGTCATACGACTCGGCGGCCGAAGCCAGCGACTCGAACGCCGCGTAGACGGCGGGATCGTCTTCGCCCGTACGGTTCTCGATCGCCTCGAGGTGGCGGTCCAGCGCGGCCTTGACCGCCTCGACAGCGGCTCGGACCTCGGCAACGGTGGGCTGCACGTCATCAGACATGAGGCAGACGCTATCCGCACCGGGGCGTTGCCCGCACAATAGATGCGATGCCGGAATACGAATTCAGAGAGATGTACGTCGCACGCGGGGTCTCCCGCAAGGACGCGACACGACTGCTCACGGACGAGGCCGAGTACGGGCACTGGGAACTGGACCGGGTGCGCCTCTACCCCGACGGCAGCCGCAGGGTGCGGTTGCGCCGCCGGATCATCCGCCAGGTGCGGGCCACATGGTGAGACGCGCGACGGTGGGACGCGGGGTCCGCCGCAGACACGGCCCGGCCCCGGAGCGCGGCATACGCGCTTCCGGGGCCGGTTCCGACGGTTCGGACCACAGGGGTTCCGAACGCCTTCGGACTACTTGTTGACGCAGTAGTTGCCGAAGGCCGGGTTGAGCAGACCGATCACGGAGACCGTGTTGCCGCACAGGTTCACCGGCACGTGCACGGGGATCTGGATCAGGTTGCCGGACAGCACACCGGGCGACTGCACAGCGGCGCCCTGGGCGCCGGAGTCGGCGACAGCCATGCCCGCACCCGCGAGCACGAGACCGCCGGTGACAGCCGCAGCGGCTACGACCTTCTTGATCATTTTCTTCCTCCTGATTGACAAGTGCGGTCCCAGCCGCGGACCACACACGTCGTAACGAAGCCGGAGGAATAGAGCTACGAAAGCACTGGATCATTCACTCGTCCCAGCGATCCGGGCCGCCCGTACTCGTACGGGCGGCCGAACCGTCAGCAGTTCTCGATGAAACGATCGAGCACCCGGACCCCGAACCGCAGGCCGTCCACCGGCACCCGCTCGTCAACACCGTGGAACATCCCGGCGAAGTCCAGCTCCGGCGGGAGCTGGAGCGGCGCGAAGCCGAAGCAGCGGATGCCCAGGTCGTCGAAGGACTTCGCGTCGGTGCCGCCGGAGAGCATGTACGGCACGGCGCGCGCGATCGGGTCCTCCGCCTTGAGGGCGAGCTGCATGGCGTCCACCAGGGAGCCGTCGAAGTCCGTCTCCAGCGCCTTGTCGGAGTGCACCGACTCGCGCTTGACGCGCGGGCCGAGGATCCGGTCGAGGTCGGCCAGGAACTCCTCCTCGTAGCCCGGCAGGAAGCGGCCGTCGACGTGGGCGGTGGCCTGGCCGGGGATCACGTTCACCTTGTAGCCCGCGCCGAGCATCGTCGGGGCCGCGGTGTTCCGCAGGGTCGTGCCGATCATCTTGGCGACGCCGCCGAGCTTGGCGAGCGTCGTCTCCATGTCCTCCGGGTCCAGCTCCACCCCGAAGGCGTCCGACAGCTCGTCGAGGAAGCCGCGGACGGACTTGGTGACGCGGACCGGGAACTCGTGCCTGCCGAGCCGCCCGACGGCCTCGCACAGCTCGGTGATCGCGTTGTCGTTGTTGGTCATCGAGCCGTGCCCCGCGGTGCCGTCCACCGTGAGCCGCATCCAGTGCATGCCCTTCTGGGCGGTCTCGATCAGGTACAGCCGCAGGTTCTCGTTGACGGTGAAGGAGAAGCCGCCGACCTCGCCGATCGCCTCCGTCACGCCCTCGAAGAGGTCGGGGTGCTTGTCGACCAGGTGCCGGGCGCCGTACACACCGCCCGCCTCCTCGTCCGCGACGAAGGCGAGCACGATGTCGCGCGGCGGCTTGCGCCCGATGCGCAGCCGGTCGCGTACGACCGCTAGCGTCATCGCGTCCATGTCCTTCATGTCGACCGCGCCCCGGCCCCACACGCAGCCGTCGGCGATCTCGCCGGAGAACGGGTGGTGCGTCCAGTCGTCCGCGTTGGCCGGGACCACGTCGGTGTGCCCGTGGATCAGCAGCGCGGGCCGCGAGCGGTCCTCGCCCTCGATCCGCGCCACCGTGGAGGCCCGGCCCTGGTGCGACTCGAAGATCCGCGGTTCGAGGCCCACCTCGGCGAGCTTCTCCGCGACGTACTCCGCCGCCGCCCGCTCCCCCGGCCCCGAGTGGTCGCCGTAGTTGCTGGTGTCGATCCGGATCAGCTCACTGCACAGGTCGACGACCTCGTCCTCGCCCGTGACCGTCCCGTTCTCCGCCCTGCCCGGCCCCGACTCGCTCACGCTGTCTCCTCGCTCGTTGCCTGCCGCGTCCGCCCACCACCCGGGCGACCGCGGCCGATGCCTCCCCCCATCCTCCCCCGACACCCCCACCCCGCCCAAGGCTCCCCTCCGGGCCCTCACCCCGGGCCCCGCGCACAGCCCCTTCATCGGCCCCCTCGGCCCGCTCCGCGCCCGTGATCGACGTGACCGGATCTTTGCTATGGTTTACCTCGTCGCCACGGCCCATAGGCCGAGGTGACACACCCCGTCCGGGTGGCGGAATGGCAGACGCGCTAGCTTGAGGTGCTAGTGCCCTTTATCGGGCGTGGGGGTTCAAGTCCCCCCTCGGACACATCTTCTCTCCTTACAGGGCCGCCTTCGGGCGGCCCTTTTCGGTGTCGGGCGCGCGGGCTCTGCGGTGGCAGGGCGCGCGGGCTCTGCGGCGTCCAGGCGCGCGGCGGCGCCGTGGGGGTGGAGGGCCGGGCGGGGAGTCATCTCCACCCTTGGTTCCACCCATGGGTCCAGGTGCTTCGTGCCTGGTCGCAGCAGTCTTGGGGGCATGACATCGACCGAGTGGATCACCGACATCGCTCTTCTCCTCGTCGTCTTCCGGCAACTGCGGGAAGGCCGACTCGACCTCAAGACCTTCCTGATCCCGCTGGGCATCGTGGCCTTCGTCGCGAACTCGTACCTGGACACCATTCCCACCGCGGGCAACGACCTGGTGCTCATCGGAGTGCTGATGAGCGTGGGCGCCGCGCTCGGCGTCGCCGGCGGCATCTACACCCGCGTCCGGACCGTCGGCGAGCACGTCCTGATCAAGGCCGGCGCCGTGTCGGCGATCTTGTGGGTCGTCGGCATGGGGGCGCGGATGGGCTTCCAGTTGTGGACCGAGCACGCGGGCGGCGCCCACCAGGTCGCCCAATTCAGCGTCGCCCACCACATCACCAGCGATCAGGCGTGGGTCGCGGCGTTCGTACTGATGGCGCTCACCGAAGTCGTGACGCGGCTCGCCACCATCTTCATACGGAGCCGGATGCAGATGACGCCGCGCACCGTGCCCGTCCTCAGCCGTAGGGCCTGACCGTGCGTTATGTTCTCCCCGTGCCCGCGACAGACAGCCCCCCGCCTCCTGGGAAGACCGTGGCCCAGGAGGCGGGGGCGCGGCAGGTGCCGGGACAGGACCCGTGGATGCAGTGGGCCATGACTCTCGGGGTCGTCGTCGCCGGAGTCCTGACGATCCGCCCCCTGGGCTTCAGCGGCCGGGGGCTGGTCGTCGCCGTCCTGCTCGTGATCAACTCGGCGGTGCTGCTGGCCCGGCGCCTGCCCGAGGACAGGATTCCCCAGGGCCTCGTGCTCCCGTGGCTGACGGTCGGCATCGCCGCGGCGGTCGCCCTGATCGGTGTCAGCCGCAGCGGTACGGGCTATCTCTTCGCCTTCTTCCTCGCCGGTCACATCGGATACCGGCTGGAGACCAGACCTGCTCTCGTCCTCGCCGGGATCTGCAGTCTGCTCTGCGGCGGGGTGCTGTACTTCCGTCTCGGTCCCGGGCACGACGAGCTGCCCTGGGTGCTCGGTCTGGCCACCGGCACTCCGGTGCTGGTGGGCATACTCAACCGCAGCCAGCGCCAGGCCGTACAGGCGGTGATCGCGGCGGCCGAGTCGGCGGAGCGCGCCGCGCGGGCCGAGGCTCGGACGGCCGCGCTGACCGAGCGCAGCCGGATCGCCCGGGACGTGCACGATGTGCTGGCGCACTCGCTGGCCGGGATCAACATGCAGTTGGAACTGGCCGACGCGCTGCTCGACACCGGGGACCTGGAGAAGGTCAGGGAGGCCAACGACAAGGCCCACGGTCTGGTGCGGGAGAGCCTCAAACAAGCGCAGTGGACGGTGCACGCGCTGCGCGAGGACTCGCTGCCGCTACTGGAGAGCCTGACGGCGATGCTGGAGTCGTCGGGGCACCGCGATGTCCTCACCGTCACCGGGACCGCACGTGAGGTCCCGGCCCGGGTGGTCCAGAATCTCCTGCGTATCGCCCAGGAGTCGCTGACCAACGCCGCCCGGCACGCTCCCGGCGGCGATGTCGGTGTGGAGCTGACGTACGCCGCCGCGTCGATCACGCTGGCGGTGCGCAACGGCCCCGCCACGCGCGAGGTGAACGCGGTGGTCGGCAGCGGCATGGGGCTGATCGGAATGCGCGAACGCGTCGCCCTGCTGGGCGGGACGGTGACGGCGGGGCCGGTCACGGCCGGTCCCGACCAGGGCGGCTGGAAGGTGGAAGCAGTGATTCCGGTATGACCGAACCGACCGAGAGGCCGCGGCGGCTGAGGGTGGTCGTCGCGGACGACCAGGCCGCCGTACGGGAGCCGCTCGCCGCGGTGCTCGGGCTGTCCGAGGACATCGACGTCGTCGCGTCCGCCGCGGACGGGAGCCAGGTGCTGGCGGCTGTCGCCGCCGGGCCGGTGGACGTGGTGCTGATGGACCTGCGCATGCCGGTGATGGACGGGATCGAGGCGACCCGGCGGCTCGGCGAGGAGCACCCGGACGTGGCGGTGGTCGTACTGACCACCTTCGCCGACGACGACTCGATCCTCGGCGCGCTGAGCGCGGGCGCCCGCGGCTATCTGACGAAGAACGCGGGGCGCCAGGACATCATCCGGGCGATCCGTGCCGCCGCCGCGGGGCAGTCGGTGCTCGACCGCGAGGTGCAGAACCGGTTGCTCGCCTCCGTCAGGACCAAGGCCCCGATGGTGGGCCAGGCCCTGCCGGAGGACCTCACACCCCGCGAACGCGAAGTGCTCGCGCTGATCGGCCAGGGCCTGCCCAACCGCGGCATCGCCGAGAAGCTCTTCATCAGCGAGGCCACCGTCAAGACCCACATCAACAACCTCTTCGCCAAAGCCGCGATCCGCGACCGCGCCGACGCCGTCCGCCGCGCCATCGAAGCGGGCCTGACCTGACCCGGCCGGGGAGCCGGGGCCGGTGGGGCGGCGGGTGGGGGGACGGGGGGCCACTAGCATGTGGGCATGTGGGCGTATGTACCGGCGGTGCTGTTCTTTCTGGGGTTCTGTGTCGGAGTGCTGCGGGAGCGGCGTCGGTTCAGCAATGCGATTCTGCTCGGGCTTTCACCCGTCTTCGCGCTGGGTGCATGGCTGTTTGACATAGGCAGGGAACACCCGACGTTGGGCAATGATCTCGGGGTGGCGCTGCTGACGCTCATGGCGGTGGGCGTGGTCGCCATGTCGTGGTTTCTGATTTCCAACGGCGTCGCCATGGTGCGGAAAGAGGGCAGAAGTCCGGCCAATCTGCTGTCCCTGCTGGCCGGGTTCGCGCTGCTGGCGCTCATAGCGCTGTTGATCACCGCGGTGGTGATGCACACCCGCGCGCTGCTCGTGGTCGCGGGGACGGCCACCGTCCTCGCGGGGTATGTCGTCTTCCTCTTCCTCTGTTTCATCGTCTACGGGTCGCTCTACGGATGGTTGACCGTCCGCCGCAAGACCGACTACGTCGTGGTTCTCGGCTCGGGGCTCATCGGCGGCACCAAGGTGCCGCCCCTGCTGGCCAGCCGCCTCGACCGGGCCCGTACGGTGCACCAAAGGCTCTCGTCGCGCGGCAGGCGGCCGGTGCTGCTCACCTCCGGCGGACAGGGCCCGGACGAGAAGCTGCCGGAGTCGCACGCGATGGCCGACTACCTTGTGGCGCAGGGTTTTCCGGCGGATCTGATCGAACGCGAGGACCGGTCGACGACCACCGAGGAGAATCTGCGCTTCAGCAAGTCCATCATGGAGCGGAACAAGGCGGACTATCGCTGTGTCGTCGTCACGAACAATTACCATGTCCTGCGCGCCGCGGTGACCGCGCGGCGGCTGGGCGTCAGAGGACATGTCGTGGGGGCGCCGACCGCCGCGTATTTCTGGCCGAGTGCGACCATTCGCGAATTCGTCGCGATGCTCATGACGTATTGGCGCACCAATCTCACCATCTGCCTCCTCGTTTTCGCGGGAGGCTTCTTCATCTGGTGGCTGAGCTGACCGCCGGACGCGCCCCGCGTCCGCGACGGCCGCTCGCCGGGCGGCTCGTCACCGCAGATTCAGCCGCTTCATGACCTGAGGGTCGAGGGCGCCCGCGCGGCGCCGGAAGGCCGAGACGGGCACGCGCCGCAGCTCGTTGGTCTCCAGATAGCTCTGCCGGCCCCGGGCGTCGTCGACGGTGCCCGCGGGAAGCGGTACGACTCCGGGCAGCTCCTCGTGGTGCTGAGAGGTGATCTTGGCGACCCGCGCGGTCCCGCCGCGCACCGAGACGACCAGGCAGGGACGGTCCTTCGAGCCGGCCGTGTCCTCGTACGGCACGTCCGCCCACCACACCTCGCCCCTGCGCGGCGCGGCGCCGCCGCCGGACGCGCCGCCCGACCGCCGTACGGGGGTTTCTCCGCTACGCCGCACGCGCCCGGCCGCCACCACGGCGGCCACCAGCGCCACGACGACCACGGCGCCCAGGACGACCCACATCGGCGTGCTCATCGACTTCTCCTCTTCGTGTACGGGTGTGCGGACGAATGTACGGACGGCAGGACCGGCCGACACCTGCCCCGGTCGTGCGCCGCGACAGCGGTGAGTAGTGGCATGCTTGCGCTGTGGACACAGCGAAACTTGAACTGGCAGCGCACCGCTACGCCGAGGCCGAGGACGCCCTCCAGGCGGCGGCGATCGACCTCAAGGCCGAGAGCGCGGCGGTCCTCGCCAAGGGCGGCGACGAGCACGAGGTGGCGGACGCCGTCGGCCGCCCGCCCGAGGAGATCCGCGAGCTGTGAGCCGCGCGGTCCGCCTTCCGGCGCCGCTCAGACCTCGCGCCACCGCGCGTTGGCCCAGGAGAACAGCCCGAAGGCGATCAGGCCGACCGCGATGAGCACCAGCAGCCACGGGCCGACCGGCGTGTCGGCGAACGAGCGCAGCGTGTCGTCCATGCCCTTGGACTTGCCCGCCTGGTGCTTGACCGCCGCGGCCACGGCGAATCCGCCGGCCGTGGCGAACAGCACGCCTCGCGCGGTGCCGCCGAACATGCCGAGGAAGTCCACGGCTTGGCGCTGGCGCCGCGACATCTGGCCCATCTTCAGGTGCTTGTGGAACTTGCGCATGAGGGCACGGACCGCGATCCACACACCGACACAGAACACGGCGACACCGGCGACGGCGACGATCCACTGGCCGCCCGGCCAGTCGAGCACCTTGGCCGTCACGTCGTCGGTCCTCTTGTCGGTCGACCCGCTGCCGCTGCTCTTCTCACCGGCCGCGTAGGCGAGCACGGAGTACGAGACGAAGGCGTAGAAGACGCAGCGGCCCGCGGCCATCGCGCGCTTGGTGGGCTTGTCGCCGTCGGGTCCCGCCTGTCCGAAGGCCGCTTCCGACAGCCGCCACAGGGCCATTCCGGCCAGGGCTATGCCCAGCAGCCACAACAGGACGTCCCCGAACGGCTTGTGCGCGATCTCGGCGAGCGCGCCGCCGCGGTCGGCCTGTTGGCCTCCGGCGTCGGAGAAGGCGATGCGCACCGCCAGTGCGCCCACCAGGATGTAGATCACCCCTCGGGCCGCGAACCCCGCGCGGCCCGCGACGGCGACCGCCTTGCTGTCGGCCGCGCGTCTGGCGTTGTGACGGCCCGTCGATGCTGCTGCTTGCGTCTTCACACAGGCCGACTTCCCCGATCGGCGGAGTTGAGGCACCCGCTATGGAACGACGTCCTTCGCGTCCCCCGAACCGTCCTGCGCGGGAAGCCCGACGCCGGGCGGCGGCGTACCGGTTGCCGTATCCGTCGCCGTACCGGTGGGCGAGGGCACGGTCGGCGGGTCGAACCTCACCTCGACGTGCTGGAAGCCCTTGAAGACCTCCGTGGCGGCGTACGAGGTGTACACCTCACGGTCCGCGCGGCTGAGCACCACATTGTCGGTGAACGGGGTGAGCAGGCTGCGCGGCCAGAGCCGCCGGGCCCGCACCGCCGCCACCTCCGCGGTGAGGACGAAGATCAGCGCGCCCAGGTAGATCCAAGTGATCAGGCCGAGGACGATCCCGAACAGCCCGTACGTGGCGGTCGCCCCGCGCAACTCGTGCCGGACGTAGTACGTGCCCGCCCACTGCACGAACTGCCAGGCCAGCGCGGCGGCCAGCGCCGTACCCGCCGAGGAGCGCAGCCGTACGGTGCCGACCGTGAAGTAGCGGTACGCGAACAGGAGCAGGCCGGTGTTGACGGCCGTGGACAGTACGGTCGCCGCGATCCGCAGCAGCACGACGGGGTGGACGCCGAACGCGCGGGCGTCCGACGCGAGCGAGGTCAGCGCGGTGGTGGCGGCCAGGCCCACGCCGAAGACCCCTACCACCAGCAGGCTGCGCAGCCGGGAGCGCAGCGGGTTCGGCCGGTCGTGGCGCGGCACGGCCCAGATCTTCAGCAGGGTGTTCTGCGCGGCCTGGGCGACACCGAGCGCGCCGTACAGGCCGCCGATCACACCGGTGACGACCGCGAGCGTGTTGCCGTGGAACGACCGGATGTTCTCGCCGATCTGATCGCCGATCACCGGGAACTGGTGCAGGGCCGAGTCGACGACCTGCTTCTGGAAGTGCGCGTCGTTGTGCAGCAGGAAGCCGAGCACCGACACCAGGAGCAGCAGCACGGGGAAGACCGACAGGAAGGCGTAGTAGGCGATCAGCGCCGTGAGGTAGCCGCCCTGGTCCTCGCCGAATTTGTACACCACCGCCAGCGGCAGCCCGATCCAGGTGTGCTCGCGCTGATAGGCGTCGAATCTTCGGACCATGCCCACGATCGCCACCACTTCGTCGTCGTCGGGCCTGCCGCCGCACGTCACGCGGCTTGGTCCCTGTCACGGCGGTTTCCCCGTGAGCGCCGGTACAGACCACGGGTCAGGAGGCGGGCCGTGGAGGTGACCTTCGTCTCCTGCGGGTGACCGGTCCCTGACCTCCTGCGGCGGTCTCCGGTGCGCTGTGCGGTCACAGCCAGCCGCGCTCGCGGGCGAGGCGCGCCGCGACATGGCGGTTCTCGGCGCCGACCTTGGTGGCGGCGGACGACAGGTGGTTGCGTACGGTGCCGACCGAGAGCATCGCGCGGGCGGCGATGTCGGCGACGGGCGCCCCCTCCTCGGCCATGGCGAGCAGTTCCGCCTCGCGGGGCGTCAGCGGGGAGTCGCCCGCGGTGATGGCGTCGGCGGCCAGCTCCTGGTCGACGTAGCGTCCGCCGTCGTGCACGGTACGGATGATGCGGGCGAGCTGCTGCGCGGAGACGGTCTTGGGTACGAAGCCGCGCACGCCCGCGCTCAGCGCGCGCTTGAGGGCCCCGGCCCCGGCGTGGCTGGTCACGATCATCGTCGCGCAGTCGGGGAGTTCGGCGCGCAGGTGTTCCGCGACGCTGATTCCGTCGCCGCGCGGCATCTGGAGGTCGAGGACGGCGACGTCCGGCCGGTGGGCCCGTGCCATGGCGAGGGCCTCGTCGCCGGAGCCCGCCTCGGCGGCGACGAGGATGTCGTCCTCCAGGGCGAGCAGCGAGGCGAGCGCTCCGCGGATGAGGTGCTCGTCGTCGGCGAGCAGGACCCTGATCATGGTGTTTCCTCCCACGGGATGGTCACGGTCAGGCGGAAGACGCCGGCGGAGCGTTCGCTGGTCGTGAGTGTGCCCTGAAGCTGCGTCAGACGCTCTTCGAGTCCGGCGAGACCGCTTCCGCCGGGTGTGGTCCCGTCCGCGGAGGCCGCGTCCGCCGTGCGGCTGCCCGCCGTGGTGGCGGGCCCGCTCCCGTCTCCCGCGCTCCCCGCGCGGTGGCCGCGCCCGCCCCGGTGGTCGCTGCCGTCGTTCTCCACGACCAGCGTGACAGCGCCCTCGCCGGTGTCGCGCAGGGACACCTCGCAGCGGGTGGCGTGCTGGGCGTGGCGCAGCACATTGGTGACGGCCTCACGGATGACCCAGCCGAGCGCGGTCTGGATGTCGTCCGGGAGGCGGGCGGCGGGACCGTCGCTGATACGGCAGGGAATACCGGCGGCCTTCAGGACCTCGCGGGCCCCCGCGAGTTCGGTGTGCAGGTCCGCGGTGCGGTATCCGCGCACGACGGAACGGATCTCGCGCTGGCTGTCCTGCGCGATGCGCTGCACCTCGTACATCAGGTCGACGGCCTCGGGGCTGCCGCGTTCCGCGAGCTTCGCCGCCAGTTCGCTCTTCAGCGCCACCACGGCGAGGTTGCGTCCGAGGATGTCGTGCAGGTCGCGGCCGAAGCGCAGGCGTTCCTCGGCCACGGCCAGGCGGGCCTGGGTCCCGCGGGCCGCGGCCAGCTCCTCGATCAGGAGCACGCTCCAGCCGGAGGCCCGCAGGGCGAGGGCCATGAACGGGACGAGGAACAGGGTCCCGCCGACGACCACCGCCAGCGACTCCCCGCGCAGTCCGGTCGCGAAGACGGCGACCAGCGAGCCCAGCGTGACGGTCGAGACCAGGGCCGTACCCGCCCGCAGGGACAGCGCCAGCATGGGCGGGCCCGCGTAGAACATCATCAGCCACAGCACGTACGGCGCGAGGTCCTTCCCCTCGACGCGGTCGTTCGCCTGCAACACGCAGCCGACCGCGACGGCGGCGACCGTGACGGCGGTGTAGAGGGCGGCCAGCAGGTACGGCCGGGGCGCCAGGCCGATGTAGGCGCGGAGCCCGGCGCGGGAGAGCAGTGCCTGGACGACGACGTGGGCAGCGCCCAGGACCGCGACCGCGATCCAGAGCGGGCCCACGTCGTTCGTGACGACCCACAGCGTCCACAGGCCCGCCTCGAACAGGGCGAAGCAGGAGAGGGAGTTCAGGGTGTAGCGACGGTAGCGGTCCGTGCCGTGCCGGTGGCCGAGCCACTCCACCCAGCTCTGCACGCTCGCCAGCCCGGCCGTTCCCGTGGGTCCCGTCGTGGTCCCTGTGGTTCCCGCAGTCACCGTCGCCCCTTCGTCCCTTCGTCCTTCGAGTCCTTCGGTCCTTCGAGTCCTACGTGTCCGGCGCCGTGCGCGCCCGGCCTTCTCGTCGGCCGCGCGGGCGCTCAGTGCCGAGGCTCCCAACGGAACCACTTCCGTACGCCGAGCACGGCCACGCCGATCCACACCAGGGCCGTGAGAGTGAGCCGGAGCTGGTCCGTCCCGTCCACATTCCCCGTCCAGCCGCCGCGCAACAGGTCCATGACCGGGGTGAACGGCAGGAACGCGCCGATGCGCGCCACCGTGTCCGGCAGGGTGTCGCGGGGCAGGAACATCCCGGAACCGGCCATGCTCACCAGCATGAACGGCAGAAAGGTCAGTTGGGCGCTCTCAGCCGTCTGGGTGAAGGCGGCGGTGAGCGCGGCGCCCACGACCAGCAGCACGATACCGAGGAGCAGGCCGAGGACCAGCAGGTGAGGTGCCTCGGGGGCGGGCATGTCGAGCAGGACGGCGAGTCCGACGCCGAGCAGCAGGGACTGCACGACCGCCATCAGGACCGCGGGCAGCGCGCCGCCGGTCAGGATCTCGGCGTCGCGGACCTCTCCCGAGCGGAGCCGCTTGAGGACAAGGCCCTCGCGGCGGGTGACGTACACGCCGACCATGTTGGTGTAGATCGCGAAGAACAGCGCCATGCCGAGGGCGCCAGGCACCAGCACGGTGGCGACGGACAGGCCGGTGCCGCCCAGGTCCAGGCTCTTCACGGCGCTGCGCATCGACACGGCGATGACACCGGGCAGGACGAGGGCCGTCATGAGGGCGGCCTTGCTGCGGACCAGCAGGATCAGTTCGGCGCGGCCGAGCGCGGCCAGGCGTTCGGTGCTCTTACGGGACCGGCGCGCGGTGTCCGTGGGCGCGGTGGTCGTCGTGGTCGCGGAGGTCATCGCGTCGTCTCCTGGCGGTCGTCGGCCCGGTGGTCGGCTCGGCGGTCGGATCGCTGCTCTGTGCGGTCGCCGCCACGATGCTCGTCCGGGTGCTCGTCCCGGTGGTCGAGCTCTTTGGCGATGTCCATGAACGCCTCTTCCAGTGACGCGGAACGGACGTCGAGGCTGGTCAGTTCGACGCCCTGGTCACGGGCCCAGCACAGCAGCTCGGTGGTGGTGTGCTGGAGGTCGCGGGTCTCCAGGCGCATCTTCTGGCCGGTGACCTCGTGTGCGGTGACGCCGATCGACCGCAGCGGCGGCAGGTCGGCGGGGAAGCGGCCCCAGGGCAGTTCGAAGGTGATCCGCGCGGGCCGCTCGGCGACCACGTCCGCGACGCGTCCGGTGCTGGCGATCCGGCCCGCGTGCATGATGGCCAGCCGGTCCGCCAACTGCTCCGCCTCTTCGAGGTAGTGCGTGGTGAGCAGCACCGTGGTGCCCTGCCGCTTCAGCTCTCCGATCAGGTCCCAGGTGTCGTGCCGGGACTGGGCGTCGAGACCGGTGGTGGGCTCGTCGAGGAAGAGCACCTCCGGCCGTCCGAGCAGCGCGAGCGTGAGGTCGAGGCGGCGCCGCTCGCCGCCGGAGAGCTGCTTGACCCGGACCCCGCGCCGCTGCTCCAGCCGCGTCAGCTCCAGGGCCTCCGCCACGGGCCGGGCGCCGCTGGTGCAGCCCGCCCACATGTCGACGGTCTCCGCGACGGTCAGCTCGGTGGGGAAGCCGCCCTCCTGGAGCATCACTCCGATACGGGGCCGCACCGCGGCACGCTCGCGGTAGGGGTCGGCGCCCAGCACCCGTACGGTTCCCGCGCCGGCGGGCGCCTGCCCCTCCAGGATCTCCAGCGTCGAGGTCTTGCCCGCGCCGTTCGTCCCCAGCAGGGCGAACAGCTCGCCCTTCCCCACGCTGATGTCGACGCCGCGTACGGCCTCGAAGCCGCTGTAGCTCCGCCGCAAGCCGGTGGTTTCGATGACTGTGTCCATGACTCAAGGCTGTCCGCCCGTCGGCGCTTCGGGCCGTGTGGTCTGTCATGACTGTTCATGACGAATGTCATGGGCGGGGACCGCCCCGGACCGGGCGGGGCCGCCGCGCCGTAAATCGCTCCGGGTGTCGTCCCCGCCCGTGCGAGGATGCCGCCATGCGGTCACGGCTGCCCCTCGGGGAGAAGTTGCGGGACGAGTTGGGGACGCCCCGGCGGGGCCGCCGGCTGGGGAGCAGTCCGCGCTCGCGGGTGTGGCGGGCCGAGCTGGCCGGAACTCCCGTGGTGGTCAAGCAACTTGTCGACGCGCCCGAGGCCGACGAGAGGTACGCCCGCGAGGTGGCCGCGCTGCGGCTCGCGGGCCGGGTCGATCCGCCGGTCGTGCCGACGCTGCTGGGCACCGACGCGCGGGAGCGGGTGCTGGTGCTGGAGTACGTGGAGCACCGGCCGCCGCGCGAGGAGTGGATCGTCGACTACGCCGGAGCACTGGCCCGGCTCCACGCGGCGACCAACGGCGGTGCGGACGTCGGGGACGACGGCGACGACAGCGCCGACAGCGACGGCTCGGACGTACTCCCCGCCTGGTCGGGCCCGGCGCACACGGACGTCGACTCCTTCCTCGGCCTCGCCCAGGCCCTCGGCGTCGCCGTACCGCCCGCCGTACGCGGCGAGTTGGACGACCTCGTGGACCGTACGTCACGGGCGCGGGGCCGCGCTCTGCTGCACGGCGACCCGTGCCCCGGCAACGACATGCACACCGACGACGGCGTCAGATTCATCGACTTCGAGCAGGCCGCGTTGGGCGACGGAATCGTCGAACTCGCCTATCTGCGCGTCGGTTTCCCGACCTGCTGGTGCGTCACCGCCCCCGCTCCCCCGCTGCTGGAAGCGGCGGAGGCCGTGTATCGCGACGCCTGGCGCCGGGCGACGGGCACGGACGTCCCGGGTGATCTCACCGACGCCTGCGCCGGTTGGCTGTTGCGCGGTGACGCGCTGGTGCAGCGGGCCGAGCGCGGGACCACCGACCGCCTGGCCCTGATTCCGCACCAGGACTGGGAGTGGGGCACGGTGACGGCCCGTCAGCGATTGGTCCACCGGCTCGGCGTCGTCGGCCGCGTGACCGCCCAAGAGGGCCGCCTGCCGGCTCTCGGCCGTCTGGCCCCCGCGATGCGCGAAGCGATGCTCACCCGCTGGCCCGCCCTTCAACCGCCGCCCGCCCGCAGGCCGTAGAGCAACGGCTCGCGCGCCGCCGGGACGCCGACGGGCCCGCCCGGCGCCGGTCGCTGCGCACGGTGACCGACTTCGCCGTGCCGACGAGGGCCCCCGCTCCCTCGTCGCCGGTATCGGTCCGGCCGTGGGGTCAGGCTGTCGCGGAGGGCTCGGGGGCGTCCTGGGGGAGGGTGACGGCCAGGGCCGCGAGGACGCCGCCGTCGACCGGGATGTCCGTGCCGGTGACGAATCCGGCGCGGGTGCCGGCCAGGAAGGCGATCACCTCGGCGACCTCGCGGGGCTGGGCTATGCGCCCTATCGGGTGGCTGCGGCCCCACTCCCCGAGCAGTCGCCGCACCCCTTCGTCGCTGCCGTCGCTGAACCGTGCCGCCGAGTGGCGCAGCATCGGGGTGTCGACGGAGCCGGGGCAGACCGCGTTGACCCGTACCCCGAAGGGGGCCTCGTCCACGGCCATCGACCGGACCAGCGCGTTCAGCGCGCCCTTCGCCGCCGCGTAGGCGGCCACGTTGGACTGCGCGGCGCGCGACTGCACGGACGAGACCACGACGACGGAGCCGCCGGAGGCGCTGCGCCGCAGGTGGGGCAGGGCGGCGCGGGCGGTCAGGAACACTCCCTTGACGTTGACGGCGAACACCTCGTCCCAGGTCTTCTCGTCGGTCTCGGCGACCGTCCCGTAGCGCTGGATGCCCGCGGACGTCACCAGCACGTCGAGACCGCCGTACTCGCTCACGGTCCGCGCCACCGCCTCGGCGACCGCGTCGGGGTCCGAGACGTCCACGACGACGGGCAGCGCCCGGCCGCCCGCCTCCGCGATGGCCGCGGCCGTCTTCTCCGTGTCGTCGGCGTCCACACCGCAGACGGCGACAGCGGCGCCCGACGCGGCCAGCAGTTCCGCGGCGGCGCGGCCGATACCGCTCGATCCGCCCGTGACCAGCGCGACGCGACCGGCGTGTTCCTCACTCATACGTTCCCTCTCCAGTCCCACGGTGTTCGCCAACCGGAGCGCCTGCGCGGCCGGATGACCGAAAACTGTTGCCGTCCGAGCTTGCTGCCGACGGCAGGCCCTTGTCGTCAGCCCAACGGCATAGTGCAGAAATTGGCGCCGACGCGGAAGTTGCGGTCGGCCGCCGGGTCGAAGTCCGCGGGACCGAAGGACCCGCACTCCAGGAGCGCGGCCAGGTGGTCCTCGGCGTCGTCCCGCGGGTGGTAGCCGATGGCCTCCCCTTCCGCGAGGGACCACCACCGGCGGGTGTTGCGGGAGATGCCCCACAGCATCCGGAATCCGGCGGGCTCCGCGCGCAGACACGCCTCCACCAGCCGGGCCGCGTCGTCCGGCGACAGCCAGGCGGCCAGGTCCTCAGGAGCGAGCGGGCGCGGCCGGAAGGCGCCGATCCGCAGACAGGTGACGTCGATGCCGAAGCGGCTCCGGTAGAGCGCGCCGAGCGCCTCCACCGCGGCCTTCCCCGCGCCGTAGAACGTGTCGGGGCGCGGTGCGATGTCCGCGGGCAGCTCAGCGGCGGGGGCCCCTGCGGCAGCGCCCTCCTCCCGTACGGGTACGGCGTCGTCCCGCGTACGGAATCCCGCCGCGTGGATGCTGGAGGCGAGCACCACCCGCGGCACGCCCTGGCGGCGCACGGCCTCCAGTACCCGCTGCGTGCCGTCGATGTTGATCTCCCGGATGCGCTCCCAGGGCGCCTCCCCGGCCAGTCCCCCGAGGTGGAGCACGGCGTCGACACCCTGGCAGGCGGCGTCGATCGCGTCCGGGTCGGTGAACGAGGCGCGGACGGTCTCCACGGCCTCGCCCGGCGCCGGCGGCTCGATCTCGGCGATGTCCAGGAGCCGGAGCGTGCGTCCCGGCCGCGCCATGCGCGGGCGCAGCGCCCGGCCGACGCGGCCCGCGGCCCCGGTGATCAGGATGCGCTGCGCCGTCACCATGTTCGCTCCAACGGGTCCATATCGTGCGGGAGTTGGGCGGGCGGGCGCTGCTCGTCGTAAGGCCGCGGGGTCGCGCAGGCGGGGGCGTACGGCGGCTGGTTGTAGGCGTGGTGGCGGCGGAAGGCGACGTCGACCGGTGGATTCCAGTGCCGCCAGCTGCCGGGGTCGGTGTCGACGGGGGGCGACATGGGGCCGGTACCGTTTCCGTTCTCGGCGGCCACGGCGTACTCCAGGACGGGCGCCTGCCCCGGCCTCCCGCCGCCGCGAGCACCGTCCGACCCGCGCGGATCGCCGGTCGCCGGTACGACACCGGGCACGCGGTCGACGTACGCGAAGGCCGTGCCCGCGAAGACCTCGCGGAAGCCGGCCTCGCCCTTGCGCCGCCGGTACAGCCGGTACCGTCCTGCGCCCAGCACCTCGCCCCAACTGACGCTCACCGCGCCGTCGTTGAGTCTGAGCTTCAGGCCGTCCGGCGGCTCCGGCGCCCGGCCGGTCGCGTAGACGGGGTAGTCGGCGCCGGGAGGGCCCTGCCGGTCGGTGTTCCGCGCGGCGACCCTGACGTGGTACTTCACGCCGTCGGACAGTCCGCTCAGGAGTCCGGGGCTGTCGGCGGCGGCGACGGCCGGTGCCCAGGTCAGACCGCCGTCCGTGCTGAGTTCGAGCAGGTAGGAGTCGGCCGCGGCGACGGCGGTGAAGTGCACGACGGCGCCGCCGGGGACGGTCTCGGTACGGATCACCCGCGGCGGCGGCGGTTCCGGGCGGCGCGCGGTCAACTCCCATGCGTGGCGGCCTCGTGGGAGCGCCAGCCGCACGGTGTCGTGCGTCCGGCCGAGCGGGCGCAGCGGTGCGCCGTCCACGGAGAAGTCCGCCGCGGCGTCGAGCCCGGCGGGCAGGCGCAGGGTGATCCCGGTGTCCGTCTGCGCGTCGTACGTGCCGCGCAGCTCCGTGGGGTGGAGGTAGCCGAGGCTGATGCCCAGGTCGCGGTCGTCGGTGGTCAGCAGGACGTCCGCCGTGCCGATGGCGCTGCCGTGAAAGAGCGTCAGTTCGCGGCGTCCGCTGTCGAAGAGCCGGATCGTGCCCGCCGTCCCCGTGAACCGCAGCCCGTCCTCGGCGAATTCGACGGCGGCCGGTTCGCAGGGCCTCGCGGACTGGTGCCGGAAGACGAGGTCGAGGCTGTGCGGGGTGCGGATCCTGGCGCCCCAGGGCGTGTCGGCGGCGGGGTCGACCACGAGGTCGTCGCGGTGGCTGACGACCGCGAGCGTGTTGCCGTTTGCCCCGTCGGCGCGGCCTTCGAGGCGTACGCCGTGCGTGACGTCGGTGGCGAAGGCGCCTCCGAGCGCGCCGGCCTCCCGCACCGCGCCGCCCCGGCCCGCCGCGCCGCCTTCTCCCACCGTGCCGTCCTCGCGCACCCCGCGCACGAGGTGGATGAACGGCATCCGCTCGGGCAGGTGGGGGTAGCTGTTGGCGTCGTGCCCGGTGGCCTCGGTGAGCACCGACCAGGTCCACACCATGCGCTGGTTGGGCGCGAAGGAGTCGTAGGTGACCAGGTAGTCGGTGCCGACGAGCAGCACGCTGCGGCCGAGGTACAGGTCGCCGACCGGGCCGTCGGGATCGGGGACGATCTCCGCGTACTGCGCGCCGCCGAGGTCGTACATCGGCCGGTCGAGGGTGTGGCAGCCGATGCCGCGGAAGGCGCCGTCCTTCCAGACCGCGCAGGAGGTCGCGAAGGTCGCGTCGGGCACGCGGCGGTCCCCGGCGTCCTCGGGACCGTGACCGCTGTAGGAGGCGCCCGCCGCGTAGTAGTAGAGGTGGCCGCTCCCGTTGTCGTCGGCGACGCCCCAGCGGTAGTTGGGGCCGCGGTCCACCTGCTGGAGGAAGACGGCGACCTCGCCCGGCCGGTCGACGTCGGCGCGCAGGGTGATCCCGTATCCGGTGTATTTGGCGCTGCGCAGGCGGGGGTTGGTGCCGGGGTTGCCCTCGGTGCGCACGGTGACGCGCCAGGGGTCGGGTGCGTCGTGCGGGCTGTCCAGTCGTCGGGCGGCGGGGTCGCTGCCCCACAGCAGGTGTTCGGCGACCAGCGGGCGGTAGCGGTGCAGGGTCTCGCCGAGCAGCCGCATCTCGATGGGAGGGCGGCGCGGCCAGTAGGCGTGCGCTCCTTGCGCGGGGTGCAGCCGCCGCAGCTCGCCGGTGCCGGTGACGTCGACCGGCGCGGTCAGCGCGTTGACCAACCAGTCGCCGAGGGCGGCGAGTTCGGGGGTGACGGCCCGGTTGCGGCCGTCGGCCTCCCGCGCCAGGTGGTTGCCCTGGCCGAGGGGCCGCAGATACGCCCACACGTACGTGGCCAGGCTCTCGGTCCACCGGCCGGGCCGTGCGCGGCGGGAGGGCAGCGCCGGGCGGGTGTGGAACACACCGGTCAGCTCGGCGAACCGCTCGAACTGGTCCAGCCACTCCCCCGCCGCCTCGTGCTCGGGGTAGAGCCAGGCCAGGCAGGCCAGCGCCGCCTTGCCGTCGGCCATGAAGTTGGGGTGGCCGCCCGCCATCCGTAGCAGCGGGCCGATCTCCTCGCCCGCCGAGACGTATCCGGTCAGCAGGAGCAGGGCGTCCACGCGTTCGCGCTCGGCGGCGTCGAGCTGTCCGGCGAACCGGTCGTAGCCGTCCAGCAGCCGGTCGTAGAGCGGGCGTTGGCCGATGTTGAGGTAGCCCCCGACGTCGTTGACCCCGTGGGCGATCAGCCGGGGTCCCTCGGGGCCGGTCAGCAGGGCGTCGGCGAATTCCCGCGCGCTGCCGAACTCTCCTTCCCCGCACAGCGGTTCCGGCCGCTTGCCGATGTAGGTGAGCGTCCAGTCCTTGACCCGGTCGAGGCTGAGCGTGCCCTGCCAGTGCTGGAGATGGCGTACGTACGTGGACTGGTAGGCCGTCGACCGCTGCGCGCGCAGCACCTCCAGGTCGCGCTCGTGGTCGTAGAAGGCGATACCGGTGCTGCGGGTGCCGGTGCGCAGCGGCCAGGTCCAGCGCAGGACGCCGTCGTGGCGGAAGTGGACGCGGAGGGTGTCCGCCGACGCCCAGGAGGAGTACGTACGGTCGTCCCACCGGGCGTGGTCGCGGACGAACACGCCCATGGCGTCGCGCTGTTCCGCGTCCCAGAAGGCGGCGTGCGGCCGGATGTCCCACGCGAAGCTCGGGGCGTAGGGGCCGACGGTGAAGGCCATGTCGGTCTCGGGGTGCTCCCTGGCGCCCGGCCCGGAGAAGGACGGGTCCTCGCCGCAGTCGCCGACGACGACGGGCTCGTCGATGCCGAGCCAGTGGTACAGCTCGGGCGAACCGGGGTCGGCGTGGTCGGCGGCGGACTGCGAGAACGGCCAGGCGGAGGAGAACCGGTGGGTGGGCGTGCAGCCCTCCCAGTGCAGCTCCCAGGCCACGGCCGTCGTCGCCGTCGTCGTCGCAGTAGTGGTGGTCGCCGTTTCGTCCAACGACACCATCTCCTCGGACAGTTCGAGGAAGTCGCAGTCCCGCAGCACCCGGACGGTGGCGGTGTAGCGGGCGCCGCCGGTGAAGACGTACGTGAGGACGTGGGTCGCGAACAGCGGTCCGGCCTCGGTCAGTTGCACGTCGAGGTGGTCCAGCCGCCCGGCGCCGCAGCGCAGTACGGACCTGCCGACCCAGCCGTGCCCGCGGTCGAGCTGCCGGACCGGCCCTGGTATGTCCCCGGTGGCGAACCGGCCGGCGGACGGCAGCCGGACCCGCAGGGCTCCGCCGTCGACCACGATGCCGTCGCCGTCCTCGGTGACCTCGACCGGCCCCGTGCCCCGCGCCGACGGCAGCGTCTCGTCCGCGCGCAGGGTGAACTCATGGCGGGCGCCGGGCGCGAGGTCGGCGAAGAAGCAGACGGTGGCCGACGTCAGGAACGCGTCGTCGCCCTCCGAGTCCGTGGTCGTCTCGGCGAGTTGGAAGGGCACCGGCGCGCCGGACGCGTCGAGCAGCCGCAGTCGCCCGGCGCGTATCGAGGGCGCCGCCCACCGCACCGGGTAGTGCAGCAGAGTCCGGGGCCAGGCGAAGTCGGGGTGGTCGAGGGGGTCGCTGAGCGCGAACCTCACCTCGTCGCCGTCCGCCGGCCAGTGCGTGACGGCGGACGTCACGATCCCCCTCCCACTTCGGCGCCTCCGGCGCCCGACGAGCCGGGCGCGACACCCTGCGTGCCGAACGCCGCGCCGCCCGCGACGCCTTCGACGAGGTAGCGCTGGAGCAGGATGAACAGCAGCATGATGGGCGCCGCGACGATGAAGGTGCCCGCGGCGATCAGCGGCCAGTTCTGCGAGTACTCGCCGAAGAACGAGTACAGCCCCCGGGTGACCGGCCACAGCGCGGAGTCCGACAGCATCACCAGCGGCAGGATCAGGTTGTTCCAGGCGTGCACGAAGCCGAAGATCGCGAACGTGGCCAGGGCCGGTTTCATCTGCGGAATGATGATGGTGAAGATGAACCGGATGTAGCCGCAGCCGTCGAGCGCCGCCGCCTCGTCGATCTCGCGCGGGATGCCCTTGATGTAGCCGACGAAGAAGAAGAACCCGGCGCCGGACAGGCTGGTCAGGATCAGGTAGCCGACCATGCTGTTGTACAGGCCCAGCGTCCTGGCCTCGATGAACAGCGGGATCAGGCCGCCGGGCAGGAAGCCGGAGAAGATGAAGAAGGTGTACAGCCCGTTGGAGTACTTGAAGTAGCCGCGGGAGATGGGGAAGGCCAGGAAGACGCCGAGGATCAGCGTGACGACGTCGGGGATGACCGCGTAGACAAGGCTGTTGATCATCTGCCGTCCGAAGTGCCCCTGGTTCCAGGCCGCCGAGAAGCTCTCGGTGGTCCACGGATGCGGCATCCCGGTGGGGTTCTGGAGGAATCCGGTGTACGTCTTGAACGCCTGGAGCAGGACGTAGACCAGCGGCAGGGCGAACAGACCGGCCGCGATGGCGAAGCACAGCAGGTTCAGCCCCGCCGCCTTGGTCGTCCTGGCGGACATCAGCCGCTGGAGCCGGGTGGGGGCCGCGGGGGTCCTCGGCGCTGACGACGGCGACGCTCCGGCCGCCCGGGCGGTCGTCACAGCGAGACCTCCCGCCTGCGCAGGCCGTACAGCAGGACGCCGCCGATCGCGACGGTCAGCACGAACTGGATCATCGCCAGCATCGAGCCGTAGCCGAGTTGGCTGTCACTGCCGAACGCGGACTGGAACATGTACAACCCCAGGGTCTTGGTGCCGAAGTTGCCCGCGGTGAGCACCATGATCAGCGCGTACTCGCCCAGCGTGGCCATGGCGGTGAGGAAGACGTTCACGGTGGTGGCCGGGGCCAGTAGCGGCCACGTCACATGCCGGAACACCCGGAACCGCCCCGCGCCGTCCATCGCCGCGGCCTCGTACACCGAGCGCGGGATGTTCCGCAGTCCCGCGATGTAGATGAGCATCGAGTAGCCGGAGAACATCCAGACGTTCACCATCATCACCAGCCACAGCGCCAGTGAACTCGACCCGAGGAAGGCGGAGTCGACACCGAACAGGCCGTGCACGACCTTCTCCACCGGCCCCGAGTACGGGTCGAGCATGAGGGAGAAGACCGCGCCGACCACGGTGACGGAGAAGATCTGCGGCATGAAGATCAGCGCGCGGTAGAAGGTCAGGGAGCGGCCCGGCCGGTTGAGCAGCAGGGCCAGTCCCAGCCCGATCGCGTTCTGGAGCACGGTCACGCCGATGACATAGATCAGCGTGACCCGTACGGCGCTCCACAGTTGGGTGGACAGCGACGTGAACGCCGCGTCGTAGTTGCACAGTCCGCAGAAGTTGAGCGGCGTGCCCGGGAGCCCGGAGTACCTGGTGAAGGAGTATCCGATGGTGGCCAGGGACGGGTAGAGCCCGAACAGCAGCCAGCCCGCTCCCGGAATCGCGATGCTGGCCCAGGGAATGAACCGCCGCGTCCGTTGGGTTCCGAAGGGACAGCGTGCCACGCCGCGCCTCCTTTCTCATGGTGCCTGGGAGGCGGTGGTCAGTTGCCGACCGACTTGCGGTACGCGCTCGCCGAGCGGCTGAGGATCGTGTCGGCGCTGTCGCCGCCGATCGGCGTCATCTTGGAGAAGTCGGGACCGCCCGCGTCCACGGGCGCGCCCGCGGGCACCCACGGGTTGCTGAGCTGCTGGAAGGCGTCGTCCATGTGGGCGTTCTGCCAGTCCATCCACGGCAGTCCGGTGTTCTTCAGCGCGGGCTGGGTGGAGATGGAGCCGGTCTTGGTCAGCCACTCCTTGTAGTTCTCCGGGTCGGAGAACATCGTCAGCCACTCCATGGCCAGGTCCTTGTGCTTGGCGGTCGTCGGGACCATCCAGGTCAGGTCGGGCTTGAGCATGAGGCGGTTGGCCGCCGGGGTGTCGGTGCCGGGCATGGTGAAGAACCCGAGGTTGAGCGTGGGGTTGGCCTTCTGGATGAGCGCGCCGTCCCACGAACCGTCCAGCAGGAACGGGTAGTCGTCGGACTTCGCGGCCCAGACGCCGGGCGCGGTGAGCTGGGCGACACCGGCCGCGTTGGGCTCGATGTACTTCATGACCTTCTCGTAGCGGCCTGCCGCGTCCTTGTAGACCTGGTCGGTCCAGGACTGCGTGCCCTTCCAGAACGCGTCGGCCCGCTCGCTCGACACCTTGACCGAGTCCGAGGCCGGGCGGCCCTGCATGAGGGTCTGGTTCACCGAGCCCTGCCACACCCCGCCCTGCATGTTGTCCTTCGCGGCCACGAAGATCGGGGTCTTGCCCGCCTTCTTCAGCGTCTCGCAGTCGTCGAGGAACTCCTGGAAGGTGGTGGGCACGCCCATGTGGTACTTGTCGAGAAGGTCCTTCTTGTACCAGATCGACCCGGCGGCGGCGTACTGCGCGGCCATGACGCCGTAGACCTTCCCGTTGCGCCCGACCGCGGCGGCCTGGGCCGTCGCGTCGTAGTTCTTCATGAACGGCTGCGCCGAGAGGTCGGTCATCTGGCCGGCGTCGATCAGCGCGGCGGCGCCCGCGGGCTTGAGGCTGGTGTAGCTGGGCGCGAAGCCCGCCTGGGTGGGCGCGGAAAGGGCCAGTACGTCAACGGACTTGGACTGGAGCAGGCTGTTCCAGAGCTGCTGCCAGGCGCCGTTGTTGTTCGGCGCCTGCTGGAGCTTGACCTTCACGCCCGGATGGGCCTTCTCGAACTTGGCGTTGAGGTCCTGCGTGAACTCGATCGCGCCCGGGTTGGTCCACTCGGCGACGGTCAGGGTGGTCGTGGCGCCGCCGCCGCCGGACGAGGAGGAGCCGCAGCCGGTGAGCGCGGCCGACACGCAGGCGGTCGCCGCCAGCAGCGTGACGAAGGTACGGGGTCGCATGAGGGTGGGGCTCCTTCGTTTCGAGTTCGGTTCGAGTGCGGTGCGGGGGTCGGTTCGGGGTCGGTTCGAGTGCGGGGCCGGTTCGAGTGCGGTGCGGGATCGGTGCCGGGCGGGCGGGTGCGCGTCAGGGGCGCTGGAGCGCACCGTCGGCCCGCCGCGGCGGCTTCCACGCGTGGCCGGGCTCCGCCGCGCCCTTGGGCGGGTACTTCAGCGCCAGCCGCTCGTCGAGGTCGACGCCGAGACCGGGCGCGTCGCTCGGCCACAGGTGGCCGTCGCGGATCTCGGGGCAGCCGGGGAAGACCTCCCGCGCGGCCGGGCCGAACAGATGCTGTTCCTGGATGCCGAAGTTGGGGGCGGCCAGGTCGAGGGCGAGGTTGGCGGCGTGCCCGACCGGCGAGACGTCGCCGGGACCGTGCCAGGCGGTGCGCACGCCGAACATCTCGCAGGCGGCGGCGAGCCGCCACGCCGGGGTGATGCCGCCGATCGCCGACACGTGGACCCGGATGAAGTCGCACAGCCGCTCCATGACGACCGGGCGGTACTCGGCCGGGTTGGTGAACAGCTCGCCGATCGCGATCGGGGTCACCGAGCGCCCGCGCAGGACGCGCAGCCACTCGATGTCCTCGGGCGCGACCGGGTCCTCCAGATAGAACAGGTCGTACGGTTCCAGGTCCGCCGCGATCCGTACGGCGTCGGTGGGGTGCACCCGCTCGTGCACGTCGTGGATCAGCTCGACCTCGGGGCCCGCGTGCTCCCGCAGGTGCTCGAAGAGGCCGCGCACCGTGCGCCGATAGGCCGCCGGGTCCCAGGCGTTGGGGGTCAGCGCCTTGGCGGCGCCGGCCGTGGCCGCGGCGGCCGGCGCCCCGTAGGTGCCCGCGCCGGGCACGGCGACCTGGCAGCGGACGTGCCCGTACCCCTCGGCCATCAGGGCCAGCACCTCGTCGGTGACCTCCGCCGCGTCACGTCCCGCGGCGTGCGCGTACACCGGGACCGCGGTGCGGCAGCGTCCGCCGAGGAGCTGCCACACCGGAAGTCCCGCCTGCTTGCCCTTGATGTCCCACAGGGCCATGTCCACGCCGGACAGCGCGTTGTTGAGCACGGGCCCCGACCGCCAGTAGCCGCTGACGTGCAGGGTCGACGCGATGTCCGTGATGTCCGCCGGGTCGCGGCCGATGAGCTGCGGCGCCAGGTACTCATCGACCGCCGTGGCGACCGCTTTCGCCCGCTGCGTGAAGGTCGCGCAGCCGAGTCCGTACAGGCCGGGCTCGCTGGTGTCGACCCGCACCACGACGAGCGTGGTGCCCGCGGGAGCGGTCAGGATCGTCCTGACCCCGGTGATACGGACGCCGGACGGCTGCGCCCACGGCGGCTCTGCGGGCACGGACTCCTTGACGGGTCCGGCGGAATCGGCGGCGTGGTCGGTCACGGGAGGGTGCTCCTGGTTCTGTGCGAAGAGGTGTTACGGGGTGCGCGGGACGGTCAACTGCCGATGCCCCAGCGGGTGTCCACGCGACCGCCGGTGAACTGGGCGCCGGTGCCCCAGAACGGCGCGAAGTTGTAGCAGCCGGACGTGGGCGGCTCCGCGACGGTCGTCCAGTACGTGGCGCCGTGACCGCCGGTTCCCGCGTCCGTCACCTGGAAGGCGAAGGACATCGGGGTGACGGCGCCGGGCTGCGCGCTCTTCACCGCGGCTGCCACCTCGGGGAGTTGGCTCCAGGCGAGCGCGACCTCGTACCTGGTCACCTTGTTGACGTCGTCCCGCGACACCAGCACCCGGCCCTCGGTGCCGCTGTCCGCCTTCGCGTCCATCGGGCCCAGCGGCGTCGGGAGCGTCGCGTTGGTCGGGTAGTACGTCTGGTAGTTGGTGCCGGGCGCGAGCTGCCGGTGCAGTTCGGGGACGCCTCCGGTGGCGAGCGTGACGACGTACAGGTGGGAGAGCGACCGCAGGCACTTCTCGTAGTGCGCGTCCCCGACCAGCAGATCCTCGGTCTTGTGGGCGACCGCGTCGAAGCCGAGCTGGATGCTGTCCGCCTTGAACGGGAAGAGGTACTCGTTCGCCGCGAAGGGCACGTTGGAGAGCTGGACGTCGTCCTCGATCAGCGCCCTGAAGTACAGGAAGCCGTCGTCCCAGGCGGCCTGGAGGCTGTACGTCCTGGTGTCACCGGCCGCGCCGGTGCTGGTCATCGTCACCGGGACGACGTCGTTCCACTGGCTGGCGCTTCCGCCGACGGTGATCTGACGGAACGGCAGATACGCGAGCTGCACCTTCCGGGTCCCGGTCTGGTGCACCTGGGCCGAGCCGCGCGGCACCGTGATGTCGTAGCCGATCTCGTACTGGTTCGCGGAGTTGGCCGTGAACGACGTCACGGGGAAGGTCAGCGTCTTCGACTGGCCGGGCTTGAGGCTGATCCACGGCGAGACCGACAGCGACACCTGCCAGCCGGACGGCGGGGTGATCACGACCTTCGCGTTCTGCGTCTGCGGCGAGACGTTCTCCACCAGGACGTCGATGGTGCTGCTCGCGCCCAGCGGCCTGGTGAAGGACTGGACCTCGACCTTCAGCGGGGTGTCGTAGTCGAAGGCGGCACCCGTGGTCAGCACCGACTTCAGCGCCTCAGGACTCAGATCGCTGTCGAAGTACAGGACTTCCCACGGCTTGACCTGGAGCGTGACGGACGGCGAGGCTCCGTCGGCTAGGCGGCGGCCGAGGTAGTCGTAGACCCGCACGCCCTGCGCGCCGTTGAGGGTGACGGTGCCGTTGTACCCGGCGCTCTGGTCCTCCATCGTGCCGTCGTAGAGCTGGTCGGCGTAGACGGCGGCCCGGCCCTTGCCGTCGGCGCCGCGGAACAGAAAGCCCCACGTCGACTTGGCGTTCGGGTACAACTCCTCTTCCAGCGTGGCGTCTTCCAGCAGGCTCGTCATGGTCGCGTAGGCGACGACGGCGGGCTTGGGGGACTTCGTGGCGATGTCGTAGATGTTGAACTCGACGCCGGAGTAGGTCTTGTCGTAGGACAGCGAGAACCAGAAGATCCGGATCGGCGAGTCCTCCTCGGCGCCCGCGAGCATGTGCAGCAGGTACGTCGGCGCCACCGTGCGGGCCACGCCGTACCCGGCCTGTCCGGCCGGCAGATGGGTGAAGTTGGCGTCGGCGTTGCCCAGTTCGGTCTGCCACTGCCCGGCGCGGCCCTGGGTGCGCGACCAGAGGCGGTCCATCTTGACCTGCGTCTTGGTCATCGCGTACTGCGTGGCGTCGGGGTAGCCGTAGGCGTGGTTCACCGAGCCGTCGATGTAGCCGGTGTCCTTGGAGCCCCGCGCGTACACGATGTCGCGGTTGTACGTGACCGAGCCGCCGCCGATCAGATTCACGTCGGGGAACTCGGGCTTCACCCGGTCCCAGATCAGCTTGCACATGTCGCGGTAGTCCTGGGCGTCACCGGTCATCCATGCCCAGCCGTGCACCCAGGGCTCGTTCCACACCTCCCAGTTGGGGACCAGGTCCTGGAGCGGCGCGATGCAGTGGTAGACCATCTCGGCGTGCGCGACCAGGTCCTTGGGCCGGTTCTGGTAGGTCTTCACCGGCTTGCCGTCCGGGCCGGGCTGCACATTCCACGACATGTTGTAGTTGATGCCGGCGAGGGCCTCGATGCCGTGGGCGTGCCAGTCGGCGATCTCGGCCCGCGCCGCGTCGATCTGCGGCTGCTGCCAGAAGACGCCGGGGGACGGGCAGACGGTGTCCGGCTGCACGGCGTCGATGCCCCGGCACCACTTGACGCCGATGCGCTGGGCGATCTGGCGGGTGATGGCGGGAGTCGACTCCGAGCGGATGCCCAGCCCGAACGCCGAGTTCGGCCTGCGGCCCGCCACGGTCGGCCGGATCACGCCCAACCCGAGTGTCTGCGACAGCAGTTGGGCACCGGAGGCGTTGGTGACGGTGGCCGTGACGGCGTAGTGGTCGGGATCGTACGAGCCCAGCGGGATCGTGGTGGTGGTCTGCGTACCGGCCGGGGCGGTGAACGCGGTGGTGCCGCTGTTCAGCGGCGCCCCGGCGCGGGCGGCGACCGACCAGGTGACCGAACCGCTGAGCGCCGTCGTGGGGTTGAAGACCACGAGCAGGCCGGGGGCGGCCTTCGCCGTACCGGTCACCGGGTAGAGGCCGGTCGGGTCGGAGAATCCGAAGGCGACCACGGGCAGCGCGGCGGCTGCCGCCGTGCCCTCGGGCGCCGCGGCGCGGGCGCTCGGCGCCAGGCCCCAGTCCATGGCGCTCGCGGCGGCGGCGCCCGCGACGGCGGCTGCTCCGTAGCCCACGACCTTGCGCCGGGAGACCTCCGCGGGGGTGGCCGTCACCGAGGTCGGCGTCGCCGGGGTGGTGCGGTCGGATCTGGCGTGGCTGTCTGTCACGGTCGGTCCTCTCCAGGGTTCAGCGCGGGGATTGTTCGGGTGCCACCGGCCGGATGACGCACAGGCCGGAGGGCGGGACGGCGATCGGGGTGAGTCCGGGGCCGAGCGTGCGCGGGCCCGAGGCGGCGGGTCTGCCGCAGGCGTCGAAGACGTCCAGCCGGACGCGGACGCCGGGCCCGGCGACGCCAGGAGCGTCGATGTCCAGGCCCGACACGCCTGCCACGCCAGCCATGCCTGCCACGCCCGCCACGCCCGCCACGCCCGGCCGCTCGACGCCGGGGTCCTCGATGTCCAGGACCACGCGCGGCCCGGCGGTGGAGTTCACCAGGGCGACCTCGGTGAACTCCGCCAACTGGAGCGGGACGACGTGGTGTTCGGCGTAGCAGGCGATGACGGCGCGCCGGCCCAGGGCGGCCGTCACCGTCTGGTGGAGCTGGTCGGGGCGTCCGGCGCGGATCTCGCCCCGGCCGAGGACATCGGCGTACGTCCGCCGGACGCCGAGCCAGAAGGCGGTCATCGCGCGGTGCTCCGCACTCTGTCCGGCCAGCGCGACGGAGATCTGCGGTGCCGAGAACAGCGCGGAGTGCAGCTGTCGGGCCGCCGCCTCCGCCGGGGCGGCCGGGTCCCACATCAGCATGTCCGAGTGGACCGCCGCCGATCCGGCGAGCACGCCGGTGTCCAGCGTGCGGACCCGGTTGGCGGTGGCGTCCCCCGGGCAGTCGGCGGCCCGGAACATGTTGCCGAAGCGCCGCATGCCGGGGCCGGTGTAGGGCTGTCGCAGCTCGATCAGCAGCTCGTCGCCGCGCAGTTCACGCAGCCGCTCGCGCAGTTCGGTGAGCAACAGCCGTATGCCCAGGCCCACATCGGCGACGTCCGCGACGGCGAGGTCGGCGGGCGCCTCCGCGGTGACGCCTCGGCAGGTGTCCTTACCGGTGCCGGTGCCGGTGCCTCCGCCGGTGTCAGGTCCGGCGGCGGTGGCGACACCGGTACCGGCGTCTGTGGAGGCACCACGGCCCGCACCGGTGCCGTCATCGCGGCCGGTCCTGACGTTCTCGTCTGCGGCGTTCTCTTCGGCAGTCGGCCGGTCGGCCCCATGGACCTCGACCTTGTGGACTTCGACCGCGTGGACTTCGACCGCGTGGACCTCGGCCGCGTGGTCCCCGCCCGCGAGTTCCTCAGCCGCGTACTCCTCCGCCGCGTACGCCATCGCGAAGTCCAGGAAGTCGATCTTGAGCCCGTCCAGGCCGTAGCGCCGGACGAGGTCGACGCAGGAGTCGACGGCGAAGCGCCGGGCGGCCGGGCGGCGCGGGTCGAGGACCCGGCAGCCGAGCCGCGTCACCTCGTGCGGCGCGACCCGCGCCAACTCCTCGTACGCCGGGGTGCGTTCGCCGACCAGCAGGGGTGCGATCCAGGCCACGTACCGCAGGTCCAGGCCCTGCACGGTCCTCACATGCGCGGCGAAGTCGGGGAATTTGGCCGGGTCCGGGGTCCACGCGCCACTGCCGGAGTAGCCGGGACCGTCCGCGTGGAGCTGCCAGCCGTCGTCCAACAGCAGCACCCCGCAGCCCATTTCGGCGGCGAGCACGGCTTCGGCCTCGACGCCCGCCGCCGTCAGCTCGCGGTGCATCGAGTACCAGGTCGAGTACGCGGGGGCGCGGGCCGCGTCGGGTACGGGCAGCGGCGCGGCGTCCGCGAGACCGCCGGTCACCTCCCGTACGGCCTCGGCCCACGGGCGGCCCGGGGCCTGGACGCGAATCCGACAGGTCTCCCCCGCCGCGAGGTCCATCGAGAGCCACACGCCGAAGCGGGCCGACTCCTCGCCGACACCGAATCTGACCCGCGTGGTGGCCGCGATCCGGTCGGACGCGAAGGCCAGCAGCGCGCGGCCCGCCGTGTCGTACAGGCAGCCCAGCGGCGCGGAGTCGACCAGGCCGACGGTGCGCCAGGGGTTGGCCCAGTCCGCCACCAGGTGCCGGTCCCAGCCCGCCCCCGGATGCCAGTAACCCGCCGCGTCGCCGAGCGGAACGTCCAGCCGCAGTACGGCCGTTGTGGCCGCGTCGGCGCGCAGTTCGAGCACGTCGGCGTCCACGGGACGCCCGGCGCCCCCGTCCGCACCGGCCACGTGACCGCCCGCGGGCTCGACGCTCAGCCGCGCGCCGTCCGTCAGCAGGCTGACCGCAGCGCCCCGCACACGCAGGGCGTCGCGTGCGGCCCACAACTGCGCCGGACTGGCGAAGTCGGCCATCACCGCTCCTTTCCGAGGTCGGGGAACCATGTCTGACCAGCTGAGACAACGTTGCCTGACGAGACGAGCGGCGTCCCCCAGGGGGTTGGAGGGGATCACGACGCCCGCACCACGGCTCCGGCCGTGCGCGCTCACCGACAGGCGGCGCCTTCGTGCCTGGTCAGCTACGTCCTGACGGCTGTCGACAGATCAACCACGCATACCGGAAGGAGCACCGGGGCAGGAGGCCCGACCCGGCCGCCCTCCGCAGGCGGTCGTGCTGAACCCTAGCCACCTGAGACAACGTTGCCTAGAGTTTTCGCGCGAGTGACAGAGAAATCCCGCGCACAGATCCGGAGAGCGCCCGTGTCACAAGCCGTTTACCCGCACGCGCCGGACATCTCCGTCCCCGGCGGGGCCGTGGTCGGGGTCGGGGTCGGGGCCGGGGCCGGGGTCGGTGAGGGTCCCGTCGTGGACCACCGCACCGGCGAACCGGACTGGGTGGACATCCCGTTGGGCGCACAGTGGCGCGCCGCCCTCGCCGGCCGGGAAACGGCGCACGGGGCGGCCCGTACCGGCATGAGTCTCGGCGCGGTAGCGGTACGGGACCGCGCCGGTTGCGTGGCGAGTGGGGACGTTCGCGGGGGTGAGTGCGGGGTGGGCGTGGGGGGCGGGGCCTGAACAGGACCGACTGCGGCCCGGTTCAGTCCCGCGCGGGACTCGGCGGGGCCCCCGCGCCGGTCACCGTCCGGCGCCCGGCCGCGCCGCGCCGTGCTCGACCAGGGTGGTGGGGATGACCACCGTCTGGGGCCGCGACTTGTCCCCCGCGATCCGCCTGAAGAGCAGTTCCGCGCCGATCCGGCCGATGGCGCGGGCGTCGTAGGACACCACGGTCAGCGGGTGGGCCATCAGCGCGGCGGTCTCGAAGTCGTCGAAGCCCACCACTTCGACGGCGCTGCCCGGGCCGCCCGCGCCGGCCTCGCCGCCGAGCCGGTTCAGCGCGCCGAGCACGCCGAGCGTGAGCCGGTTGTTCAGCGCGAACAGCGCGGTCGGCGGCTGCGGCCCGGTGAGCATCCGCTCGACGGCGGCCTCGGTGTCGCGCACGGTGTGCAGGCCGTATCTGATCAGGTCGGGGCGGTACGGCAGCCCAGCCCGCTCCAGCGCGGTCTCGGCGGCCGACAGCCGCTCGACCATGGGGTGGATGCTCAGCCAGTCCGAGACCACGCCGATCCGCTCGTGGCCGCGAGCCGTCAGATGCTCGATCGCGGACCGCGCGCCCGCCGCGTTGTCGATGAGCACGGTGTCCGCGCGCAGGTTGGTGGGCGGCCGGTCGAGGAACACCGCGGGGGTGCCCATGTCGATCTCCGCGCGCAGGTAGACGTGGTCGGCGGTGCTGCCGGCCGGTACGACCAGCAGCCCGTCGACGCGTCGCTCGCACATCTGCAACAGCAGTCGGCGTTCCCGCTCGGCGTCCTCCTCGGAACTCGCGGTGATCAGCAGGGTGTCGTTCTCCAGGGCGCACTGCGCCGCGGCGGCGGCGATGCCCGCGTAGAACGGGTTGGCCAGGTCCTCGATGAGCAGGCCGACCGTGGCCGAGGTGGACTGCGTGCGCAGGTCCCTGGCCATGTTGTTGCGGCGGAAGCCGAGCCGCACCACGGCGGCCCTGACCCGCTCGGCCATCTCCGGATCGACGGTGGACACGCCGTTGACCACACGCGAGACCGTTTTGAGACTGACGTCGGCCTCCCGGGCGACGTCGGTCATCGTCGGCCGCCGCGGGGCCGCGCTCGGGCTCGGGCTCGGTGTACTCACGTGCTGCTCCCCTCGGCGACGCGGCGCCGAGGGGAGGGCCAACGTTGTCTCACGCTCGGATCATACCGCCGCCGGGGTCGCCGAAATCACCCTACGCCATCGGCTGCCGCCTCCCCTTCCGTCAGACCGAACCCGAGGGTGAAGCGGCCCGGTACGGCGGCCAGATGGTGCCGGGGCTGCAATGCGTGTCCGCAGGAGGCGCTGCCGAGGCCGTGGTGTTCGAGGTCGACATTGAGGTGGATACGGCCGTCGGGCCTGAGGTCGGCGGTGTGCCTGGCCGCCGCCAGCGCCGCGGTGGACCAGGGCCGCGCGGTCAGGTCGAACCAGGGGCTGCCGGTGATCTCCAGACCGGGCCCCGCGGAGTCGCCTTCGGGACCGGTGAGGCGGGCCCAGCGCACATGCCGCCGGTTGCCGTTCTCCTGCGGGTACACGTACGGCGTCTGCGCCTCGGCGACCGTGGTCGCGTACCGCCCGACGCGGACGGCCTCCTCGCTGTCCCGGTAGGACTCGCCGGGACCGGGGCCGAACCAGCTCAGCCGGTCGAGCGCCGCCGGGAGGGTCAGCGCGACGCCGAGCCGGGGCAGCGGTACCTCCCAGGTGCCGACGGGCCGGGTGTCGACGGTGAGCACGAGCCGGTCTCCGGGCCCGGTGGTCCAGTGGTAGTCCGCCAGCATCGCGAGGTCCAGGCCCGCCGGGGCGATCCTGGTCCTCACCGTGAGGCTCGCCTCGCCCGTCGAGATCTCCAGCACCTTGTGCCGGAGCCGGTGCAGGCCGCTGCGGTGCCAGGCGGCCAGGAGCGGCGACCGGCCGTCGTTGTCGATCGGGGCCCGCCACAGGTCGACGCGGGGGCCTTCGAGCGCCAGGTCACCGAGGCGGAGCAGCCGTCCGTCGGCCGCGTCGAACTGTCCGGCGCCGAGGCTGATCGTTCCGCGGCGGCGCGCCCGAGGGGTGGTCGTGGTGGAAGCCGCGCCCGCAGGTGCCGCCGTCAGCGTGGTCGTGGTGGAAGCCGCGCCCGCGGGTCCCGCCGTCAGCGTGGTCGCGGCGTTGCCGTCCGGGGCGAACTGGGACCAGGCGACGGTGTGCCCGGCTCCGGCCCACGACTCGTCCGCGCCGAGCTGCGCGCTGAGGGTCACCCAGCGCTCCCCCGGTCCCGCCGCGGCGAGCACCTTGGCCAGGCTGTCGGGCCAGTCCGCGCGGCGGGTGTCGCCGGGGCCGGTCACCGGAACCTCCCACGCGCCCTCCCCCGCCTGCACGCCGTCGACTTCGAGCAGCCAGACCCAGCGCAGGTAGCCGGTGTCCCGCGTGTGGTGCAGATTGCGGATCTCGACTCCGCCGCCGTCGCGGCGGGCGATGATCCTGACCGGCTCGATGACCTTCGCGTACTCCAGGAGTCCGGGAGAGGGGGTGCGGTCGGGGAAGACCAGGCCGTCGGCGACGAAGTTGCCGTCGTGGACGGGCTCGCCGAAGTCGCCTCCGTAGGCGTAGAAGAGCGTGCCCTCCTCGTCGCGCTGGGCGACGCCGTGGTCGATCCACTCCCAGACGAAGCCGCCCGCCAGCCGGGGGCTGCTCTCGAACAGCTCCTGGTACTGGCGCAGTCCGCCGGGGCCGTTGCCCATCGCGTGGGCGTACTCGCACAGCAGGAACGGCATCGCGCGCCTGCGGGCGTCGTTGGCCGGGTCGCCGGTGAGCGGTTCCTGGCGCGCGGCGACCGCCGCCACGAACGCGTAGTCGGGGTACATCACCGAGTACACGTCGGTGTAGGCGCAGTCGTCCCAGTCGCCCTCGTAGTGGATCAGCCGGTCGGGGTCGCGGTCGCGGATCCACTCGGCCATGGCCGCGAGATTCGCGCCGACGCCGGACTCGTTGCCGAGCGACCACATCACGACGCTGGGGTGGTTCTTGTCGCGCTCGACCATCCGCTCGGCCCGGTCGAGCAGCGCGGGGCGCCACTCGGGCTCGTCTGAGGGGTTGCGGCGCCAGCCGTTCTCCGAGAAGCCGTGGGTCTCCAGGTCGCACTCGTCGACCACCCACAGGCCGTGTTCGTCGCAGAGGTCGAGGAAGGCGGCGGCGGGCGGATAGTGGCTGGTCCGCACGGCGTTGATGTTGTGCCGCTTCATCAGCAGCACGTCGGCGAGCATCGTCTCGCGGGTCAGCGCGCGGCCCCTGACCGGGTCCCATTCGTGCCGGTTGACGCCGCGGAAGACGAGCGGCCTGCCGTTGGCGGTGACGACGCCGTCCTCGACCACGACCCGGCGGAAGCCGATACGCAGCGGGACGCGTTCGGTGGCCGTGACGAGTTCGCCCGCGTAGAGCCGGGGCTGTTCGTCGCTCCAGGGGGTGACGCCCGGCGCGGTGTGCGGACCGGCGGGATCGGCGTCGGTGATGCCGAGTTCGGGGACGCTCAGGCGCGCGTCGCCCGCGCCGTCGACGTCGACCCGCAGGGTGCCGGTGCCGGAGTGGTGGTCGTAGTCGGCGTGCACGAAGAAGTCGGCGATGCCGCCGGCCGGCCGGACCAGCAGCCGTACGGGGCGGAAGACACCCGACAGCCACCACATGTCCTGGTCTTCCAAGTAGCTGGCGGACGACCACTGGTGGACCCGTACGGCCAGCACGTTGCGGCCGGTCCGCAGGGTGTCGGTGACGTCGAATTCGGTGGGCAGCCGGCTGCCCTTGCCGTCGCCGAGCGGCCGGCCGTTGAGCCAGACCGCGAAGGCGGAGTCGACGCCCTCGAAGCGGAGCACCGCGGTGCCGCCGTCGGCGAAGCCCTCCGCGACGTCGAACTCCCTGCGGTACTCGCCTGTCGGGTTCTCGTCGGGCACGCGCGGCGGGTCGACGGGGATCGGGAAGGTGACGTTGGTGTACGCGGGTGTGCCGAAGCGGCCGGGTCCGGGGACGCCGTCCATCTGCCAGGACGAGGGCACGGGGACCGTCGTCCACTCGGCGGCGTCGAACTCCGGGGCCTCGAAGCCCACGGTCACGTCGTGGAGACCGTCGCCGAGCCGGAAGCTCCAGTCGCCGTTCAGGTCGAGGGCGGGTGCGTCGGAGTCGAACGACGCGCGGGGCCGCAGCCGGCCGTTGCCGGGTGATACGTCCTCGACGTAGGCGCAGGCGTCCGGGCTTTCGCTCCGGTTCTGGGCGTGGTCCATCGGTGCGACCGGTCCTTTCCGGGGGTCTGGGGCGTACCCATAGGGGGTGTACGAGTCGGGGCTGACGCGTCAGGCGGCGGGACCGCGCGGGGCGGGGCTGATGTGCGGCGGGCTTGCGCGAAGCGGGGCTGACGCGGGGCGGGATCGCGCGGGGCGGCGGGTGCTCAACCGGCCGCGCGCGGCGGCGCTGTGGACGCGCGGACCTTGAGCGTGCTGGGCATGACGTTCTCGCGCTGGGCCGGCGGGCGGCCGTCCAGCAGGTCGAGCAGGATCTGTGCGGCGCGTCGGCCCACGTCGACGCTGTGCAGGTTGACGCTGGTCAGCGTCGGGTCGACGAGGTCGGCGGCCTCGGTGTCGTCGAAGCCCGCCACGGACACGTCGGCGGGCAGGGCGTGTCCGTGCTCGCGCAGCCAGCGCAGCGCGCCCAGGGCCATGCCGTCGTTGAAGGCGAAGATCGCGGTGGGCGGTTCCGGGTGGGCCATGAGCCGTTCGGCCGCCGCGTAGCCGGACGCGGCGGTGAAGTCGCCGTGCTCCATGAGGTCGTCGGGGACAGTGCGGTGCGCGTCGGCCAGGGCGCGGTGCAGCCCGCGCAGCCGGGCGGCCATCGCGAGCCGGTTCTCCCGCGGGCCGTTGACCACGCCGATCCGGCGGTGGCCGAGGGCCAGCAGGTGCTGGGCGACCGCGTAGGCGCCGCCCTCGTCGTCGGGGTGGACGCAGGTGAGGTCTTCGGCGGTGTAGCCGATGACCACGGTGGGATATCCGGCGGACCGCAGGGCGGGCAGCGACTCCCCGCCGGTTCCGGCCTCGACCAGCAGGCCGTCGACCTGGCGGCGCTGGACGAACCGGCGGTAGGCGGAGGCGGGTTCGTCGGCCACCTCGCGGGTGGACAGCAGCAACCCGTAGCCGCGCGAGGTCAGTTCCTGGTCGGCGCCCTGCACCAGGCGGATCAAGTGGTCGTTGGAGAAGGCGAATCCGGGGTTGTGCGGCAGGACGACGCCGATCACCTCGGTACGGCCGCTGGCCAGGGCGCGGGCACCGGCGCTCGGCCGGTAGTCGAGCGTCCGCATGGCGACCAGCACCCGGTCGCGTACGGCGTCGGTGACCGTACGGTCGCCGTTGATCACCCGGGAGACCGTCTGGTGGGAGACACCCGCCTCGGCCGCGACGGTACGCAGAGTCGGCCGGTCCGACACGGGGCATCCTCGATTCTTCAGTGACCGTTCACATGACGCGTACTCATCGTAGAACCGATCGCCGCCGAGCGGAAGAGGTACGCGCCATTGACGCCGGGTGCGGCGAGTCCTAGCTTTACCTCCCGTCAAGTGAACGGTCACTCGTGTACCGCCAGACCGGCTCGAAGGTGTCGGCCCCACGACGGAGGACCCCGAACATGAGCGAGCAGGAACCCGCAGACAATCCCCCCGCACCCCGTCACACCCCGCGCGGTACCGGCGCGGTCTCCCGCCGGCGGATGCTGGCCTACGGCAGGAACGCCGCGATCGTCGCCGGAGCCGCCGTGGCGCTTCCGGCCGCCGTCACCTCCGCGGCGCGGGCCGCCGCCCCGCCGCCCGCCGCGCCCACCGGCGCGTCAGGACCGCTCGCCGCGCCCCCGGTGGCCACCGCGATCCCGACCAACACCCTGCCGAACGTGGTCACTTCCTGGACCGGGAACACCTTCTCCGGGGCCACCGAGTGGGTGCAGGACTTCGTCTTCAACATCGCCGTCGCCAAGGACGGCACCGTCTACACCGTCAGCTTCTGGGACGAGGGCGGGAACTACGCCGGCATCTACAAGGACGGCCATCTCATCGGGAACTGCCACGGCGCGAACGGCGACGCGGTGGCGGTCAACGACTCGTACGTCTATCTCAGCGTCGGCAACGGCCTGACGCGCTTCGGTCTGAACGGCGCCGCCACCTCGCTGACCTACGCCGTGGGCAGTTCGCCCGCCGCCGCCGCGGCCTCGGCGACGCAGGTGGTCGCCACCGACCGGGCGGCCAACCTCGTCAAGGTCTTCGACGCCGCCAGCGGTGCGCTGCTGCGCAGTTGGAGCGTCAACAAGCCCGGCGCGGTGGCGATCGGCGCCAACGGCGAGATCTGGGTGGTCGCGAATGTCACGCGCGACGCCAACGACGGCCACTTCTGGCACGCCGACCCCGCGCATCCGGCGCAGATCCTGCACTTCTCCAACACCGGCGCGGCGCTGGCCGGAACGATCAGCGGCCCCTCCGCCGACTGGCTGCCCACCTCGCTCGCCGTGGACGTCCACGGCGACCTCCTCGTCGGCGACAACGGCCCGCTGCGCCAAGTCCACACGTACACCGGCCTGTCCGGTACGCCCACCCGGGCCCGCAGCCTCGGCCAGGCGGGCGGCATCGGCGCGGGGACACCGGGCCGGGTCACCGCGGACAAGTTCTTCGGCATCGTCGGCGTCGGCGGCGACGCCGCGGGCAACGTCTATGTCGCGATGTACGAATTCGGCACCTGGCTGCGGAAGTTCACCGCGGCCGGGGCCGTGGTGTGGCAGCTCCAGGGCAGCGCCTTCGTGGACTCCGCCGACTTCGACCCGGCCTCCGACGGCGTCGAGGTCTACACCAAGCAGAATCACTACACCGTCAACTACGCGCGGCAGCCCGGCACCGACGCGACCTGGCGCGGCTACACCCTCGACTCGGTCAACTACCCGCAGGACGCGCGGCTGTTCCTGCCCGGCCATCACCACCACGCCACCTCGCCCTTCCTGAAGCGGCTCAACGGGCAGATGTACATGTACGTGACGGGCATGTACTGCGGTCACCTGCTCATCTACCGCTTCCAGGGCGAGATCGCGAAGCCGTCGGGGGCGATCTTCAAGGCGCACTGGTCGGGCGCCGATCCGGGCGACGACCCCAACTGGCCGCCGAACCAGCCCGCCTCGGGTCAGTGGATCTGGCGCGACCTGAGCGGCAACGGCGCCTTCGAGGCCGGGGAGTTCATCCAGCCGGGCGACGGCAGCAACTCCCCCGGCAACTGCTGGGTCTGGTACGTCGACGACCGGGGCGACATCTGGGAGGGCGGCGACCGCGACCTGCGCCGCTACCCGTTGCAGGGCTTCGACGCGCAGGGCAACCCGGTCTACACGTACGCGAGCCGGGAGACGATCGCGCTGCCCGCGCCGTTCAGCGTCGTCCGCCGTCTGCACTACGACGTGGCCACCGACGTGATGTACATGGTCGGCTACACCCCTGACCAGGTCTTCGACAACGCCCACTGGAAGGAGTGCGGCAAGGTCCTGGTGCGCTACGACAAGTGGAGCACCGGCAACCGCACCCCGACCTGGACGCTGCTGCTGCCCTGGGACACCGCCGCCAACCCGATCGTGACGATGGTGAGTCTGGCCTTCGCGGGCGACTACATCTTCATCTCCGGTATCGCGACGCGCGGGCAGATCTGGGTGTGGAGGGCCGCCGACGCCAGCCCGGTCGGGACCTGGCAGCCCGGCGCCAACGTCGGCGGCGTCGAACGTACGGGGTGGGTCGACGTGCCGTACGGCATCACCGCGACCCGCAGGTCCAACGGCGACTATCTGGTCCAGGTCGAGGACGACCTGTTCAACAAGGTGCTGCTGTACCGCTGGACGCCGTAGGGACGCGCGGGTGCGCGGACGGGCGGCCGGAGGGGTGCCGCCCGTCCGCGCCGAAGCGCGCCGGTACCAGCCGCTGCACGTCGTCACATGTCGGTCCGTGGGGATGATGTCAACACATCGAGCAGACAGGGAGTTTCCGTGACGGACGGACAACGGGTGCGGGTGGTCGCATCCGACGGCGTCGAACTGGACGCCGTCGTGCACCGCCCCGCGTCCGGAGCCCCCGGTACAGAGTCCGGAACAGGGGCCGGAACAGGGGCCGGGACAGGGGCCGCAACAGAGGCCGGGAACAGGCCAGGGACCAGGTCCGGAACGGGCCCCGAGGGCACGGTGCTCCTGGTCCACGGAATCTCCGCGGATCTGGACGAGGGCGGGGCGTTCGTGCGGCTCGCCCAGCGGCTGGCCGAACAGGGCCTGACCGCGCTGCGGTTCAGCTTCCGCGGGCACGGGGAGAGCGGCGGCGCTCCGCAAGGCGTGACGATCGCCGGGGAGATGCTGGACCTGGCGGCCGTCGCGGCCTACGCCGAGCGGGAGTTGCCCGGTCCGCTGGCGGTGGTGGCGGCGAGCTTCGGCGCCGTGTCCACCGGCCTGTCGATGCCCTGGCTGGGCGGGCGGCTGGCCCGCCTGGTGCTGTGGAATCCCGTCCTCGACCTGCGCCGGACCTTCCTCGAACCCGAACTCCCCTGGGGGCTGGCGAACTTCGGACCGGGTCCGCTGAAGGGCCTCGCCGAGCACGGGGAGCTGCTGATCGGCGGCCGGTTCGCCCTGGGCCGGGTCCTGTTCGCGGAGCTGGCCGCCCACCGGCCGATCGACGCCTACACCGCGGGCGGCCCGCCCGCCCTCGTCCTGCACGGGGACCGCGACGACTGCGTCTCCTTCGACATCGCCCGTGACGTCGCGGCGACGGTCCCGCACTGGGAATTCCGCCCGCTGCCCGGCGCCGGCCACGGTTTCCACTCCCCCGAGCACGAGCCCGAGGCGATCGCGGTGACCGCGCGGTGGCTCGCGCGCGGCATGACGGCCCAGGGGGGCACCGTATGACCCGGCCGGCCGGAGACCTTCCCTACCGTACGGCGCTGATCGGCGCGGGCAGCATCGCCGACGACGCCCATGTCCCCGCGATCCGGGCACTGTCCGGGCAGCTCGACCTGGTGGCGGTCGCGGACTCCGACCCGGCGCGGGCCGGGGACTTCGCGGCGCGGCACGGCATCGCGCGCGGTTACGACGACCCGCTGGAACTGCTGGCCGTCGAACGGCCCGACCTGGTGGTGATCTGCTCCCCGTCGTTCACCCACACCGATCTGACGGTGGCCGCGCTGGAGGCGGGTGCCTGGGTCTACTGCGAGAAGCCGCTGTGCGGTTCGCTGGCCGACCACGACCGGATCCTGGCCGCGGAGCGCGCGACGGGCCGCTGCTGCGCGCCGGTCTTCCAGTGGCGGGCGGGGTCGGGCGCCGCGCACGTACGCGGTCTGCTGCGCGACGGTGTGCTCGGGCCGCCGCTGCTGGCGCTGTGCCAGACCACCTGGTACCGGGGCGCGGATTACTACGCGGCCCCGTGGCGCGGTCGGCGCGCTACCGAACTGGGCGGTGCCACCGTCACGCAGGGCATCCACGCCATGGACCTGATGCTGTGGCTGATGCCCGACTGGGCGGAGGTGAGCGCGCGGATCGCGACGGTCGACCGGGACATCGAGACGGAGGACGTGTCCCTCGCCCATGTCGCCTTCGCCTCCGGCGCGCAGGCGTCGATCGTGAACAGCGTCGTGTCGGCGCGCCAGGAGTCGTATCTGCGGATCGACTGCGCGCGGGCCAGTACGGAGCTGCGCCACCTGTACGCGTACGGCAACGAGCACTGGACGTTCACCCCCGCGCCCGACCGGCCGCCGTCCACGCCCGGCTGGGACACCATCGGCGCCGAGGTGCCCGCGCACCAGGCGCCGCAGCTCGCGGACCTGGTCGCGCGGATGCGGCGGGGCGAGCCGCCCGAGCACACGGCGGCCGACGCGCGCCGCACCACCGAATTCGTCACCGCCCTCTACAAGTCGGCCGCGACCGGCCGCCCGGTCCCGCGGGGCTCGATCGGCGCGGACGACCCCTTCCACCGGTCCTGGTGGGGCGCCCCGCCCTCTTCCTGACGGCTCCCGCGCTCCCCCGGCCCGAGCGCCGCGCCCTCACCGCCGGGCGGTGCGCGGGCTCCGGCGGCGCAGGTACTCGAGGAGCAGGACGTTGGCGAGGGCCGCGGCGATCAGGAGGACGACGTTGAGCGTCGCGCTGCCCGCACTGAGCCAGGCGGCGTCGTCGCCGTCGGCGTTCGTGGTGGACGCCCACAGCCCGCCGACCCCCTTGAGCAGCGCGTAGCCGCCGTAGACGAGAACCAGTGCCGCCATCCCGAAGGGCAGGGTCACGGCCACGGCCAGCAGGTACGGAAGGCTCGTCCCGGTGACGGCGCCGAGCACCGCCAGGACGGCCACGACCGCCACGTACAGGCCCTGGACGGTCCGCCATCCCCATGTCGCGCCGCGCATCGCCGTACTCCCCCCGCCGACGAACCACCACCGCACATGACTGTATGCCCGGCGTGCGCGCGGGGAGCCGGGAGGGTCCCGCCACACGGGCCGTAGGGGGCCATACGCGCCGTACGCGTCGCATACGCCACACGCGCCGTACGCACACCGCGTCGAGCCGGGACAGGCGGCGGCGCGCCCGGCCGGGAGAGACGGCGAAGGCTCCGCGCGTCCCTCCCGGCCGTCCCGGCCGCGTCACGCGGCCGTCGGCCGGAGCCTCACAGCTCGGCGCGCACCGTACGGGCCGCCGCCACCAGATTCTCCAGCGACGCCTTCGTCTCGGGCCAGCCGCGGGTCTTCAGGCCGCAGTCGGGGTTGACCCACAGCCGCTCGGCGGGGATGGCGAGCAGGCCCTCGCGCAGCAGCGAGGCCGCCTCCGCCGCGTCGGGCACCCGCGGCGAGTGGATGTCGTACACGCCGGGTCCCGCCTCGCGCGGGTAGCCGTGCGCGGCCAGTTCGGTGGCGACCTGCATGTGGGAGCGGGCGGCCTCCAGGCTGATGACGTCGGCGTCGAGGTCGTCGATGGCCTGGACGATGTCGCCGAACTCGGCGTAGCACATGTGGGTGTGGATCTGGGTGCCGGGAGCGACGGCGCCGGTGGTGAGCCGGAACGCCTCGGTGGCCCAGTCCAGGTACGCGGGCCGGTCGGCGGCGCGCAGCGGCAGGGTCTCGCGCAGCGCGGGCTCGTCGACCTGGATCACGCGGGTGCCCGCGGCCTCGAGGTCGGTGACCTCGTCGCGCAGGGCGAGCGCGACCTGCCGCGCGGTGTCGCCGAGCGGCTGGTCGTCGCGGACGAAGGACCAGGCCAGCATGGTGACGGGACCGGTGAGCATGCCCTTGACCGGGCGGTCGGTGAGCGACTGGGCGTACGACGTCCAGCGCACCGTCATCGGCTCCGGCCGGGAGATGTCCCCGGCCAGGACCGGCGGGCGCACGTACCGGGTGCCGTAGGACTGCACCCAGCCGTGCCGGGTGGCGAGGTAGCCGGTGAGCTGCTCGGCGAAGTACTGCACCATGTCGTTGCGTTCGGGTTCGCCGTGCACGAGCACGTCGAGGCCGGTCCTCTCCTGGAAGGAGACGACCTCGCCGATCTCGGCCCTGATCCGCTCCTCGTACCCCGCGGTGTCGATCCGGCCGGCCCGCAGGTCGGCGCGGGCGGCGCGCAGGTCGTCGGTCTGCGGGAACGAGCCGATGGTGGTGGTCGGCAGCAGCGGCAGGCCGAGCCGGGCGCGCTGGGCGGCGGCGCGCTCGGTGTACGGCTGGGAGCGGCGCCCGTCGGCGTCGGTGACGGCCGCGCTCCTGGCACGTACGGCCGGGTCGCGGGTGATCGGGGAGGCGGCGCGGGAGGCCAGGGCGGCGCGGTTGGCGGCGATCTCGGCGGCGATGGTGTCGGTGCCCTCGGCCAGGCCCTTGGCGAGCGTCACGATCTCGGTGGTCTTCTGCGCGGCGAAGGCGAGCCAGCCCAGAATCCGGGGGTCGATGTCGCGTTCGGGCGCGGTGTCGAGCGGGACGTGCAGCAGCGAGCAGGACGCGGCCACGTCGACGCGGTCGGCGAAGCCGAGGAGGGTGGCGAGGGTGGCCAGCGACTTCTCGTAGTCGTTGATCCAGATGTTGCGGCCGTTGACGACGCCCGCGACGAGCCGCTTGCCCGGCAGTCCGCCGACGGCGGCGAGGCCGTCCAGATTCGCGACGGCGGCGTCGGTGAAGTCCAGCGCCAGGCCCTCGACCGGGGCCTTGGCCAGGACGGGCAGCGCCTCGCCGAGCCGGTCGAAGTACGAGGCGACCAGCAGCTTCGGCCGGTCGGTGAGGCCGCCGAGGTCGCGGTAGGCGCGGGCGACAGCGTTCAGTTCGGCCGGGGTGCGGTCCTGGACGAGCGCGGGCTCGTCGAGCTGCGCCCAGGTGGCGCCCGCGGCGCGCAGGTCGGCGAGGACTTCGGCGTAGACGGGCAGCAGCCGGTCGAGCAGCGTCAGCGGCTCGAAGTCGGCGGCGACGCCGGGGGCGGGCTTGGCGAGCAGCAGATACGTGACCGGGCCGACCAGGACGGGCCGGGCGGTGTGGCCGAGCGCGGCGGCTTCCTTGAACTCGGCGACCTGCTTGGCGGAGTCGGCGGTGAAGACGGTGTCGGGGCCCAGTTCGGGGACCAGGTAGTGGTAGTTCGTGTCGAACCACTTGGTCATCTCCAGCGGCGCCACCTCCTGCGTGCCGCGGGCCATCGCGAAGTAGCCGTCGAGCGCGTCCGCGGTGACGGCCGACCGGTGCCTCGGGGGGACGGCGCCGACCATGACACTGGTGTCCAGCATGTGGTCGTAGTACGAGAAGTCGCCGGTCGGCACCTCGTGGACGCCCGCCTCGGCCAGCTTCCGCCAGGTCGAGCGGCGCAGGTCAGCCGCGGTCTCCCGGAGGGCGTCGGCGGTGACGCGGCCCTTCCAGTAGCCCTCGACGGCCTTCTTCAGTTCACGGTTCTCACCCTGGCGGGGGTAGCCGTACACGGTGGCCCGTGCTGCCGCGGCTGCGGACTTCGCTGTCACGGAAATCTCCTTCGCGAGATGACTCCTGGCCTCCCGGCGACGGGACGCGAGCGCGAAAGGGAGGTGACAGACCCGACGGACCCACAGTGCCCCGCAATGGCACCGGTCCGTCCGATATGCACGCCGACCCGCCCACGAGGTCACCGGGATATCCGTACGCGAACGGTCGCGTACGGGCGACGGGCAGGTCTTCGGACTCGCGGGCACGTCCGCCTGAGGCGGACACCTACTGACCGTCGCTTCCCAGGTCCGGTACGTCGGACCCAGTGCGTATGACGGCGGTCGTTCCCACTCACCGCTGCGGGGCAGTCCCGGATTCGCACCGGGTTCCCTCTTACGACGCGACCGCCTGGCTGACGGACGCGAACCTGTCGCACCGGCCAGGCTAGAGCGCGGACCACGCTCCGGTCACGTCGGACCACATTCCGGACGGCGGCCCCGGCCCTGAACCGGTCCTGGCCCTGCCATGACGCGGCCCTGGCCCGGTCCTGACCCAGCCCTGACCCGGTCCTGGCCCGGTGCGCGCTCTAGCCGGAGGTGGCGCCCGCGCCCGCCGCGACCGCGCCCGTCGCCACCAGCGCGATGATGACCACGCCGAGCAGCACCCGGTAGATCACGAACGGCGTGAAGCTGCGGTGGGAGATGTACTTCAGGAACCAGGCGATGGCCGCGTAGCCGACCGCGAAGGCGATGACCGTCGCCAGCATCGTCGGGCCCCAGGCGGGCGCCGGGCCGCTGCCGAGCTTGAACAGCTCCAGGCCGCCGGAGGCCAGCACGGCGGGGATGGCCAGCAGGAACGAGTAGCGCGCGGCGGCCTCGCGGCTGTAGCCGAGGAACAGTCCGGCGCTGATGGTGCCGCCGGAGCGGGAGACGCCGGGGATCAGGGCGAGCGACTGCGCCAGGCCGTACCAGAGGGAGTGCCGGAAGGTCAGCTCGGTGATCGGCTTGGGGCGGCGCACGGCGCGGGTGCGGTCGGCGACCGCCAGGACGAGTCCGAACAGGATCAGGACGGTGCCGGTGATCCGCAGGTCGCGCAGGCCGTTCTCGATGGTGTGCTGGAATGCCGCGCCCAGGACGGCGATCGGGACCGTACCGACGATCACGAACCAGCCCATCCGCGCGTCGTGGTCCTTGCGGCGCTCGGGGTGGAACAGCGACGCGGTCCACGCCTTGACGATGGTGGCGATGTCGCGCCGGAAGTAGATCAGCACGGCGGTCTCCGTGCCCAGTTGGGTGACCGCGGTGAAGGCCGCTCCGGGGTCGTCCCATCCGGCGAGGACGGAGACCACGCGTATGTGCGCGCTCGACGACACCGGCAGGAATTCGGTCAGACCCTGCACAAGGCCCAGGACAGCGGCGGTGAACCAGGACACGGCGGGGTGCTCCGGGGAGAGTTCGGGGGGAGGGTGGGTGAAGCAGGTGACGGCGTGCGGAGTCCGGGCCGGGGCCGCCCGAAGGGAATGCGGGCGGCCCCGGCCCGGCCGAGGACGTCAGCGGCCGACGCGGCGGCCGGCGTCAGAGGTGGTGACGCCGGCACCCACGTCAGATGTTGACGCCGAAGTCGGTGGCGATGCCCGCCAGGCCCGAGGCGTACCCCTGGCCGATGGCGCGGAACTTCCACTCCGCGCCGTTGCGGTACAGCTCTCCGAAGACCATAGCCGTCTCGGTCGAGGCGTCCTCGGTCAGGTCGTACCTGGCCAGCTCCCGCCCGTCGGCCTGGTTCACGATCCGGATGAACGCGTTGCGCACCTGGCCGAAGCTCTGGCCGCGCTTCTCGGCGTCGTAGATCGACACGGGGAAGACGACCTTGTCGACCTGCGGGGGCACGGTGGCGAGGCTGACCTTGATCTGCTCGTCGTCGCCGTCGCCGCCACCGGTCAGATTGTCGCCGCTGTGCACCACGGAGCCGTCGGGGCTGCCGAGGTTGTTGAAGAACACGAAGTGCTGGTCGCTGAGGACCTTCCCGCCCACGTCGCACAGCAGCGCGGACGCGTCCAGGTCGTAGTCGGCGCCCGTGGTGGTCCGTACGTCCCACCCCAGGCCGACGGTGACCGCGGTGAGTCCGGGAGCTTCCTTGCTCAAAGAGACATTGCCGCCCTTGGACAGAGTCACGCCCACGAAATTACCTCCGGTTGCTTGGGGGTTGTCGGTAGTCGGTTGTCGATCGCCGGTATGTCGTCGTCCGCGCGCGTCTGCCAGGTCAACGGCGTGCGCGCCACGACAGTTCCTCGATTGCGTAACAGCTTAAGCGTTACGGGTGTGTGCGCGGGTCAGTCGTCCGAGTCGGGCTTGGAACGGGCGGCGGCGTACGCCTGGGTCGGCGTCATCGGGACCCGGTTGATCTGCACGGTCCGGTAGCGGCTGACCTTGGCGCAGGTGTCGGAGTCGTCGGCGGTCTGGGCGTGGGAGTTGCCCAGCGCCACCTTGGTGTCGGCGGGCGGCGCGGAGGACTTCCCGCCGGGGAAGGTGGTGCCGCTCGGCCAGTCCGCCCCGATCACGAGGGTGAGCCCGGCGACGGCGCCCTCCTTGAGGTGGGACGTCGCGATGCCGAGCGTACGGGCGACGGTCCCCGCCTCGGACCGCTGGCCGGGGCCGTAGGTCAGGGTCGTGGTGGCGGCGGGCGCCGGGGCGTTGCCGCCCGCGGTGGCCGGGTTGAAGCCCTTGCCGGTCAGGGTGTCGACGATCTCGGACGCGCGGCCCCCGATGCCGGTGCCGTTGCGCACCCGCACGGTGATCGCCGAGGCGGGGACGGACGTCGCGGTCGGGCTCGCCGACGCGGTCGCCGAGGCCGCGGCGGACGTGCCGCCCGAGGCGGTGGTCAGCGACTGGTCGTTGGCGATGGTGGCGAACAGCGTCTTCGCGCCGGATCCGACCACCACCCGGTTGGGGTCGGTCGGGTCGGGCCCGGTCTGCATGGTGGTGAAGGTGATCCGCTTGGACGGGACCTTGTCGAGGTCGGAGGCCAGGCCGACCAGCTTGCTGATGCTGCCGAGGCCGGTGTCGACGGTCAGCGCCTTGGTCGCCGCGTTGGCGAGCTTGTAGACGGCCGCCGGGTTGGTGAGGGTGCCCGCGCTCTTGAACTTGCGGATCAGCGCGCTGAGATAGATGTGCTGCGCGTACGTACGGCCGAGGTCGCTGCCGTCGCCGAAGCCGTGCCGCGAGCGGAGGAATTCCAGCGCCCCGACGCCCTTGAGGGTGTGGGTGCCCCGGGAGAGCTTCAGATGCGAGTAGGTGTCGTACACGTCGGCGTCCACACAGACCGATACCCCGCCCACGGCGTCGGACATGCTGACGACGCCGGAGAAGTCGACCTGGATGAAGTGGTCGATCGGAATTCCGGTCAACTTGTGGACGGTGGCCACCTGGCACGCCTGGCCGTACGTCAAGGCGCTGTTGATCATGCCGTGGTAGCCGGGGGTGGACGCGCCGGTCTTGGGATTCTCGCAGGCGGGCACGTCGGTGAGGGTGTCGCGCGGGATGCTCATCACGGTGGCGTTGGAGCGGTCGGCGGAGATGTGCACGACCATCTCGACATCGGCGTTGCCCCCGGTCTGGACGCCGGTCTTGGCGCAGCCGCCGCCCAGTTTGCAGTCGGCCTCGGTGGTCCGGCCGTCGCTGCCCATCACCAGGATGTTGATCGGCGTGCGCCCGAAGGCGTCCGCCTTCTCCTGGCCCGCGCTGTCCTTGCCCGCGCCGTCGGTCAGGGACACGCTGGTGATGTTGCCGTTGAGGTGCTGGTAGAGCCAGTAGCCGCCGCCCGCGGTGACCAGCAGGAGCACGGCCAGGGATATGCCGCCGATCTTCAGGAACCGCCGGCCCCGGCCGGCCTGCCTGGCGCGCCTGCCCCCGCGGCCCGACGGCCGGGACCGCCCGCTCTCGGCGCGAGCGGCCGCCCGCGCCGCGGCCCGGCCGCTCCAGGGCTCGGTCATCTCCCGTGCTCCCTCTCCCGGGCGGCCCCCGTGGGGTGGTGCGGCCGGATTCGGCGGGTGAAGCGGCGCTTCACCCAAGGCTTCATGGTTGCGCAACGCGGCAAGGGTAAATCATGGCTCTGTGGGGTATCCGTGAGCGTCGCACCCGCGACCGGCTTCCCCACCGGACACAGTTCCTGGTTTACGCAACCTTTAAAGTGTCTGCTATGCCAGAAACGCTACGACGAACCGGAAGGACACCTGTGGCCTGGGAGTGGGCGCATCTCGACGGAGGCCCGGCGGACGGCATGCGGGTACGGGTGACAGGCCCGCCCCGCGTGCTCCAAGTCACATCCGGATGCCAGGCGGAGGACGAGGCCGACGGCGACGGGCGGGGGCTGCGCGTCGAGGCGCTGTACGTCTACCGCCTCAAGCACGGTCAGCCACTGCGCTACGGCTGGGACCACGCCAGCCCCTGATGTCGTACGGGCCCGCGCCCCGGATCACGCGGGCCCGCGGCACGCCGCGGGAGGGAGGTCAGTCAGTCCCGCGGCGCGCGTTCGGGTTCGCGCACAGGGCGCGCGCCGACGGTCTCGCCGGGCGCGGACTTGACCGTACGGACCGCGGGGTCCGCGCTCGTCCCGGCCGTCGCCGTGCCAGGACCGGGGTCGTCCTTCAACGCCTTGGTCTCGCTCTTGAGGATGCGGAGCGACTTGCCCAGCGCCCGCGCGGAGTCCGGCAGCCGCTTGGAGCCGAACAGCACGATGACCACAAGCGCCACCACCAGCAGGTGCCAGGGCTCCAGTCCGTTTCTGAGCATCAACGTCTCCGCTTCCACATGCGTCGGTCCGCCGTTGCCGGACGGCGATGTGCCGCCCGGACCCCAACAGTTGCTACATTGCGCAATTATGAGAGTAGCGGTACCGAGGCGCAATGCCCGCACGGGCCCCCGTCCGGACCGTCCCCGCCCGTGCGCGCACCCTTCTCGGAGGTGACCGAAGGTGATCTTCGACATCGGCCCGCTCAAGCTGCTGACGCTGCTCGTCCTGGCCACGCTGGTCTTCGGCGACAAACTGCCCGACATGATCACGCGGGCGAGAGACCTCATCCGCGCGGTGCGCTCCTTCGCCGACGACGCCAAGGAGGATGTGCGGCGCGAACTCGGCCCGGAGTTCAAGGACTTCGAATTCGAGGACCTGAACCCGCGGACGTTCATCGCCAAGAATCTGCTCGGCGACGACGATGCGCTCGGCCTGCGCGAGATCCGCGACAGCCTGCGACTGGACGGCGAGGCCGAGGAGTTGCGCGAGGCGGCGCGGACGCTCAGCCGCGGCGTGGACCTCACGAAGCCGTCCGCCGCGCCGGTCGCCGCGCGGGCGGCCGACGGGTCCGAGCCGGTCGCGTACCAGCCCGTCGCGTACGACACCGAGGCCACGTAGGACGGGCGCCGGGATCAAGCGCCTTGGCGGGTCAGGCCGTTGTCACCGCTCGCCGTCGTTCGGGCTGCTGAAGCCGGGGCTGCTGTAGCCGAGCCGGGGCCGCTGTCGCACCAGGCTCACGCCGTCGCCCGAGCTGAAGCCCGGGCTGCTGTAGCCCAGGCGCGGCCGTTGGCGTACCAGGTCGACGCCGACCGGCGGCGGGCCGACCGCGCGGGGAGCGGCGGCCCCCGCCTCGCGCGCCAACCGGTCGAGCAGATACGGCAGTACGCCCCGCACCAGCAGCGCCTGCCGCCACGCCTCGTGGGCCTCGGCCACGTCCCGGCTCTCGCGCGTGACCGCGCCGTCGCGCCGGGCGGTCAGCGCCAGTCCGGCCAGGCCGATCAGCAGGCTGACGCCGAAGACCGCCGCGCACAGGAAGCCGATGTCGATCAGCGGGGCGCTGATTCCCGCGCCGCTCGCGACGGCCCTGATCCCGTACCCCAGCACCAGGAAGATCGCCGCCGCGATACCGCTCAGCATCGGGACCAGGACGGCCAGGGTGGCGAGGACGCCGGGGCCGCCGACCGCGCGCACGACCGGGCGGACCCGGCCGCGGGAGTGCGCGCGCAGGCCGGTGTACCGCTCGTACTCGGGCGCGGCGGTGGCACCGATGGCGTCGGCGTCGGCCAGGGCGGCCGTCCGCAACTGCTCGGTGTTGGGCGCGCCCGGCAGGGCGCGGAGCGCGAGCCGGACGCGTTCGCCGCGCAGCGCCTGATCGAGAACCTGGGCGAAGTCAGCCCGGTAGTTGTCGTCCGGCCGCTTGGCGCTGTCCATCATCCCCGCCCCGGTGTGTCGACGCGCGGCACGTCACCTTGTCTGCCCGCGCGTACGCATCAGGATAATCTTCCCAGTTGCATGATTGCATAATTACGCAACTGACTGAGAGTATCATGCCAGCGGCGCGGACCGCGGGCGCCGCATGCGTACTCTGGTGCTCGGAAAAGCCGCTGCGGTCAGGGAGGTTCACGTGACGAGGTCTGCCGCGGAGTTCGGCGACCCCAGCCCGGAGTTGTTCCAGAACGCCGCCGCTTCCTTCGGCTTGCTGGCGTCGACCATGCGACTCCAGATCGTCTGGATCCTGTCCGAGGGCGACTGCGACGTCACGGGGCTGGCCGAGCGGGTCGGCGCGACCCTGCCCGCGGTCAGCCAGCACCTGGCCAAGCTCAAGCTCGCCGGGCTCGTGCACTCACGGCGCGAGGGCCGACGGCAGGTCTATCTGGTGGACGATCCCGATGTCGTCACGGTGGTGCGGGTGATGGTCAGTCAGCTCGACCGCCGCTCCGCCCCCTCGCGTGACGTCCGCGGGCTGGGGGCCTGACAGGCCACGCCCCGGCCCCCTGCCGCGCGGAGGTCACGTACGGCTGGGCGCCGGATCGGCATCCGCGTCCACGTCGATCTCGACCGGCTCGACCGGCTCCACCTGCTCGACCGGCTCCACCGCCTTGACCAACTCGACCGCGGGAGCGGCGGGCGCGGGTTCCGGGCGGCGGATGGACTCGGTGAGTTTGCGGGCGATGGGCTCGGTCCAGCGGGCGGTGAGCGGGCCGAGGACGACCAGGATCAGCACATACGCGGTGGCCAGCGGCCCGATCCGGGGCTCGACACCCACGGCCAGCCCGGCGATGACGATGGAGAACTCGCCGCGCGCGACCAGCGTGCCGCCCGCCCGCCACCGTCCAGCGGGCCGGATTCCGGCCCTGCGCGCCGCATACCAGCCGGTGGCGATCTTGGTGAGGGTCGTGACGACGGCCAGGATCAGCGCGGGGACCAGGACCGGCGGGATGTCGGACGGGACGGTGCTCAGGCCGAAGAAGACGAAGAAGACCGCCGCGAACAGGTCCCGCAGCGGGGTCAGGAGATTGCGGGCTCCTTCGGCGACCTCACCGGAGAGCGCGATGCCGACCAGGAACGCGCCGACGGCGGCGGAGACCTGGAGCTGTTGCGCGACACCGGCCACCAGCAGCGTCAGGCCGAGCACGACCAGCAGCAGCATCTCGGGATTGTCGGAGGAGACGGCGCGGCTGATCAGCCGCCCGTGGCGCAGCGCCACGTACAGGACGATCCCGACCGTGCCGAGCGAGATCAGCAGTGTGAGGGTGCCGCCCGCGAGACTCACGCCCGCCAGCAGGGCGCTCAGGATCGGCAGATAGACCGCCATCGAGAGGTCTTCGAGGACGAGGACGCCGAGGATGAGCGGGGTCTCGCGGTTGCCGAGGCGGCCGAGGTCGCCGAGGACCTTGGCGATCACACCCGAGGAGGAGATCCACGTCACTCCGGCGAGCGCGACGGCGGCGACCGGACCCCAGCCGAGGAGGATCGCGGCGGCGGCGCCCGGCAATGCGTTGAGGACGAAGTCGACCGCGCCGGACGGATATTGGGTCTTGAGGTTGGTGACGAGTTCCGAGGCGCTGTATTCCAGACCCAGGAGGAGAAGCAGCAATACGACACCGATCTCGGCGCCGGTCGCGACGAATTCCTCGCTGGCCTGGAGCGGGATCAGTCCGCCTTTGCCGAAGGCGAGTCCCGCGAGCAGGTAGAGCGGGATCGGCGAGAAGCCGACACGTCCCGCGAGGCGGCCGAGGATGCCCAGGGCGAGGATGATCGCTCCGAGTTCGATGAGCATGTCGGTCGTGTTGTGCACAGGTTTCTATCCTCCTGTGATCAGTTCGGCGACGGCGCCGACGCCTTCGCGGGTGCCGACGACCACGAGGGTGTCGCCGACGGCGAAGCGGAAGTCGGGGGTGGGCGAGGGCACGGCGGAGGTGCGGCGGAGCACGGCGACGATCGAGGCGCCGGTACGGGTGCGTACCTGCGTGTCGCCGAGCGTGCGGCCCGCGTACGGCGAGCGTTTGCTCACGGTGATGTGTTCGGTGACCAGGTCGATCTCAAGGTGTTGTTGCAGGTGGCCGACGGGGTCGGGGGTCAGCAGGTCGGCCAGCGCGGACGCCTCGTGGGGCGCGAGCGCGGTCGCGTCCTTGCAGGCGTCGTCGTCCTCGGGGTCATGGAACGCCAGGAACCGCCTGCCGTCCTGGTGCACGACCACCGACAGGTGGCGGCCGGACTCGGTCGTCATGTCATAGCGGGCCCCGACTCCCGGCAGCGGGGTCTTTCGGGCGCGGGCGGTTGGTTCCATGAACGTGCTCCATCGGGACGCGGGTGCGTGAGTGCCGGTCGCGGACGCCAGCATGCGCGTCACCCGGCAGAGTTCTGTGCCGGGTGACGACGCGCGTTATGCGGTGGCGTGCCGCAGCGCTCCTGCCACAGCGCCCGGCGTGGGAGCCGGACGCTGTCAGCAGTAAGGCGCGGAAAGGGGGTCCGTATCAGGTACGGCGTCCCGAGGCGCGTTCTCGACACGCGCGACCCGGGGAAAATACGGCGATGCCGTGGGGAGGACTTCCGACATGGTCGCGGATGCGCCTACGACGAGGACATCCCGTTCCATGACGTATCCTCCTCGGCTCACCTCTGCGACATATGTAAAGCGCTGGTCAAGACTCTAGCGCATAATAAATGCCGCAAATCCTACATGAGTGGATATAACACCCCAGGCGGATCTCTCATGGCCGGGAATTCACCTGGGCGTCACAGGGCGGGTCGGACCGCCGCGACGCGCCCCGACCTGCCGGTACGCCGGGTCCGGCCGGCCCCGCGAACAATTCGGGTGCGCCCTTCGCCGCCCGGGGGCTACGGTCCCCGGGGCCCATGACTGAGCGGTTCCGAGGAGACGAAGGGGTGGTCGGCCGTTCCGGCGCGCGCTGACGACGGAGGCGTTCCCGCGAAGGCCGCCGAGCCGCCCGCGGCTCCGGAGACGCCCGGGTCGCAGGGTTCGCAGCGTTCGCAGGGGCCGCCGGGATCGCCGGGGCTGTGGCGGGACCGGGATTTCCGCCGGTTGTGGGTGGGGCAGACGGTCTCGCAGCTCGGGGAGCACGGGAGCGCGGTGGTCCTGCCGCTGATCGCGGTGCTGCTGCTGGGCGCCGACGGCGGTGAGGTCGGGGTGCTGCGGGCGGTGGGGCAGGCGCCGATACCGCTGCTGTCGCTGTTCGTCGGGGCGTGGGTGGACGGATGGCGGACCCGTACGGTCATGGTGGCGGCGGACTGCGGGCGGGCGCTGGCGCTGGGGGCGGTGGCCGTGGCGTGCCTGCTCGGCGGGCTCGGTCTGCCGGTGCTGCTGGTGGCCGCGTTCGGCGTCGGGGCGCTGTCGGTCTTCTTCGACGTGGCGTATCAGGCGTCTGTCGTACGGCTGTTGGACCGCGACCAACTGGTCAGCGCCAACAGCGCACTCGAAGGCAGCAGGTCGGCGGCGCAGATCGGCGGCCCGGCGCTCGGCGGTGTGCTGGTGTCGCTGCTGTCGGCGCCGGTCGCGCTCGCGTCCAGCGCGCTGTTCTTCGCGCTGTCGTTCGTGTCGATCCGGCGGATTCGGCGCGGCGAGGCGGTGCCTCGGCGCTCGGGACGTACGCCCGCTGTCCGGCGGCGGATTCGCGAGGGGGTCGGATTCGTCGTCGGTGAACCGTCGTTGCGGGCGGTGTGCCTCGCCTCCGCCGCCTTCCAGTGCGCCTTCGCGGCGACGATGACCGTCTATCTGCTGTTCCTGCCCAGGGAGTTGGGCCTGTCGGGCGCTGTCGTCGGGCTGGTGCTCGCGGCGACGGGGCCCGGCGCGCTGGCGGGTTCGCTGCTGGCGGCCCGACTGCCGGGCCGGTTCGGCCACGGCCCGGTGCTCGCGTGCGCGGCCGTGCTCGGCGACAGCGTGATGATCGGCGTACCCGCGCTGCACGGCGGTGGCGCGCTGACCGTTCCGGCGCTCGTGGCGGTCAACCTGACGTTCGGCGCGTGCGGTCAGCTGGTCAGTGTGACGCTGATGGCGGTGCGGCAGACCGTCACTCCGGACGGGATGCAGGGCCGCGCGGCGGCGACGATCGGCTTCGTCGGCATGGGGACGGCCCCGCTCGGCTCGCTGCTCGGCGGTCTCCTCGCGGCGCAGTGCGGTCTGCGCACCGGCTTCCTGGTGGCGGCGGCGGGCATGCTGCTCTCCCCGCTGGTGATCTCCCTGTCCCCGCTCGCCCGGCTGGGCCGTACGCTCCCCGTCCGCGGAGCGGCGGACGCGTCGGCCCGGACGTGAGCGCGACGGAGGTGGCGCGGGCACCGGGCCCGCGCCACCTCGGTCACACGTGCGTTGCGCGCTCTGTCAGTTGAGGGTGAACTTCTGCGCGGCGCTGCCGTTGCAGTCGTAGATCTGGAGCCGGGTGCCGTTGGGGCCTGCGCTGTTGGGGTCGTCGAGGCAGCGGCCCGACTGCGGGTTGAGCAGCGAGCCGTCGGCCTGCTGCTGCCAGACCTGGCCGCCGACGCCGTTGCAGTCCCACAGCTCGACCTGCGTGTTGTTCGCCGTGCCGTTGCCGTTGATGTCCAGGCAACGGCCGATCGTGCTCAGCGAGCCGTTGGCGTTGTGGTACCAGTGCTGGTCGGCGGCCCAGGACTGGCAGTCCCAGAGCTGCACGGCGGTGCCGTTGACGCCCGTGTCGTCGGCGGCGACGTCCACGCACTTCCCGGCGGGCGCGGGCACCGGGGCGCCGCCCTTGACGGCGAATTTCTGCGCCGCGCTGCCGTTGCAGTCGTAGATCTGGAGGCGGGTGCCGTTCCCGGTGGCGCCGCTCGGCGAGTCGAGGCAGCGGCCCGACTGCGGGTTGAACAGCGAGCCGTCGGAGCGCTGGATCCACTTCTGGCCGCCGACGCCGTTGCAGTCCCACAGCTCGACCTGCGTGTTGTTCGCCGTGCCGTTGCCGTTGATGTCCAGGCAACGGCCGATCGTGCTCAGCGAGTTGTCGGCGTTGTGCGTCCAGTGCTGGTCCTCGGCGTACGTCTGGCAGTCCCAGAGCTGCACGGCCGCGCCGTTGACCCCGGTGTCGTCGGCGGCGACGTCCACGCACTTGCCGCCGGGGCCGGTGATCGTGCCCTGCGGGCCGTTGGGCACATTGGTCTGGCCCGAGTAGCCGACGGAGACGATGTTCGCCTGGACGGCGTTCTCGGCGGCGTCGGTCGGATAACCGGCGACCATCACGCCCTCGAAGAAGGTGCCCATGTTGCGGTTGCTGTTGTCACCGCCGGTGCCCAGGATGATGCCGCCTTCCTGGTGCATCGGTTTGTAGCCGCCCCGGGTCGGCAGCGACCCGTTCCACCAGGTCGACAGGCCCCCCGATTGGGAGTCGCCGCCCTTGATGGCGTACGTCGTCTGCCCGTTGTTCTTCAGCACCGCCGTGACGTAGGCGCTCTTGTTGCCCGCGTTGGCCGTGTTGGAGCCGTTGTCGCCCTGGAACATGCCGTTCTCCATGTCGGCCTCGACCCAGGGGCCCGAGCCGTTGCACGGCGCGAAGTAGCAGGTGGTGGCGATGCTCACGGCGTCCATGTGGCCGTTGCCGGTGTCGGACGGCGTGCTCTCGGCGTTGCCGTAGTCGAAGCAGCAGTCGGAGCCGACGTGGGTGCCGCTGGCGACCATGTAGACGCCCTCGGGCTGGCCGTTGACGGGGACGCCGGAGGCCGCGCCGGTGTAGCGGTAGCCGACGCCCGGCGAGATCCAGATGCCGTACACCTTGTGGCCGCCCGCGTGCACCGCGATCTCGCTCGCGTCCGCCCCTCGGTCCACGCCGCCTGCCGTGCCCGCGGGGCCCGGCAGCAGGTCGTTGTGGCGCGAGGTCTGGTCGTAGACCTTGGAGATGCGGCAGGTGGTGTTGGCACAGAAGATGTCCTGCTGCTCGGCGTTGGCGTAACCGCCCGTGGCCAGCAGCCCGATGTCGGCCCTGCCGCCGTCCGAGGCGCGCGTGACCTGGTACAGCGGGCCGTTGTACGCGGAGAACAGGGCGCGGGTGGTGCTGTGCGCGGCGACGCAGGGGGTGCCCGCCGCGCCGTAGAGGTCACAGGGCAGCGAACCGGCGGCCTGCGCGGTGCCCGGCAGGCTGATGAAGGCGCTGAAGACCAGGCCGAGGGTGGCCACGACCGAGGTCAGCAGGGCTTTCCAGCGGGCGGTGTATCTCCTTTTGCGCATGCGGTGCTCCTTGGGGTGGGGGGTGGAGCGGAGACGAGCGGTGCCTGCGGGGACGGGCGGCCCGAGCCGGGCGTGGGGGCCCGGATCGAACGCCTGGGGGACGTGACGGGTGCGGGAGGGACGTGAAGAACACGCGGGGTCGACCGGCTCGGAAAGTACGCCCCCTGTTCGACCCCGTCAATATTTGTTGCTTTCTTTGGCTTCGGCCGGGCACGACCTGTCCGAATCTGTGGCCCGGCGAGGAGTGCATTACCTCTGTGACACAAGTCAACTGACGTGGTGTAACACGCCGCTGCGAGAGTTCCCCGCGCCATGAGCGAAAGGGGACATGACAGATGACACCGTTCAATCGCCGTGACTTCCTGCGCGCCGTCGGGGCCACCGGCGGCGCGGGAGCGATGCTGGCCACGATGGGCGCGCTGGGTCTGGCGCCCAGCGCGGAGGCGGCCACGCGCGGGGCGCCGTACCGCGCGCCGCGGCCGGGCGACTTCCACCTCACCGGCCGCGCCGCCGCCAAGGTCGTCGTGCTCGGCGGCGGCATCGCCGGACTGACGACCGCCTACGAACTGGGCAAGGCGGGCTACGACTGTACGGTCCTGGAGGCCCGCGACCGGCCCGGCGGCCGCAACTTCACCGTACGCGGCGGCGACACCACCACCGACCTGTACGGCAACCGGCAGACCGCCCGCTTCTCCGACGGCCAGTACATGAACGCCGGTCCCGCGCGGATCGCCCAGTGGATGGTCACGCTCGACTACTGCCGTGAACTCGGCGTGCCCATCGAGGTGTTCACCAACGTCAACGCCGACACCTACCTCTACAACGAGTCGGCCGGAATGACCGAGCCCATGCGTTACCGCAGCGCCAAGGCCGATGTGCTGGGCTACGTCAGCGAGTTGCTGGCCAAGGCCACCGACCAGGGCGCGCTGGACAAGGACCTGACCGCCGCCGACCAGGAGAAGCTGGTCGAATTCCTCAAGGACTACGGCGCGCTCGGCAACACCCTCGACTACAGCGGCGGTTCGCGGCGCGGCTACTCGGCCTGGCCGGGCGCCGCGGGCACACCGGGCGTGGTGGCGGGCGACGTGCCGACCGCCTCCGAGATCTTCGCGACCGGCGTCGGCCGCTACTTCGCCTTCGAGTTCGAGTTCGACCAGGCGATGCTGATGTTCCAGCCGGTCGGCGGCATGGACCGGATACCCCACGCGCTGGCCGCCGCGGTCGGCACGCGCAGGGTGCGGACGGGTTGCGCGGTCACGAAGGTCACCGACACCGCGCACGGCGTCACCGTCACGTACACCCAGGGGGGCAGGACGCGCACGGTCGACGCGGACTTCTGCGTCGCCGCCATGCCGCCGAACATCCTCGCCAAGGTGCCGCACAATCTGGGCGCGGGCGTGCAGTCGGCGCTTGAGGCCATCACCCCGTCCTCGGCGGGCAAGATCGGCCTGGAGTACGCCTCGCGCTGGTGGGAGACCGACCACCGGATCTACGGCGGGATCACCGAGACCGACCTCGACGTCACCCACATCTGGCACCCGTCCTACGGCTTCCACGGCAGGCGCGGTCTGCTGATCGGCTACTACAACACCGGTTCCAAGGCCGACTCCTACGCGGCGCTGAGCCCCAAGGCCCGCGAGGCGCGGGCGGTCGCCGCGGGCGTGAAGATCTACGGCGAGAAGTACCGTACGGAGCTGGCCACGTCCTTCTCGCACCACTGGCGGCAGTTCCCGTACCAGGAGGCCGCCTGGCACAGCACGCCCGGCGGCCCGGACGCCGCCCGCTACCAGCCGCTCAACGAGCCGACCGGGCATGTGTACTTCGCCGGTGACTGGCTCAGCTACATGGACGCCTGGCAGCACGGCGCCTTCACCTCCGCGCGCAAGGCGGTGACGGCGCTGCACCGGCGGGTCCTGGCCTGACGCACCGGGTCGGCCGCGAGCCGGCGGGGGCGGTACGGGAGGGGTACGGGGCCGGGGCCGGTCTCAGCCCGAGGGCCTGGGCTCAGCCCGCGGGGGCGGTCTCAGGCCGCAGGGCCGGTCTCAGGCCGCGGGGCGGTGGATGTCGCCGCTCAGCCCGGTCAGCGGCCACCCCGTACCGCCCCAACGGCACGTGACGATCCCGGCGGCCACGGGCACCGCCGTCTCCTCCGGGGTGCGGGCGCCGAGGTCGACGGCCTCACCCGCGTCGAGCGGCCCGCGGATGACGGCCGCGGCGTACGGCGTGCCGCCGGCTCCGGTGATTCCGACGCCCCGTGCCACCCGTGGTGTGATGTGGTGATCCATGACAGACCCTTCCATGAGTCGCGAGGAGGGCCCGCGAAGTGCCGGGAGAACCCGCGGGCGTGGGCGGGCGGCCGTGAGCGGAGAGGCGGTGGGTGACGCGATGGCGGTCAACGGGGAGGGCCGGGACGCCCCGCGTGCGTCCGGACCGCCGCTGACGGCCGGTGAGCGGGAGATCCTGCGGGTGCTGCGCCGGTCGGAGGACCTGGACAGCGTGGCGGCCCGCATCCTGGTCTCGGTCGGCAGCGCGATCATCGAGGGCCGGCTGAAGCCGGGCGACGACCTCAACTCCGTGGAACTCGCCCGGCAGTTCAGCAGCAGCCGGACCCCGGTGCGCGAGGCGTTGCAGACCCTGGAGCGCGAGGGCCTGGTCGAGATCGCGGCCCGCAAGCGCCCCCGCGTGCGCCGCCTGGGCCTCACCGAGGTCCGGGAGATCTACGAGCTGCGGTCCGAGCTGTACGGGCTGGTGAGCCGCCGGATCATCGCCCACCGCACGGCCGGTGAGATCGAGGTCTTCGACGGCGTTCAGGCCCGTCTCGAGGAGGCCGCGGCGGCCGGGGACCTGGAGCGGTACTTCTGGCTGATCGTGGACTTCCGCAACACCGAGGCGCGGCTGGCCGGGAACGAGACCGTGCGCGCCGTCCTCGACTCGGTCGGCATCAGGACCCTGCATCTGCGTCACCTCAGCCTCTCCCTGCCCGGCCGCCTCGACACGTCGGTGGAGGACCACCGCAGGCTGGTCCGCGCGTACGCCGACGGCGAGGCGGAACTGGCCGTCGCGCTCACACGGTCCATCGTTCTGCGCGGTCTGGCGGCGGTGGAGCGCTCGGGGTGGACGGGCTCCCCGGACTGACCCGCCGGTCGACATCAGCGGGCCTGCGCGTCGTGGGCGCTCCTGGACCGCGCGGCCCCGCCGGGGGCGTCCGCCGCGGTGCGGGCCCGGTGGAGGGCGACCGCTTCGGGGCGGCGGCCACCGCGATCTCGTCGGCGATCCTGTCGACGGCCGGGCTGTCACCTGGCACCGCCCAGGATGTCCGGCCAGCGGCGTATCACGTGGTCGACCAGTTCCCTGCTGGCCTCCGCGACCCGCGGGAAGTCCTTGAGCCGGGTCCAGGGGCGGCAGGCGTCGATCACGGCGCGGGTGTTGAACGGCGGCAGGCCGGGTGCGCGCAGCGGGTCGACCCTGCTCCCCCACGTCTGCCGCATCGTCTCGATGTCGTCGGCGGGGTCGGTGCGGGTGCAGACCGCCCACATCACGTCGTTGAGGCTGCGCGGGTCGACGTCGGCGTCCACGACGACCACGAATTTGTTCATGTACGCGGCCTGCGGGAGCTGCGAGGTGAGGTAGCCCGCCTGCCGGGCGTGACCCGCGTAGTTCTGGTGGATCGACACCGCGAGCAACTGCCGTCCGCCGCCGACCTCGTGGGCCCAGACGCCCTCGACGCCGGGCAGTCCTGACCGCACCAGCGCGTCCTGGATCATCGCGGACTTCATCACGCTGCGCATGTAGGAGTAGTCGTGCGGCGGCTTGCCGGGAGGGGCGCCGAGCAGGATCGGGTCGTGGCGGTGGTAGATCCGCTCGACGTCCATGGTGAGCACGGCCTCGGTGCCGCCGCTGTAGTAGCCGGTCCACTCGCCGAACGGCCCTTCCTGCTCCCGGCGTTCGGGATACAGCCAGCCCTCGACGGCTATTTCGGCGGTCGCGGGGATCGGCAGCCCGGTGACCTCGCCGCGGATCACCTCGACGGGGCGGCCCAACACGGCCCCGGCGTACTCCAGTTCCGACAGTCCTGTGGGCACCTCGGTGCCCGCGACGACCAGCAGCAGCGGGTCGTGGCCGAGCGAGGCGGTGACCGGCGCCCGGCCCTCGCGGGCGAACCACTCGCGGACGTGTGCGGCGCCGTGCTTGCCCGCCTCCATGTTGATGCTCGCCGCCCGCCCGCCGTTCTGCACCTGCATGCGGTACGCGCCCGCGTTGAGGACGCCGGTGGCCGGGTCGGCGGTGAAGACGGCGCAGCCGGTGCCGATGTACCGGCCGCCGTCGTTCTCGTGCCATTTCGGCACGGGGAAGGCGAGCAGGTCGGCGTCGGCCGCGGTGATCACGTTCTCGGTGACGGGGCCCCGGTCGACGGCCTCGACGGGGTACTTCCCGGCGTTCTCCACCCACTCGTTGGGGCGGGTGCGCAGCGCCTCGACCAGACCGCGGTCGTCCAGGTCGGTGCCGAGCCGCAGGGTCATGCCGAGCCTGCGGGCGTTGGCCATGCTGGCGGTGAGCACTCGCTGGCCGGGCCGGTAGCCCTCGATGTCGTCGAAGAGCAGCGCGGGCGGCGAGGGGCGTTTGTAGTTGACCTCGGACGCGGCGCCGATCTCCTTGTCCCAGTGCGCGCCGGAGAGGGTGCGGACCTCACCGAGTTCCCCGGCCAGTTCGAGCCAGGTCCGCAGGTCATTGACGTCGTCGAGGGACCTCACGCCACTCGCCTCCCGTTCTCTCATGTGTGTCGCGACGCGATGAAGGTCGAAGAAGCCGCAAGAGTAGTCCGCGAGTTGTACGTCGCCGGTGTCGCTGCGCCCGCGGATGCCCGGGGCCCTCCTCGTCGAGGTGAGCGAGCACCGCGTTTCCCCTGAAGTGTCGACACTCGACCACGGGACCCGATTGAAGCAGGGGGGATACCCCCTGTCCAGGGGCCAGCGATCCGCACCCCCGCACCGTTGAGTGTCGACACTTCTGGTGAATCTGACCGAAGTCTTGTCATGGCCCCGCACGGCTCCTAACGTGTCGCCGCGAAGAAATTTGCTCGACTCTGTTCAGTTCCGTTGAGTCAAAGCGTCGAAATGCCAGCGATCCGCACACGATCAGTCCCACGGCGCGCATCCGCGGACCTCCGGTCCGCCTCGCCCACCCCGCGAGCAGAGGATTCTCCATGCCACGACTCGTCCGCAGGCTGCTCGCCTGCGCCACCGCCTGCACCCTGTGGGGCGGCGCCCTCGCGGGCGCGGCCGTCACGGCCGGTGCGGTGGTCACCGCCACCCCCGCCGCCGCACTCGACAACAGCCTCGCCCGTACGCCCCCGATGGGCTTCAACGACTGGAACGCCTTCGGCTGCGACGTCAGCCAGGCCCTGATCGAGCAGACCGCCGACTACCTGGTCAGCTCCGGTCTGAAGAGCGCCGGATACACCTACGTCAACATCGACGACTGCTGGATGACGCACACCCGCGACGCCGACGGCCGCCTGGTCCCCGACCCGGTGAAGTTCCCCGACGGCATCAAGGGCACCGCCGACTACGTGCACGGCAAGGGACTCAAGCTCGGCATCTACGAGGACGCGGGCACGGCGACCTGCGCCGGATACCCGGGCAGCCTCGGCCACGAGACGACGGACGCGCGGACCTTCGCGGACTGGGGTGTGGACTACCTCAAGTACGACAACTGCAACAACACCAGCGACGGCACCCGCGAGGACTACGTCAGGCGGTACACCGCGATGCGCGACGCGCTGGCCGCCACCGGCCGCCCGATCGTGTACTCGCTGTGCGAGTGGGGCGTGCAGAACCCGTGGGAGTGGGCCGGTGACGTCGGCAACTCGTGGCGCACCACGGGCGACATCAGCGACAACTGGACGAGCATGCTGTCCATCGCCGAGGACAACATGCCGCTGGCGCAGTACGCGGGCCCCGGCCGCTGGAACGACCCCGACATGCTGGAGGTCGGCAACGGCGGCATGACCGACACCGAGTACCGCACGCACTTCTCGCTCTGGTCGATGATGAACTCGCCGCTGCTGATCGGCACCGACCTGCGCAAGGCGACCCCGCAGACCCTGTCGATCCTCGGCAACAAGGACGTCATCGCCCTCGACCAGGACCCGCTCGGCAGCCAGGCCACCGTGGTCTCCTCCGACGGCGGCCGGTACGTGCTCAGCAAGAAGCTGGCAGGCGGCGAGCGGGCGGTGGCCCTGTTCAACTCGGGCGACCAGGCGCAGCGGATCTCCACCACCGCGCGGGCCGCGGGACTGCCCAAACGCGGCAACTACTCGGTGCGCGACCTGTGGTCGCACACCGACTACCAGAGCGCGGGCGGCCTGTCCGCGACCGTGCCCGCGCACGGCACCGTCCTGCTGCGGGTCGGCACCGACCCGCGCGCGGTCCTCGCGCCGCCGCTGTTCGACACCGGGGTCACCGGACCCGACCACATCGAGCCGGGCCACAGCGCGACCGTGTCCACGTACGCCACCGACCTCGGCTCGCTGCCCGCCGCGACGGTGAAGGTGCGGCTGACCGGCCCCGACGGCTGGACGGTCCGCGCGACCGGCGCCACCGGCAGCCTGCTGCTGCCCGGCGGCCGGACCCTCATCACACCGTGGACGGTCACCGTGCCCGCCGACGCGCGGCCGGGCGCGTATCCGGTCACCGGCACGGTCAGCTACCGCGATCTGGTCAACGGCCGTACCGTCACGGTGCCGTTGGTCGGCAGCGTCGCCGTCAAGGTGCCGCCGCCCGCGGGGACCAGCTACCTCAGCGACCTGCCATGGACGACGTCGAGCAACGGGTGGGGGCCGGTCGAACGCGACCGCAGCAACGGTGAGACCGGGGCGGACGACGGCAGTCCGATCACACTCGGCGGCACCGTCTACGCCAAGGGCCTCGGGGTGCACGCGCCGAGCGACATCGCCTACTACCTCGGCGGCGTCTGCTCCACGGTGACGGCGACGGTCGGCGTGGACGACGAGAAGAACGGCAAGGGCACCGTCCGCTTCACGGTCGTCGCGGACGGCACGACGGTCGCCGACAGCGGCGTGGTCACCAACGCCATGGGCGGCAAGGCGCTCACGGCCGACGTGACCGGCGCGCAGAATGTGCGGCTCGTCGTGGACGACGGCGGCGACGGCAACGACAGCGACCACGCGGACTGGGCGGACGCGAAGCTCATCTGCTCCTGACCGCCCACGACCCGGCGCGGCGGCGCGTATCCCTCCCACGCGCCGCCGCCCCGGCCCATGTCAGCCCGTGCGGTGCCGGGCCCTGGCCAGCGCCACCGCGCCCGCCACCGGGGGAACGTCCAGCAGGCGCAGGGTCAGCGAGGGGTGCGCGGCGGCGAGCCGGGCGCGGAAGGCGTCCGCGAGCCGCGGCTGCCGCACGACGACGCTGCCCGCGGCCACCACCGTGTCCCCGACGGCGCCCCGGCCGACGAGCCGGGTCACCAGCAGCGCCAACTGCCGGCCCGCCTCCTCGACCACCGCGGCGGCGAGCGCGGAGCCCGCGTCGGCGGCACGGAAGACGGCGGGCGCGGCCGGGCCCCAATTGCCGGGCGTGGGTTCGTCGTTGACGGTACGGGCCAGCGTCTGCGGGTCCGGGTCGCCGAAGTGGTCCAGCAGCGCCGCGAGCAGTCCGTCGTCGGCCCGCCCGGCGTCGTACGCGGCCAGCGCCGATCTGACGGCGTCCCTGACGATCGCGGGCGCGCCGCCCTCGTCGCCCAGCACCCAGCCCCAGCCGCCCGCGAAGAGCACCTCGCCCGCGGCGTCGGCGCCGACGCCGATCGAGCCGGTGCCCGCGATGACGCCGATGCCGGTGGTGAGACCGGCCGCGGGCACCAGCAGCGCCGCGTCGTTGACGACGACCGCGGGTACGCCGAGGGCTTCGACGGCCGCCGCCAGGTGCGCGCAGTGCCGCTGGGTGTCGCAGCCCTGCGCGCCGATCCCGACGGCGGCGATCTCGTCGCCCTCGGGCACCGCGCCCGTCAGCCGTTCCAGCAGCCAGCGCGCGGCGGTGTCGACCGGCGCCGCCTCCCAGCCGTCGGCCGGCAGCGTGCGGTCGGCGCGCGGCGACGCCGCCGGGTCGGCCAACGGCGCGACGCGGACGGCGAGTTTGGTGCCGCCCACGTCTGCGCCGACAACGACCTTCATACGCCCGGCCGTTCGGCCGCGACCTTGATGTCGGAGTTGTGGAACACGAATTCCTCGATCTCGACTCCCCTGACCTCGGCGACCGCTTCGACGAGGATCTGTGCGACCAGGATTTCGATGATCGCACGCTGCGCGGCCGGGAGGCGCGGCACGGTGACGGGGTGCAGCAGCGGGCCGCCCTGGACGGGCTCGCTGGTGACGAGGACGACCCGGTGGCCGGAGTACGCCAGGGTCTCGGCGACGGCGAGTTCGCGGGTGTCGCCGAAGATGACGTGCACCCCGCCGCCCGCCGACTCCATCGAGCCGTGCAGATACTGCCGGGTGCTCATGCCGGTCGACGGAATCCTGGCGACCTCGCGGAAGAGCAGGGCGCTCGCCTCCGCCGAGCCGACCGCGGGCCCGGTGCCGACGAAGTCCGCGGAGGTCGCGGACGCGAACAGCGGTGCCAGCGCGCGCAGTTGGGGTGTCAGGACGCGCTCGGTGCGGGCGAAGACCTCGCCGAGTCGGGCCCAGCCGTCGTCGATCCGGCCGCCGTCCCAGGCGTCGGCGAGGAGGCCGAGCGCGGCGACGGTCGCGGTGTAGCCGATGGTGGACGCGTAGCTGTCGGGAATGCTGCCGAGGTCGAGCACACCGCTGGCGAGGTCCGCGATCGGCGACGGCACGACGTTGACCACCGCGAACCGTCGCGCCGGGTCGACGGAGTCCAGCACGGCGAGCGTCTCCGCGCTGCGTCCGCTCTGCGAGACGCCGACCACCGGGTGGGCGCTGGCGGGGAAGGGCAGCGGGTGGTCGCCCGCGCCGAGCCGCCAGGAGTGGACACCGCGGCTGCGCAGCGCCCAGACCGGCGCGCACGCGGCGGCCAGGCTGGCGCCGATGCCGACGAAGACCGGTCCCGGCCCCGCCAGCCGGCCCTCCGCCGCCGACGCCGTGACCGCGCCGGTCAGCCGGGTGACCGCCGTGGCGAGGGCCTCCGCCTGGGTCGCGCGGGCCGCCGAGTAGGCGATGTAGCCGTCGGTCATTTCTGCTCCGTTCCTTCGGACGTCCGGGTGGTCGGATCCCAGTGCGGCGGGATCGGTGGGACAGGCGGCGCGGTGCTGTCGATCCGTACCGGCGCGCCGAGGTCGGCGGACTCCTCGATCGCGAGCATGACGTCGAGTACGTGGTAGGCCAGTTCGCCGCCGGCGCGCGGCGGTCGGCCCGCCCGGATCGCGCGGGCCATCTCCAGGACGCCCACGCCCCGCCCGGCCGGCGCGCCGGTCGCGGGGACGGTCCGCCACGGCGCCTCGGGGGTGATGTCGGTCAACAGCCGTGTGGGGCCGTCGAATCCGCTGACCGGGACCTCCAGCACCCCGTCCGCGCCGGTCACTTCGAACAACTGGCGGCGTACCGGCGAGTCGAAGCTGTAGACGGACGTGCCGACCACCCCGGACGCGAAGGTGGTGAGGACGCTGAGGTGCGTGTCCACCTCGACGGGGAAGCGGGTGCCCGCGTCCGGTCCGGAGCCGACGGTGCGCTCCGCGCGCGGCCGGTGCCCCGCGGCGGTCACCGAGGCGACCGGGCCGAGGAGTTGGACGAGCGCGGTGAGGTAGTAGGGGCCGATGTCGAAGAGCGGGCCCGCGCCCTTGGCGAAGAGGAACCCCGGCCCGGGGTGCCAGGCGTCGGGTCCCGGGCCCTGCATCAGGGTCAGTACGGTCCGCGCCGGGCCGACCGCGCCGTCCGCGAGCAGCCGCGCGGCGGTCTGGATGCCGGGGCCCAGGATCGTGTCGGGCGCGTTGCCCACCGCGACCCCGGCGGCGCTCGCGGCGTCCAGGACGGCGCGGGCGCTGTCGCGGTCCAGCGTGAGCGGCTTCTCGCCCCACACGTGCTTGCCCGCCTCGATCGCGGCGAGCGCGACCTCGTCGTGCGCGGCCGGGACGGTCAGGTTGACCACGAGGTCGACGTCGTCGCGGCGCAGCACCTCGGCCGTCGTGCCGGACACCGGGACGCCGTACGCGTCGGCCTGCGCCCTGGCCCGCGCGGGGTCGAGGTCCGCGACGGCCGTGACGGCGAGGTCGGGGTAGGAGGTCAGCGAGCGCAGGTACTCGTCGGAGATGTTGCCCGCGCCGACCACCGCGACGCGGGTCGGCGTCCCGTGCGCGCTCACGCGATCACCAGCTCGCGGAAGTAGGCGGCGTTGCGCTCCACCAGCGGCCATACGTCGCTGTGGTGGGCGACGACCTCGACGACCGGCAGTTCGAGTACGGGGGCCGCCAGCGCCACGACCTCGGCCATCCGGTCGGTGGCGTCGACGCCGAGCACCGGCCGGTCGTTGCCCGGCTCGCGGTCCCGTACGACGTGCAGCAGCCTGACCCGGTCGCCGAGCCGGGGCAGCAGCTCGAAGACGTCGGCGCCGCCGACCCCGGCCCAGTAGACGTCCAGTTCCAGGACGACGGCCGGGTCGAGGAGTCCGGCCAGCACCTCGTAGGCGGGGACGCCGTCCACGCGCTGCGCGAACTCGAAGTCGTGGTTGTGGTAGCCGATCCGCACACCGCGCGCGGCGGCCTGCTCGGCCGCCGCGTTGAGCGTGTCGGCGAGCCGCTGGACCCCGGCGCGGTCGGCGACGCTGTCGGGGGCGACCCACGGGGTGATCACCGTGCCGATGCCCGACTCGACGGCGGCGTCCACGATTTCGGCGGTGTCGTGGCGCAGTACGGAGGAGTGCGCGGTGGCCGCGTGCAGGCCGCTGTCGCGCAGGGCGGCGGCGAGCCCGGCCGGGTCGGTGAGGATGTCGTACGGCTCGGCGTGTGTGAAGCCCAGCGCCGCCAGGCGCGCGAGCGTGCCGTCGAGCCGGTCGGGCCCGAGGTCGTCACGCACGCTGTAGAGCTGGATGCCCAGCGGGTGCTCTGCCGTCATGCTCCGGCCTTTCCGTGATCGTCGTGCTGCTGCTGGTGCTGGTGGGTGTGGTCGTGGTGGCCGTGGTCTTCGCCCCGGCCGTCCCGGTCGTCGTGGCCCCGGTGACCGTCATGGCCCTCGTGGCCCTCGTGGCCGTCGTGGCCGTCGTGGCCGCTGTGGTCCGCGCCGTGGGTTCCGGCCGGGTGACAGTGGTCGCCGCTCGACGGCGGGATGTCGAGGGTGGGATTGCGGCCGAAGAACCCGTACGGCTTGAGGACGAAGCCGGCCGAGTCGACCGGCATGACCGGCCAGTCCTCGGGGCGCGGGAAGTGGGTGAGCCCGAAGGTGTGCCACAGCACGATGTCGGTGCCGTCCACGTCCCGGTCGGCGGCGGTCCAGGCGGGCAGCCCCGCGCCGCCGGTGTGCATGTTCACCAGGTCGCCCGCCGGATAGTTCTCGTCCGGCGCGTACGGCGTCACCCACAGGTGCTTGGTGGCGTACGTGGCCCGCCGGTGGATGTCCGACTCCTCGTCGGCGAGCAGCACGGGCAGGCCCTCGGGGTGCAGCATCCAGCCGACCGGGTTGCCGAGCCGGTTGGTCACCGAGGGGTTGGTGATCAGCCAGGAGCGGTTGCGGGTGTTGTCGGCGAGCCGCTGCGCGCCCGCTTCGGTGCGCAGCCGGGTGACGGTCTGGGTGAAGCCGGTGCCGGTGGGGTTGGCGGGTCCGCGCGGGACGAGGGCGGCCTCGACCTCGTCCACGGCGTTGTCCGTACCGTCGACCGTCATGTCCAGCCGGGCGCTGAACAGGTGCTGGTGGTAGGGGGCGCCGAGGCCGGGGGCGAGTTCCGAGGCGAAGGGGTGGCCGGGGCCCTGGTAGGCCGAGGTGAAGACGACACCGGTCGCCTTGACCTCCAGCTCGATCGCGCCGTCGAGCGAGAAGTACCAGTAGAAGCCGTAGTCGTAGTTGCCGACGGTGACGAAGAAGGAGACGACCAGGCGGCGGTTGCGGCGTGAGTCGGACGAGCCGGTCCAGTTGTCGTAGTGCTTCCAGAGGATGCCGGTGTCCTCCTCGTGGACGCAGATGGCCTGCGGGACGACCCGGACCTCGCCCGCGCTGTCGGCGAGCACGGCGTCCAGGTAGGTGATGTCGCCGACGCAGTCGCAGCCCAGTTCAAGGGAGTTGGCGAAGCCGCCGAGCAGGTATTCGCCGCAGTCGAAGAAGTTCTGGAACCAGCGCTGCGGGCTCGGGTCGCCGTAGGGGACCATCATCTCCGCGATGGAGGCGCGGTAGAGCACGGGGCGCGGCACGCCCGCGTCCTCGATGGCGACGTTGTGCAGGACCAGGCCCTCGCGCTGGTCGAAGCCGATCTGGAGGGACCAGCCGAGCCAGTGCAGGACGCCGTCGTCGTCGACGGTGAAGCTGGGGCCCTCGGGCTGGGTGATCTCGATGGGCTTCAGTCCCGCGCGCGGCGGCTGCCCGACCCACGCGGGGTCGTGGAAGTTGCCGTCCTCGCGCGGCACCGGCAGGTCCATGTGGTCCTGGACGTCGAGGACTTCGCGGGTCACGACGTCCACGATCGCGGTGACGCCGTCCACCGGGTGCGCCCACCCGAGGTCGTCGGGGGTCTTCTGCACGAAGGTGAAGCAGCGCTGGAGGCGGCGGCCGGTCTCGCCCTCGCCCGGCACCCCGGCCGACAGCGGATTGACCCGGAGCTGCGTGAGGTCGGTCAGGCCGCGCTTGCGCATGGCGGCGAGCCAGCGCTCGTCGCGGTGCACGATCTCCTCGACCAGCGGGAACTCGGCCAGGACGACGGGGACATGGCCGTCGGTGGCGACGTCCAGTTCCCTGGCGGTCACGACCCGGTCCTGCTCGGGGCAGACCACGGTGTCGTACGAGACCCCGGTGCGCATGTCGATGAGCATCACGCGGAAGCGGCGGGGGGCCACGTCGCCCGCGAGCAGTTCGCGCTTGTCCTGTTCGGCCAGGCCGAGGTACGCGACATGGGTGTCGGGGCCGAGGAGCCCTTCGCGCCGCAGCAGCGCGGTGGTCGCGGTGATCTCCGCCGGCCGCGGCGAGGCGAGGGCCCCCGCGAGAGCCCCGGCGGGGGACCCGGCGAGCGCGTCGGCGCGGGCTCCCGGGACGGCCCCGGCTATGACGGTCGGTTCAGGCGGGGTCGGGGTCACGAGGTCTCCGCATCTGCGAATGGGTCCGGGCGGCGGGTCGGGGCGAGGGAGGCGGCGCGCGGGCGGCGGGCCGGGGCGGCTGCCGCGACCCCCGGGCGGCGGGCCGGAACCGTACGGGAGCGCGCCGTGGCGGCGGCCTTCGGGTGACGGCTCATGTCGCGTTGCCGCGCGCGAAGGAGGTCCGCAGCCGGTAGCGGTCGCCCGCGTACCGGATCGCCGAGGAGAGCAGCGGGCGCTGGCTCCGGTCGCGGACGATCTGCCGCATCTCCAGCACTGGCGTGCCCGCGGCGATGGCGAGGTGTCCGGCCAGTACGTCGTCGGCCGGGCGCGCCTCGATCGTCGTGTCGGCCCGGTCGAGCTGGAAGCCGAGCCCCGCGATGGTGTCGTAGAGCGAGTGGTCGGTGAAGTCGACCTCGTCGAAGCCGACGGCGATGTCGGCGGGGACGAAGGACTCGTCCACCGCGATCGGCACACCGTCGAGCATGCGGACCCGGTCGACGCGGTAGAGCGGGGTGCCCGGCGCGATCTGGAACGCCTCCGCCTCGTCGAAGGTCGAGGTGCCCAGTTCGCGGCGGAGCACCCGCGAGGTCGGCACCAGGCCCATCCGGCGGGCCGTCTCGGTGAACGACTCCAGGGTGTTGGGCCACTCCTTGCGCTCGGGCACGCCGACGTACCAGCCGCGGCCGTGCGCCGGGCGCAGCACGCCCTCCTCGACCAGCGCGGTGAGCGCCTTGCGCAGGGTCACGCGGGAGATGGCGAGCATCTGGCACAGTTCGCGCTCGGGCGGCAGCCGTGAGCCGGGCTCGACCTCGCCCGCGGCGATCCGTTCCTGGAGCGCGGCCTTGGCCTGGAGCCACAGCGGCTCCGGGTAGTGCGTGGTGAGCGCCCGGGGCGCCGTGTGCTGCGTGCTCATGCCGGGACCTGGACCTTCTCCCATGTGCCCGAGCGCATGGAGGCGTAGCAGGCGTCGAGGACGCGGTTGACGACATGGCCGTCCTCGAAGGTCTCCAGCGGGGTCTCGCCGCGGGCGAAGCGGTCCACGAAGTGCCGCATCTCCTGGCTGAAGCCGTAGGCACGGGCCTCCTCGGGCACCGGGTGGACCCAGCCGGTGTCGGCGTCGGCCTTCTCCACCAGGTAGCCCGCGGGGTTCTCGATGAAGCCCCACACCGGGGTCGCCGAGGTGTCGGTGACCAACCGGCCCGCGCTGCCGACCAGTTCGTGGCGCAGTTGCATGCCGCCCTTCTCGATCCACGAGGACTCGACGGTGGCGAGCTGGCCGCCGGCGAATTTCAGCAGCGCGACGGCGGTGTCCTCGCCGGTGGTGCGGTCGGCGTGGGCGAGGGTGGCGCCCCAGGCGAAGACCTCGGTGACGGGGTTGTCCTTGCCGAAGAAGTGCCGGGCGGACTCCACGGTGTGGCAGCCCATGTCGAGCAGGGCGCCGCCGCCCGCGGTCCGCGCGTCCCAGAAGTGCGGGGCGTGCGGCCCGGAGTGCGCCTCGCGGGCGCGCAGGGTCAGCAGGTCGCCGATGGCGCCCGCGGCGACCATCTCGTGCGCCTTGGCGATGTTCGGCGAGAAGACCGAACTCTCGGCGTAGCCGTGCCAGATCCCGGCCTCGCGGACCACCCGCAGGATCTCGGCGGCCTCGTCGCCGTCGCGGGCCAGCGGCTTGGTGCAGACCACGCCCTTGCCCGCGGCGGCGACCGCCCGTACCGCGTCCAGGTGTGCCTCGTTGGGCACGGCGACCACGACGAGGTCGACGTCCGGGTCCGCGCACAGCGCCGCCATGTCGTCGTAACAGGTCGCGTCCGGCGCCCACTTGGCGGCCAGCGCCTGTGCGCGTGCGAGGTCGCGCGAACAGGCGGCGACGAGCGCCGCGTTCCGTACGTCCTGGAGAGCGTCCGCGTAGGTGTCGCCGATGAATCCGGAACCGATGAGCCCGACGCCGATCACGCGTTCCTCTTCCCTCGTCATTCTCGCCCCATGATAGCAAAGTGGTTTTGCAGTGGTCTTATAAAGGTACGCCACGTAAAGACCACGGAGTACCACTGTCCGGTGCGGCGCGCATCACGCCTCCAGCAGGCCGTCGAAGGCCCGGTCCAGGTCCTCGTCGACCACCCGCAGTCCGGGGTGGGCGTCGTAGTGCGCGAGCGCCTCACGCGCGCCCTGCGCGAAGGAGACCTCCGGCGCGAAACCGGGGACCAGCGCCCGCAGCTTGGAGGTGTCGAAGAGCATCGAGTGCCGGAAGTCGTGCTCCAGCACGTCCCGCCACCCCGGCACCAGCTCGGCGATCGACTCGCTCGACCGGTGCCGCAGCACCGGCTCCCGCACCCCGGCCGCGGCGGCCAGCGCGAGATGGATCTGGTCCCAGGTGAGGATCGCGCCGCTGACGACGTTGACGCTCTCGCCGATCGCCTGACCGTTGCCGAGCAGCGGGACGAAGGCGCGCGCGAAGTCCCGTGAGTGCGTCAGGGACCACAGCGAGGTGCCGTCGCCGTGCACGACGACCGGCCGGCCCGCCCGCATCCGCTCGATCGCGGTCCAGCCCGCGAGCACCGGGATCACCGTGCGGTCGTAGGTGTGGAAGGGCCGCACGATCGTCAGCGGGAAGCCCGCCTCGCGGTACGCCTCCTCCAGCAGCAGCTCACAGGCGATCTTGTCCCGCGCGTAGCCGAAGTGCGGCTGGCGGCGCGGGCTGGACTCGGTGATCGGCAGCAGCGGCACCGGGCGGCCGAAGACCGAGCAGGTGCTGATGAAGACGTACTGCCCGGCCCTGCCGGCGAACAGCTCCCGGTGGTCGCGCACGTCGTCGGGCGTGAAGCCGACCCAGTTGACGACGGCGTCGAACTCCTCGCCGCCCAGCGCCGACGCGAGCGCGGCGGCGTCCCGGACGTCCGCGCGCAGCGACCGTACGCCCTCGGCCGGCGGCCGGACGGGCGCGGACCGCGTCACGATCGTCACGTCGGCGCCGCGCGCGACGGCCTCGCGGGCCGCCGCGGAACCGATCATCCCGGCGCCGCCGAGGAACAGCACCCTCATGCCCGCTCCTCGGTCGGCGCCGGGACGTGCGAGGCGCCGCGGGAGAGCCCGCGGCCGACCAGGTGGTCGTAGGAGCGGCGCAGCGCCTCGAACGTGTCGATGTGCAGCCGCTCAAGCTCGACGATGTGCCAGCGCAGGCCGGACGGCGTGGTCAGCGTGCGCGCCCAGTCGATCCGCCCCTCGCCGATGGGCACCATCACGTCGTCCTCGTAGCTGACGGCGGGGCCGTCCTTGACGTGCACGAAGCGCGCCCGGTCGCCGAGCCCGGCCAGCACCTCGGCCGGGTCGGCGCCGCCCATCTGCGCCCAGTAGGCGTCGAGTTCGACCAGGACGCGGTCGTCCAGCAGGTCGAGCAGCAGGTCGTACGCCTGCCGCCCGCCGAAGACCTGCGAGAACTCGGCGAAGTGGTTGTGGTACGCGATCCGCATGCCGCGCCCGGCGGCGCGCTCGGCGGCCTCGTTCACCCGCTCCACACCGCGCCTGATCGCGTCCGGCGAGTCGAACTCCTCGCGTTCCATGCTCCAGACCAGCACCTCGGCGCCCAGCTCCTCGTTGGTGTCCAGCAGCGCCTCGGCGTCAGGACCGGCGGGGAACGGGGTGTGCGCGCTGGTCAGCGCGAGCCCGGCGGACGCGACGGCGTCCCTGACCCGGGCGGCCCCGAAGTGCTCCACCAGGCCGTACGTCTCCACGCCCGCGTAACCGATCCCGGCGATCTCGGCGAGCGTGCCCTCCAGGTCGGCGCGGGCCTGGTCGAGCACCGTGTACGTCATCACACCGATCTCGGCGGTCACGCGTCCTCCTCCGTACGGCGGGCCGCCCACAGCAGGGCCTGGCGGACCAGGGCGCGCACCGGCGGCTCGCCCCACGAGCGCATGTCGTGGCCGAGCGCCAGATACACCACGCGGCCTTCCCCGGCCGCGCGGGCGTAGAGCACCGGGATCACCTCGCCGTCCGCGCGGCGGCGCGAGGCGAGGACCGTCACGTCGTCGTCGGCCAGCTCGAACTCGTAGTACTCGTCGAAGAGTTCGAAGTCGGACAGGCCGCGTGTGACCGGGTGGTCCGCGACGATCTCGACGGTGTGGCGGCCCTCGTGGTGACCGGGGCCGTGCGAGAGGTAGCGGTTGCCGAGCAGTTCGAACAGCGGCCGGTCGGCCGGGTCGAGCCCGTCGCCCGCCCAGCCCATGATGTTGGCGCCGTGCACGCCGACCAGGCCCTTGCCCGCGCGTACGGCGTCGGCCAGCGCCTGCTGCTGCTCGGTCGCGAAGTGGCCGCCCGCGGTGTAGAAGAGGTACACGTCCGCCTCGGCGGTCTCCGGCCGCGCGTCGACGAAGCGGCTGGTGCCCATCGCCTTGCGGGTCGCGAACCCGGCCTCGGTGCCGAGCTGTTGGAAGACCTCGGCAGCGCTCAGCAGGTCGTGGTGGATGTCGTCGCCGTTCACGATGACCATGGCTCTCGGGGTCGAGAGGTGTGGCATTGCGTTCCTCACAGATGGCTTGGGGTCGTGCGTCGTGGCGTGGCTCGGCGGCCCCCGCCCCGGCCGCGGGAGGCGGGCCGGGCGGGGGCGGGGAGGGTCAGACGGGCTTGAGCCGCAGGGCGACGACGGGGTTGGGCACCGGGCTGAAGTACGGGTTCTGCGGTGTGGGGAACCCGGTGGCCTTGGCGGTGCTCCAGTTGCCGTAGCTGCCCCAATAGAACATCGGGATCCACGGCAGGTTCTCGACGAAGATCTCCTCGATCCTGTTGATGATCTGCTGCCGCTGCTCGTCCGTGGTCGCCTTGGGGTACTCGGTGAACAGCGTCGCGGCCTCGGCGTTCTGGAACCGCTCGATGTTCTGGAAGGTCGGCGTCGCCTTGCCGACCGGGTAGTACAGATTCGGGTTGATCGTGTCGTTGTAGTACGAGAAGGCGCGCGGCGCGGAGTTGACCGGGTAGCCCATCGTGGAGTCGAAGTTCCCCTTGGACGTGAGCCCGTTGATGTCGTTGACCGTGGTCGTGTCGACGTTGAGCTTGATGCCGATGTCCTTGAGCTGCGAGACCAGCACCTGCACGCGCGCGGCGATGTCGGTGTACGCGGAGGGGAAGCTGATCGAGAACTCGACGCGCTTGCCGTCCTTGCGGTAGTAGCCGTCGCCGCCTTTGGCGTATCCGGCGTCGGTCAGCGTCTTGTGCGCCTTGTCGACGTCCTGGACGAAGTCGACTCCCTTGTACCGGGGGGCGATCGAGGAGGTGTAGGCGGGCATCGGCAGACCGGTGACGCTGGTCGCGGGCGGCGCGCCGCTGGCCGCGCCGACCTGTTTGCGGTTCACACCGAGGCTGATCGCCCTGCGCACCGCGATGTCGCTGAGCGGCCAGCGCTCCAGGTTGGGGATGATGCCGTCGGTTCCGGCGATCGGCGCCCAGTAGTTGTAGTGCTTGTTCCGGCTGAGATACGTCTTGTCGGCATTGGCGATGTACGTGCCGCCCCAGTCCGCGAGGCCCTGGACGAGCGCGTTGGTCATGCTCTCGTTGTCCTTGTACGCCACGAACCGCAGCGAGCTGATCTCCGCCTTCGGCTGCCAGTAGTCCTCGTTGCGCACCAGCAGGAAGCTCTGCGCGGAGAACGACGACAGCTTGAACGGCCCGGTCCCCACGGGGTTCTTGTCGGTGTACGTCGTCGGGTCCTTGACCTTCGACCACAGGTGCTGGGGGACGATCGGCGCCGACACGATGTTGGTGAAGTGCTGCTCGGAGGGCGCGGGGAAGGCGAAGACGACCTGCGCCGGACCGGGCGCGGTGACCGAACTGAAGTCGATGCCCAGCAGGTTGAGCCCCGGATACCGCTTGAGCATTGAGTACGTGAAGACGACGTCGTCGGCGGAGAACGGGGTGCCGTCCGTCCACTTCACACCGGTCCGGAGCTCCATCGTCAGCGTCTTGTTGCCGTCCGACCAGCGCCAGGACTTGGCGAGCCACGGCAGGTCGCGCCCGATGTCGACGGTGTTGATCTGCACCAGCGGCTCGTAGATGAAGCCGCCCTGGCCCTGCGGGGTGTAGGTGAGGCTCTGCGCGGTGTTGGCCAGGAACGGGTTGAAGACCTGGGTGAGGTTGTCGGACTGGCCCGCCACGGTGAGCGTGCCCTTGGCGGAGCCCGAGCCTCCCGCGGTTCCCGAACAGGCCGACAGGGCAAGGGTTCCCGCGCCCGCGAGGGCGCCTGCGAGAAGACCGCGTCTCGTCATTCCTGACGCGATCGACGACTGCGTTGTGGTCACTGTGCGTCTGCTCCTTCGGAGGTGGGGACAGCGGAATCGGGTGTGGGGAGAGCGGGTTCGTCGACAGTGGGGTCGGTGACCGAGGGGTCGGTGCCGGCAGGCCGCGCGGCGGAGGCGGTGACGGCCGCCGCGTTCTCGGCGCGCCGCCCGCGCGCCTGCTCGTCGTCCGCGTACAGCCAGCAGCGGGCGGTGTGGCCGTCGGTCAGGTCGAAGGACGGCGGGATGTCGGTGGCGCAGCGCTCCATCGCGTACGGACAGCGCGGGTGGAAACGGCAGCCGCCCGGCGGGGAGATGAGGCTGGGCGGCTGCCCGATGTCCTTGACCCGCGCGGCGCCGCCCCGCGAGGGATCGGGCGCGGAGGCGATCAGGAGCTGGGTGTACGGGTGCGCCGCCTGCTGGGTGACCGCTTCCGAGGGGCCGGTCTCGATGACCTCGCCCGCGTACATCACGGCGGTGTCGGCCGCGAAGTACCGCGCGGAGGCGATGTCGTGGGTGACGTACAGCATCGCGACGTTGCGTTCCTCGGTGAGGCGGCGCAGCAGGTTGAGGATGCCGAGGCGGATGGAGACGTCGAGGCTGGAGACCGGTTCGTCGGCGAGGAACACCTCGGGGTCGGCCGCCAGGGCGCGGGCGATGGAGAGCCGCTGGAGCTGGCCGCCGGACAGTTCGTGCGGGTACTTCTCGGTGAACTGCCGTGGCGGCACGAGGTTGATCTGCTGGAGCAGGTCGTCGATGACGGCGGTCTGCTCCTTGCCGCGCTTGCCGGGGTGGTGGATGGCCACCGCGCGCTTGAGGGTGCCCGCGATGGTGGCGACCGGGTTGAAGGACGCGAAGGGGTCCTGGAGGATCAACTGCACCTGGCGGACGTGGTCGCGAAAGGCCCGGCCGCGCGGCGACTTCACGGGGACGCCGTGCAGCCGCACCTCCCCGCCGGTGACCGGGTAGAGCTGGGCGAGCAGCCGGGCCAGCGTCGACTTGCCGGAGCCCGACTCGCCGACCAGCGCGGTGATCCGGCCCGCGTACAGGCTCAGGCTGACGTTCTCCACGGCGTGCACGACCTGCGGGGCCGCGCCGCGGCGCAGGCGTCCGCCGCGTACCGGGAAGTGCTTGGTCACGTTGACCGCTTCGAGCACCGGCCGGGCGCCGTCCGCGGCGCGGCCGTCGCGGGCGGCGGCCCCGGCGTTCTTCTTCGTCACGTCGCCGCTCATCGCATCTCACCTGTCACGAGTCGGTCCTGGTTCTGGGCGCCGTCCGCGTGCAGCAGGCAGGCGGCGTGCGAGGTGGCGCCGTCCGGCCCGGTGATCCGCAGGAGCGGCGGTACGTGGCTCCCGCAGGCGTCGAAGGCGAGCGGGCAGCGCGGCTGGAAGGCGCAGCCGCTGGGCAGCCTGCGCAGGTCGGGCGGCGAGCCGACGATGCCGGTCAGCTCCCGCTTGGGGCCGCCGAGGGTCGGGAAGGACGCCAGCAGGCCCCGGCTGTAAGGGTGTTGGGGGCGGCGGTAGAAGTCGTCGGCCGCCGCCGTCTCGACGATCTTGCCGCCGTACATCACGGCGATCGTGTCGGAGAGTTCGATCAGCAGCGACAGGTCGTGGGTGATGAAGACGACCGAGAAGCCGAGCCGGTCCTTCAGCTCCATGATCTTCTCGATGATCTGCCGCTGGATGACGACGTCGAGCGCGGTCGTCGGCTCGTCCATCACGATGATCTCGGGGTCGAGCGCGAGGCCGATCGCGATCATCGCGCGCTGCCGCATGCCGCCGGACAGCTCGTGCGGGTAGGAGCCCGCCCGGTCGGCGGGGATGCCGACGATGCCGAGGAGTTCGACCACCCGGGCGGCCCGTTCCTGCCGGGTCATCCGCGGCCGGTGCGCGACGATGACGTCCTCGATCTGCTCGCCGATCCGCATGATCGGGTTGAGCGCGTGCATGGCCGACTGGAAGACGATCGACAGCTCCTCCCAGCGAAAGCCCCGCAGTTCGGCGTCGCCCATCGCGAGCACGTCCACGGTGTCGCCGTCGGGCTTGGTGTAGACGATCCGGCCCTGGGTGATCTCGGCGGGCGGCTTGTGCAGCCGGGTGATGGCGTACGCGAGGGTGGACTTGCCCGAGCCCGACTCGCCCGCGATGCCGAGGACTTCGCCGCGCCGCAGGGTGAACGACACGTCGCTGACCGCCGGGGTGCGCTCACCGCCGTCACCGACGTACTCCACCCGCAGGTCGCGGACGTCGAGGACGACGTCGGTGCTGTCCGGGGTGAAGGGCGTGACCTCGGTGCGGCGTTCGGCCGGGGCGTGGTTCTTGATCCGGCGGGCGCGTTTGGCGGCGACCTGGCCGCGCTGGGCCTTCTTGGTGCCGATCCCGGCCTGGCGCAGCCGGGGGTTGATGAACTCGTCGATGCCGAAGTTGACCAGCGACAGGGCGGTGCCGAGCAGGGCGATGGCCAGGCCGGCGGGGACGAACCACCACCAGGCGCCGGTCAGCAGCGCGCTGCCGGTCTGGGCCCAGTACAGGATCGTGCCCCACGACCACTGGGTGACGTCGGCGAGGCCGAGGAAGGCCAGAGTCGCCTGGGTGAGGATCGCGAAGTTGACGGTGCCGAGGAAGGACGCGGCGATCACCGCGAGCTGGTTCGGCAGGATGTCCTTGAGGATGATCCGCCAGGTCTTGTCGCCGGTGGCGCGGGCGGCCTCCACGAAGTCGCGTTTGCGCAGCGAGAGCGTCTGCGCCCGCAGCACCCGCGCTCCCCAGGCCCAGCCGGTGAGCGTGATGACCAGGATGATGCCGAGCGAGCCACTGTGCGGCAGATACGCGGCCAGGATGATCGTCAGCGGCACGCTGGGCAGCACCAGGAACACGTTGGCCAGCAGCGACAGCACTTCGTCACCGAGGCCGCCGACGTATCCGGCGGTGACGCCGACGATCACCGACAGGAAGGTGGCGAGGACCGCGGCGCCCAGGCCGACGAGCATCGAGGCGCGGGCGCCGTAGAGCATCTGCGACAGGACGTCCTGGCCGTTCTGGGTGGTGCCGAGCCAGTGCGCGGTGGACGGTCCCACGAGGGTGTCGTCGCTGACCGTCGAGGGGTCGTACGGCGAGATCCACGGCGCGACGACGGCCAGGACGACGAAGACCAGCACGACCGCGAGGCCGATGAGGGTCAGCGGTGAGCGCAGCAGGCGCGACCGGAGGCGGGCGGGTCCGCCCGCGGGCTCGGCGGCGGTGTCGGCGGTGTCCGCCTCGGCGAGGGCGGCGGCTTGCACGGCCATGGATCAGCTCTCCCTTGTCCTCGGGTCGAGGAACACGTACGCGATGTCGGCGATCAGGTTGGCGATCAGCACCAGCACGGTGATGAGCAGGAAGATCGCGGACATCAGCGGGTAGTCGGCCGCCTGTGCGGCCTTGAACAGCACCGACCCGATGCCGGGGTAGTTGAAGACGACCTCGGTGACGATGGAGCCGCCGATCACGAAGCCGAGCGACATGGCGAAGCCGGAGAAGGACGGCAGCATCGCGTTGCGGGCGGCGTAGGTGTACATCACCCGGCGCCTGGGGAGCCCCTTGGCCTCGGCGAGCCGTACGTAGTCCTCGCTGAGCGTGGTGACCATCATGTTGCGCATGCTGATCAGCCAGCCGCCCACGGAGGCGACGGTGATGGTGACGGCGGGCAGGACGGCGTAGTTGATCGCGCTGCCGATGAACCCGGCGTTCAGGCCGATGGTCTGGTCGAGCCCGTAACCGCCGGACAGCGGGAACCACTTGAGGGTGATCGCGAAGACGTACACGATCATGATCGCGAACCAGAAGTACGGGATCGACGACAGGAAGGTGGTGATCGGTATCAGCGAGTCGAGCCAGGTGCCGCGCTTCCAGCCGACGAGCATGCCGAGCGTGGTGCCGATGACGAAGCCGAGCACCGTGCAGATGGTGACCAGGATCAGCGTCCAGTACATGCTCTGCCCGAGCACGGTGCTCACCTGCGACGGGTAGTAGGCGTACGAGGTGCCGAAGTCGCCGGTGAAGATGCTGTGCCAGTAACTGACGTACTGCTCCCACAGGTTCTTGTCGGACTCGCCGAACAGCACCCGCAGGGCCTGGACCGCGGAGGGGCTGAGCTTCCCGTGGAACTGCTGGATCAGGTTGTCCGCGGGGTTTCCCGGCATGACGCGCGGGATGACGAAGTTGAGGCTGATGGCCGCCCACGCCGTGAGCAGGTAGAAACAGATCTTCCGGAAAAGGATGCGCATGGGTCAGTTCCCTCGGGCTTCGAGGCGGCACGCCCAGCGGGCCGCGCGCCGGACGAGAAGGCGCACGGCGGGTTCTCCCCAGCTCCGCATGTCGTGGCCCAACTGGAGGTAGCAGACACGTCCGTCCCCGAATTCGCGGACGTGCAGCAGGGGTTCGGTGCCGCCGGGGGTCGTACGGCGGGCGAGGGTGAGCACGCCGGGCGCGGTCTCGACGTGGTAGTGCTCGTGCGTCAGCTCGAACGGCGGTATTCCGGCGGTCACTTCGTGTGCGCCGTCGAGGGTGACGGTGAACCGGCTCTCGTGGGGCGGTGGCCCGTGCGAGACGTACCGGCTGCCGACCAGGTCGAACAGGTCCGCGTCCACGGTGGTGGAGTGCAGGGCGATCAGTCCGGCGCCGCCGCGGACCGCGCGGGCCAGGCTCGCGCGCTGTGCGTCGGTGAAGCGGCCCAAGGCCGTGTAGAGCACGATGAGTTCGGCGTCGACCGGGCCGTCGAAGCGGCCGGTGCCGACGGCGGTACGGGTGACGAATCCCTCGTCGGTCAGCAGCGTCCGCACTTCGCGCGCGGCGGTGAAGAGGTCTTCGTGGACGTCGTCGCCGCTGAAGACGGCGAGGGCGGTGGGGCTGGCGGTTCTCGGCATCGTCGGGCCGCTCGTTTCAGTAGGTGGAGCGCAGTTCGCCGGTAGGGCTCCAGTAGCCCTGCGCACGCCCGCTGAGCAGGGCGTTGTCCATGCGGTCGAGCGGCAGCGGCACGCGCCGCCGGGACCGGCTGCTCTCGTAGGTCGCGAAGACCAGTTCGGCGCCGCGCAGGCCGTGCTCGGCGTCGAGGGCGGGCTTGCCGCCGGTGCGCAGGCTGTCGACCGCGTCCCGCACCGCCTCGGCCGTGGCGGCCACGATCGCCGGGTCGACGCCGCGGTCCCAGGTGCGGGAGTCGGTGTCGAAGGGTGAGTCGTGGACCAGGTCGTCCTTGCCGAAGCGCTGGATCAGGCAGCGCGCGCCGCGGATGTCGGCGCGCCCGCGGGTGCCCTGGATGATCAGCCCCAGGTTGTTCTGGAGGTTGAGGACCGGGGTGTGCGGTTCGCGTCCGGTGGAGACCACCGCGCGGACGCCGTCGGCCCAGCCGATCTGGGTGACCGACGCGGTCTCGACGAAGGCGCCGTACACATAGCGGTCGAGCGTCACGTCGAGTTGGCCGAAGACCCACTCCGGTGCGGTGTCGCCGCGGTGGAAGAGGATCAGGTCGAGGATGTGGGTGCCCCAGTCGAACAGGTTCGGGCAGTACCCCTCGATGGTCACGACCTCGCCGATCTCGCCCCCGGCGATGGCTTCGCGGGCGAAGCGCTGCACGGCCTCGAAGCGGCGCTGGAGGTTGTAGGTCAGTTGCGTGCCGGCGTCGGCCGCGACCCGGGTCATCTCCAGGGCCTCGCCGTACGACAGCGCGACCGGCTTCTCGCAGTGCACCGCGCGGACCCCGGCCGCCGCCGCGGCCCGGACGATCTCCGGGTGCAGGGCGGGCGGTGTGCAGACGCTGACGACGTCGGGCCGTTCCAGGACGAGCAGTTCGCGGTAGTCGCGGTACGTCCGCGGTACGCCCAGCTCCCCCGCCAGGTCCTCCGCGGTCCGCTCGTCGACGTCGGCGAGGGCGACGAGCTCGACGCCCGGCACCGCCCTCAGGCCGAGGCCGTGCACCCGGCCCTGCGAACCCGCGCCGATGACTGCCGCGGTGACGGATGCCATCCGCTCTCCTCCCCTGAGTCCCGCCTGAAGTGAGTCCCGCCAGGACCGCTTCCGGGGCTGTCGAGGGCCCGGACAGCGGTCGTTGGGTATGTGCCAAATCCATACCACTTGCCGCCATCGTAATACGAAAGCCGGTCCTGTCTAGAGGGTGAAGCAGACCAGAATGCCGGGGAAACCGGGCGCACTTCGCACTTTTCAGCCACAGACAGGCACAATTCCGCCGTCACCCCGGCCGGATTCCTACGACACCACTACTGACCACATAGGACCACTTCGCTACGCTGGTCCCCGGTCGTCACCGACCCCGTCACCCCGCTCGGCCCGCCATCCCCGCCCAGCCGTCACATCACCAGCCGTCACACCACCAGCCGTCACACCACCAGCCCTTACACCACTCAGGCCAGGAGATCCGTATGAAGATCAGTCAGCTCGTCGGCCCGCGCACCTCGGAGGTCGTCGCGGCCGACGACCCGGTCCCCGGCGCCGGCCAGGTGCTGGTCGAGGTGCTGGCCAGCGGGGTCTGCACCTCCGACATCGGGCCGTGGCTCTCGCACGACCCGGCCGCGCCGCCGGTCAGGCTGGGCCACGAGATCGTGGGGCGGGTGGTCGGCACCGGCCGGGACGCGGGCCGCTGGGCGCCGGGTGACCTGGTGACCGGGCTCGGCGGCGAGGGATTCGCGACGCTCGCCGTCATGGACGCGCACGCCGTCCTGCCGGTACCGGCCGGGATCGAACCCGCGCACGCGATCGGCGAACCGGTCGCCGACCTGGAGGAAGCGCTGTCCCGTACGGGCGTGCGCGCGGGCGACCGGGTCGCCGTCGTCGGCCTCGGCTTCATGGGCCTCGGCCTGGTCCAGCTCGCCAAGCGGCACGCGCCGGGGCTGCTGGTGGGCGTCGACCCCGACCCGGCCCGCCGCGAGCGCGCCCTGCGGCTCGGCGCCGACCTCGTCTTCGCCCCCGACGACCTCCCGGAGGAGTACCGGAAGGACACCGGACGGGCCACCGACGCGCGGCTCGCCGTGGTCCTGGAGGCGACCGGCACGACGAGCGGGCTCGGCACGGCCGGCAGCCTGGTGCGGCCCTTCGGCACCCTGTGCGTCGTCGGCTACCACCACACCGGCGACGCGATGATGGACATGAACCTCTGGTACAAGGCCGTCACCGTCGTCAACGGCTTCTGCCCGGACCGCACCCGGCTGATGGGCGCCATGCGCGACGCGCTCGCGCTGATCGGCGAACGCCGCTTCAGCTACGCGCCGTTGATCACCCACCGCTTCGGCCTCGAAGGCGTGGACGACGCCTTCCGCGCCATGACGGCGGCCGGTCCCGACTTCGTCAAGGGAGTGCTGGTGCTCTGACCACGCGCACGGCTGAGGTCGGCACACCGGTCCGGCCTCAGCCCGCGGCTCAGCCGTACGAGCGCCCGCGGCTCAGCGGTACGGCCGCCCGCGGCTCAGCCGTGCGAGCGCGCGAAGGACGTACGCAGCCGGTACCGGTCGCCCGCGTACTGGATCGTGGACTCGAACAGCGGCTCCTCGTCGGAGCCGACCGCGATCTGGTGCATGACCAGAAGCGGATCGCCCGAGGCCATGTCGAGCTGTCCCGCGGCGCGGTCGTCGGCCTTGGTCGCCTCGATCGTGCTGTCCGCGCGGACCGGCTCGACCCCGGCGGCGGAAAGAGTCGCGTACAGCGAGCGGTCCGCGAAATCGACGTCCTCGATGCCGGGCACCAGAGCGAGCGGAATTCGCGTCAGGTCCAGCGCTATCGGAACACCGTCGAGCAGCCGTACCCGCTCCAGCCGGAACAGCGGAGTGCCGGGCGCGATACCGAGCCGCTCCGCCTCGTCGATGCTGGCCGGGCTCGCCTGTGCCATTAATACCTTGGAGTGCGGCTTCAACCCCATTCGTGCCGCGGTCTCGCTGAAGGATTCCAGGCTGTTCGGCCATTCCTTCTTCGGCGCCGACTGCGTCACGTACCAGCCACGGCCGTGGGACGCGCTGAGCACGCCCTCCTCCACCAGGTGACCCAGGGCTTTCCTCAGCGTGACCCGGCTGATGCCCAGTTGACGGCAGAGCTCCCGCTCGGGCGCCAGCCGCATTCCCGGCCTCAGCTCGCCCCGGTCGATTTCGCTGCGGATCAAATTCACCGCCTGGATCCACAGGGGTTCTGGATAGCCCGGCAGGATAACGCCCGCGACCTCGCGAGAGTCGTTCATACGTGAGGCCCCCATAATGACGCGCTCGCGACCTCCGGCCGCCGACGCCGTAACTGATGAACAGCGACGCTCAGGATAGCTTTCCGCCAGGTGGTCTGACCAGTTCCACGGGTCCCGGCGGCGGGACGGCCGGAACCGGCCGGTGCGAGCGGGTCCGCTCCCGCGCCCCGAATGCTTGAATGCCGGAGTGAATACGACATCGGGCGGCATCGATGTGCTGCGGGTCTTCTGCGGCCCCGACCGGCGGTACGGCAACCCGCTCGGCGTGGTCCGCGACGGCTCGCGCTACCCGGACCGCGCGGCACGGCAGGCCCTGGCCGGTGAACTCGGCTTCAGCGAAACGGTGTTCGTGGACGACCCGGAGCGCGGCGCGGTCGACATCTACACGCCGGGGCTGCGACTGCCCTTCGCCGGGCACCCGTTGGTCGGGGTCGCCTGGCTGCTCGACGTGGAGGTGCTCGAACCCGAGGTCGGGGAGGTCTTCACGCGCGACGACGGGGAGTTCACCTGGATCACCGTCCGCGCGGAGTGGGCGCCGCCGCGCACCCTGCGCGAGTACGCGCTGCCCGCCGAGGTCGACGCGCTGGACGTGCCGGAGCCGGGCGAGTGGGTGTACGCCTGGGCGTGGCAGGACGAGGCCGCCGGCCGGATCAGGGCGCGCGCCTTCCCCGGCCGCGGCGACGGCATCGACGAGGACGAGGCGACGGGCGCCGCCGCGCTGCTGCTCACCCGGCAGCTCGGCCGCGCGCTGCACATCACGCAGGGCCGGGGCTCGCAGATCCTCACCGCGCCCGGCCCTGACGGCACCGTCGAGATCGGCGGCCGGGTGTGTCTGGAGGCGGTCCTTCCCGCGCCGCGGGCCCGCTGAGCCCGGCGCTGGGCCCGGCGCGGAGGCCGTCCGTCGGCTCACAAGTCGCGCGTTCCCCGTACACCGCCTTGACTGGTGGCGTTCGTGGCGTTCGTCGCCGCCGTGTTCGCGGTGCTCGCGGTGCTCGCCATGTCCGCCCGTCACAACCGTGTCCGCCGTGTCCGCCGTGGAGGTCGCGTATGGCCGCCGCACCCTCCGGGCCCCCGGGCCGTGAGAAGGGCCGGGCCGACCGCGAGAAGGGCCTGGTCGGCCGTACGGTCGCGGGGGCGGCCGGGCGCGCGGCGCGCTGGAAGGCGCGCGGGCTGCGGCTGCGCCACGCGGCGGAACGCCGCTTCCCCGTCATCACCGAGCTGACCGCCCGCCTGCTGTCGGTGAATCTGCTGGACGCGGGCACCCGGCTGGCCGCCCAGCTCTTCCTGACCGCCGTCCCGCTGCTGTTCGTGGTCGCGGCCTTCGCGCCGAAGACCGTACGCGACCAGCTCGTGAGCACCGCGCGTAACGTCTTCGGCCTCACCGGGGCGTCGGACGAGCAGCTCAGGCAGGTCTACAGCGCGAACAGCGGGGATCTGCGCCAGACCATCGGGGTGATCGGCGTCCTGATGGCGCTGCTGTCCGCCACCGCGTGCAGCCGGGCGATGGCGCGGGTGTGCGAGCGGGCGTGGGGGCTGCCGCGCGCCTCGGTGCGGGTGGCGGTGTGGCGCTGGGTGGTGTGGATCGCCGCGTGGATGGTGGCGCTGGTGCTCCAGGGGCCGCTGCGCGACGGCTTCGGCGTCGGGCTGTGGCTCGGCCTGCCGCTGACCTTCCTCGCGGACGTCCTGGTGTGGTGGTGGACCCAGCGGCTGCTGCTGAGCAAGCGCGTCGCGTGGCTGCCGCTGCTGCCCGGCGCGATCCTCACCGCACTGGCGATGACGGCCCTGTCGGTGACCGCCCGCCTCTACATGCCGACCGCCCTCAACCGCAGCCTGGCCAATTACGGCTCCCTGGGGTCGGTCTTCACGATGCTGTCCTGGCTGATCGCGATCTGCGCGGTGCTGACCTTCACCATCACCGCGGGCGCCGTGCTGGCCTCCGAGCCGCCGCTGGCCTCCCTCCTCGGACCCGCCGGCGGCACGGACCCGCGATCGCGCCGGAATGCCGGTGCCGACCGCGTCATCTAGCGTGGTCAAGGCGGGGGGACGCCTCGCGGCGGGCGCACCGCGGCGGGGGAACGGCGAAAGGTGCCCTCATGCGTCGCTACCCGCCGATCGCGGACCACGGCCTCATCGGAGACCTCCAGACCAGCGCGCTGGTGTCGTCGCGGGGCGTCGTCGACTGGTTCTGCGCGCCGCGCTTCGACTCGCCGAGCGTCTTCGCCTCGCTCCTCGACCACGACCGCGGCGGCTACTTCTCGATCGCGGCCGCGAGCCCTGAGGCGAGGGTCAGGCAGCTCTATCTGCCGGACACCGCGGTGCTCGTCACCCGCTTCATGACCCCCGACGGCGTCGGCGAGGTCATCGACTTCATGCCGGTGGACCGGCCGGAGACCGCCACCGACCGGCACCGGCTGCTGCGCGTCATGCGGGTGGTGCGCGGCACGGTCCGCTTCGCCCTGGAGTGCAGGCCGCGCTTCGACTACGGCCGCTGCGACCACCGGCTGCACGTGAGCGACGACGGCACGGCCAGATTCGGCGCGTCGGGGGCGTGGGCGTACCTCCAGCCGGTCGGCCCGCTGGACCTCGAACGCGACGAGGAGGACGTCCGGGCCGCGGTCACGCTGGAGCAGGGCGAGATGGCCGCCGCGGTGCTGACGGTGTGCGCGGCGCACGGCGAGCCGCCCGAGCCGGTGACGGTGGACGGCCTGCGGGCGGAATTCGACGGGGTGCGGGAGTTCTGGCACGGCTGGATCCGGCAGTGCCGCTACCGGGGCCGCTGGCAGCAGGCGGTGAACCGCTCGGCGATCACCTTGAAGCTGCTCACGTACGCGCCGACCGGCGCTCCGGTCGCCGCCGCCACCATGGGCCTGCCGGAGCAGGTCGGCGGCGAGCGCAACTGGGACTACCGCTATACGTGGGTCAGGGACGCGTCGCTGTCGGTGAACGCGCTGGTCGACCTCGGTTTCACCGCGGAGGCGGACGCCTTCCGCCGCTGGCTCGGCGGGCGGCTGCGCGCGGGCGGCACGGTCACCGGCGAGCCGTTGCAGATCATGTACCGGGTGGACGGCGACCCGCACCTGGCCGAGGAGACGCTGGACCACTTCGAGGGCTACCGCGGCTCCGCGCCCGTCCGGCTCGGCAACGGGGCCGCCGACCAGCTCCAGCTCGACATCTACGGCGAGGCCGTGCACGCCCTGTCCCGGTCGCAGGACATCGCCCAGCTCGCCGGGTGGGAGGGCTGGCGGGCCTTCTCCGGGCTGCTGGACTGGCTGGCCGCGCACTGGGACCGCGCGGACGAGGGCATCTGGGAGACCCGCGGCGGGCGGCAGGACTTCACGTACAGCCGTCTGATGTGCTGGTCGGCCTTCGACCGCGGCATCCGGCTGGCCGCGGAACTCGCCAGGCCCGCCGATCTGGAGACCTGGACGACGGCGCGCGACACGATCATGGAACAGGTCATGGACCGCGGCTGGAGCGAGAAGCGGCACGCCTTCGTGCAGCACTACGGCAGCGAGGTGCTGGACGCGTCGCTGCTGCTGATGCCGGAGGTCGGCTTCGTCGCGCCGAAGGAGCCGCGCTGGCTGTCGACGCTGGACGCGATGGACCAGGAGCTGGTCTCCGACAGCCTCGTCTACCGCTACGACCCGGGCGCGTCCCCCGACGGGCTGCGCGGCGGCGAGGGCACCTTCTCGCTGTGCAGCTTCCTGTACGTCGGCGCGCTCGCCCGCGCCGGGCGCCTGGGCCCGGCCCGTTACGCCTTCGACAAGATGCTCACCTACGCCAACCACGTCGGCCTGTTCGCCGAGGAGATCGGGCCGACGGGTGAGCAACTGGGCAACTTCCCGCAGGCGTTCACGCATCTGTCGCTGATCACGGCGGCGACGGCGCTGGACGAGGAGCTGGACAGGTCCGAGTCCTGACCGCCGGGCCCTGCCGCCGTCAGGCAGTCGTCGGGCCGCCGCCGTGGACGGTGGTGCTCCTGATGTCGCGGCCCTGGATGACCGGGGCGTGGAACACCCCGCCGTTGACGGTGTTGTTGACGACGCTGACCGAGCCACGGCCGGCCGCCGGGGCCAACTCCTCCAGCAGCAGCCGCAGTTCAGCGGCGGCGGCCGGGTCGTCCCGCAGGACGCGGCGCAGCCGGGTGCGCCAGCCCGCCTCGATGTCGGCGGCGGCGTCCGCGTCCCCCGAGTCCCTGGCGGCCGTCAACTCGGCGCGGGAGAGCTGGAGTTCGTCGAGAGCGGCGGTCTCGTCCCCGGCGCGTGCGGCGGCCCCGGTCGTACCGTCGTCGGCTGCCGTACCGTCCTCGGCCGCCGCCCCGGCGCTGCCGCCGCTGCCGCGTGCGAGGAACCGCGCCAGCCGGTCCCGTACCTGTGTCCAGGCGTCGGACGCCATCAGTGTGACCACCTGCGTCGCGCCCGACGCGGCCAGTGCCGCCAACTCCGCGTCCACGGAGCCCCCCTTCGTCCGCCGCCCCGCTCATCCGCGGGGCCGCCGCCACCAGCGTAGGGCGGTCGGGCCCGCCGCGGCAGACGGTCTCCGGCCGCGTACCGGCAGGGGACCGCCCGCGTGATCGCGTACGGGGACGGGGGGTCGCCGGGCGGGACCGCGATACGGCAGCATGTGGCCCATGAGCGACTTCCTGGTGATCGGTGAGTGCGTAGCGGACATCGTCCGGACCCCCGGACAGCCCGATGTGCCGCATCCCGGCGGCAGTCCGGCCAACGTGGCGTACGGGCTGGCCCGCCTCGGCCACGCCACCGCGCTCCTCACGCAGCTCGGCGACGACCCCTCGGGCAAGCTCATCACCGACCACCTGCGGTCGGCGGGCGTACACCTGCTCGCAGACGGCCGGCACGACGTCCGCACGCCGACGGCGGTGGTCACGCTCGACGAACAGGGCGCGGCGCGCTACGACTTCGACATCGCGTGGACGCTCGGGCCCGTCGAGCCGCCCGCCGCGCTCCGGCACGTCCACATCGGGTCGATCGCCGCCGTGGCGGAGCCGGGCGCGGCCACCACCGTGGACCTCGCCGCGCGGCTGCGCGCGGACGCCACCGTCAGCTACGACCCCAACATCCGGCCGGAGTTGATGGGCACGCACGAGCAGGGTGTCGCCGGAGTCGAGCGGTGCGTGGCGCTGAGCGACCTCGTCAAGGCGAGCGACGAGGATCTGGAGTGGCTGTATCCGGGCGAGCCGGTCGCGGCGGTCGCCGCGCGCTGGCTGGCGGCCGGGCCCGCCGTCGTCTTCGTGACCATGGGCGGGGAGGGCGCCGCCGCCTTCACCCGTGACATCGAGGTGACGGGCGCGCCGGTGCGGACCGAGGTCGCCGACACCGTGGGCGCGGGCGACTCCTTCATGTCCGCGACGCTGGACGCCCTCACCGGCCTCGGCCTCACCGGCGCCGCCGCCCGTCCCGCGCTCGGCGCCCTGGACAAGGCGACCCTCGCCCATGTGCTGCGCCACGCGGGCACCGCCGCCGCGCTCACCGTCTCGCGGCCCGGCGCCAACCCGCCCACGACAAGGGAGTTGCGGGCGGCGCTCGCGTAGGCCACCGGGGCAGCGGAGGTGTGACGCCCAACGGCCGTGGACCCGATTCGCCCCGGATCGGGCAGTCCGTACGGCCCGGCCGGACGGCGTGCCCCCTATCACCGTGACACCGCGCTCTTCTAGCCTCCCCTTGAAGATCGATCAGCCCACCGAGGGGGGACTTGCGTGGACGCGTCCGCGTACCGCATGGTCGTGTGGACCGAGCAGGACTACGTCACGGCCGCCGCGACGGCCGACCGGCTGGTCGCGGAGTGGCTCACCGACGCCAAGGGTTATCCGGTCACGGCGCTGCACGACGGCCGCAACGAGATAGCCGAGCACGTGACGCTCGACCGCGACACCGATTCGGGGCAGCAGGGCGCGCACAGCCGCTGGCGATTGCGGGAGAGCCCGCCGGCATTGCGGGCGACCTGGCAGTCCACGCTCATCGTCCGTACCGACATGGCCGATCCGGGCCGCACCTGGGTGCAGCTCGATGTCGAACACCGGCCGGACTCGGCGGAGATACCGCAGATCCGCGCGTCCAAGCCGCGGCTGGCCGACGCGATACTCGACGCCCTGGACACGCACAGCGGCATCGCCGAGATCCGCGCCCGCGCCAGCTTCATCTACGCCGGTGACGTGAAGGAGGTGATCGAGGAGCTGACCGACCGGGAGCGGCGGCTGCCCATCGTCGTGGCGAGCGTGCCGTACGGGACCGACGCCGACGAGTGGCTGGAGAAGGTCGTGGACCGCGCCTTCACCCAACTCGTGGGCCGCGCGGTGCTGTACGTGCTGACCCGCGAGGCGCAGGCCGCGTTCAACAAGGCGCTCGAACACCACCCGGTCTTCGGCGGCGGCATCCGTACGTACATGCCGCGCGTCGACCCCGCGTGGGCCGCCGACGGGCAGCGGCACCCGGTGATGTCCCGCGCCACGGTCGAGGCCGATCCGGTACGGGCCGCCACCGTGCTGACCGCGCTGCCGCGCAACCAGGCGGCCCGCATGCCGCTCCCCCAGCCGCTGGCCCGCCTGCACGCCCAGCGCCCGCGGCCCCGGTCCACCGAGCACGGCGACGAGATCGCGCGCCTGCGCGCCGACCACGAGAGCCTGATCGCCCTTCTCGACGAGGCGGCGGAGGCCGAGGCCGCCCGCTACAAGCAGGTCCGCGAGCTCCAGCACGACCTCGCCGACGCCAACTGGCTCGCCGAGGAGTTCTACGCCGAGCGCCGCGCCGCCCAACAGCAGGTCCGCGCGCTCCAGTTACGCCTCCAGCAAGTCGGCGCCTACGAGGCCGCCTTCGCCCCCGTCGAGGAGGACGAGAGCGAGGCGCTGCCCGGCAGCTTCACCGAACTCCACGCCCGGCTCCACCAGTTCCCCACCCTGCTCTTCACCGGGGACCCCAAGGTGATGACCGGTCTCGACGACCGTTCCAAGCCCAACTGGGTCAACGTCTGCTGGGAAGCGCTCCAGGCTCTCGAGGACTTCGCCGCCGCCTCCGTGGCCGGCCGCGCCCGCGGCGACTTCCGCTCCTGGTGCCAGGATCTCCCCTCCGGCTGCCACCCCTTCCCCGCGGGCAAGGTCCTGATGAAGGAGTCCGACACCGTCTGGCGCAACCTCTCCTGGCGCAAGGAGCGCACCCTCCCCGTGCCCCGCGCCGTCGATCCCTCCGGCGCGGTCTACATGGAGGCCCATCTACGGATCGGCGGCGGCAGCACCATCTCCCCGCGGCTGCACTTCTTCGACGACACCGCCAACACCGGCCTGCTCTACATCGGCCACATCGGACCGCACCTCACCAACACCCGCACCTCATAGCGCCGGCAGGTGGGCTTCGACGCGGGCGACGGCCTGCGGGGTGCCGGTAAAGAGGTGGGCGCGCATGCCCGCGGTCTCGGCGGCGGCGATGTTGGGGGCGTGGTCGTCGATGAACAGGCAGTCCGACGGGCGGACTTCGAGGCGTTCGCAGGTGAGCGCGAAGGCGCGGGGGTCGGGCTTGGAGACGCCGATCTCGTGGGAGTAGACGATCTCGTCGACCAGTGAGTCGAAGCGGTAGCGGGCGGTCTCCCGTTCGCGGGCGCCGACGAAGCTGTTGCTGAGGATGCCGAGGCGGCAGCGGGAGCGCAGGCCGCGGACGTAGTCGATGAGTTCCGTGTTGGGGGCGCCGAGGTATTCGGCCCAGAGGTCGGACATGAAGGACTCGACCTGGCGGGCGTCGAGGCCGAAGCGGGCGCCGACCTGGGCGCGTACCTCGGGCTCGGTGATCGCGCCGACCGCCCCGGCCTCCCAGACGTCGTCGAGACGGCGGTCCACGGTGCCCGGCGGGAGGCCGAGGCGCTCGTCCCACCGCTCGATCCAGCCCGTCGGCGGTGTGATCTCCAGGACTCCGCCGATGTCGAGGATGACGCAGCGCTCTGTCGTGGAGGGTCCAGTCGTCTTCATGGAAGGTCCTCTCGTCCGGTTCCGCGGCGTGCGGTACGCCCTGCCCTCACGGTGGGCTCTCACCTTCGGTGAGGGTCAAGGCGGTGACGGAACCCGCGGACCGCCGCCGGACCCGCCGTCCGCCTCCCGGCCCGCGGACCGCCGCCAGGCCCGCCGACCGCCGCCGGGTCCGGGGACCGCGACCGCGGTGATTCGCGATAGCTTTCGCAAAAGGTGGCCCGGCAACACGGCGGTACGGCCGCCGGGGGCGCGAGCGCGGGAGAGCAGAGGATGGCGGCGGCGGAACCGGGGCGCGAAGCCGACGGCGACACAGACGGCGGCACAGACGCAGGCGCGGGCAGCGGCGCGGGCGGCGGAGGCACGACGACGCTCGCCGAGATCGCGCGGCAGGCGGGGGTGTCGGTCTCCACGGTCTCCAAGGTGCTGCACGACCGCTCGGACGTGGCGTCCAGGACCCGCGCCAAGGTCCAGCGGCTGCTGGAGCAGCACGGGTATCTCGCGCGGCACCGCCCCGCGGCGACGGCGCTGGCGGCGGGCGGCCTGATCGACTTCGTGATCAACGAACTGGCCAGCCCGTGGGCGGGCGAGCTGATCCGGGGCGCGGAGGAGGCGCTGCACGCCGAGGGGCTGGGCATGGTGGTGTCGGCGACGCACGGCCGCAGCCGGCTCACCCGGCAGTGGCTGGACTCGCTCGCCACCCGTCGCACGCGCGGCGCGATCCTGGTGCTGCCGGAGCTGATGCCCGCCCAGCACGAGGAGTTGTGCAGGCTCGGCCTGCCCTTCGCGCTGATCGCCCCGGCCGACGAGCCCGCGCCCGGAGTGCCGTGGGTGGGCGCCACGAACTGGCCGGGCGGGCTGGCCGCGACCCGCCATCTCATCGGGCTCGGCCACCGCAGGATCGCCGTCATCAGCGGGCCGCCGGAGCGGCTGGCCTCACGCGCCCGCGTGGACGGCTACCGCTCGGCGCTCGACGAGGCCGGGCTGCCCTTCGACCCGGCGCTCGTCCGCTACGGCGACTTCACCCACGAGCCCGCGCACCGGCACGCCCTGGACCTGCTGGGGCTGCCCGACCCGCCGACCGCGGTCTTCGCGGGCAACGACCAGCAGGCGCTGAGCACCTACCGCGCCGCCGCCGCGCTCGGGCTGCGCGTCCCGGCCGACCTGAGCGTCGTCGGCTTCGACGACCTGCCCTTCGCCGACTGGGTCACCCCGCGGCTGACCACCGTACGCACCCCGCTCGCCGACATGGCCGCGCTCGCCGCCCGGATGGTGCTCCAGCTCCTCGGCGGGGAGCAGCCCGCGTCGACCAGGGTGGAGGTCGCGGGCGAGCTGGTCGTCCGCGAGAGCAGCGGGCCGCCGCCCGTACGGTGACCAGGCCGCTGGACCAGGGGGTCAGCCCTGGACCAGGGGCGGGTCAGCCCTGGGCGAGGGCCGGGTCCAGCCAGAACAGCTCCCAGTGGTGGCCGTCCAAGTCGAAGAAGCTCCGGGTGTACATCGGGCTCTCGTGCTCGGTGCGCTTGGCCGCCGTGCCGCCCCCGGCCACGGCCGCCTCCGCGATCCGGTCGACCTGCTCCTTGCTGTCCAGGCCCAGCGCCACGATGGCCTCGGTCGTGGTGGCGGTGTCCGCGATCTCCTTCTCGGTGAAGGTCCGGAAGAAGGGCTCGACCAGCAGCATCGCGTAGATGTCGTCGCTGATCACCATGCAGGTCGCGTTGTCGTCGGTGAACTGCGGGTTGAAGGTGAACCCGGCGGCGGTGAAGAAGGCCACGGAGCGGTCGAGGTCCTTCACGGGGAGGTTGACGAAGATCTTCGTGGACATGGGTGCCTGCCTTACGTTCCGCTGGTCGGTGTCACGGGAAGGTCGTGCGCTTCACCGGGGTAGACCGGTGCGCGGCGCGGAACTCATCGGTACCCGCGGGCCGTCTTCGCCTCACTCCCCGCGCAGCAGGGTGTCCATGGCCCGGCCGAAGACGAGCCGTCCGGTACGCGCCGTGACCGCGTCGAACGCTCCCGGCAGCCGCCACACCCGCAGCTCCTCGCGCCAGCGCACCCACGAGCCGGTATCCGCGCCCGTACCCGTACCCGTACCGCTGTCGTCCGGCCGTACGTCGATCTCCGCCCAGCCGGTGACGATCCGGCCGGTCTTCTCCAGGCGGCAGAATCCGGGGCCGCCGTCGACCGGCGGCTCCCAGCGCACGATCCGCATCGGGTCGTCGAACCCGGCACCGCCGAGCCCGGTCCGCGCCACGAAGGCCGTGCCGACCCCGTCGGGCGGCGGCGTCAGCACGCTGATCCGGGTCAACGGCACGGTGGCGGTGTGCCGTTCCCAGTCGGTCAGCCGCCGCCACGCCTCGGCGACGGGCAGCGGGGTGCGGCGCTCGACCACGAAAGGGGACATAAGGCCAGGGTAGGGCGCGCCGCTGTCAGGACCAGCCGGTACGGGTCCGCAGCCAGTCGAGCGCGACGACGCCCTGGGCGTGCTGGAAGGGGCGCAGTGTCGGCAGGCCGGGCGGCGCGGGCCGTCGCGCGTGGCCGAGCAGGAAGCCGGCGAAGGCGGCCAGCACCGCCGTGACGCCGTCCGGGTCGGCGCCCGCGGCCACCGGGTGCCGGTCGAAGATCTCGGCGGGGGGCGGTCCGCCCTGCATCCCCACGCTGGGCAGCATCAGCAGCAGGTCGAACCAGGGCGCCGCCAGGCAGGCCCACGGCCAGTCCACGACCATGACGCGGCCGTCCGCGGTGAGCAGCAGATTGTCGGCCCGCAGATCCGCGTGGGCCAGGGTCTTTCCGGCCGCCGCCCGCGCCCATCCGGCCTCCAACGCGGCCAGTTCCGCCAGATGGCGTACGGCCCAGGGGTCGAGGCCCGTCAGGTCGTCGGTGCCCGCCGCGTGCTCGGCGGCCAGGGCGCGCCAGCCGTGGAAGTTCTCCGCGTTCGCCTCCGCCACGGGCGGGACCTCCACCGGGGACGGTGTGAGCAGCGTCGCGAGGTCGCCGACCGCGGTCAGGACGCGCTCCAACTCGGCCGCGTCCCACGGCTGTGCGGGCGTGCGGCCCTCGATGTCCTCGAAGAGCAGGACCACCCAGTCGTCCCGCTCGAAGGAGGCCAGCAGGCGCGGGGCCGGGACTTCACGGGGAAGCGCCGCGGCCACCGCGGCCTCCGCCCGGTGGATGCCCGGGCTCTCCGGATTCGCCGCCGAGGTCACGGCCTTGACGAACGCCCTCGTCCCGTCCGTCAGCCGCAGGCGGGCCGCCACGCCCGGCGAGAAGCCGCCGGCCTGCGTCTCCGCCGCCGCGACGCGTGCCCCCAGGCGTGCCTCGGCCTCTCCCCGCACCCCCGCGGGCACGTCCCCCCACTCGGCTCGGACACCCTGTGCCCCCACGGCCCCGCTGTCGGTCGTCATCGCCCCATCCTCCCGACCCCCCGGGGCCCGGGGCCACCGCGTTTCGGGAGGCGCGGGTCCTGAGGGGGCGGTCGGTCGCGGCGCGGACGGGGCCGGGTCAGGGGGTAGGGAGATAGCCGGTGGTGTGGCCGTGGGTGAGGTAGCGGGTGAGGACCGTGTCGGTCAGGGGCGGGAGGTGGACACCCGCGGCGGCGGCTTGCGCGGCGGTGCGCCGGGAGTCGAAGCGGCGGTGGTGGGAAGGGGCGGAGCCGGCGGGCGGGGCGTCGTCGCCGAGCAGGAGCTGGGCGGCGTTGTCGGGCTGCGCCGCCACGCGGGAGCGCCACCGCGCCACCGGGACGGTGGGCAGGTCGTGGCCCAGGCGGGCGGCCACTTCGAAGACGGTCCGCAGGTCGGGGGCGTCCGGGTTGGTGAGGTGGTACACGGGCATGGCGGTACTGGTCCCGGCGGAGCGGGCCAGTGCCACGACGGCCGCGCTGACGTAGTCGACGGGTATCCAGTCGGTCGAGCCGTGCGGCAGGTCCGGCACCGCCCCGGCCTGGAGGCAGCCCTTGATGAGCTGCCAGAGCAGGTCGCGGTCCTGGCAGGCGCCGGTGGCGGTGTCGCCGCTGATCCGGCCGGGGCGGTAGACGGTGACCGGCAGGCCGCGGGCGCGCGCCAGGCCGACGATCCCCTCCGCCACCCACTTGCTCTGCGCGTAGCCGCCCGGCAGGTCGGCGGCCGGGCCGGTCGGCGTCGACTCCGTGACGGGCGCGGCGTCGGGATCGGACGACGGGGCGTAGACGCTCGTGGTCGAGATGTAGTGCATGCCCGGTGAGCCGGAGTCGGCGAGCAGCCGCAGCAGTTCCTCGGTACCGGCCACGTTGGGGGCGCGCAGATCGCCGTACGGGGCGGCGAAGTTGACCCGGGCGCCGTTGTGCAGCACCGGGCCGAGGCGGCGGGCCAGGGCGGCGCGGTCGTCGGGCGACAGGCCGAGACCGGGGGCGGCCAGGTCGCCGGGGACGGGACGGACCAGGTCGGCGTAGGCGGGGCGCCAGAGGCCGTAGCGCTCCAGGTTGGCCCGCAGCCGGTGCGCCGCGTGGTCCGGGCCGTCGGCGCGGACCAGGCAGTCGACGGGGCCGTCCGTGGCCTCGATGAGGTCGCGCAGCAGGAACGCGCCGAGGAAGCCGGAAGCGCCGGTCAGCAGGGGGCGGGCGGCGGGGCGGGAGCGGGTGGGAGCGGGCACCGGCGCGGTCCGGCGCGCACCGCCCGTGATGTCGGGGGCGAGCCGGATCTCCGCGAGGAGGTACGACGCGACCGGGTCCAGCGGTCCCTCGCCCGGGCCCTCGCCCGGCCCGGTCGGCGTGGTGTCCGGCGCCGCCGGACCTCTGTCCGCCGCGCCGTCCAGCGACCGGATGACGCCTTCGACCGTCGGCGCCGCGAACAGCGCCCTGAGCGAGGGCCGTCGGCCGCACCGCTCCTCGATCCTGCGGGCCAGGGTCACCGCGAGCAGCGAGTGGCCGCCGAGGGCGAAGAAGTCGTCCGTCACCCCGACCTCGGGCACGCCGAGCGTCTGCGCGAACGCCGCGCACAGCTCGCGTTCGCGGTCGGTGGCCGGGGGCCTGGACGCGGCGGGCGCGGCGTGACCGGGTGCGGGCAGGGCACGGCGGTCGGTCTTCCCGTTGGGGGTGACCGGCAGCGCGTCGAGCCGGACGCACGCGGCCGGGATCATGTGGCCGGGCAGCGTGTCGGCGAGCCGGGCGCGGATCGCCGCCTCGTCGGGGGCCGTCTCGCCGCGGGCGGCCACGGTGTAGGCGACCAGGCGCCGGTCGCCCGGCCGGTCCTCGCGGACGACGACGCAGGCCGCCGCGACGCCGGGCAGCGCCGTGATCGCGGCCTCGATCTCACCGGGTTCCACCCGGAATCCGCGGAGCTTGACCTGGTCGTCGACCCGGCCGACGTAGACGATCTGGCCCTCGGCCGTACGGCGCACCAGGTCGCCGGTGCGGTACATACGGCCGCCGGAGCGGTCGAACGGGTCGGCCACGAAGCGGGACGCGGTGAGGGCGGCCCTGCCGAGGTAGCCGCGGGCCAGTCCCGCGCCCGACACGTACAACTCGCCGATGACACCGGACGGGACGGGTGCCAGCCGGTCGTCCAGTACGTGCACGCGGGTGCCGTCCACGGGCAGGCCGATGGGGACGGCGCGGTCGGGGGCGAGGGCGCCGTCCGCCTGCTGGAAGCCGCTCATGGTGGCGCAGACGGTCGTCTCGGTGGGGCCGTAGGCGTTGACGAGGTACCGCTCGCGCGCCCAGGCCCGCGCCAGCTCCGGCGGGCACGCCTCGCCCGCGAGCACCAGGGTGATCCCGGTGGGCAGGGAGCCGGGCTCCATCACCGCGAGCGCGGCCGGGGGCAGCGTGAGGTGGGTGATGCCGCGCGTGCGGACGGCGTCCGCGAGGGCGGGTCCCGGCAGCAGGGCTTCGCGTTCCCCGATCTCCAGGCAGGCGCCGGACAGCAGCCCCATGCACAGCTCCCAGAACGCGGCGTCGAAGCTGACCGACGCCATCTGGAGGACCCGGCTGCCGGGACCGGCCCGGAGCCGGTCGCGCTGCGTCCTGGCCATGGCGCCGACGCCCTGGTGGGTGACGACCACGCCCTTGGGCCGGCCGGTGGAGCCGGAGGTGTAGATGACGTACGCGGGATGCGACGGGAGCGCACGCGGCGGGACGGCGGTGTCCCCGCGCGGCGGGACCGGCGGACCGTCCGCCTCGGGGCTGTCGAGCACCAGGCGCGGTACGGCGGTCTCCGGGAGGCGGGCGCCGACGTCGGCCGTGGTGAGGAGCAGCCGCGGCCCGGCGTCGTCGAGCATGAAGGACAGCCGCTGGGCCGGGTAGTCGGGGTCCAGCGGCAGATAGGCGGCACCGGCCTTGAGGACGCCGAGGAGGGCGACGACGAGGTCGTTGGTCCGGGGCAGCGCGACGGCCACCCGGTCCTCGGGGCCGATGCCCCGCGCGAGGAGACGGCGGGCCAGGGCGTCGGCGCGCGCGTCGAGTTCGGCGTAGCTGAGGGTGGTGGCCGCGTCGCGCACCGCCGGGGCGTCCGGGGCGCGGCGGACCTGCCGGGCGAAGAGTTCGGGGACCGTCGAGCGGGGCAGGTCGTCGGCCGGTCCTGTGCCCAGGGCGGCGATCCGGGCGCGTTCGCCGGGGCCGAGGACGTCGTAGGTCCGCAGCGGGCGGCCGGGGTCGGCGGTGACCTCGCCGAGCAGGACGACGAGGCGCTCGGCGAGCGCGCCGACCGTGGCCTCGGTGAACAGCTCCGTCGCGTAGTCCACGGTCGCGCGCATGCCGCCGGACGGGCCGGACGCGCCGGACGCGTTCTGACCGTCCGCCGTACCCGTACCCGTACCCGTATCCGTATCCGTACCCGTACCGGCGGGTGTCTCGGTGAAGGTGAACGACAGGTCGAATTTGCTGACGCCCGGATCGACGGGCAGGCCGGAGACGGTGAGGCCGGGCAGGTCGAAGGGGGCGGCGGGGGCGTGGTTCTGGAGCACGAGCATGGTCTGGAAGAGCGGGTGGTGGTTCTGCGAGCGCGCGGGGTTGAGCAGTTCGACCAGCCGCTCGAAGGGGACGTCCTGGTGGGCGTAGGCCGCGAGGTCGGCGTCCTTGACGCGGTCCAGGAGTTCGAGGAACGTCGGGTCGCCCGTCAGGTCCGTGCGCAGCACGAGGGTGTTCACGAAGAAGCCCACGAGGTCGGTCGCGGCCTCGTCGGTGCGTCCGGCGACCGCCGTGCCCAGCGGGATGTCGTCACCGGCTCCGTGCCGGGACAACAGCAGTGACAGGGCGGCCTGGAGCACCATGAAGACCGTGCAGCCGCGGCTGCGGGCGAGGTCGGTGACGCGCCGGGCCACGGCGGGGTCCAGGACGAAGTCGTGGCTGGCGCCGGTGTGCCGGGGGACGGCGGGGCGCGGCAGGTCCCACGGCAGTTCGACCAGGTGCGGCAGACCGTCCAACGCCTGCTTCCAGTAGCGCAGTTGGCGGGCCATGGCGCTGTCGGGGTCCTGCTCGTCGCCGAGCAGCCCGCGCTGCCAGAGCGTGAAGTCGGCGTAGTCGACGGGCGGTTCGGCCCAGGCCGGGGCCCGCCCGCCGACGCGGGCGCGGTAGGCGGCGGCGAGGTCACGGGCGAGGGGCGCCATGGAGGACCCGTCGGAGGCGATGTGGTGGATCACCAGGACCAGGACGTGGGCGTCGTCGGCCAGCCGCAGCACAGTCGCCCGCAGCGGCAACTGCCGCTCGATGTCGATCGGTTCGGCCGCCGCGGACCTGACCCGGTCGTGCAGCTTGTCCGGCTCGACGGTCTCCGCTGCCAGGACGAGGCGGACGTCGTCGGCCGCCGTGATGAGCTGGCGCGGTCCGCCGTCGTGCTCGGGGAAGACCGTGCGCAGCGCGGAGTGCCGGACGACGACATCGCGCAGGGCCCGGCGCAGCGCGCCGGTGTCGAGGGGCCCGTCCAGGCGTACGGCGAAGGGGATGTTGTACGTCGCCGAGGGCCCTTCGAGGCGGTGCAGGAACCACAGGCGGCGCTGGGCGTACGACAGCGGGAGGACGGCAGGGCGGGGCTGGGGGACGAGCGCGGGCCGCGCCGGGCGGCGCGCGTCCTTCAGCGCGGTCGCGAGGGCGGCGGCGGTGGGGTGGTCGAACAGCGTGCGGATCTCGGTCTCGGCGGCCAGGGCGGTCCGGATGCGGCCCACCAGGCGGGTGGCGAGCAGCGAGTGGCCGCCGAGCGCGAAGAAGCTGTCGTCCGGGCCGACCCGGGGCACCCCGAGCACGTCGGCGAACAGGCCGGTCAGGATCTCCTCGTGGGCGTCGCGCGGGGCCCGGACCGGGGCCAGGTCAGGGGCGGCGGGCGCGGGGAGGGCCGCCCGGTCCAGCTTGCCGTTGACGGTCAGCGGGAAGCCGTCGAGCACCTGGATCGCGGTCGGCACCATGTAACCGGGAAGGTGGCTGCCGACGTGCGCGGTGAGCAGGTCGGGGTCGGGGGTGCGGCCGGGCGCGGGGACGACGTACGCGGCGAGTCCGCGACCGCCGGGCAGGTCCTCGCGCACCATGACGCAGGCGGACCGCACCGACGGGTCGGCGCGCAGCACCGCCTCGATCTCGCCGGGCTCGATGCGGTGGCCGCGCAGTTTGACCTGCTGGTCGGCCCGTGCGACGTACTGGAGGACGCCGTCGGGCTGTTGGCGCACGAGGTCGCCGGTGCGGTACATGCGGTCCCCGGTGGCGGCGAACGGGTCGGCGACGAAGCGGGTGGCCGTCAGGGCGGGCCGCTCCAGGTAGCCGCGCGCCACGCCGGGGCCCGCGACGTACAGTTCGCCCTCGGCTCCCGGCGGGACCGGGCGCAGCGCGGCGTCCAGGACGTAGGCGCGGGTGCCGTCGGTGGGGCCGCCGATCGGCGGCGCGCCGTCGGGGCCGTCCCCGGGGCGCACCTGGTGGCGGGTGGCGAAGGTGGTCGTCTCGGTGGGCCCGTACACATTGAGAACGGCGGTGCCGGGGTGGGCGGCGGCCAGGCGTTGCAGGACGCCGGGGGCGGCGGCCTCGCCGCCCGAGGCGACCGTGCGGAGCAGGCCGAGCGCGTCCGGGTCGGCCTCGGCGACGAGGTTGAACAGGGAAGTGGTCAAGAACGCCGACGTCAGGCCGTGCCGGGCCACGAGGTCCCGGAGCACGGCGGGCTGGAGGGGGCCGGGCGGGGCCACGACGACCCGGCCGCCGCTGAGCAGCGGCGCCCACATCTCGAAGGTGGAGGCGTCGAAGACGTACGCCGAGTGCAGCAGGACGGCGTCGGCCGCGCCGCCGTGCCAGACGCGGTCGGCGGCCAGCGCGGCGATGTCGGCGTGGGTGACGCCGACAGCCTTGGGCAGGCCGGTGGAGCCCGAGGTGAACATCACGTACGCGAGCCGGGCGCCCCCGGTGACCTCCGGCAGGGTTCCGGGGGCGGCGGGCGCGCCTGCGCGGACCCGACCCGCGGCGTCCACGGTCAGCGTCGGCAGGGCGGTGGCGAGACCGCGGACCCACGGATGGGCGGCGGCGGCCTCGTCGACCACCAGGGCGCGCAGTCCGGCCGCCTCGGCGACACGGGTGAGCCGTTCGTCGGGCCAGCGCGGGTCGAGCGGCACATAGGCGGCGCCCGCGCCCAGCACGGCCAGGGACACGGTGACCTGGGCGGCCGAGCGCTCCGTCATGACACCGACGCGGCTGCCGGACGCGGTGGTGAGCCCGGTCAGGGCGCGGGCCGTCTCCCCCGCGACGTCGGCCAGTTCGCGGTACGACAACGGCTCGCCCGCGCCGGTCACGGCGGGCCGGTCGGGGTGGTCGGCGGCGTGGCGCAGCACGGTGTCCCAGACGCTGGTGTCCACGGTGCCGACGGGGAGCGGCGCGCCGCGCCCGAGGGCGAGCAGCCGTTCGCGCTCGCCGTCGAGGAGGACGTCGACGGTGTCGGCGCGGCGGTCGAGGCCGTCGGCCATCGCGGTCAGCACGCGCCGCACGCGGGCGACGGTGCGGGCCACGTCGTCGTGGTCGAGGACGGCGGCCCGGTAGCCGAAGGTGATCCTCAGCCGGTCGCCCGGCGCGATGGTGAGGGTGAGCGGGTAGTGGGCGGCGTCCGTGCCGGTGAAACCGGTGAGGTCGAGGCCGGGCAGTCCGCGCCGGGCGGTGCTCAGCGCGGCGGCGTCCACCGGGTAGTTCTCGAAGACCGCGAGGGTGTCGAAGAGTTCGTCCAGTCCGGTGACGCCGCGGATCTCGGTCAGGCCCAGGTACTGGCTGTCCAGGAGGCGGCCCTGTTCGGCCTGGAGCCTGGTCAGGAGCGCGGCCAGGGTCTCGCCGGGCTCCAGGCGCAGCCGTACCGGCACGGTGTTGATGAACAGGCCGATCATCGATTCGACGCCGGGTATCTCGGGCGGGCGGCCGGAGACGGTGGTGCCGAAGACGATGTCGTCGCGCCCGGTGAGGTGCGTCAGCAGCAGTCCCCAGGCGCCCTGGACCAGGGTGTTGACGGTGAGCCGGTGGGCGCGGGCGGTCTCGCGCAGCCGGGTCGTGGTGGCCGCGTCCAGGTCGAGGACGAGCGTTCCGGGCAGGTCGTCGGTGGCGGCCGTCCGCGTCCGGCCGGGCCCGGCGAGCAGGGTCGGGGCCTCCAGGCCCGCCAGGGCGGTGCGCCAGGTGTCCAGGGCGGCGGCGCGGTCCTGCCGGGCGAGCCAGGCCAGGTAGGTCCGGTAGGGGGTGGGGCGGGGCAGCGCGGTGTCGTCGCCGCGGCTCGCGTACAGCTCGAACAGCTCCCGTACCAGCAGCGGTGTCGACCAGCCGTCGAGCAGGATGTGGTGGCTCGTCATGACCAGCCGCGACTGACGGGGGGCGGTGCGCACCAGGGTGAACCGCATCAGCGGCGGGGAGGTGAGGTCGAAGCGCCGGGTCCGGTCGGCGGCGAGGAACGCGCCGAGCCGTTCACCCGCCGCCGCGCCGTCCCGCCCGGTCAGATCGAGTTCCTCCAGCGGTACGGGGACGGTGGCGGCGACCGCCTGTACGGGCTCGTCCAGGTCCTCGTGCAGGAAACCGACCCGCAGGTTGGCGTGCCGCCGCAGCAGGGCGCCGATGGCGGCGCGCAGCGCGGCGACGTCGACGGCGCCTTCGAGGTCGAAGACGAACTGCGCGGTGTAGACGTCCACGGCGGCGGAGTCGTACAGCGCGTGGAAGAGCATCCCCGACTGAAGCGGTGTCAGCGGAAGTACGTCCTCCAACTGGAACCCGGTCACTTGTGTCCACCCCACTTGTTCTGAAGCCGGTCGATCTGGGCCTGGTCGAGCGAGACCAGCGGTAGGTCGGAGGGCGTGTAGCCGCCCGCGTCGGGTTGTTCGGTGTGCTCGGCGATGGCGCGCAGGGCGCGGCCGAAGGCGTCGGACAGGGCGTCGATCTCCTCTTCCGCGATCAGGTCGGCGGCCCACGTCCACCGGGTCACCAGGCGCGGGCCGTCGGGCAGGTCCTCGGTGTGCGCGTTGATGTCGAGGACGTGGTGGACGGGCATGTCCGGGTCCTGGGCGCGCGGGCCGCCGCCGTCGAGCAGCACTTCCCAGTCGGCGCCCGCGTCCTGCCGCGCGGCCCCGGCGGTGTCCTGGTGCGAAGTGGTGTACCGGCCGAGGTAGTTGAAGCCGATCTGCGGTTCCGGCAGGGCGGCGAGCCGGGGGCGGGTGGCCGGGTTGAGGTGGCGCAGCATCCCGAATCCGAGGCCGTGGTCGGGCACGGCCCGCAACTGCTCCTTGACGCGTTTGAGCGCGCGGTCCACGAGCGCGGGGCCGAAGCGCCCGGGGTCGCGGGGATCGACGGGTCCCGGATCGACGCTGACCGGGTAGAGGCTGGTGAACCAGCCGACGGTACGGGACAGGTCGACGTGGTCGGCGATCTGCTCGCGTCCGTGGCCCTCGACGTCGAGCAGCACGCCGGTGCCGCCGGGCAACGGGCCGCCGTCGGCCGCCCGTTGGGCCTGCCAGGAGTTCAGGGCGAGGGCGAGGCCGGTGAGCAGGACGTCGCCGACTCCCGCGTGGAAGGCGGCGGGCACGTCGGTGAGCAGCGGCGCGGTCCAGGTGGCGGGCAGCCGGGTGGTCACCGTGCGGGTCCGGTCGGCGGTGTCCAGGTCGGGGTGGAGCGGCCGGTTTCCCAGGCGGGGCGCGGGGGTGCTCAAGGCCCTTTCCCACAGCGGGAGTTCCGCTTCGCGCGCCGGTTCCAGCGCCTGGGCGGCGAGCAGCCGCGCCCAGCCGCGGTAGGTCGTGCCGACGGCGGGCAGGCCGTCCTCGGGCGGACCCGAGGTGACGGCGTGCCAGGCGGTGGCGAGGTCTTCGGCGAGGACGCGCCAGGAGACGGCGTCGACGGCGAGGTGGTGCACGACCAGCAGCAGCCGTCCGCGCGCGTGCGGTCCCGCGTCGCACCAGACCGCCTCGATCACGTGGCCGTCCGCGGGCCGCAGCCGCCGCCGGGCCCGCTCCCCGGCCTCGGCGAGGACGGTGCGGACGGCGTCGGCGTCGAGTCCCGCGACATCGACACGGGTGAGGCGCCGGCGGATGCTCACGGCGCCGGGCGGCAGCACGTCGAGCACGGGGCCGTCCTCGCCGGTCCTGACGGCCCGCAGCCGGAGCGTGTCGTGGTGGTCGATGAGGCGCTGGAGCGTGGCGGCGATGCTGTCCTCGTCGGCTCCCGCGGGTGTGCGCAGCACCCCTGACTGGTTGTACCCGTCGATGGTGCCGGGCCGACGCAGCAGCCACGCGGCGATGGGCGTGGCCGGCAGTTCGCCGGAGCCGGGTACGGCCTGGGCCGGCACGTCCTGGCCGAGGGTTCGGGCGACGGCCGCGATCGCCTCGGGCGTGCGGTGCGCGAACACGTCGCGCGGTGTGACGCTCAGCCCGGCCTCCCGCGCGCGGCTGACGAGCTGGATCGAGAGGATGCTGTCGCCGCCGAGACCGAAGAAGTCGTCGTCGGTACGGACGGTGTCGGTGTGCAGCAGCGCGGCGAAGACCTCGCAGAGCACGCGCTCGGACGCGGTGCGCGGCTGTCCTCCGGGCCGGGCGGCGGCGGGCCGGGCCGGGGCTGGCAGCGCCTTGCGGTCGGTCTTTCCGTTGGGCAGCAGGGGCAGCGCGTCCAGCGGGACGAAGACGGCGGGTGTCATGTAGACGGGCATTTCCGCTGCCAGGCGGTCGCGCAGTTCGCGGTCGGTGGGGGCGCCGGGCCGGTCGGGGACGGTGTAGGCGACCAGGCGCCGCTCCCCCGGTATGTCCTCGCGGACCAGTACGCACGCGGCGGCGATCCCGTCCAGGCCGGTGAGGGCGGCCTCGATCTCGCCGGGTTCGATGCGCAGGCCGTTGAGCTTGACCTGTTCGTCGGCGCGGGCGACGAAGGTGAGCTCGCCGTCGGCGCCGTATCTGACGAGGTCGCCCGTGCGGTACATCCGGGCGCCGCCGGGTCCGTGCGGGTCGGCGACGAACCGCGCCGCGGTCAGCGCCGGGCGGCCGAGGTAGCCGCGGGCGAGGCCGTCGCCCGCGAGGTACAGCTCCCCGGTGACGCCGGGCGGCACGGGCTGGAGGCCGCTGTCGAGGACGTAGGCGCGGGTGTTGTCGACGGGGCGGCCCAGCGGGACGCTCTCCCCGTACCCGTCGGTGTCCTGCCGCCCGTCCCACCGGTGGGCGGTGGCGTCGATGGTGGCCTCGGTCGGGCCGTAGAGATTGTGCACCCGCGCCCGCCAGTCGCGGCCGACGCGCTCCGCCAGTGTCCGGGTCAGCGGCTCGCCGCCGCACAGCACCGCGCGCAGGCTCCCGGGCGCGTCGCCGGGGGCGGTCTCGGCCAGCAGGAGCGAGAGGTGCGAGGGCACGAACTGCGCGACGGTCACCTCTGTCTCGCGCATCAGGGCCAGCAGTCCCGCCGGGTCGTGGTTGGCCGCGGGCGGCACGGGGCAGGTGGCACCGCCGTGGAGCAGCGGCAGCCAGGTCTCCCAGACGGAGGCGTCGAAGCTCGGTGAGGTGCGGGCGAGGACCCGGTCGTCGTCGGTGAGTTCGAGGTGGGCGGCCATCCACGCCATGTGGTTGGTGACGGAGCCGTGGGTGACGACCACGCCCTTGGGGCGCCCGGTGGAGCCCGAGGTGTAGATGACGTACGCCGCGTCGCGCGGGTCGGCCGCCACAGCATTCCGACCGGCCGCGCCGGTGCTCACGGCCCCCGGGTCCAGGTCCAGGTCCACGTCCAGGTCCAGGACGGGTACGGGCAGGTCCTGCGGCGCGGTGGCCCCGCGGGTGAGCAGCAGTACGGGACGGGCGTCGTCGATCATGAAGGCGATACGGGCCCGCGGGTACTCGGGGTCGACCGCCAGATAGGCCGCCCCGGCCTTGGCCACCGCCAGCATGGCGACCGTCTGGTCCGGGGTGCCGGGCATCGCGAGGGCGACCAGGTCGCCGCGGCCGACCCCGCGACCGCGCAGGCGGTCCGCCAACTGGTCGGAGAGCGCGTCGAGTTCGGTGAAGGTCAGGGTCCGCGCGCCCGCGCGCACCGCGACGGCCTCCGGGGTCCGGGCGCGCTGCGCCTCGAACGCCGAGGGGATCGTGCCCGCAGCGGGCCGGAGCGGGCCGTGCCCGGCCGCCAGCAGCGCCGCCCGCCGGTCGGCGGCCAGGACGGGGGCGGTGTGCACCGGCCGCTCCGGCTCGGCGGCGAGCGCGCCGAGGAGCCGGGTGAGGCGGTCGGCCAGGCCGTGCGCGGTGGAGTGGGCGAACAGTTCGGTGGAGAACTCCAGGACCGCGTCGAGACCGGCGGGCGCGTTCACCTCGTCGCGCTTCTCGGTGAAGGTGAACGTCAGGTCGAACTTGCTGATGCCGGTGCCGACCCGCTGCCCGGTCACGGTGAGGCCGGGCAGGTCCACGGCGGCGTCGGCCTGGTTCTGGAGCGCGACCATGGTCTGGAAGAGCGGGTGCCGGTTCTGGGCGCGGACCGGGTCGAGGCTGTCCACCAGGCGTTCGAACGGAATGTCCTGGTGGGCGTAGGCGGCCAGGTCGAACTCCCGCACGCGGTCGAGCACTTCGCCGAAGGTGGGGTTCCCCGACAGGTCGGTGCGCAGCACGAGGGTGTTGACGAAGAAGCCCACCAGGTCGTCCAGCGCCTCGTCGGTGCGCCCGGCCACGGGGGTGCCGAGCGGGATGTCCTCGCCCGCGCCGTGCCGGGAGAGCAGCACCGCCACACCGGCCTGGAGCACCATGAACAGGCTGCACCCGCGGGCGCGGGCGAGGTCCGCCAGCGCCCGATGGGTACCGGCGTCCACGGCGAAGGAGAACGCGTCGCCGCGATGCGAGGTGACGTCGGGGCGCGGCCGGTCGTACGGCAGGTCGAGGAGTTCGGGAGCGCCGTCGAGCGCGCCGCGCCAGAAGTCCAGTTGGCGCGCGGCCCGGCTGGACGGGTCGTCCTCGGCGCCGAGCAGTTCCCGCTGCCACAGCGTGTAGTCGGCGTACTGCACGGCGAGTTCGGTCCAGCCGGGCTCCTCGCCCGCGACGCGGGCCCGGTAGGCCAGGCCCAGGTCACGGGCGAGCGGGGCCAGCGACCAGCCGTCGCCCGCGATGTGGTGGACCAGCAGGACCAGGACGTGGGCGTCGTCGGCCAGCCGCAGCAGCCGCGCCCGCAGCGGGAGGCCGGTGCTCACGTCGAAGGTGTGCGCCACCTCCGCGCTCAGCGCCTCGTCCAGCCGCCCGGGGTCGGTGTCGCGCGGCGCGAGGTCGATGTCCGCGTCGTCGGCGGCGCGCACCACCTGGCGTGCCACGCCCCGTGTGTCGGGGAAGACCGTGCGCAGGCTCTCGTGCCGCTCGACGACGTCGGCGACGGCGCTCGCGAGGGCGTCCGCGTCGAGCGGACCGTCCAGCCGCAGCACCATCGGCACGTTGTACGTGGCGCTGGGCCCCTCGAACCGGTTGAGAAACCACAGCCGTTGCTGCGCGAAGGACAGCGGCAGCGGGTCGGGGCGGGAGGCGGCCCGCAGCAGCGGCGTCCTGGCCCGCCGCGCGTCGTCGAGAGCGTCGGCGAGCCGGGATGGGGTGGGATGCTCGAACAGGGCTCTGACCTCGATCTCCACACCGAGCGCGGTGCGGACGCGGGCGGCGAGGCGGGTGGCGAGCAGCGAGTGGCCGCCCAGCGCGAAGAAGTCGTCGTCGGCCGCCGCGGCGGGCAGTCCGAGGACGTCGGCGAACAGGCCGCGGACGATCTCCTCGCGGGCGGTGCGGGCGGCCGTCGTGCGGACCGGCGCGCGGCGGGCGGGTTCGGGGAGCGCGTGCCGGTCGACCTTGCCGTTGGGGGTCAGCGGCAGCGTGTCGAGGAGGACGAACGCCGACGGCACCATGTAGGCGGGCAGCGAGTGGCCGAGGGCGCTCGCGAGCGCACCGGCCTCCGGGCGGCCGTCGGCCGCGGGCACCACGTAGGCCACGAGCCGGCGGTCACCGGGGGTGTCCTCCCTGACCATGGCGAAGGCGTCGGCGACCCCCTCGCAGCCTGCCAGCGCCCCTTCGATCTCGCCCAGTTCGATGCGGTAGCCGCGCAGCTTGACCTGGCCGTCGGCGCGGCCGACGTACTCCACCTGGCCGCCCGGGGTCCAGCGCACGAGGTCTCCGGTGCGGTACATCCGGCCGCCCCCCGTACCGAACGGGTCGGCCACGAAGCGCGTGGCGGTCAGGTCGGGGCGGCCGATGTACCCGCGCGCCACGCCGCGTCCTGCCAGGTACAGCTCGCCCGTGACACCGGGCGGCACCGGACGCAGGTGGTGGTCGAGGACGTGACCGCGCATGCCGTCCAGCGGGCGGCCGATGGGCGGCGGCCCGGTCGGCAGATCCTCGGTGACGTGGTGGCGGGTGGCGAAGGTGGTGGTCTCGGTGGGCCCGTACACGTGCAGGAGTCGCGCTCCGGGCGCGACCCGGGCGACGCGCTGCATCAGGTCGGGCGAGGCAAGTTCACCACCGGCGCAGACGAGCCGCAGCCCCGCGAAGGCACCGGGATCGGTCTCCGCGATCACGTTGAACAGGGCGGTGGTCAGGAAGACGGCGGTCACGCCGTGCTCGTGGACGGCGTGGTCGAGGACGTGTGCCTCCAGGGCGCCTTCGGGTGCGACGACGATCCGGCCGCCGCTGAGCAGCGGCGCCCAGATCTCGAACGTCGAGGCGTCGAAGACGTACGCCGAGTGCATCAGCACCGCTTCCACCGCGCCGTCGTGCCACGCGGAATCGGCCGCCAACGCCAGGACGTCCCCGTGCGTGACGCCAACTCCCTTGGGCAGACCGGTCGAGCCCGAGGTGAACATCACGTACGCCAGGGTCGCGGGGCCGGGCACGGGGGCCGGGGCGGCGGGGCGGCGCGCTCCGGACAGCACCCGGCCGAGCCGGTCCACGACCACGACCGGCGTCCCGGCGGCGGCGACCCGGGGCGATCGCGCGGCCTCCTCGCCGACGACGAGGAGGCGGATGTCCGCGATGTCGGCGACCTGGCTGTGGCGTTCGTCGGGCCAGCGCCCGTCGAGGGGGACGTAGGCGGCCCCGGAGCGGACGGTGCCGAGGGACACCGACACCACCGCGGCGGACCGGTCGAGCAGCACACCGACCCGTGTCTCCGGACCGGCCCCGAGACCGGCGAGCACCCCGGCGAGGTCGGCCGAGATCCGGTCGAGTCCCGCGTAGTCGAGGGTGGTGTCGTCGGCGACGACGGCCACGGCGTCCGGCGTGCGCCGCGCCTGGGCGGCGAAGGCGGCGGTCAGGGTGCCGTCCTCCGGGCCGGTCGGCAGGGCGCGGCCGGTGCCCCAGCGCGTGATGCGGGTGTGTTCGTCCGGCGTCATCAGGTCGTACGCGGCCAGGCGCAGGTCCGGATCGGCCACGACCTGTTCCAGCAGCCCGACCAGGCGCGCGGCGAGGGTTTCGACGGTGGCACGGTCGAAGAGGGCGGTGGCGTACTCGATTCCGGCGCTCAGGGAGCCGTCCGCATCGGGGGCCCCCGCGGGCTCCTCGGTGAAGGCGAAGGTGAGGTCGAACTTGCTCAGGCCGTTGTGGACGAGGCGGTCCTCGACGGCGACGCCGGGCAGGTCGGGGCGGGGACTGTCCTGGTTCTGCAGGACGAGCATGGTCTGGAACAGCGGGTGGTGGTCGCGCGCTCTGGCGGGGTTGAGCTCCTCCACCAGCCGCTCGAAGGGTATGTCCTGGTGCGCGTAGGCCGTCAGGTCGAACTCCCTGACACGGGTGAGGAGTTCGGCGAAGGTGGGGTCGCCGGACAGGTCGGTGCGCAGCACGAGGGTGTTGACGAAGAACCCGACCAGGTCTTCGAGCGCCTCGTCCGTGCGGCCCGCCACCGGGGTGCCGAGCGGGATGTCGTCCCCGGCGCCGTGCCGGCTCAGCAGGGTGGCGACGGCCGCCTGGAGCACCATGAACAGGCTGCTCCCCGACTCCCTGGCCAGCTTCAGCAGGCCGTCGCGCACGGCGGGCGGCACGTCGAAGGCGTGCACCGCGCCCCTCGGGTCGACGACGGCCGGGCGCGGCCGGTCCGAGGGCAGGTCGATCAGGACGGGCAGCCCGTCGAGGGCGGCGCGCCAGTGGTCGAGCTGTTCCCGCAGCAGGCTGTCGCCGTGGGCGGCGGGGTCCTCGGCGGCCCTGTCGCTTCCGTCCTCGGCGAGAAGGGCGTGCTGCCACAGGGTGTAGTCGGCGTACTGGAGCCGCGCGCCGGGCGCCGTGCCGCCCTCTTCGCCCGCCAGGCGCGCCCGGTAGGCGTCGCCGAGATGGCGGGCGAGCGGGGCCAGCGACCAGCCGTCGCCCGCGATGTGGTGCAACACCAGGACCAGGACGTGGTGTTCGGGCGCGGAGCGCAGCAGCAGCGCGCGCAGCGGCAGGTCGGTCCCGACGTCGAACGGCTCCTGTACGGCGTCCAGGACGGCCGCCTCCAGCCGCGAGGGGGCGGTGCTCGTGACGGGCAGCGCGGGCGCGGCCGTATCGGCCGGAAGGATCAACTGGTGCGGTACGCCGTCCCGTTCGGGGAACACCGTGCGCAGCGCCTCGTGCCGGGCGACGGTGTCGCGCAGCGCGCCGCGCAGGGCGTCCGCGTCCAGGGCGCCCCGCAGTTGCAGGACGAGCGGGATGTTGTACGTGGAGCTGGGGCCCTCCAGCCGGTTGAGGAACCACAGGCGGCGCTGGGCGAACGACAGCGGCAGCGGGTCGGGCCGCCGTGTGACGGGCAGCACCGCGGGTCGGCGGCGGCCCGGCGTGTCCAGGACGCGGGCCAGCTCCTCGACGGTCGGGTGCTCGAACAGCGTGCGCAGGGTGACGTCGGCGTGCAGCAGGGTGCGGATACGGCTGACGACGCGCATCGCGAGCAGGGAGTGCCCGCCGAGGTCGAAGAAGCTGTCCCCGGGCCGTACTTGGGGCACTTCGAGGACGTCGGCGAAGATCCCGGCGAGCAGTTCCTCCTGGAAGGTGCGCCGTCCCGGTGCGCTCGGGCCGCCGGTGCCCGCGGCGGGCTCGGGCAGGGCGCGGCGGTCCACCTTGCCGTTGGGCAGCAGCGGAAGGGCGTCGAGCACGACGACCGCCGAGGGGACCATGTGGTGGGGCAGCGTCCCGGCGAGCGCGTCGCGCAGGCCGGGACCCTGCGGTGCCGGGTCGCCGGTAACGGCGTACGCGACCAGGACGGGCCTGCCGGGGACGTCCTCGCGGACGACGGCGCAGGCGGCCGTGACGCCGGGCAGGGCCGCCAGTTCGGCCTCGACCTCGCCCAACTCGATCCGGAAACCACGGAGTTTGACCTGGTCGTCGGCGCGGCCCCGGTATTCGAGCAGGCCGTCGCGGCTCCACCGCACGAGGTCGCCCGTCCGGTACATCCGGGCACCGGCGGCGGAGGTCGGGTCGCCGGGGTCGCCGATGGCGGCGAGGTCAGCGGTGGCGGCTGTTGTGGCGGTGGCGGCGAGGTCGGCGGCGAAGGGGTCGGCGACGAACCGGGCGGCGGTCAGCCCCGGCCGGTCGAGGTAGCCGCGCGCGAGGTTGGGGCCCGCCAGGTACAACTCCCCCGTGACACCCGGCGGGACGGGCCGCAGCCGGTCGTCGAGGACGTACCCGCGCATGGTGTCGACGGGACGGCCGATCGGCACGGTCTCGGACGCGGCGGTCGCGGCGGACGGCTCGTCGGGTGCGGCGGGCCGGGCGTGCGGGCCGGTGGGCGCGGTCGTCGCGTCCGGCACGCGGTGGGCGGTGGCGTCGATGGTCGCCTCGGTCGGCCCGTAGAGATTGTGCGTCGGCACCCGCCACTGGGCGGCGACCTCGGCCGCGACGGCGCGCGGCAGCGGTTCGCCGCCGCACAGCACGGCGCGCAGGTCGGGCAGCGGGGCGTGGCTCCCGGCCTCGGCGAGGACGAGGGCGAGGTGGGAGGGCACGAATTGGGCGAGGGTCACGCCGAACCCGCTCATCCAGGAGACGAGTTCACGGGGTTCCTCGTTGGCCTCGCGCGGCAGCACGCAGACCTCGGCGCCGTTCACCAGCGGGAGCCACACCTCCCAGACGGACGCGTCGAAGCTGGTGGAGGTGCGGGCGAGCACCCGGTCGTCCGCGGTGACGTCCAAGTGCCGCGTCATCCAGGCCATGTGGTTGGCCAGCGCGCCGTGCGGCACGACCACGCCCTTGGGGCGGCCGGTGGAACCTGAGGTGTAGATGACGTACGCGGGGTCGGCCGGATGGGACGGTCTCGGGTCCCGCGCCATGGGGCCGGCCGCCATGTCGGCCGGGTCGTCGAGCGCGAGCCGGGGCGGGCCGCCGACGGGCAGGTCCTCGCGTATCCGCCCGGTGGTGAGCAGCAGGACGGGCCCGGCGTCGTCGAGCATCTGCCGGATGCGCGCCGCCGGGTACCGCGGATCGACGGGCAGGTAGGCCCCGCCCGCCCGCAGGACCGCCAGCATGGCCACCACGGTGTCCACGGACGGCGGTACGGCCAGGGCCACGACGCTCTCGCGGCCGACCCCTCGCTCGCGCAGTACCTGGGCGAGGCTGTCGGCGCGGGCGTCGAGAGCGGCGTAGGTCAGGCTGGCGCCCGCGTCGCGCACGGCGACGGCGCCGGGTCTGCGCAGGGCCCACTCCCGTACCGCCTCGGGCACGGTACGGGTCGGCAGCGGTCGCCGCTCGCCCTGTCCGCGGGCGAGGAGCCGGGCCCGCGCGCCGGGCGCCATCGGCTCCAACGCGCTGACGGCGAGGCCGGGTTCGGCCACCGCCTGGGTGAGGACACGGACGAAGCCGTCGCACAGGTCGCGGGCGGTGTCCGGGTCGAAGAGGTCGGCGGCGTACTCCAGATACCCGCTGATGCCGCCGGCCTCGGCCGGGTCGCCGTCGGGGTCGGGGTCGGCCTCCGTCAGCGAGAGGGTCAGGTCGAATTTGCTGATCCCGGTGTGCGCGGACCGGTCGTGGACGGTGACGCCCGGCAGGTCGAGCCGCGCCTGCCGCTGGCTCTGGAGGACCAGCATGGTCTGGAAGAGCGGGTGGTGGTCGCCCGAGCGCTCGGGGTTCAGCTCCTCCACCAGCCGTTCGAAGGGCAGGTCGGCGTGGCCGAAGGCGGCCAGGTCGAACCGCCCCACCCGGTCCAGCAGTTCGCGGAAGGTCGGGTCGCCGGACAGGTCGGTGCGCAGCACGAGGGTGTTGACGAAGAAGCCGACCAGGTCGTCCAGCGCTTCGTCGGTACGTCCGGCAACCGCGGTGCCCAGCGGGATGTCGGTGCCCGCGCCGTACGCGTGCAGCGTCACCGCGAGGGCCGCCTGGAGGACCATGAACGGGGTACGGCCGCACGCGCGGGCGAGCCGGACCAGCGCCGTGTGCGTGGCGGCGGGCAGTTCGATCGGGTGCGCGCCGCCGCGGTGGGTGGGCACCGCGCGCCGGGGCCGGTCGAGCGGCAGGTCGAGGAGGTCGGGCGCGCCCGCCAACGCCGCCCGCCAGAAGGCGAGTTGGCGTGCGCCCAGGCCGTCCGGGCCGTCGCCGCCGAGCAGTTCGCGCTGCCAGAGCGTGTAGTCGGCGTACTGCACGCGCAACGCGGGCCAGTCGGGGGCGTCCGCGCCCGCGGTCCTGGCCCGGTAGGCGGCTCCGAGGTCACGCACGAGCGGGGCCAGCGACCAGCCGTCGGCGACGACGTGGTGCAGGACGAGGACCAGGACGTGCCGGGCGGGGCCCAGCACGAGCAGGTGGGCGCGCAGCGGGGCGTCCCCTGCGAGGTCGAAGGGGAGCGAGGTCAGGTGCCGTACCGTTTCCTCGGCCCAGGCGGCGGCATGCTCCTGGCCGTGCTCGCGTCCCCGGCCCGCGCCGGCTTCCGCGCCTTCCGCGCCTTCCGCGCCGTCGTCGCGTGCTGCCGCTGCCCCGCCTGCCCCGCCTGCCCCGCCTTCGTCGGACGGGGCGTGCGCGACCGTGAGCGGGACGAGCGCCGCCGCGTCGGCGCCGTGCCGGATCACCTGCCGGGCGACGCCGTCCTCCTCGGCGAAGACGGTGCGCAGGCTCTCGTGCCGGTCGACCACGTCGGCCAGCGCCTCGCGCAGGGTCCGCACGTCCAGGTCCCCGTCGAGCGCGAGGACGAGCGGGACGTTGTACGTGCTGCCGGGGCGGCCCTCGACGCGGTTGAGGAACCACAGCCGCTGCTGCGCGAAGGACAGCGGCAGCGGGTCGGGGCGCTGTCGCGGGGCGAGGACCGGTCCGCGGGCGCGGGCGGTGTCGAGGACCCCGGCGAGGGAGGCGACCGTCGGGTGGTCGAAGAGGGTGCGCAGGTCGAGTTCGGCCCCCAGCGCCGCCCGTAACCGGCCGGTGAGCCGGGTGGCCAGCAGCGAATGGCCGCCCAGCGCGAAGAAGTTGTCGTCGATGCCGACGGCGGCCACGCCCAGGACGTCGGCGAACAGCCCGGCGAGCACCTCCTCGCGCGGGGTGCGCGGGGCACGGCCGGTCGCGACCGCGGCCGGCGGCACGGGCAGGGCGCGCCGGTCGACCTTGCCGTTGGGGTTCAGCGGCAGCGCGTCCAGCGGGACGAACACCGAGGGCACCATGTACGAGGGCAGGGCGCGCGTGACGTGCCGGACCAGGGACTCGTCGTCGGGGCGGACGTCGGCCGACGGCACGATATAGGCGGCCAGCCGCCGGTCGCCCGGCGTGTCCTCGCGCACCACGACGCACGCGGCGCGCACACCCGGCGCGGTGAGCAGGACGGACTCGATCTCGGCGGGCTCGATGCGGTAGCCGCGGAGCTTGACCTGGCCGTCGGCGCGGCCGACGTACTCCACTTGGCCGCCCGCGGTCCAGCGCACGAGGTCTCCGGTGCGGTACATCCGGCCGCCCCCCGTACCGAACGGGTCGGCCACGAAACGTGTCGCGGTCAGGTCGGGGCGGCCGACGTAGCCGCGCGCCACCCCGGAGCCGCCGACGTACAGCTCCCCCACCACGCCGGGCGGCACCAGGCGCAGGGCATCGTCGAGCACGTACAGGCGCATGCCGTCCAGGGGCCGGCCGATGGGCGGCGGTCCCGGCAGCGGGTCGGCGGTGACGTGGTGGCGGGTGGCGAAGGTGGTGGTCTCGGTGGGCCCGTACACGTGCAGCACCGTCACGTCGGGCGCGCCGACGGCCACCCGTCGCAGCAGGTCGGGAGCGGCGGCCTCGCCTCCGGAGCAGACCAGGCGCAGTCCGGCGAACGCCGTCGGCTCCTCCTCTGCCACCAGGTTGAACAGGGCGGTGGTCAGGAACAGCGCGGTCACCGCGTGGCGCTCCACCATGTCGCGCAGGACCGGTGCGTGCAGGACGCCTTCGGGTGCGACGACGATCCGGCCGCCGTTGAGCAGCGGCGCCCAGATCTCGAACGTCGAGGCGTCGAAGACGTACGCCGAGTGCATCAGCACCGCTTCCACCGCCCCGTCGTGCCACGCGGAGTCGGCCGCCAGCGCCAGAACGTCCCCGTGCGTGACGCCAACTCCCTTGGGCAGACCGGTCGAGCCCGAGGTGAACATCACATACGCGAGCCGGTCGGGATGTCCGGCCCTCGGCGGCGGCGTCGGGGACGGCGGCCCGCCGCGGACGACGGCGCCGGTCCTGTCGACGACGACGACCGGCAGACCGGCCGCCGCCTCCTTCACCCACGGCTGCGCGGCGGCGGCCTCATCGACCACCAGGGCGCGTACGTCCGCGACGCCGCAGACGCCGCTGAGCCGTTCCGCGGGCCAGGCCGGGTCCATCGGCACGTAGGCGGCGCCCGCGCCCACCACGCCGAGGGTGGCGGACACCACCGCGGCCGAGCGTTCCAAGAGCACCGCGACCCGGTCCTCCGCGGCCACGCCCCAGCCCGCCAGGGCGTGGGACAGGGCGTCCGCGGTGCGGGCGAGTTCGCGGTAGGAGAGCGTGCGGGCGCCGTCCACGACGGCCGTCGCGTCCGGGGTCAGGCGCGCCTGGGCGGCGAACGCCTCGGGCAGGTTCGCCGCTGCGGTGCGCGGCGGCAGTTGCGCGCCGCGGCCCTGGGCGAGGACCGCCTCGGCCGCGTCGTCGTCCAGGAACGGCAGGTCGCGCAGCAGGGTGTCGGCGTCCGCCGCCGCCAGAGCGGTGAGGAAGGAGACGAGAGCGTGCTGGTGGAGCAGGACGTCGTCGGGGTGGTAGAGCGCCGGGGCGGCGTCCAGCCCGATCAGCGGGCCTATGCCCTCCGACCGTTCGGAGACGAAGAGCGACACGTCGTCGACGGGTCCGATGGACAGCACGCGGGAGGTGGCGGGGCTGCCCGCGAGGTCGAGGTCGAAGTTGTAGGGCATGACGTTGACGACGAGATCGGTCAGGCGCGCGGCGTCGTCGCCCGCGTCCACCTCGCGGGCGAGCTGTTCGCGGGAGTAGCGGCGGTGGCGCAGGGCGCGGGCCATCTCGGCGGACACCGACCGGATCAGGTCGCCGACGGTCCGGTCGGCGGGCAGGCGCAGCCTGATCGGCAGCACGTTGGCCGTCATGCCGACGGCGTGCCGCAGCGCGCTGTGCCGGCCGTTCGAGGCCAGCCCGACGGTGACGTCCTCGCGGCCGGTGGCCCGCGCGACGTACGCGGCGGCCGCGCTCACCACGACGGCCGTCCAGGTGGTGCGGCGGGCGGAGCCGAGTCGTCGCAGGCCATCCAGGACGGCGACGGGCAGCGACTCGCCGGTGTGCAGCGGGGTGGCCGGGCCCGCGCCCGGCGGGGCGGCGTCGCCCGCGTCCGGCAGGTCCGCGGCGCGGCGGCGGATGAGCGGCGCGCCGCCGCGGGCGTCCGCCTCGTCCGCTGTTCGTGCCGTTCCCGCCGGTACCGCTGTCCCGGCCGTCCCCGCCGCGTCCGTCCCGCGTTCGGCGGTCGGCCCGGCGAAGGTGTCGATCCAGTACGCCCGGTCCGCGCGGTGGCGCTCCGACCCGAGGTACGCCAGCTCGTCCGCCACCAGCTCGCGCAGTGAGGCGGCCGGGAGGTCGACCGCGGCGATGTCCTCGCCGCGGACCGCACGCGCGTAGAGGTCGGCCACGAGGTGGTTGACCACGCCGCCGCTGAGGCCGTCGATGGCTATGTGGTGGTAGCGCACGTACCAGTAGCGCAGCCGGGGGGCCAGACGCAGCAGCGCGAAGTGGTGGGACGGGGCGTCGAGCCGGTCGACGGTGGCCATGTCCCGTGCCATGTACGCCTCGGCCTCGGCCGCCGGGTCCTCGGCGCCGGACAGGTCGATCAGGCGGACCCGGTCGGTCGCGGTGGCCGGGCGTTCGGTGACGTACTGCCGGACGCCGTCGTCGCCGGTCTCGAACCGCAGGTGGAGATTGTCGCAGTGGGCGACGGCCCGGCCGAGCGCGGCGGCGAAAAGCGCCTCGTCGAGGTCGCCGCGGATCTCCAGGCATTCCCCGATGTTGTACTTCGGGCTGTCCGGATCGATCAACTGCCCGTACCAGACACCTTGCTGGGCCGACGTCAGTTCGAAGAGATCCCGGGAAACGCTGTCCGCCGGGAAGGAACTGTCTTCTGAGAAGGAGCTGTCTTCATGCATGCCGGTCGACCCCTTCGGGGAGATTCTGGAACGGTGCGGAGAAACGACGAAATCAGCCCGTCGATAAAAAGGCCGCCGACGCCGTGCCGAGGGAGGCGGGAAAGCGCGCCCGCGTCATCGCGTCGGGCACTCGGGTTCCGCCGGCGCGGCGATTCGCGGCGAAGGGCGTTCCCTGCCGCGCGCGGCGGATGACGCCGCGAAGGACCGGGTGATGGTCCCGGTGAAACACCCGCGACGAAAGAGAGCATTCACGGACCGAAAGTGATCGCGTGCGGTCACCTTCGGTCGGACCCGCTCACCGAGGCGGCGGGAAGCGCGAGGGACGGGGTCGGCACCCGTCCCGACGAGGACGGGTGCCGACCCGGGATTCCGACTACCGGACGTCCGCCTCCATCGCGCGCACCAGGCTCGTGGGCCGCATGTCGATCCAGGACTTCTCGATCGCGTCCAGGCACTCCTGACGGGATCTCTCCGGGCCGTCCGCGTGCCAGCCGCCGGGTTGGTCGAGATGTGCGGGCCACAGGGAGTGCTGTCCCTCGTCGTTCACCAATACGACGAACCGAGCCGAGTCGTCGTCGAAAGGATTAACCATGGCCGCTCCACCTTCCCTCAGTTTTCCGTTTCTTCTCGCCGTACGGGCCCCGGTAAAGCGCGGGGCGGCACAGCCCTGTCCCTATTCGCATCATCGTCAGAGTACAACAGCCGACTTCTTCGGACGGAAAGACTGCCGGGAGGCCGACGATTGGCCGGTTTCACCTGTTGGGGGTACGAACTTCCTCCTCATCTGATTCAGATCGAAGAACCGGGGTATATAGGCCCCGACGACGACGGACATATTTTCGATTACCGGGTGCACCCCGCCCCGAACTGCGCCTTCTTCGACGGCGGCGGAGCAGACCGGCCGGGCCGTAGATAAATGCCAGGGCATCGCATCACGTAAAGCTCGCCGCCTTGGCGCCCGAAACGACGGCGCGGAATCGGCGGCGCTCGTTAATGGCCAAATCCGTACATCGGTAATCGACCGGGCGGCATCACGGATTATTCGGCAAGAGCGGCTGGCATAGGCCACCGGATTCGGTGATTCCGCTCCGCGGGGAATTCGCACGTCACAGGTGCGCGCCCGGAAATGCGCCGTGCGGGCGCCGGGTGTCGCGCGCCCCCCGCGCGCCGGTTGCACTCGGGGCACGGGAGGGGCGCGTGAGGGGCGTGGGAGCTGAGATCTACGACCTTGCGCGTACGGCGACGCGGACGCGCGTAGGCGGACTGCTCAGCATTCCTGGTACGCGCGGCGACGCGTGACCGCCGGACCGGCCGGACGGCCCGGTGCGGCCCGGTCCGGTCCGATGGGTCGTCGGCGGCAACGGCAGCAGCGGCAGCGGCAGCGGCAGCGGCAGCGGCAGCGGAAGCGGATGAGCGTCACCGCCCGCGCGGTGTCACCAGGCGGAGGGGGCGTAGTCCTTCAGGAAGCAGCCGTAGAGATCCTCGCCGCGTTCGCCCCGGACGACGGGGTCGTAGACGCGGGCGGCGCCGTCGACGAGGTCGAGGGGGGCGTGAAAGCCCTCGGCGGCGAGCCGGACCTTGTCGGGGTGGGGCCGTTCGTCGGTGATCCAGCCGGTGTCGACGGCGGTCATGAGGATGCCGTCGGTGTCGAGCATCTCCTGGGCGCTGGTGCGGGTGAGCATGTTGAGCGCGGCCTTGGCCATGTTGGTGTGGGGGTGGCCGGGGCCCTTGTAGCCGCGGCTGAACTGCCCCTCCATGGCGGAGACGTTGACGACGTACTTGCGGCGCGCCGCGGCGGCGGCCATGGCGGGCCTGAGCCGGCTGACGAGGACGAACGGCGCGGTGACGTTGCAGAGCTGGACTTCGAGGAGTTCGACGGGGTCGACCTCGCCGACGGTCTGCACCCAGGTGTTGGTGGGGTCGAGGTCGGGCACGAGCCCGCCCGCGTCGATGGCGGTGCCCGCTTCGATCCTGGCGAGCGAGGCGGAGCCGCTGACGAGCGCGAGGCCGGTGACGTCCTGCGCGGTGAGGGCGTCCTCGCGGCGCGGGGCCGGGAGGGCGGCCGCGGTCTGCGCGCCGCTGCCGAAGGCGCCGAAGACCTCGGAGGCGGGCAGTTCGCCCGCGGGCAGCGGCGCGGACTCGGCGGCGACCAGCTCGCGGTAGGCGTCCGGGGAACGGCGTACCGTCTGGGCGGCGTTGTTGATCAGGATGTCGAGCGGGCCCGCCGCCGCGACCGAGTCGGCGAGGGCGACGACCTGGGCGGGGTCGCGCAGGTCGATGCCGACGATCTTGAGCCGGTGGATCCACTCGTCGCTGTCGGGCATGGCCTTGAAGCGGCGGACGGCGTCGTTCGGGAAGCGGGTGGTGATCGTCGTGTGCGCGCCGTCGCGGAGCAGCCGCAGCGCGATGTACATGCCGATCTTGGCGCGTCCGCCGGTGAGCAGCGCGCGGCGCCCGGTGAGGTCGGTGCGCGCGTCGCGGCGGGCCCGGTTCTCGGCGGCGCACGACGGGCAGAGCTGGTGGTAGAAGGCGTCGACCTCGACGTAGCGGGTCTTGCAGACGTAGCAGGAGCGGGGCCGCTCCAGGATGCCCGCGATCTCCGTGCTGACGGAGGTGGTGAGCTGGATGCCGAGGGTCTCGTCGTCGATCCGGTCGGCGGCGCCGGTCGCGGTGGCCTCGGTGACGGCCTTGTCGTTGGCGGTCTTGGCCGCCCGGCGCTCCTGGCGGCGGCGCTGCTTCACCGACCGGTAAATGCCCGCGGTGGCCCGGCGTACGGCGATGGCGTCGGGGTGATCGACGGGCAGCGTGTCGAGCTCGCCGAGTACGGCGAGGCAGACCGCCATCCGCGCGGGATCGATGCCGGGCACGTCGGCGAAGCCCTCCACGGCCTCCGCAGCGTCCACGGCCTCCGCGCCGTCCGTGTCCTCGGCATCACCGATCGGTTCCTCGTAGGCCCCGTGGCCGTGAAGGTCCTGCGTTGTCGCCGTCATCCCGCCGCTGCTCTCTCCGTATGTGCCCATGCGATGCCCCCGCGTGCCCCGCCCCGGCCGAACTTTACGTTTGCACCGGTAGCAGCTCCAAACCCGGCCGCAGGACCCGGCGGTACCCTCGGGTCGTTTCCGCCGCGCAGGAGCCGCACCTGGAGGTCCGTTGAGCGCCAGCAGCCCGCTCGCCGTCCCGCACGACGCGCCCTTCGGGGTGCGCAATCTGCCGTACGGGGTGTTCAGCACCGCCGACGAGCCCGCCGCGCGGCGGATCGGGGTGGCGTACGGCGATCACGTCCTGGACGCGGGGGCCGCGGCGCGGGCGGCCGGGGCTCCCGCCGATCTGGCCGCCGCGCTCGGCGCGGACTCGCTCAACCCGCTGCTGGCCGCGGGCCGTCCGCTGTGGACGCGGGTCAGGGCGGCGCTGACCGCGTGGCTGACCGAGGACACCTACGCCGACGCCGTCGAGCCGTGCCTGCTGCCGCGCGCGGAGCTGACGATGCGCCGGCCGTTCGAGGTGGCGGACTACGTGGACTTCTACGCCTCGGAGCACCACGCCGCGAACATCGGCCGGATCTTCCGGCCGGGGTCCGAGCCGCTGACCCCGAACTGGAAGCATCTGCCGATCGGTTACCACGGACGGGCGGGCACCGTCGTGGTCTCCGGCACGCCGGTGGTCAGGCCGTGCGGGCAGCGCAAGGCGGCGGCCGATCCGGCGCCGGACTACGGCCCCTCGCGGAAGCTGGACATCGAGGCGGAGCTGGGCTTCGTCGTGGGCGCGCCCTCGCCGCTCGGCGGCCGGGTGGCGCTGGCCGACGCGGACGCGCACGTCTTCGGGGTGTGCCTGGTCAACGACTGGTCGGCGCGCGACCTCCAGGCGTGGGAGTACGTCCCGCTCGGCCCCTTCCTCGGCAAGTCCTTCGCCACGTCGGTGTCGCCGTGGGTGGTGCCGCTGGCCGCGCTCGCGCAGGCCCGTACCGACCCGCCGGTCCGCGACACCGAGCCGCTGCCGTATCTCGACGACCGCGCGGCGCGACCGCCGTACGGCCTCGACATCGCCCTGGAGGTACGGCTCAACGGGCATCTGGTGTCCCGGCCGCCGTTCGCCGCCATGTACTGGACGTACGCGCAGATGCTGGCGCACATGACGGTGAACGGCGCGAGCCTGCGGACCGGGGACTTCTTCGCCTCGGGCACGGTCAGCGGTCCCGACAGGGAGACCAGGGGCGCGCTGATGGAGCTGGCCTGGAACGGCGAGGAGCCGCTGGAGCTGCCGGACGGGACGCGCCGGTCGTTCCTGGAGGACGGCGACGAGGTGGTGATCAGCGCCACCGCGCCCGGCCCCGGCGGTGCGCGGATCGGCCTCGGCGAGGTCGTCGGCCGCGTCGAGCCCGCCCGCCCCTGACGCACACCCGCCTTCAGCTGACCGCGCCCCCGGACCGGCCGCGCCTCTAACAGACCGGTCGCCGCTTCCGCCGCCGCCACTCCCGTGTCCGCCTCACCTCTCTCACCACTCTCCCCCGTACGGCGCAATCCCATCCGGCACAGCCGGTTCACACGTGCTTCCGTGTGAAGGAGCATGCGGAGAGCAGAAGACGCATGGCCAAGAGCGGGACGAGCTACAGCCGGTCCATACGGCGGCCGGCGGGAAGCGGGAATCCATGGCGACACGTGCACGCTCAGGACTTCTGGGCGAACTGTCGGCGGAGTTCGTCGGGACGATGATCCTCATTCTGATCGGTGTCGGCGTCGTGGCCCAAGTCGTCGGCGGCGGCGCGCTGACCGATCCGAAGGGCGGTCTCGGCGACCATGACAGCATCGCCTGGGCCTGGGGACTCGGCGTCACCCTCGGTGTCTACGTCGCCGCGCGACTCAGCGGCGCGCACCTCAACCCGGCGGTGACGCTGACCCTGGCGGTGTTCAAGGGCTTCGACTGGAAGAAGGTCGCGCCCTACGCGCTGGCGCAGACCGCGGGCGCCTTCGTCGCCGCGCTGCTGGTGCGCTGGAACTACTCCGAGATCCTGGGCCACGCCGACCCGGGCCACACCATCAAGACGCAGACGGTCTTCGCCACCCTGCCGGGCAACGGCTCGCTGACGGCCGGTGTCCACGAGTGGGGCGCCTTCCGCGACCAGGTGATCGGCACGGCGATCCTGCTGATCCTGATCCTGGCGGTCACCGATGTGCTCAACACCGCGCCCCGCGCGAATCTCGGCCCGTTCATCGTCGGCCTGATCGTGGTCGCGATCGGCATGGCGTACGGCGCCAACGCCGGTTACGCGATCAACCCGGCGCGTGACCTCGGCCCGCGGCTGGCCAGCTACATCACGGGCTACAGCACGGCGTGGCGCGACCAGTGGGGGAATCTCTACTTCTGGGTGCCGATCGTCGGACCGCTGATCGGCGGCGTCCTCGGCGGCGCGATCTACAAGATCTTCGTCGGCCGCTTCCTGCCCGAGGCCCCGCCGGAGCCCCCGGGACGCGCCCCCGCCTCCGAGGCCGCCGCCGAGGTCTGAGCCCGCGGGTCCACGAGGTCCGTACACCCCCGCGGTCCGTACGCGGGGGTCACGTACACGGCGGCCGTGCGGACGGCGGTCACGCACACCGCGGTCACGTACACCGCGGTCCGGTACACCCACGAAAGGCAGGAAGCACCCATGGCGGACTTCGTCGGCGCGGTGGATCAGGGAACCACCAGCAGCCGCTTCATGATCTTCGACCACGACGGAAACGAAGTGGCCAAGCACCAGTTGGAGCACACCCAGTACCTGCCGAAGCCGGGCTGGGTGGAGCACGACCCGGTGGAGATCTGGGAGCGGACCAACGTCGCGATCCAGAACGCGGTGCGGTCGGCCGGTATCTCGGCCTCCGACCTCGCGGCGATCGGCATCACCAACCAGCGTGAGACCACCGTCGTCTGGGACCCGCGCACCGGTCGCCCGTACGGCAACGCGATCGTCTGGCAGGACACCAGGACCGACTCGATCGCCAAGGCGCTGGAGCGCGACGGCCACGGCGACCTGATCCGGCGCCGGGCGGGCCTGCCGCCCGCGACGTACTTCTCCGGCGGCAAGATCAAGTGGATCCTGGAGAACGTCGACGGGGTCCGCCAGGCCGCCGAGCAGGGGCACGCGCTGTTCGGCACCACGGACTCCTGGATCCTGTGGAACCTCACCGGCGGTCCGAACGGCGGTATCCACGCCACCGACGTCACCAACGCCAGCCGCACGATGCTGATGGACCTGGAGACGCTGGACTGGGACGAGGAGCTGCTCGGCATCTTCAACATCCCGCGCGCGATGCTGCCGACGATCCACGCGTCGTCGCACCCCGAGGCGTTCGGCACCACCCGCACCTCGCGCCCGCTGAGCGCGCCGATCCCCATCACGGGTGTGCTCGGCGACCAGCAGGCGGCCACCGTCGGCCAGGTCTGCTTCGCGCCGGGCGAGGCGAAGAACACCTACGGCACCGGTAACTTCCTGCTGCTCAACACCGGTACGGAGGCGGTCCGCTCCGAGCACGGCCTGCTGACGACCGTGGCGTACAAGTTCGGTGACGCCCCGGCGGTGTACGCGCTGGAGGGCTCCATCGCGGTGACCGGTTCGGCGGTGCAGTGGCTGCGCGACCAGATGCACCTGATCAGCGAGGCCGCGGAGAGCGAGCGGCTGGCGAAGACCGTCGAGAGCAGCGACGGGATCTACTTCGTGCCCGCCTTCTCCGGGCTGTTCGCGCCGTACTGGCGGTCCGACGCGCGCGGCGCCATCGTCGGCCTCGCCCGCTTCCACACCAACGGCCACCTGGCGCGGGCCACGCTGGAGTCCATGTGCTACCAGAGCCGCGACGTGGTCGAGGCGATGGAGCAGGACTCCGGCGTGCACCTGGACGTGCTCAAGGTCGACGGCGGTGTCACGGCCAACGACCTGTGCATGCAGACCCAGGCCGACGTCCTGGGCGTCCCGGTCAGCCGTCCGGTGGTCGCCGAGACCACCGCGCTGGGCGCGGCCTACGCGGCCGGTCTCGCCACCGGCTTCTGGCGCGACACCGACGAGCTGCGCGAGCACTGGCACGAGTCGCGCCGCTGGGAGCCCCAGTGGAGCGAGGAGCAGCGCGCCACGGGCTACAAGGGCTGGAAGAAGGCCGTGGACCGGACCCTGGACTGGGTCGACGTCGAGTAGTCCGGCGCCCGGGCGGCCCCCGGCTCTCCGCAGCCGTCCCCCGTACGCCCCGCCGGTCCCACGACCGGCGGGGCGTCCGCGTGTTCGCGGCCCCGACGTACCGGCCCAGCAGGCTGTACGGTCGCCCGCCGGTCGCTACGGGCAGCTCTCCACGAGCCGGGACAGCGCCCAGCCCGCGCCGATGACGCGGACGTCGGGGCTGGGCGACGCCGACCGCGGGGTCCCGGCGGTCGGGACGTCGGGGACGGCGGTGGGGACGGCGCTGGCCCCGCCGGGCGGCGCGGTGCGCTGCGGGCCCCCCGGATTGGCCGCCACTGTGCACACCACCTGGTCCATGGCCAGCGGCGAGAGGCGGTCGACGCCCGCGGGCAGGCGCACGACGGTGGTGACGCCGTCGAAGGCGATCACGGGCGGGCGCGGCAGGGACGGCAGTCGCGTGGTGAGCGTCGTCGGGTCGGCGTCGCCGGGGCCCGCGAACAGCAGCCGCAGCGCGACGACCGGACCGGCGCCGTCGGGCGCGCGGCGGGGAACCGCCCGCAAGGTGTCGTCGGAGAGGAAGTAGACGCTGACGCCGGGGGTCATGCCCACCGCGGGCTCCCCGGCCTGGATGACGCTGGTCGGCGGGACGCCGCAGGCCGTGAGCGCGGCGGCGGACGCCAGGCAGGCCAGCGGACCGGCGGCGCGCCTCATCGGACGTCCTCGCTTCCGAAGGCGGCGGAATCAGCGGAACCGGCAGAACCGGCGCGGTCCCCGGCGTCGGCGGTGCCCGCGGCCGAGTCGCGGCGCAGCGGCAGTTCGACGGTGAGGACGGAGCCGCCGCCGTCCGCGTTGCGGGCGGTGATCCGGCCGCCGTGCAGCCGTACGTTCTCGGCCGTGATGGCCAGGCCGAGGCCGCTGCTCTCACTGCGCGTGCGCGAGGTGTCCGCCTTGTAGAAGCGCTCGAAGATGTGCGGCAGGGCCGCCTCCGGGATGCCGGGACCGGCGTCCCGTACCTCGATCACCGCCCACGCTCCCCCGGCGGACCGCCCGCCGACCGCGCTCAGGGACAGCACCACGGGCGGCGCGCCGTGCCGCAGCGCGTTGCCGACGAGGTTGGCCACCACCACGTCCAGGCGGCGCGGGTCGACGCGGGCGCGCAGGGCGCCGGGCGCGGGCAGCCGGGTGTCGACCTCCGCCAGCCAGCCGCGCGAGACGAGGGTGCGGCGCACCGACTCGGCCAGGTCGATCTCGTCCAGGTTGAGCCGCGCGGCGCCCGCGTCGAAGCGCGACACCTCCATCAGGTCCTCCACGAGCCGGGCGAGCCGTACCGTCTCCTCGCTGATCAGGCCGACCGCGGTGGCCGTCTCGGGGTCGAGGCGGCCCGCGCCCTCGTCCAGCACGTCGGTGACCGAGGACATCGCGGCCAGCGGTGTGCGCAGTTCGTGCGAGACGTCGGCGACGAACCGCCGGGCCTGCGCCTCCAGCCGCCGCAGTTCGGTCACCGAGCGCTCCAGGGCGGCGGCCGTGTCGTTGAAGGACCGGGAGAGGTCGGCGAGTTCGTCGGAGCCGTTGACGGCCAGCCGTACGTCGAGGTGGCCCTCCGCCATCCGCCGGGTCGCGCGGCGCAGGGCGCGTACCGGGCGCAGCACGCCGCGCGCGGCGAAGAGCGCCAGGACGACCGCGAGGACCACGGCCCACAGCGCGGCGTCCTTGATGGCGGTGATCATGGCCTGGACGTACGCCTGCTCGGTGTCCTGCGGCACGATCAGGTACATGACGAGGCCGGAGAGCGTCAGCGACTGGTTCTCGGCGGCGCGGTACGCGACCGGCAGGCCGACGACGAGGACCGGGCCGTCGTCGGTGCTCACCCGTTGGAAGACCGCGGCGGCCTGGTCGCGCACCGACCCGAGGAGTTCGGGGGTCAGCCGCTCGAAGGCGTTCTCCGGCGCGGATCCGGCGCGGCGCTCCCCGTACGTGGCAAGGACCTGCCAGCGCTGCGACTGGTGGGCCCTCGCGACCTGGATGACCAGCGAGTCCATCGCCGCCTGGTCGGGCTCCGCGGGGATCGCGGGGGCCAGCGCGTCGACGCTGTCGCGGAACTGCCGGATGACCGCGTCCTGGCTCTGCTGGAGCACGCCGGTCCGCGCCTCCCTGAAGGCGAGGGCCCCGGTGCTCAGCGCGCTGACGACCGCGACCAGCACGAAGGCGACCACCAGCCGGGTGCGCAGCCCGCGCAGCGCGAGCAGGGCCCTGGAGACGGCGGACCTCATGGGGTCGGCTGGAGCGGCCGCGCGTACGGCGCGCGGAAGCGGTAGCCGAAGCCCCGTACGGTCTCGATGTAGCCGGACCCGGCGCCCGGTCCGCCGCCGAGCTTGCCGCGCAGCCGCTTCACGCAGGCGTCGACCAGCCGGATGTCGCCGTGGTAGCTGTGCTCCCAGACCGCTTCCAGGAGTTGCTGGCGGCTGAGCACCTGTCCCGGCGAGGCCGACAGGGTCAGCAGCAGCCGCAGTTCCGAGGGGGCCAGCGGTACGGGCTCGCCGCGCAGGGAGACCCGCAGCCCGGCGCGGTCGATGGACAGGTCGCCGTGCGACTCCTGCCGGGGCCTGGTGCCGTCGGCGCCGGGTGCGGCGATCCGGCGCAGCACCGCGCGTATGCGGGCTTCGAGGACGCGGGCCTGTACCGGCTTGACCACGTAGTCGTCCGCTCCGGCCTCCAGGCCGACCACCACGTCCACGTCGTCGCCGCGCGCGGTCACGATGATGATCGGGACCTGGTCGTGCTCGCGTATGCGACGGCAGACGTCGAGTCCGGCGATGCCGGGGAGCATGAGGTCGAGCACGACGACGTCGGGCCGGAAGGGGCGCAGGTGGCTCAGGCCCTCCTCACCGGTCGCGGCGGCGAGGACGTCGTGTCCCTGGTGGCGCAGGGCCAGCTGCACGCCCTTGCGGACCGCGGGGTCGTCTTCGACGAGCAGAACGCGGGGCATGCAGGTCAGTATGCGTGAGGTCCGGGCGGCCAGGGCCGTGAGAGGGGCTCGGCCGGGCAGCTGTTACGAAGGGGTCATACAGCGGCCGTCCGCCGCCGTGGTTACGCTTTCGTGATCTTCCGGGCCAGGGGCCATCACACGCGGACCGCAGTGTGAACAGCCATGCACCGGGAGAAGAAACGGAAATCGGCGGGGCGGGCGGGGGGCGGCGGCGCCCGTACGCGGCGTTCCCTGGCGACCCTACGGCGGCGCAGGCGACGGCGGACGACGTACACGCTCGGCACGCTGGCGGCGGTCGGGGTGGCCGGGGCGCTGCTGGTCGCCGCGCACGGCGGGAAGGACGGGAAGGGCGGCCACGCGGCGGACGGGGCTACGGCGGGTTCGCCGCCCGCCGCCACCGAACCGGCGAGGACGCCGGCGGCGCCTTCCACGTCACCCGCCGGGCGGGCGCCCGCGTCCGCGCCGTCGTCCGCACCGTCATCCGCGCCGTCGTCCGCGCCGTCGTCCGGCACCGGAGGCAACGGCGTCTTCGACACCGCCCAGGCGTCGGGGACGTCGGTCGGCACCGGCACGCTGCGCCGCTACAAGGTGCAGGTCGAGCAGGGCACGGGCGTCAGAGCCGCCGACGCGGCGCGCGAGATCGAGAGCATCCTCGGCGACCGGCGGAGCTGGATCGCCGACGGCCACGACGCCTTCCAGCTCGTCTCCGGCGGCCGGTACGACTTCGAGGTGAAGATCGCCAGCCCGGACACCGTGGACCGGATCTGCGGGGCGGCCGGGCTGCACACCCGCGGCGAGGTCAACTGCGATGTCGGCGACCAGGTGGTGGTGAACCTCAAGCGCTGGCGGACCGGTTCGCCGCAGTTCCCCGGGCCGCTCCACGAGTACCGCGCCCTGATCGTCAACCACGAGGTGGGCCACCGCATCGGGCACGGCCACGAGGGGTGTCCCGGCGCCGGGCGTCCGGCGCCCGCGATGATGCAGCAGATCGACGGACTGCACGGCTGTGTGGCGAACGCGTGGCCGTACGACGCGCACGGCACGTATCTGGCGGGACCGCCGATGCCCTGACATCGATGTCCGCACCCGGTGTGTCCCGCGCGGAACGGCCCCGGAACGCCTGAGCGTTCCGGGGCCGCGATCCATTCGTCAACCACCCGGGACCCGTTCGTCAACCGCCCGGGACCCGTTCCCCGGGCCGCCCGGGACGCGTGTCCGGACGGTCGGGGACCGTGGTCCGAGGGTCAGTTGGCCACCCAGGTGGCCCAGGACATGTTCCAGCCGTTGATGCCGTTGCTCGGGTCGATGACCTTGTCGGGCGAGTGCACGACCTCGACGACGTCACCGATGAGCGAGTGGCTGTAGAACCAGGCGGCCGGGGTGTCCGGGTCGCCGCCGCCCTTCACGTCGTGCAGGCCCACGCAGCCGTGGCTGGTGTTCTCGTGTCCGAACACCGACACCGGGCGCCAGTAGTTGCCGTGCGCGAAGGTTCCCGAGTCGGACAGCCGCATGCCGTGCGGCACGTCCTTGATGTGGTACGAGTTGCCGAGGCCCACGGTGCGGGAGTCCATGTCCACCACCGGGTCCTTCTCCTCGATCACCATCTTGCCGTTGTACGTGGTGTGCTGGGGGTCACCGAGGCTCGCCGGGTACGTCTTGTACAGCTTCCCGCCCCGGTAGATCTTCAGCGTCTTCGCGGTGTTGTCGGCCACCGAGGTCTGCGAGCGGCCGATGGTGAAGCTCACGTCCTTCGACTGCTGGCCGTAGACACCGGGCGACATCTGCACACCGTTGAGGTTCATGTGCAGCGTGACCTTGGTGCCGGGCGCCCAGTACCTCTCCGGCCGGAAGTCGATCCGCTGGTTGCCGAACCAGTGGCCCTCGACGGGCACCTGCGGGTCCGCCGTGACGGTGATCCCCTTGTGCGTCGCGGCCTGGTCGGCGACCGGCTTGTTGAAGCGGATCGACACCTCCATGCCCACGCCGTACGTCGAGCCCGGATCCACGTTGAACACGCCGTAGTTGACGGCCTGCGGCTTCAGCGTGGTGAACGACGACCGCTGTACGGTGCTGCGCCCGGCCGAGTCCACCGCCTCCGCGTTCACGGTGTACTTGGTCGCGGTGCGCAGAATCCCGGACGGCTTCCAACTGGTGCCGTCCGCCGATATCGCGCCGTCGACCGGCCGGTGGTCGGCCGCGTCGGTCACCGTGATCTTCACCAACTTGCCCTTGGCGGCCGTGATCTTGAGCGCGCCCGTGGTGTCCACCCCGGTCGCGCCGTCCTTGGGCACGATGCTCAGCGCCACCTGCGAGGCAGGCGTCGTCGTGGCGCCGCCCGACGCCGAACCCTTGCCGTCCTGCTTTCCCTTGTCGGTCGACGCGCCCGCGCTCCCGCTGCAGGCGGTCGCCCCCAGCAGGACGGCGCCGAGCGCCAACGCCAACATCCCCTTCGCCACCCGCCGCTTACGCGAGCCCTGAGCGGCGGTGTCAACCGCCGTTGCCGTGATCAATCGAGTCTCCCCATCTCGCCGGTCGCACTATAGGAGAGTACGACCGCCCCAGCGGTTGCAGGTGCCGCATGACTGATACCCAACCCTTAGGCGGCGGTCGGGCGTACGCCGAACGGGTTGCCGGGACGGGCGCCGTGGGCGCGCCCCGGCGACGGACGCCGACGCGGAGCCGAGGATTTGACGACTTCGGCCGGGCTCATGGCCCCGGCGTACCAGAAGGGCGGACAGCGTTGACGGGCACGGGGAGCAGTCGGGTGGTACTCGACAGGCCGGGCAGGCACGGCATCGTGGAGGAGTTGCGGGACGCGATCACATTCAGGGCCGTCCTGGTCATGCTGGGCGTGCTCCTGCTGCAACTGGGCTTCGCGCTGTCCTACATGGGCGCCTTCCACTCGCCCAAGCCCCACCGGGTGCCGATCGTCGTGGTCGCACCGCAGGCCGCGGCGCGGGACGCGGTGGCCCGGCTCAACGCCCTTCCCGGTGAGCCGGTGCACGCCGTCGCGGTCGCCGACCGCGCCGAGGCCAGGGCCCGGCTGCTGGACCGGCGCACCGACGCCGCCGTCGTCGTCGACCCGCGCGGGACGACGGACACGGTCCTGGTCGCGTCCGCGGGCGGCCCCTCCGCCTCGGACGCGGCGACCCAGGTCGTGCGGCTGGCGGGACAGGCGCAGCACCGTGAGGTCGTCGTACGCGACATCCGCCCGCCGGTGAAGGGCGACTCGCGCGGCCTGTCGTCCTTCTACCTCGTCCTGAGCTGGACGATCGGCGGCTATCTGGCCGCGTCCGCGCTGAACATGGCGGCCGGGTCGGCGCGCCCCACCCTGCGCCGCGTCCTGGTGCGGCTGACCGCGATGCTGCCCTACGCCTTCGTCTCCGGCATCGGCGGCGCGGTGATCGTCGGTCCCGTCCTGCACTGCCTGCCCGGCGCCTTCTGGGACCTGGTCGGCATCGGCACCCTGATCGTGTTCGCCTCGGGCGCGGTGGGCGTCGCCCTCCAGTCGGTGGCGGGCACCATCGGCCTCGGCCTGACCATCCTGATCTTCACCGTCCTGGGCAATCCCAGCTCCGGCGGGGTCTATCCGGCCGCTCTCCTGCCGCCCTTCTGGCGGGCCATCGGCCAGATCCTGCCGCCGGGCGCCGGGACGACCGTGGTCCGCAACACCGTCTACTTCGACGGGCACGACATCACCAGGTCCCTGTGGATCCTGGGCGCCTGGGCCTTCGGCGGCATCGTCGTGTCGGTGCTGTCCGCCGCCCTGCGCGACCGTCGCCGCCCCGCCCCCATGCCCCTCCCGGCGACGGTCTGACCCTCGGCCGCGTCCTCATGGCGATGCTCGGCCTGGACTCGCTCCGCGGGGCCATGTTCCTGTTCCGGGGGCCGAACCGCCTCACGCCCTGACCGGGCCGGCCGCCCCGCCGTACCACCGCACCCCGACGGCGGTGGTACGGCGGGCGCGCGTGCCGCGACCGGTGGTCAGGCGGAGAAGCTGCCGACTCCGGTGACGTGGGTGCCGTAGCCGGCCGGAAGGACGCCGAGGCCGGTGGTGGGTAGGGTCGCCGGGACCGTGCAGAAGGGGTCGGCGAAGACCTTGACCGGCTGGTCGGTGAGGTTGTCCAGCACATGCGCCGTCAACGGGAGTCGCTGACAGCCGGTGGGGTCCTGGTAGACCTTGAGCGGCTGGCCCTCGACGGAGAAGACGACGACCTGGCCGGTGGCGGCCTGGGCGGGAGTGGCCGCGAGGCCGACGACGGCCGCCGCGGCCATCGCGATCATGGTGGTGCTTCGACGCATGACAGGTGCCTCCAGTGCACGTGATTCGCGGGTGGGACATGTGCGCCGAATCACGCGGGTCGGCCGGTGGGTGCCGGGCTCACCGCGCGCTTCGGACGAGAGGGGTGGGCCGTGCGCGCGGCGACGCGTCGCGCGGCCAGTTCCGCCGAGCGGACCGCGCCCTCGCTGCTGGGCCGCAGGAGAGTCCAGTCGCCGACGTAGTCGACGGGCCCCGCGGGCCGGGCGGCGAAGGCCGCGCGCAGGCCCAGGGCGGCGGGGGTGGCTTCGGGCAGGCCGTACCGGAAGCGGTGCACGAGCGTGCGGGTGGTGGCCTCGCCGAGCCCCGGCAGAAAGCGTTCTGCCTCGCCGACGAGCGTACGGGTGACCTCGGCGTCGTCGGCGTCCAGCAGGCGGGGGCCGATCGCGGGCGAGGCGAAGAGGCTGACCATCCCGCGGCCCGGCGGGACGCGCCCCTCGGCCTTGAGGTGGTCGAGGAGCAGCCCGCCGCAGATCCGGCTCTCGGTCGCGGGAACGGACAGGGCGTAGCTGGGGGCGCGGGTCGGGCTGGGCAGCGGTCGGTCGAGGAGGCAGACGGCCTTGAGCATGGGGGTGAAGGAACAGGCCGCCAGATAGGCGCGTTCGTCGGGCGACGGGTCGGCGTACAGGGACAGCGCGACTGGTGCCGGTACGGCCATCAGGATCTGACGCGCCGTCAAGATCCTGCCGTCGGCGAGGTGCAGCCGTGCCTCGTCCGCGCCGCCCCGCTCAACGGCCGTGACCGAGCTGCCGAGTTGTACGGGGACCCGTTCGGCCAGGGCGCGCGGGAGGGTGTCCATGCCGGTGGTGTAGGTGGTCCAGCGGGCTCCGGCGCCGCCGACCGCGAGCAGCGTGGCGAGCATGGGGGCGGCGGCCGAGCGTTCCGAGTGCCAGCCGAAGCAGTGGCCCGACAGCGGCTGGAGCAGGCGGTCGTGCACGTCGGGGTGGTAGGCGCGGGCGTACTCGGCGAGGGTGGCCGTGCCGGGCGGCGCGAGTTCGGGCCGGTCGGCGTCGAAGTCCCCGCGGCGGCGCAGCAGTCGGGCGGTGAAGCGCAGCCAGTCCAGCCGCCCGCGCCAGGACATGCCCGCGCCGGTGAGCAGCCCCGCCGGGTGGCCGAGCCGGGCGTGGGCGCGGCCCTCGTGCCAGAGGGCGAATCCGGCCCGCACCGGGGTGAGGTGTGCGGGCGGCACGGCGAGTTCGTCGATGAGGCGCCAGGTGGCCTGGTAGCCGCGGGTGGCGATGGTCTCCGCTCCCTCGTCGACGAGGCAGCCGTCGACGAGGGAGCTGGCCATGCGTCCGCCGACGCGCGGGGCGGCCTCGAAGACCCGCACGGACCGGCCCGCCCGTTGCAGCCGGTAGGCGGCGGCGAGGCCGCCGATGCCGCCGCCGACGACCGCGACGTCGAGGTCCGTCACGTCCATCTCCCGGTTCCGTGGGTGGCGGTGCCGGCGAGGTAGCGGTCGCGCAGCTCGTGGCGGCGGACCTTGCCGGTGGCGGTGCGCGGGACGGCGTCCCAGTCCACCGTGAGGGGTTCGGCGAGCGCGGGCAGGTCGCGTACGGCGTGCCGCCAACGGGCCGGGTCGATGGGCGCGTTGACGACCAGGACGGTCTGCGGGTCGCGGTCCACGACGCCGAGGACGACGGCCTCCTCGACCTCGGGCAGCCGGTCGTGCAGGACGTCCTCCAGTTCCACGCAGCTCAGCCCCGGGATCATGTCGACCTCCCGGTCCAGCAGGATCAGCGAGCCGCCGCGCGTACGGACGGCGAGGTCTCCGGTGTTGAACCAGGGCCCGTGCGCCTTCTCGTCCCAGCGGTCCTGTTCGCCGAGGTAGCCGAGGCAGCGGGCCTTGGTCCGGGTGAGGACGAGGCCGACCTGTCCGCGCGGCACGGGTTGGAAGGTCCGCGGGTCCACCACCCGCAGGCCGACCCAGCCGGGGACCGGGCGGCCGAGGTCGCGGGTGGTGGGGTGGCGCTCCGCGCGCCGGGCCAGCGCCCCTCGGGTGAGGAAGCGGAAGGTGAGCGGCCCGGTCTCGGTCTGGCCCCAGCCCTGCATCCACAGCGGCCGGGCGCGCCGGCTGGCGTCGAGGAAGACCCGCACGGTCGGCGGGTGGACGGCGTCGAAGGTGGAGATGTACATGCGTACGTCCCGGAAGGGACTGTCGGGCTCGGCGGCCAGGCGCTGCCAGCGCACATACGTGGAGGGCAGCGCTTCCAGGACGGTGGGCGGGTGCGCGGTCAGGGTGCGGCGGGCCGCGTCGGGATCGGAGTCGGCGACGATCACGGCCTCGCGGGGCTGGTGCCACAGCGCGCTGACGGTCCAGGCGAGCGCGCGGCCGTGCGCGAAGGAGATGGCGCTGGCGACGGTGTCGCCGGCGCGCGGGGTGACCACGGGCCAGCGCCTGGCCTCGAATCCGGCGAGCCGCCGGATGAGCGTCGTGGTGGAGTGGACGACCAGCTTGGGCACGCCGGTGGTCCCCGAGGTGTGGTGCACGGCCAGCGGCTCGCCGTCACCGCGGCGGTGGATCGGGGCGAGCGGCCGGGCGGGCAGGTCGTGGAAGGAGCGGACCGGCTGGGGCGGCCGGGTGTCGTCCGGTACCGAGTCGTGCAGGCTCGCGCTGTCCAGGGTCAGCGTGCACGCGCTGTGGCGCGCCAGCTCGACATCGGCTCGGGTGGCCTTGCGCAGCAGGTGCGTCTGGGTGACCAGGACGGCGGGGCGCAGCCGTTCGAGCAGGGTGTCGAGCACCTCGGGGGCGAGGTGGTCGGAGAGCAGCGCGGGGACGGCGCCGATCCGGACGGCGGCGCAGGCGAGCAGGACGTAGTCCCAGTGGTTGCGCTTGACGACGGCCACGTGGTCGCCGGGGCCCGCTCCCGCCGCGGCGAGCCGGGCGGCGGTGTCCCGTACCAGGCCGGCCAGTTGGGGCACCGTCCACCGGGTGCCCTCCTCGGGCGCGAGGTCGAGGGGGCGGCTGAGGTGGACGACGGTCGGCGAGCCGCGGCGGGCGAGCGCGTCGAAGACGATGCCGGGGTCGAGGGGCTTGGTCACCGGGTCACCGCCAGCAGCAGGTCGGCCGCGATCATCAGCGCGGTGGCGAGGCGGTGCAGCCGGATGCCGCGGGTGCGGGCCCCCAGGACGTCACCGCGCCGATTGCCGCGTACCCACTGGCGGGCGCGCAGCACGAGGACGGGCGACATGAGCGGCGGGAACCACCACGGCGCGATCCCGGCGGCGGCGGGGACGACGATCAGCAGGGCCTCCAGCCCGGAAACCCCGGCGATGAAGGCGGAGTTGCCGCGCTCGGAGGCGACGGCGGCCACGGTCAGCCGCCCGACCGCGTGGTCCCCGTCCCGGTCGTTGATGTTGGAGTAGACGCCGAACAGCACGGGGCCGAGCCCGAAGATCAGCGCCTGCACGACGACGAAGCCGGGCGCGCCGCCGTTCAGCAGGCCGAAGAGCGGCAGCACATAGCCCCAGCCGAGCGCGGCCAGGAAGATCTCCTGGCCGCCGCGGTAGCTGAACTTCAGCCACCAGGAGTACTGGAACCCGAAGAGCGCGCAGGCCGCCGTGCCGAGCACCGCCCACAGCGGCCGGGCGGGAGCGGCGAGGACGGCCGCGCCCCAGAACAGCGCGCACAGCGCGACCGCGGCCCAGCCGAACCGGATCGCCTGCCGCTCGGTGAGCGTCCCGGCGACCAGCGGTTTACGGGCGAGGCGGCGGGCGGCGGCGTCGGGGCCGTAGTTGGCCGCGTCGCTGCCGTCGCGGTAGCCGGTCACGTCGTCGAAGGCGACCATCCCGGCCACCATGGTCAGTTCGCCCAGGAAGAACAGGACCAGCACGAGCGCGGCGCGTCCCGTGGTCTCGGGCCGGAGCCCGGCCCCGGTGACGAGCCCGGCCCCGGTGACGACGCCGAACGGGACGAGCATCGCGGCGGCCAGCGGGATACTCAGGTAGTAGTCGAGGATGTCCAGCTTGGCCAGCTTGGCGTAGGCGCGCCAACTGCCGGGCGCGATCGGCGAGGTGTCGGCGGCGGGAACGGCGCCGACGGGGGGCCTGGCCGCGGTGTCGAGTACGGGCGCGGGTTCCATGGGCGGGTGCTCCTCCTGCGGTGCGGTGTGGCTCAGGCGCTGCTCAGCGCCGGGGGGCGCGTACCGGGTCTTCTGGCGGGCGGGCGAGGGCCGCGGCGGCGAGGGTGCGGCGGCAGACCTTGCCGGTGGCCCCGAGCGGCAACCGATCCAGGTGCAGCACGAGTTCGGGCAGCTTGCGCCGGGCCAGACCGCGCTCGCCGGTCAGATACGCGGACAGCGCCGCGACCGTCAGCGGCTCCGTGCCCGGGCGCTGGACCAGGAAGGCGCACAGCCGCTCGCCGAGATCCGGGTCGGGGACGGGTACGCAGGCGGCTTCGGCGACGTGCGGGTGGGTGTGCAGCTCCTCCTCGACCTCGGCGGGGCTGATCGTCCAGCCGCCGCGGATCACGGTCTGCCTGATCCGGTCCAGGACGCGCAGCGAACCGTCGGCGTCGAAGACCCCGAGGTCACCGGTCCTGATCCAGCCGTCGTCGGTGCGGTAGCGCAGGTCGAGGTCGGGCGCGCCGACGTAGGCCAGCGGGCTCATCGGGCCGCGGGCCTGGATCTCGCCGCTGTGCCCCGCGGGCAGCGGCCGGTCGTCGGCGCCGCAGACGCGCAGGTCGGTGACGCGCGGGTCCGGGTGTCCGACGCGGCGGACGTCGCCGTCAGAACCGGTCCAGGTGATACGGCAGTTCACGCCGTCGCTCGACCCGTAGACGTTGGTGACCGGGCGGCCGAAGCGGCGCAGCGCGGCGGCGAGGACGGTGGAGGTGAGCGGGGCGCCGCTGGAGACGACGGCCCGCAGCGAGCCCAGGTCCTCGCCGGGCACGGTGGGGTGGTCGGCGATCCGGCCCAGCATGGTGGGTACGGCGACGACGTGGGTGGGCCGCCAGTCGGTGACGGCGCGCAGGGCGGCGCCGGGGTCGAAGCGGTCCAGCAGGTGGAGGGTCGCGCCGCAGCGGGCGAGGGCGACCAGTCCGAAGGAGCCGAAGGAGGAGGCGAGCGGGACGAGGACGAGCGCGGCCGGGCCGCCGTCCTCGGCGCTTTCGCCGGTGCCGGGGTCGCCGCCGCCGGGCGTGTCCTGGCCGGTGCCGGTGGCCGTGTCGTGTCCGGCGCCGCCGCCGCGCAGCACCGCGTCCACGTAACTGCCGCGTCCGCCGAGCAGCGCGTTGTGGCTGTAGGCGGTCATCTTGGGCGCGGCCTCGGAGCCCGAGGAGACCAGGACGCGGGCCGGGTCCTCGGGGTCCACGACGGCGGGGACGCATCCGTCGGGGTCGCCGTAGAGGAGTTCCCCGACCGTGGTGAGGCGTTCCAGGTACGGGAGCGGGCCGTGCCGGTGGTCCAGTGGGGTGTCGCTCACCATGTAGCGGGCGCGGGACAGCTCCAGCAGGGCGTGGCTCTCGCGGGTGCCCTGCCCCGTGGGCCAGGGAAGGGCGACCGCGCCGACGGCGGCGACGGCGAGGTCCGTGGCCAGCGCGGGCCAGCCGCCGTTCAGCCGGATGCCGACCACATCGCCGGGGCCCGCGCCGAGCGCGCCCAGCGCCGACGCCATCCCGCGTACCCGCAGGTCGAGTTCGCGATAGGTCAGCGCGAGGCCGGGAGTGCGGACGGCCGTCCGGTCGCCGTGGTCGCGTACGTGCTCGGCGAAGGCCGCGTACAGCCCCGTGTCGGGACACTCCTCGCGCCGGGCCCAGCGCCGCCGCAGCGGGGCCGGGACCGTGTCGCGCAGCACGAGGCCGTTGCGGGACCGCCAGGTGCGTCCGGCCGCCGCCCGTACGGGAGGTGTCGCGTCGGTCGGCGTCTCCACCGGAGTGGTCATCGGTGGAACTCCCAGGGGTTTGCGGCCCGCGCGCACAGGTCGCGGTCGAGGGCGGGCGCGAGGCGGGGGTCCGCCGCGAGGTCGGTCAGGTCGGCGCGGTCGGGGACCGTCGTCCGCGCGGGAGCCGAGCGGAACCGCGGCCCGCACAGCAGCCGGGCGGCGGACAGCAGCGAGGAGGTGACGGCCTGTCCGCGCCCGGTCCGCCGGGCCGCGAGCAGACCCGCGACGGCGCCTTCCGCGCAGATCACGCCGCCGAGCACGTCGGTGAGGGTGAGCAATGACGGTGTCGGCGGCAGTCCCGGCGGGGTGACCAGGGCGGCGAGGCCCGTCCACGCCTGTACGGGGAAGTCGGTGCCGACGGGAGGCCGGGAGCCGCGCTCGTCGCCCCAGCCGGAGGCGGCGGCGTGCACCAGGCCGGGGCGGTGGGCGGTCAGGGTGTCGGCGTCGAGCCCGGACCGCCGGTCCTTGCCGGGGGCCAGGCTGTGCAGGAACACCTCGGCCCCCGCGAGGAGTTCGCGGACCGCGGCGCGGCCGGACGCGGTGGTGAGATCCGCCTCCACCGTCTCCTTGCCGTCGTTCAGGGCGGTGAAGCGGGCCGATGTGCCGCCCGCCATGGGCGGCATGCCCCGCATCGGGTCGCCGCCCGGCGGCTCGACGCGGACAACGCGCGCGCCGAGCAGCCGCAGCAGGTGCCCGGCGAGCGGCCCCTGGACGCGGCGGCACACCTCGACGACGGTCACCCCGTCCAGCGGCGCCCCGGTGCCGGGCGCGGCCTGCGGCGCGGCCGGCGGGCCGGTGGGGCGCAGCCGCCAGGGCCGCTCGTCGCCGTCCGCCCACGGGGGCGGCCCCGCGGCGACCGGGGTCAGATCCACGCCGATCGCGTCGGCGAGGCGGCCGAGTTCGGGGAAGGGCAGCCGGGCGACGGCCTCGTGGAGGGCGGGCGGGAGCGGGCAGACCGCGGTGGCGTACCGCTGCTGGAAGGGGAGCCAGCCGCGTGCGGCGTCCGCGCGGTCCACGCCGAGCGCGGACCAGAAGCCGCGCCACGCCTCGGGGTCCAGGGTCTCCAGTTCGAACCGGACGCCATCGGCGGCGGCGAAGGGCGGGCCGCCGGGTGCGTGGCGTTCCGGCCAGTCGTCGGCCGCCGTCGCGGCGGCCAGGTACTGGCCGACCGAGAGCAGCGCCGCCTGGGCGACCGAGGTGGTGACGCGGATCTCGCCGCCGTCGTCGGCGGGCCCGGCGGCCAGCGCGGCGAGGGTGCCGGTGGCGGCGAGCGCGCCCGCGACGCAGGAGGCGTAGTCGACGCCGAGCGGGGTCGGTGCACCGTAGCGGCGGCCGTGCACCTGCGTCAGACCGCACGCGGCCTGTACGTCGGCCTCGCTGGTCAGCGGGAGGTCCACGGGCCCGGCCCAGCTCACCTCGCAGCGCGCGCGGACCGGGCCGTAGTGCGCGGTGAACGCTCCCGACCTGCCGTGCTCGGTGCCGCAGCCGAGCGCCCGCAGGTGGGCGACGGCGAGCCGGACGGCCGTGGCGGGCGCACCGTCGCGCGCGGAAACCGGCGCCGTGCAACCGATACGCGGCGCCGCGGTGGTAAGGGGGCCGGCCGCGGTGGTACGGGGGCCGGCCGCGGTGGCCGTCACTCCGGTCGCCTCGCCTGGACGCAGTACAGGACGCAGGAGGCGGCGCGGAAGTCCGGGTGGCGCATCGCGTCGCGCGCCGCGAGCAGTTCGTCCTCCGTCATCCCGTGCTCCAGGAGCGCGTCCCGCAGGTGGTAGGTGTGGTGCAGTTGCAGCCGCAGGCCCGGGGAGTCCGCCGTCCAGGGCACGAGGTGCGGTACGGGTTCGATGTCGGTGAATCCGGCGGCCCGCAGGTCGGCGGCGCAGGTGCGGCCCCACGCGGGGTCGGCCCCCGCGGCCCGCAGCACGCGGCCCTTGGCCGCCCGGAACGCCTCGTAGCCCGCGCGGGTGCGCTCGTCGGGGGCGAGGAGCACCGGCGCGTAGTCGATGTCGAACTCCTCCAACTGGAGGTGCCCGCCGGGCCGCAGGGCGCGCAGCAGCCGGCCGAGCACGGCCCGCCGCTGGGGCAGGTGGGTGAGCACCAGGCGGGAGTGGACGAGGTCGAAGGCCGCGTCGGGGAGCGGGTCGCGCACGATGTCGTGGCGGCGCTGTTCGAGACCGGGGCGGGCGGGGATGTGCTCGGGCTTGATGTCGGTGGCCAGCACGCTGCCGCCCGGCGCGGTGCGGTCGGCCAGCCACAGGGCGACGCTGCCGCCGCCCGCTCCCGCCTCCAGGCAGTCCCAGCCGGGGCCGACGCCGGTCTCCGCCAGCCGCGCGGTGGTGATCGCGTCGTGCGCGGCGGCCAGGCAGCGGTGCTGCTCGGTGGCGTACGGGCTGTCGTTGTCGAAGGCGTAGTCGCCTTCGGGGCGGTCGGCCGTCGCCGCCGTGGCGGTGGTCGTGCCGGGACTCGCGGCTGGCATGGACTCTCCGGTGCGTGGGCGGGGTGGCGGTGGGCCGCCGTCCGGACGGCGGCCCACCGGAAAGGACTTCAGATCCCTCAGGCGTCCCAGCTCACGGTGTAGACCGCGAGCGCGGTGTTGGTGAAGTGGGCCGCGCCGGTGAGGCCCTTGTAGGCGCCCGTGCCGCCGACGACGACGCCGTCGAAGGACTTCGGGTAGGTCGCGGTGAGCGGGTTCTGGATCGGGAAGACCACCGAGAGGGCGACCTGGTCACCGCCGTTGAAGACGATGTTCGCGTGGCAGAACGCGGTCACCTCCTTGGCGGAGATGGCGTCCTTGTCGCACATGTCGTAGGCGGTGCCGACCGGCTTCCCGGAGGAGTCCTTGACCGTGGCGCTGCCGCCGAAGCCCGCGCCCACGGTGCTGGCGGCGGCGCCCGCGCTGTTGTTGCCGCTGAAGTCCAGCGTCAGCGACGGCGGGGTGGCGCGTACCTGCGTGGCGGTCGCGGTGGCGGTGGCGGAGGAACCGGCCACCAGGGCGAGGGCTGCGGCGCCGGTGGCGGTGGCTGCGACAGCGGCACGCTTCGCCGTGACAAAACGGGTCATGAACTCTCCTCGAACGGTCCGGACCGAATGTCCGGGTTCGCACGAAGTGGACCATATCGGAAGAAGGTTCGCATATGACTGTGGGATGTGCCGCCGTCGCCGTGTCGCGGGAAGCCCGATGGCCCGATCGTGGCCCGGCCCGCTGCTCGTCGGCGCCGGACGCGGGTCGTCACCGGCCGCTCCCGGCTCCTGCGAAGGCCGGACCAGCGCCGACAGGGTGAAGAATTCACCCTCATGACCGCCGCCCGGCCGCCACACGCACGGGCCGGGCGGGGACTGGTTCAAGATCGCGGTGAGCGGGCCCCGGGGCGCCTTCCCGGACCGCCCGTCGCGCAGCGCCCACCGTCCCCGGGGAGTCTCGGTCATGTCCTTCGATCTGCTGGTGGTGGGCCTGGGATACGTGGGTCTTCCCCTCGCCCGCGCCGCCGCCGACGCCGGGCTCGCGGTGGCCGGATACGACATCGCGCCGTCGACCGTCGCCGCGCTGCGCGGCGGGCGGTCCCCGGTCCGTGACGTCACCGACGCGGACGTGACCCGGATGCTCGCCGCCGGTTTCGCCGTCGACACCGACCCCGCGCCGCTCACGCGGGCCCAGGCCGTCGCGATCTGCGTCCCCACCGGCCTGACCCCCGAAGGAGGCCCCGACCTCGGCCCGCTCACCGCCGCCTGTCGTACGGTCGCCGCGCATCTGCGGCCGGGAACGCTGGTCGTCGTCGAATCGACCTCGTTCCCCGGCACCACCGAGGAGTTGGCCAGACCGCTGCTGGAGGCGTCGGGGCTGGTCGCGGGGAGGGACTTCCACCTCGGCTACTCCCCCGAACGCGTCGATCCGGCCAACCAGTTCTTCGGCATCGGCAACACGCCCAAGGTGGTCTCCGGGGTGACGCAGGTGTGCGCCAAGCAGTGCGCGGCGCTGTACGAGCGTTTCGTGGACCGGGTGATCGTGGCCCGCGGCACGCGCGAGGCGGAGCTGGCGAAGCTGCTGGAGAACACCTACCGCAGCGTCAACATCGCCCTGGTCAACGAATTCGCCCGCTACTGCCACGATGTGGGCGCGGACGTGTGGGACGTGGTGGCGTGCGCGGCGACGAAGCCCTTCGGCTTCCAGTCGTTCCGCCCCGGCCCCGGCGTCGGCGGGCACTGCATCCCGGTCGACCCGGTCTACCTGCTGCAAGGCGCGCCCGCCGACGCGTTCCAGGTCGTACGGGCCGCCCTGCGCGCGAACCGCGTCATGCCCGGCCATGTCGTCGCGCGCGCCTCGCGGTTGCTCCAGGACCGCGGGGTGCCGCTGCCGGGCGCCCGCGTCGCGCTGCTCGGCGCCGCGTACAAGCCCGACACCGACGACCTGCGCGAGTCGCCCGCGCTCGAGGTGGCGAGCGGGCTGCTCGACCTCGGCGCGCGGGTCGGCTGGCACGACCCGCACGCGGCGGACCTGCCGCTGGCGGACCCCCGGCTGCGGCGGTACGACGACGCGCTGTCGGCCGCGGCCGAGGCGGACCTGATCGTCCTGCTCCAGGCCCACCGCGCCTACGACCTCGGCGCGATCACCAAGGCGGCCCGGCTGCTCTTCGACACGACGGGCCGGCTGTCAGGGGAGCGCGTCGTACGGCTCTAGCGCCTGTCCGGCGGACCGCGGGCGTCAGGGGGCCAGGGCGAACTCCCTGACGGCGTCGGCGATGTACTCCACCTGCGCGTCGCTCAGGTGCGGGTAGACGGGCAGGGAGAGGATCCGCTCGCCCGCGCGTTCCGCGGCGGGCCAGCTGTCGCCGGGGGCGGCGAAGCCGGAGAAGGCGGGCTGGCGGGGCAGCGGCAGCGGGTAGTAGACGTGCGAGTCGACACCGCGCTCGGCCAGGTGCGCCTTGAGCGCGTCGCGCCGGTCGCACTGGAGCGTGTAGACGTAATAGCAGCGGCCGTCGCGGCCGGGCGGCGGGGCGAGGACACCGCGCTCGGCGAGGTCGGCGAAGCGCTCGGTGTAGTGACCGGCGATCCGGGCGCGGCGCTCCAGACGACCGGCCAGCCCCGGCAGGCGGTGGAGCTGGAAGGCGGCGAGCACCTCGTCGAACCGGCTGTTCCAGCCGATCCGGTGGTGGACGAAGCGGTGGACGCCGTCCTGCCCGTGGTTGCGCAGCATCCGTACCGTACGGCCCAGTTCCGCGTCGCGGGTGACGACCGCGCCGCCCTCCCCCGCCGTGCCGAAGGTCTTCACCTGGACGAAGGAGTAGACCCCCGCCTCGCCCGCCAGCCCCGCGGGAACCCCGCCCTGGACGCCGCCCTGCGCGACGGCGGAGTCCTCGACCAGCCGCAGCCCGCGGTCCCGCGCGAGCGCGGTCAGGCGCGGCATGTCCGCCATCACCGAGAACATGTGAGCGGGCATCAGGGCCTTGGTGCGCGGGGTGATCCGGCGTTCCATGTCGTCGGGGTCGACCACCATGGTCCAGGGGTCGATGTCGGCGAAGACCGGTGTCGCGCCGAGCGCCACGACCGAACCGGCCAGCGGGGCGCAGCCGAAGGCCGGGACCACGACCTCGTCGCCCGCGCCGACGTCCATCGCGGCCAGCACCAGGGTCAGCGCGCTGGTGCCGCTGCCGCAGGCGACGACGTCGGCGGCGCCGAGCTGTTCGCGCAGGGCCTGCTCGAAGCGGGCCGTGTGCTCGCCGAGGATGAACTTCTGGGCCGGTCCGGTGCCGGTCTCGCGCACGACGCGCAGCAGGTGCTCGCGGTCGGCCTCGAACAGGTCGGGGGGGAAGAACGGCAGCCGCGGGCGGTCGCCCCGGGCCGTCGCGGGCGCGGGGGGCGGGGGCACGGTGGTGGGCGTCGGCGTGGTCGCGGGCGTCATGGGCGGGCTCCGGCTCCGGAGAAGAAGTCCTGGACCAGATCGCAGACCCGGTCCACGGCCTCGGTGGTCAGATCGGGGTAGAGCGGCAGCGCGAGGGTGCGCGCGCAGGCGGCCTCGGCCACGGGGAAGTCGCCCGGCTGGTGGCCGAGTTCGGCGAAGCAGGGCTGGAGGTGCAGCGGGCTCGGGTAGTACGTCTCGGTGCTCACGCCGTGCGCGGCCAGGTGCCCGGCCAGCTCGTCACGGCGCTCGGCCTCGATCAGATAGACGTAGAAGACCGGATCGGCCGTGCCGCCGCGGGCCACGACCGTCGGCAGCCGCAGGATGCCCGGCGTTCCGGCCAGCCGCCGGCTGTACGCGTCGGCCAGCGCTTCCCTGCGGGCGATGTCCGCGTCCAGCCGGGTGAGCTTCGCGAGCAGTACGGACGCCTGCACGTCGTCCATCTTGCTGTTGCAGCCCGGCAGCGAACTGCTGGTGTTGATGGTGGTGAAGTCCGCGATGGTGCGCCCGAACCGCCCGTGGTGGCGCAGCGCGTCCACGGTACGGGCGATCTCGTCGTCGTCGGTGAGCACCGCCCCCGCGTCCCCGATCGCGCCCAGGGTCTTGGTCGGGAAGAACGACAGCACCCCTCCGGCGCCGAACAGCCCCGCGTGGACGCCCTCGCGGCGCATGCCGATCGCCTCGGCGCTGTCCTCGACCACGGTGAGCCCGTGCCGCCCGGCCAGTTCGCCGAGCCGTTCCACGTCCGCGAGCTGGCAGAAGAGATGGACCGGCATCAGGAAGCGGCAGCGCGGGGTGAGCACGCGCTCCACCGAGGCGGGGTCGAGGGCGTACGTGACCGGGTCGATGTCCGCGAACACCGGCCGCCCGCCCGCCAGGACGACCGAGGAGGCGGAGGCCACGAAGCTGAAGGCCGGGACGACGACCTCGTCCCCCGGCCGCAGACCGGCCGCGCGCAGCAGCAGGACCAGGGCGTCGGTGCCGCTGTTGACCCCGATGACGTGCCGGGCGCCGGTGTAGGCGGCGAGCGCCCGTTCCAGCTCCGCCACCTTGGTGCCGTGGGAGAACTTCCCGTCCTCGAACATCTCCGACAGGTGCCGCTCGATCCGCGGCCAGAGGGCGGAGAAGGACTCGGCCTGGGTGAAGAATGGCACGTCGGCGGGGGCCGGTTCGCGCGGCTCGACGGTGTGCTGGAGGTCCATCTCCGCCTCTCTGCTGCCCGGATACGCCGGGTACGCCGAATGCGCTGGTCCATCCGGACGCGGTCGTTCGTCCGGACGCGGCGGTTCGCCCGGTCGTGTCGGACGAACCGGGCGTCCCGGACGCGCTGGAGGCCGACGCTATGCCAGGCCCTCGGCCGGACGGGGGTCGGCGGCGCGGCCGACGGGGGGATTCACACAAAAGGGCGCTATCGGCGCGTTTGTTTGACTTCGCCCGGTTCGGGCGAGCAGGCTGACCGACGTCGTCGCGCCCTGCCCTCTCTTTTCCGCAACTCCCCCCGGCGCCCGGCGTTTTCCCCCCGCTGTCCCGTACCGCCCTGTTCCGCTTCGTTTCCCCCGCCCCCACCGAAGTCGACGGAAGGCTGACGCAGGAGATGCCGCTGCGCACGATGGTCCTCGGCCTCGGCCGCGCGGGGGCGGGTCTGCACCTGCCGGTCCTCGCCAAGGCGCGGGACCTGCGGCCCCGGCTCTTCGCGCCGGAGCCGGTGATCGCCTTCGACCGCGACCCGGCCGAACGGGCCCGGGCGGCGGGCGACACCAGTCTGAGCGTCGTGGACTCGCTCGCGCGGGCACGGGAGTCGCTGGACCCGGAGCGCACGGTCGTGCACATCTGCACCCCGCCGCTCGCCCGCGCCGAGGTCGTGGCCGAACTGCTCCGACTCGGCTTCCGCAGGCTGCTGTTGGAGAAGCCGCTCGCGGCGGGGCCGCGCGATCTCGCGCGGCTGGTGGAGCTGGTGGGGCGGCCCGGTGTCCAAGCCACCGTCGTGGCGCCCTGGTTGGCGAGCACGCTCACCGACCGGCTGATCGCCCTCGTGGAGGAGCGGCCCGGTCTCGGCGCGCTGCGGCAGATCTCGGTCGTGCAGGACAAGCCGCGCTTCCAGCGCACGCTCGCCACCTCGGGGCACCCCACGGCGTTCGACATCGAGATCCCGCACGCGCTCGGCGTCCTGCTGCGGCTGGCCGGGGACGCCGAGGTGGTCGGCGCCTCGTGCACCGACCTGGACGTGGACGGACGGCGGCTGCCCCGGCTCGGCGGCGCCGAGGTGCGCCTGGCCCACCGCGACGGCGTGCTCGCCGACATCCGCTCCGACCTCACCTCACCGGTGCGCGAGCGCCGGATCACGCTCGGATTCGACGGCGGCACCGCCGTCGGCCACTACCCGGCCGACGCCGGCGACCACTACGCCCAACTGCGCCTGACCACACCGGAATGCCCGGCCGGGGACCGCGAGGTGTTCCGCGACGACGCCCTGACCGCGTTCATGCTCCGCGCCTACGCCGACTTCGCCGGGGACGACGGCCCCTGCCCCACGGACTTCGCGCGACAGGCGCGCGTGGTCGGCCTGCTCACCGACGCCAAGAATCTGGCGGCCCCGCCCGACGCCTCGGGCCCACGAAGGGAGTTGGCCGGTGCCCGCTGAACAGCAGACCGCCGTACGGGCGGACGAGCCGTTGCGCCTCACCGGGATCGGCGACGAGGCCGCGCTCGGCGTGGAGGGCCAGATCGCGGCCGTCAGCGCCTTGGGCTGGCGGTCGGTCGAGCTGCGGACCGTGGACGGCACGCCGGTCGCCGACCTGTCCCCTACCGCCTTCGACCGGGTCGCGGGGACGCTCGCGGACGCCGGGGTGTCGGTCGCCGCGGTGGACGCTAGGATCGGTGGCTGGGCCCGCCCGGTGACCGGTGACTTCGCCGCCGACCTGGCCGAACTCGCGGTCCTGGAACAGCGATGCGCCCGGCTCGGCACCCGCTTCGTCCGCGTGATGTCCTTCCCGAACGACGGGCTCGACGCCGACGCCTGGGAGCGTGAGGCGCTGCGCCGCGTCCGCGAACTCGCCCACCGCGCCGCCGAGTCGGGCCTGACGCTGCTGCACGAGAACTGCTCCGGCTGGGCGGGCGCCGACGCGACCCGTACGGTCCGCCTCCTGGAGACCGCGGGCCCGGGGCTCGCCCTGCTCTTCGACACCGGCAACGGCCCCGCGTACGGCTACGACGGCCACCGGCTGCTGACCGAACTGCTGCCGTACGCCGACCGAATCCTGCACGTCCACGTCAAGGACGCCGTCATCGCCCCCGACGGCCGCCCCGCCTACTGCGAGCCGGGCACCGGCGACCTGCGGATCGCCGACTGTCTGCGCGCCCTGCTGGCCCACGGCTACCGGGGCGCGCTGTCGATCGAACCGCACATCGCCGTACGGCCGCACGAGGACCACCGCGATCCGGAGGAGCGGTGCCACGCCGCCTTCGTCAGGAGCGGGGTGGCGCTGCGGAATCTGCTGGACGCGTGCGCGCGGGTGCCCGGCGGCACCATCGCGCACACCCCGCCGGACGGGGCGGCGTTGCGGGAGCCCGCTCGGTGAGCCCGCTCAGCCCCGCCGACCGCGCCCTGCTGCTCGACCTGCTCGCCCTGCCGACGGCCGGCCCGCTCGAGTGCGGCCCCGACGCGCCCGCACCCGCGCTGTGGGAGGCGCAGCGCCGTTACGCGGGGGCCGCCGCCGAACTCGGTTTCACCGTCCTGCACCACGCGGCCCCGCCGCCCGCCTGCGTCGACCGCGACGACGTACCGCTCCTGGTACGTCAAGCCGCCGCCGAGCGGCCGGAGTTCCTGGCCTGCCAGCCCAGCCTGGTGCTCGCCCTCGGCCCGGCCGGGGCACCGCGCGACCGTACGGTGATGTTCAACGTCCACCTCGACACCGTCGCGGGCCTCGAACCGGTCTCGTTCGACGGTGACCGCTTCCACGGCAGGGGCGCGATCGACGCGAAGGGCCCGGCCGTCGCGCTGCTGGCCGGACTGCGGCGCGCCCTGCGGGAGCGGCCCGAACTCCCCCGCGACACCCGGATTCTGGTGCAGGCCGTCTCCGGCGAGGAGGGCGGCGCGCTCGGCGCCTTCGGCACCCGTCCCCTCGTGGACGCCGGGCACCACGGGCGGCTCAACGTCTTCTGCGAACCCACCGGCGGCCGGGCCCTGACCCGCAGCACCGCGGCCATGACCGCGCGGCTGAGCGTCCGCGGCCGTGACGCGATCGACGACCGGCCCGGGGCGGGGCACAACGCCACCGTCCTGCTCGGCCATCTCGCTCAGCACCTCGCCGCCGCGCTCGACCCGCGACTCGACCCGGCCGACGGGCAGGTGTGCGTGGCGGGCCTGCGCACCGGCGACCTGCACAACCGCGTCTACGGCAGCGGCGACCTGCTGCTCAACCTCTCCTACGGCTCGGCCGCCACCGGACGGCGGCTGGAGCGGCTGCTGGGCGACGCCGTCGCCGAGGGGCTGGAGTCCTTCTGCGCCGCCTTCCGGCACAGCCGGCGGTTCGCCCGCACCGCGGCCGACGCGGCGGACATCCTGCGGCTGGACTGGCTCAAGCGCGGCCTGCCCGCGCTCGACGGCGACCCGTCGTGGCTCGGTCCGCTGCTCGACCGCGCCGGGGTGCCGCGGTGGCCCGCCGCCGAACCCGCCTTCACCTGCGACGCGATCTGGATGTCCGGCGTGCCCGACGCCCACACCGTCGTCCTGGGCCCCGGCAGCCTGGACGCCAACCGCGCCCACGCCGCGGGTGAGTTCGCCGATCTGGCCGACCTGGACGCCTTCGCGGCCACGGTCCCGCGCCTCCTGGCCGCCTTCGACGCGGCCGTGTCGCCTGCCGTGCCCGCGCCCGCCGTACCGCTCGCGCCGTCCGCGCCGCCGTCACTTCCCGCGCCGTCCACGCCACTTGCGCCGTCCACGCCCGTCAGCAGGAGGAACGAGCCCCATGCCGTTGTCGAGCCCACCGCAGTCGACCCTTCCGGCGCGGGCGCCGGACAGTACCGTGCGCCTCGCGTATGAGGAGTTGCTGACCTTCGTCACCGGCGTCTTCACGCGGTGCGGTCTCGCCGGGGAGCGGGCGGTCACGGCGGCCGAGGCGCTGTGTTACGGCGATCTGGCCGGGATGAGCTCCCATGGCGTGACGAATCTGACCCGGCTGTATCTGCCGCTGTTCGAGGAGCGCCGCGCCGACCCGGCGGCCGAGCCGGACCGTACCGTGGATCTCGGCGCCGCGGTCCGCCTGGACGCCCGGCGCGCGCTCGGCCTGTGGGCCGCGGCCGACGCGATGGACCTGGCCGTCGAGCGCGCGGAGCGCTTCGGCGTCGGCCTGGTCAGCGTCCACAACGCCACCCATCTGGGCTGCGCCGGGTACCACGCGGCCCGCGCGGCGCACCGCGGCATGGTCGGCCTGGTGGCCTCCAACTGCGGCCGTCAGCGCATCGCCCGGCCGCCGGGCGGCCGGGTCACGATGCTCGGCACGAACCCGCTCGCCGTCGCGGCCCCCGCCGGGCCGCGCCACCCGTTCGTGCTCGACATGAGCACCACCGTCGTCCCCACCGGACGCGTGCGCGCCGCCGCCCGCGCGGGCCGGGCGGTGCCCGAGGGCTGGCTGACCGACGAGGCCGGGCTTCCGGTCACCGACCCGGCGGCCTTCGACCGCGGCCAGGCGTACCTCGGCTGGCTCGGCGGCGCACCGGAGACCGGCGCGTACAAGGGCTACGGGCTCGGGCTCGCGGTGGAGGTGCTGGCCGGTCTGGTCAGCGGCTCCGGCCTGGGCCCGGCCCCCGAGGCGCTGGACGGGGACGGGCGCCCCTCGGGCCGCGACGACGACATCGGCACTCTGGTCGCCGCCATCGCCCCCGCCATGCTCCGCCCGCGGGAGGACGTCGCCTCGGACGCCGACTCGCTGTTCGGCAGCCTGCTCGCCTGCCCGCCGGTCGACCCCGCCTCCCCCGTCCGCTACCCCGGCTGGACCGAGGGCGCGACGGCCGACGCCCACCGTGCGGACGGTGTGCCGGTCACCGCCGGGCAGTACCGCGAACTCGGCGATGTGGCAGGGCGGTTCGGCCTGACCGCGCCCGTCCCGCTGGACGGGGGCCTTCGCCGATGACCCGGCACTCGATCGCCGTCGTCGGCCTGGGCGTCATCTCCCGCTTCTACCTGGCCGCCCTCGACGCCTCCCCGGCGGCCCGCCTCGCCGCCGTCTGCGACCGCCACCCGGCCGCACTCGCCGCCAGGGGCGGACAGGACGCGTCCGGGGCCGTACCTGCCTACCGCGACCACCGCGAACTCCTCGCCGCCGGGCCGCCGCTCGACGGCGTGGTGATCACCGTCCCGAACGACGCCCACGCGGCGCTCTGCGCCGACTTCCTGCGCGCGGGCGTACCCGTGTGCGTGGAGAAGCCGCTGGCCCTCACCGGCGCGGAGGGCGCCGAACTGACCGCGCTCGCGCAGGCGTCCGGGGTGCCACTGTTCACCGCCTTCCACCGGCGCTACAACGCGGCGGTCAGGGCGCTGGCCGCCGGGCTGCCGCGGGACGTGCCGGTCGAGCGGGTCACGGTCCGGTACTTCGAGCGGATCGAGGAGCACATCGGGCGGGACCGCTGGTATCTGGACCCGGCCCGGTGCGGTGGCGGCTGCGTCGCCGACAACGGGCCCAACGCGTTCGACCTGGTACGGCTGTTGCTGGGCGAGGTGACCGTCGAGACCGCCCGGATCGGCTACGACGGGACGGGGCTCGACCGCACCGCGACGATCGGGCTGCGCTCCGTCTCCGGCGCCGCGCGTGCCACGGTCGAGCTGGACTGGTCGTATCCGGGCGAGTTGAAGGACGTGACGGTCACGCTGGCCGACGGGTCCGTGCACCACGCCGACATGCTGGCCGGGCACCAGGGCTTCAAGTCCTCGCTCCGGCACGAGTACGCGGCGATCCTCGCGGACTTCACCGCCCGGCTCCGCGGTCCGTACCGCGTCGACCACGGCGGTACGGCGGCCCTGGAGCTGGTCGAGGCCGCGTACCGGCGTACGGAGGTGACGGCGTGCTGACCCCGCCCGCGGCGCGAGAGCCCGCCACGCACGAGCCCACCGCTCAAGAACCCGCCGCTCAAGAACCCGCCGTTCAAGAACCCACCGCTCAAGAACCCGCCGTTCAAGAGCCGACCCCCGAAAGGGCTGCCGCCCCGCGCGAGGACGGCCTCAAGCGCACCGTCCACGGCTGTCTGGTCAAGGTCCTGATCCACCGCCGCGACGACCGCGGCATGGCCCTGGAACCCCACGCCAGCCGCTGCGTGCGCGCGGGCGAGGTCCATGAGCTGGTCACCACCGACCACGCCGACAGCGCGCCGGGGGCGCGGATCGACCGCGTGGGCTTCCTCGGCTTCGTCGAACTGGACCGCGGCGGTGTCATCGACCGCGGCGACACCGTCCGTATCGGCGGACGGACCGTCGGCACGGTCCTCGGCTTTGACGCCTGTCACTTCCCCAACCACTACAACATCCTCATCCACGCCGACGCCCCGGTGACCGGCGCCGACCTGGAGCTCACCCCCGAGACACCGGTCAGCTTCGAACAGACCCCGCCCCCACACCCCTGAGAGCCACGCCCATGCCGCAGGTCAACCCCACCGCCGCCGCCCCCGACGCCCTCCAGGCGCTCACCGAGCTGACCCGGGTCTCCGCCGAGGGCCTGGCTCCCGAGATCGCCGAACTGGTCAGCCTGCACGTCTCGCAGATGAACGGCTGCGCCTACTGCACCGCCCTGCACCACGAGGCCGCCCTCGCGGCGGGCCACCCTCCGCTCAAGCTCGCCGCTCTCCCCCAGTGGCCCGACTCCCCCGATTTCACGCCCGCCGAGCGCGCCGCCCTCGACCTGGCGCGGCACCTCACCCGCCCCGCCGACGGCGCCGTCCCGGCCGCCGTCCACGCCGAGGTCACCACCCTCCTCGGCCCCGACGCCACGGCCCGCCTGATCTGGACCGTCGCGGCGACCAATGCCTGGAACCGGATCGGCATCGCCACCGCGACCCGGCCGGCGGAGGCCGAGGAGCCCCGCGCGAACTGACCGCCCGACGGATCAGGAAGCGGTCAGGCGGGTGCGCCAGCCGTGGCAGATCATGGGCATCACGACCAGGCCGTCCCGCATCTCGGCCGTCTCGCGGACCTTCGCCTCGATCAGGTCCGCGAGTTCGCGCTTCTGGCCGTCCGGCAGGGCGATGTACCTGCTGTAGGTGGCGAACATCGCGACGACCTCCTCGACGGTCAACTCGGCCGTCCAGGTGACGACATGAGCCTGCGGCGGCGCGAAGGGGACACCGTCGGGGAGCCACGGTCCGTCGGACATGCGCTGGATCAGGTCGCCGATCCAGTCGTCGTTGCCCATCTCGTCGTGGACGTAGGCGTCCAGCACGTCCACCCAGGGCACCCGCCGGTCGCGGCGGGTGTAGAGGATGCCGAGCGAGCCGCCCGGGGTGAGCACCCGGGCGATCTCGGGGAGCGTGAGGGCCGGGTCCATCCAGTGCCACGCCGAGGACACCGTGACCGCGGCGACCCGCGCGTCCGGCAGCGGAATACGCTCGCCGAACCCGTGGAGCACCGTCGCCCGCGGGCAGACGCCGGTCAGCACCCGCCGCATGCGCGCGTCGGGTTCGACCGCCACGACGTCCTCGACCCGTTCGGCGAGCCACCGGGTCAGCAGCCCGGTCCCGGCGCCCAGGTCGAGCACCGAGGGGCAGTCCGCGGGCAGCAGCCAGTCGAGCATCCGGGCCGAGGGACCCACCCGGTAGCGGTCGTAGTCCCGTGCCGCGGCCCCGAAGGACAGGGCGAGGCTGGACAGTTCGGGCACGGCACTCCGTAGGTCGTCGGGCGCGGCCGTCGTACGGCCGGGAACAGGGCAGGACCGGTCGCGGGACCGGACCTCGGGTACCGCGACCGCGCGGCCTCAGAGGCCGCGCAGCCCGGTGAGCACCCGCTCCAGCAGCGTGACGTCCGGCCGGCCCTCGGCGTACGTGGGCTGCTGGACGATGACGAAGCCGCTCTCGGCGAGGTCGCCCACCAGGACGCGGGTCACGCCGAGCGGGATGTTCATCAGCGCGGAGATCTCGGCCACCGATGTGAGGTTCATGCACAGCCGGCAGATCGCCTGCTGCTCGGGGAAGAACCGCACACCGCTCTCCCAGGCGAGAGCGGTCGTACCGACCAGGGCCTCCAGCGCGAAGTCGGTCCGCGCCGTCGTCCGGCCGCGGGTGACGGCGTACGGACGGACGAACGGCGAGTTGCGCCTTCGGTCTCGGTCTCCACTCACGAACGCACATCCTTCCGGGTGTGATTCGGACGGCCCATCGCGCCGGCCCTCAGCCGGCCAGCGCGTTCTGCAGTTCCCTGCGCACGTCGGGCGTGAGGACGTCGCCGGTCCGCTCGACCAGCAACGCCATCTCGTAACCGACGACCTTCATGTCGCAGGTCGGCGAGGCCAGCACCACCAGCACGGAGCCGTCGCTGACCGACATCAGGAAGAGGAATCCGTTCTCCATGTCGACGACGGTCTGCGTGACCACCCCGGCCTCGAAGAGCAGGGCCGCGCCCTGCGTCAGACTCGCCAGGCCCGAGGCCATCGCGGCGAGTTGCTCGCCGCGGTCCCTGGGCAGGGACGCGGAGGCCAGGAGTTGAACGCCGTCCGAGGAGATCACGACCGCGTGCGCGACTCCCGGCACCTGCTTCACGAAGTTGGCGATGAGCCAGTTCAGGTTCTGTGCTTCGTTGCTCAGATCGCTCATGGGTGTAGCTGCTTCCTATGCTGCCGAGGACGTCGTCCGACGGCGCTACGGACAGGGGAAACACGGGAAACACGGAGGTCGTGGGAGCTGTGAGTCCGCTCATAGCGGACCCGATCCGCCCGGCGTCCGGCCGGGCCCCTCGCGGTCGGACCCATCCTTACCCTGTCTGACCCCTTGGTGGAAGTTCGACAGCCGATCCCTCATCAGGTTCGCCGCGCGGGGGGCGGTGGGCGCCGCGTTCGGCTGCGGCACCGGGCCGCGCGGGCGCGCCTCGGCCGAGAGGTTGTTCAGGGGCACCCGCCGGGGCAGACCCTGGGCGGTCGTGCCTCCGGTCGCCTGGCCGCCCGCGTCCTCGGGGCCCGGCCGGGCCCACGAGGGTGCGGGGTGACCGGGGTTGCCCGGCGGCTGGGCCGGCGGGCGGGGTTGCGCCTGCGGCCGGAGCTGCGCCTGGGGTTGGGGCTGCGGCAGGGGCTGCGGACGCTGGGCCGGCGGCTGGACCCGCTGGTGGGGCAGCGCCTGCGGCTGCGGCGGGACCTGCGGACGTACGTGCCCCTGTGGGGGCTGCGCCCGCTGCGGTCCCTGCCCGGCCGGCCACTGCGACCTCATCGCGTCGAAGATCGGTAACCGGTCGGACCCGTGCCCTTCCAGGCGCGCGACCGCCTCGGCCTCCTCCTCTTCCGAGGCGAACCACGAGAAGTCGCCGTCGGGGCCGCCGCCCTCCTCCTGGTCGTGGAACCACGGGAAGCCGCCGTCGGGCTGACCGGAGTGGCGGCCCGCCGGAACGTCGTCGTACGACCGGCCGCGCGAGGGCGTGCCCGCGGGCCCGTAGGGGCCGTCGAAGCGCGGGTCGCCCGCCTGTCCGGCCGCGACCCCGCCGCCCGGCAGCCCGGCCATCTCGCCGGTGTCGTACGGTCCGGGCCGCAGCGCCGACTGGTCGAAGACCTGCGGGCCGTCCACCTCCAACTCGCTCGCGGACACCAGCAAAGTCAGTGGGATCCGGATGAGCGCGTTCAGGCCGGTCCTGCCCGTACTGGTCAGCCGCACCTGGATGCCGTACTTGGCCGCCAGCCGGCCGACCACGAACAGGCCCATGCGGCGGGAGATCGCGACATCGAGGACCGGGGGCTCGGCGAGCCGCCGGTTGATCCGCTCCAGCTCCTCGGGCCGGATGCCGATGCCCGCGTCCGCGATGTCCAGGACCACATCGCCCGCGGTGAGCATCTTGGCGCCCACCAGCACCTGGGTCTCGGGGCCGGAGAACGTCGTGGCGTTCTCGATGATCTCGGCCATCAGGTGGACGACGTCGGTGGCGGCATGTCCGACCACCGCCACGTCGGGCAGTTCGTAGAGCACCACGCGCTCGTACTGCTCGACCTCGGCGGTCGCGGCGCGGACCAGGTCGAACAGCGACACCGGCTGGTCCCAGCGGCGGCTCTGCTCCTCGCCCGCGAGCACCAGCAGGTTCTCGTTGTTGCGGCGCATGCGGGTCGCGAGGTGGTCGAGCTGGAACAGGGCGGTGAGCTGACCGGGGTCCTGCTCGCTGTTCTCCAGGTCGTCGATGAGCTGGAGTTGGCGCAGCACCAGGCTCTCACTGCGCCGCGAGAGGTTGGTGAAGATCGCGTTGACGTTGGAGCGCATCCGCGCCTGCTCGGTGGCGAGCCGGACCGCCTCGAAGTGCACGCGGTCGAAGGCGCGCGCGACCTGGCCGACCTCGTCCTGCGACTGCACCTCGATCGGCTCGACCCGTACCGGCCGGTCCGTCTCCGAGGGGTTCACGTCGCGCAGTCGGCGGACCGCGCCCGGCAGCCGGTTGTCGGCCACGTCCAGTGCGGACACCCGTAGTTGGCGCAGCGGCCGGACCACGGACCTGGCCAGGATCAGCGCGCCGAGGAAGGACAGCGCGACCACGGCGACGATGATGGCGATGTTCTGGTAGAGCTGGGTGCGCACGGCCGACAGCAGGTGCGAGGACCGGTCGTTGAGGTCCGCCACGGTCTGCCGTTCGACGGTGCGTACGGCGTCGAGCTTGTCGGTGATCTGCTGGAACGCGGTGGCCTTGGTGATGCCGAGGCTGTCGAGCGGGATGTCCTCCTGCGCGGCGGTGGCGACCACCTGGATGGTGCCGTCGGCCGCGCCGACTTTGTCGCCGCTGACCGTCGACTGGTACAGGTTGAGCAGCGAGGTCGACGCGTTGTTCGTGAAGGTGCCGTTGGCGGTCTCGAAGTGCGCCTGCTCGATGTTCTCCTTGAGCTCCAGTGTGAAGCCGCGGTCGAGCGCGTCGACGATGAAGCCGCGTTCGCTCGACGTCTGCTGCTCGATCTGCTCGATCGAGGCGAGCGTGGTGACCAGGCTGCCGAGCGTGTGGTCGGAGCCGACCGCCGCGAGCTGCTGGCTGAAGTCCAGCAGATTGCCGATGATCGTGCTGTAGGCGCTGAAGGTCGGCGTGTTGGCGCCGTGGGCGAGGCCCTTGGTCGAGGCGCGCAGCGGGGTCAGGTCACCGAGCCGGGCCTCGGCGCGCACGCCGATCAGGCGTACGGCGGCGGGCAGCGCGTCGACGCTGCTCCGGTGTTCGTCCAGGCTCTGGCCGAACGCCTTCACCTGCGCGTTGGTGGCCTGTTGCGCCGCCGCGAGCTTGTCGTCCTTGGCGGTACCCGACCCGGTGAGTGCCAACTGGGTGAGGTCGCGTTCGTCGTCGAGCGCGCTGACCAGCGTGGACACCTGCCGGGCGAGTTGCGCCTGCCCTTGGATATGGGCCGCGCTCCGGAGGTTGCCGACCGCGGAGAACACGCGCACGCCCGCCAGCGGAATGATCGCGATCAGCGGGACGAGCACGAGGAGCAGCATGCGATTGCGCAGCCGCCAGTCACCGAGCTTGCGTTTGGTCCAGAGCCTGGAGCCGAGCCCGGTGAGGGGGGAGATCCATTTCGGTGCGGGCGCGCGACCCCGTCTCCGCGCGCTCGTCATGCCGTCGCCGCATCGTGCTTCGTCAAGCGGTCCCCGCATGTCAACGGATTGCCGGCTCCGTGAGACCGCTGGTCTTCCATTCACTAACCCTTAACCCTCATAACGCCGCCGCATGGCGCGGCGACGCTTGATTATCCGGTTCACCGCGATGAGACGTTCGGCTCCGACCGCATACCACTGCGTACCAGGTCGGAGGCTCTTTGTGTCTGTTCACTTCCACGCCCTCTGCGGGAACTTTATTGCAGCACACGCGTGCCCGCAGGAGCAAAGGGTTGCGCTACTGACTTAACGCGGCCTCACCGCCGCCCACTCCCCCAGTCCAGTGGTCGGATCGGTCGAAATCGGACCCACCGAAAGCGGCGGCGATACGAGGTGTCCGACGGCATGATAGGTGCACAGGAGGGCATATATTTCCTGCTGCACGAGTTCAGGGCTTTTCGACCGTAATAGCACCCGTGGCCCGGTGATCTGCTCGACGAAGTGGGCGACCCCGTCGCCGCTCGCGACGGCCGCCTGTTCGTACCGGGCCCTGATCTCGTCGGCCGGCACCGTGCTGTCGAGTACCGAGGTGACCAGCAGCGGAGCGCCCAGGACCGGTCCCGCGGCGGCGGCTCGCGCGGCCGTGCGGTCGCCGCACGGCACCACCCGGACCGCGGTCCCCGGCCCCGGACCTTCGCCGGGACCGGCGTCCGCCGCCAGCTCCGACAGGTAGGAGCCGTCGGGGAGTTCGCGCATCACCGGCAGTGAGTACGGGGCGGGTCCGAGGCCGCCGGAGCGCCAGATCTGGTCGGCGCCGGTCTCGGCCAGCGCCGACCACAGCGCGACCGGGATCAGTTCCTCGTCGCCGACCACCAGCGCCCGCTTGTCGAGAAGGTCTTCCGGCCACTGCGCGAGCAGGCCCTCGGCGCCCTCCTCGGCCCGGGGCGTGATGGCCGCGACCGCCGAGACGCGCAGCCGGCAGTCGGTGAGCGAGGACACCCACACGTCGAGCGACCGGTGCTTGTCCAACCGGGGCGCCATGGTGTCGGGGGAGCCGTAACCTGCCCTGTTCGCGGGGGTGTCCGGCACTTCCATCGCGACGCTCTCGTAGACGAAGACCCGCTCGCCGTCCAGCCGGGTCCCGTGGCCCGCGGCGTCGGCGAGGTGGCCGCAGAGCGCCTTGAGGGGTTCGACGCCGAGCCGCATGCGGGCCCGCGCGATGGCCGCCGCGCTGGCCACGTCGCCCGAGCCGCCGACGCCTGCGCCCGGGAACATCTCGGGCAGACCGCCGGTGAGTTTGGCGAGCACCTCCTCATAAGAGGAGGCCCCGAAGAGCCACATCGCCAGAACGAAATACATCATGAGCTGTGCGGGCAGGAGACGCCTGCGGCGCTCTCGGCGCTCGGTTTTGTCCACGAGCCGGTCCATCACATCCGGCCGGAAAGTCTCCACGAGCATGCGCAGTGCGAGCCGGTCGGGAAGATGCGTTTCAGGCGATATGTCGAGATGGCGAAACGTCATTCGCCAGAAGCTACCCCCGGAGAACCCTCCGCGTCTAACCCACTATGGATAGTCGGGAGAAAGAGGCACTAGACGGAATTTCTCCGGACAACGACGTCGACGGAGAGTGAGGTCAGCGGCCTCCGGACGCTTAAGTCAATGCACCCTTGTTCGACGAGGTTGGTGTCTGCCCGTCGGTTCTGGCAGCCTCACTCGCGTGGCAAGCGAATCCCAGCACGGGCACAGCAATGGTCTAGTCAAATCGCCGCAACCGACGACATCGCCTATCGCGATGCGCGACGTGTGCAAGTCCTTCAGTACCCCGCAGGGCGGAAATCATGACGTCCTGCGCAACATCGATTTCACCGTCAGGCCCGGAGAGTTCACCGCGGTCGTGGGTCCCACCGGATGCGGGAAATCGACGACTCTCTCGTTGATCTCCGGCATGGAACGTCCGGACAGCGGTGAGGTGCTCGTCGACGGGCGCCCGGTGGAGGGCATTGGCAAGGACGTCGGGTTCGTCTTCCAGACGGACGCGGTGTTCCCCTGGAAGACCGTCATCGGCAACGTCGCGGCGGGTCCGCGCTTCCGGGGCGCGTCCCGCAAGGAGGCGCACGCCGCCGCGGCCGAGTGGATCCGCCGGGTGGGCCTCGCCGGGTTCGAGCGGTACCACCCGCACCAGCTCTCCGGCGGAATGCGCAAGAGGGTGGCGCTCGCGCAGACGATGATCAACGAGCCGCGGGTGCTGCTGATGGACGAGCCCTTCTCCGGGCTCGATGTGCAGACCCGTCAGATCATGTCCGACGAACTGCTCTCGCTCTGGGACCTGACCCGGCCCTCGGTCGTGTTCGTCACGCACGACCTGGAGGAGGCGATCTCGCTCGCCGACAAGGTCGTGGTGCTGACGGCGGGACCGGCCACCGTGAAGGAGGAGTTCGAGATCGATCTCCCCCGGCCGCGCAATCCCCGCGAGATCCGGCACACTCCCGAATTCGTCAAGCTCCACGAACGGGTCTGGCAGGCGCTGCGGGACGAGGTGCAGCTCGCGTACTCCCGCACGGCCGCGCGGCCCGAGACCGTGTCGGCCGAGACCGTGGCGCCCGAATCGGCGGCCTGAACCATCCGTACGGAAGAGGCATGAGCCTATGAAGACCGACACCGCGACCGGGTCGGCGACCGACGAGATCCTCGCGCGACCCGAACCGCCGAAGAGCGACGCCGGAGCGGCCCGCGCCGCGCTGGCCAGGCGACAACGGGCCAGGCGCCGCGTGTGGGTCAACGTTGTCAGGGCCGCCGTCCTCGCCGCGTTCATCGGCCTGTGGCAGGTGCTCGCCTCGACGGAGGTCGTCGACCCGTTCTATTCCGGCAAGCCGTCGGGCATCTGCTCGAAGCTGTGGGGCTGGGTGCGCGACGGTACGTCGCAGGGACCGCTGTGGGACCAGGTGTGGGTGACGTTGCAGGAGACCCTGATGGGCTTCGGCATCGGGGTCACCCTGGGTGTCGTCCTCGGCATCGTGCTGGGCCGGCTGCGCTTCCTGGCCGATGTCTTCGCCCCCTACATCAAGACCCTGAACTCGATCCCGCGCATCCTGCTGGGCTCGGTGTTCGCGATCTGGTTCGGTCTCGGCATCAGCTCCAAGGTCATGCTGGCCGCCGTACTGGTCTTCTTCGGCGTGTTCTTCAACGCCTTCCAGGGCGCCCGCGAGGTGGACCGCAATCTCCTCGCCAACGCCCGCATCCTCGGCGCGAGCAACACCCGGGTGACCTTGCACGTGGTCGTCCCGTCCGCGCTGAGCTGGATCACCACCAGCCTGCACGTGGCCTTCGGTTTCGCCATCACCGGCGCGATCGTGGGCGAACTGCTCGGGGCGCAGCAGGGCCTCGGGCTGCTCATCTTCCAGGCGCAGGCCAACTTCGATCCCAACGGGGTCTACGCGGGACTCGTCATCACCGCCGCGTTCGCGCTGGCGGCCGAGGGACTGATCTCGCTGCTGGAGCGGTGGCTGCTGAGCTGGCAGCCGCGTCCGCAGAAGTCCGGAGCGCAGGCGTGACCGCCGTGACCGGCGACAGCACCGCCGGGACCGGGGCCGCCTCCGGGACTCCCGCCATCCCCGCCCATTCCGCCATCCCCCCGACGGTCAACCGCCCCGCGGCGACTCGCGGCCCGCGGCACGACCCGAGACGGCGCACGACCCACCCGCTTCCGAGGAGAAGACAACGCACATGTGGCACAAGAAGATCGTTCTCGCAGCCGCGACGGTAGTCCTGGCGACAGGCGTGACGGCCTGCTCGGACAGCAAGTCCGACAAGACCACCGACGCGGCGAGCGCGGGGTCGCTGGAGACGGTGACGATCGCCCTGTCGAACCAGGCGAACCAGAGTTACCTCCCGCTGATCCTGGCGCAGCGGATGGGCTACTTCACGAAGCAGGGTCTGAACGTGAAGATCGCCAACCTCCAGGGCACGCCGCAGGTCTCCGACGCGCTGCTCAAGGGTGACGCCCAGGGCATGATCGGCTTCTACGACTCGAACCTCAAGCTCCAGCTCAAGGGCAAGAACACCCAGGCGGTCGTCCAGCTCCTCCAGGCGCCCGGCATGGTCGAGATGGCCCGTACGAACGCGCCGTCGATCAAGTCGCCCGCGGACCTCAAGGGCAAGAACGTCGGCGTCACCTCGCTCGGTTCCGCCAGTTCCACCATCGCCTCGTACCTCGCGATCCACAACAACATCGCGGTGGCCGACACCCACTTGGTGGCGGTGGCGGCCGGTGCCACTTTCGTGGCGGCCTTCGAGCACAACCGGATCGACGCGGGTGTCACCACCGAGCCGACCATTTCGACGCTGCTCAAGAAGCAGCTCGGGACGATCATCGCGGACATGCGCACCGCGGCGGGCACCAAGGCCGCGCTCGGCGGCCCGTACCCCGGCACCGCGCTGACCGTCCAGACGGCGTGGGCCAACAGCCACAAGGAGACCGTCCAGAAGATGGTCAACGCCGTCTACCAGACGCTCCAGTGGATGGAGGCCCACTCGGCCGCGGAGATCACCGAGCAGGTCCCGGCCGACTTCTACGCCGGCAGCGGCAAGGACCAGTACGTCCAGGCGCTGGCCAACGAGATGGGCATGTACAACCCGACCGGCCAGATGCCGGCCGACGCCCCGCAGACGGTGCTCCGCGTCCTGACCGCGGTCGACCCGACCGTGAAGGGCAAGACGATCGACCTGTCGAAGACGTACACCGACGAGTACGTCCAGAAGGCGGCCCAGGACCACTCCGCGTCCTGACCCCCCGCTCCCCCCAGGGCCCCTGCCCGGCGCGCCCCGCCGCCCAGGGGCCCTGCGCCGTTCCCCGCCGCGGCCCCGGCCCGGTCAGCGCTCCCGGCCGCGCGCCTTCAGCGGGCCCGGCGGGAGGTCGGGGGCGGACAGGCGCTCGCCGTCGTAGCCGTGGACGTCGCCGAAGCGGGTGGCGGACTGCCAGGCGGTGCGGGCCTCGGTGATCTCCTCGCTGGTGCGGGCGACGAAGTTCCACCACATGATGATGCGTTCGGCGAAGGGCTCGCCGCCCAGCAGCATGAGGGAGGCGGGGGTGTCGGCGCGCAGGGGGAGTTCGCGGCGGCCACAGCCGAGGTAGAGCAGGGAGCCGGGGGTGAGGGGGACGCCGTCGACGTGGGATTCGCCGGACATGGTGAGGACGGCGTACTCGAAGTCGGGGTCGAGCGGGAGCCGGGCGTCGGTACCGGCGGCGAGGGTGAGGTCGGCGCCGACGAGCGGGGTGTGGATCGTGCCGGGCGAGGCGGCGCCGTCGAGGTCGCCGAGGATGACGGTGGCGTGGAGTCCGCCGCCGCCGGTGACCTCGGGGAGTACGGGGTGGTGCTCGAAGGAGGGCGCGGTGTCGCGGGTGGCGTCGGGCAGGGCGACCCAGAGCTGGGCGCCGTGCAGGTAGCGGGCGTGGTCGCGCGGTGATTCCTCGGAGTGGGCGATGGCCTGGCCCGAGGTCATCAGGCCCAGCTCGCGGGGGCGCACCGTCTGGAGGCTGCCGAGGCTGTCGCGGTGCAGCACCTCGCCGTCGTGCAGCCAGCTGACGGTCTGCAAGCCCATGTGGGGATGGGGCGGCACCTGCATGCCGGGCTCGTCGGCGATGTCGTCGGGCCCGTAATGGTCAACAAAGCACCAAGCGCCGACCATGCGCCGTCCGAGGTTGGGGAGCAGCCGCCGTACCTCGGTGCTCTCGCCGAGCTGGACGGTGCGGCCGGCGAGCAGGTCGCGGACCGGGGCGGCGGAGACGTCGGCGCGCCCGCCGCAGCGGGTGGCGGCGGGCGTCGTGTCGAGATTGCTCATGGTGCCGATCATGCCGCGCGCGACCGCCCGAAGCGAGGAGGGGACCGGGCGGTCGCGCGGGTCAGGGGGTCCGTCGGCCCCGGGCGGCAGGAGTCCCGAGGCCAGGGGCCGGGCGGGCGGTTACCGGGCGGGCGGCGCGGAGTGGGCGGGGTGGATGCCGTGCACGAGGTCGCGGGCCTCGCTGACGTACATCTCCCGGTCGCCGAGCGTCAGGCCGGGGAAGTAGTCCTTGAGCCTGGTCACGACCTGCTGCTCCGACTCGTGGCACTCACGCAGCAGAAAGATCGCCTTGCGCAGGATGTCGCCGTCCATGGGGACCGCCCTTCACTACCCCCGCGGGCCCGTCGCCCTCGGACGATTCCCATCATGACTCCACGAATGTCACCTCTTGGGCAACGGCGTGTACTGGCTCTGCAAAAGATCCACCAGCTTTTCCGGCACGTCCGCGAGGCATCCCCGAAGCCGCTCCCCCAGCGCCTTGGCCTGCGGATCGGCCCTGGTGGAAGCGGCGACGCCGTCGCCGAGCAGCCCGTGCACGACGAAGTTCACCGCGCGCAGATTCGGCAGTTCCCAGCGGCTCACCGGCAGCGTCGCGGTCTCCGGCAGCAGGGCCCGCAGCCGGGGTACGTCCAGATACGCGCGCAGCCACGCGTACCCCTCGTCGTCCCGTGCCCACAGCCCGACGTTCGCGTCGCCGCCCTTGTCCCCCGAGCGCGCCCCGACGACGGTCCCGAGCGGCAGCCGTACCGTCCGGCCGAAGGGCTCGGGCGGCCCGGTCCGCGCCTGGCGGGGCGCGGGTCCGGTGACCGGTGACACCAGCGGCGGCGGTACGGGGCCGGAGTCGGGCACCGGACCCGGCCGTCCCTCGCGGAGGTCGGTGGCGCCGTGCGGCGGGCGCGGTACGGGCAGCCGGGTGCCGTCGGCGAGCACGGTCACGGCGGTGACCTCGTCGGCGGCCACCAGCGCGGGCCAGTACACGCCGTACTCGGTGGGGCGCGGCGAGGCGTGCTCCAGGTAGAGCCCGGGGTAGCCGGCCAGCGCGGAGCCCGCGACGTCGGTGAAGAAGCCGCGGCCGACGGTGTCGAGGTCCGGGTCCTTGACGGTGAGCGTCAACCGGTCGGCCTCGCCCCCGTGTTCGCGCCGCAGGTCGTACCCGGCGAAGCGGCCCGGCCCGCCGGTCGCGTCGCGCAGGGTGGCCTCGGCGAAGTCCGCCTTCGCGTCGAGGTCGAGGCCGGTGAGCACGAAGGTCGCGGAATTGCGGTAGCCGCCACGGTGGTTGAGGCAGACCTTGAGGGTGTCGGGCGCGGGCTCGCCCGCGACCGGGCCGACGGAGACCCGGTCGGGGCCCTGCTGGATGAGCCGGACGGTGTCGAAGCGGGCCACGACGTCGGTGTTGAGGTAGCCGGGTCCGCCGATCTCGTACAGGAGTTGGGCGGTGACGGTGCCGATGGTGACGGCGCCGCCGGTGCCGGGGTGCTTGGTGATGACGCTGGAGCCGTCGGCGTGGATCTCGGCGATCGGGAAGCCGGGGTGCACCGGGTCGGGGATCTCGGTGAAGAAGGAGTAGTTGCCGCCGGTGGCCTGGGTGCCGCACTCGATGATGTGGCCCGCGGTGACGGCGCCCGCCAGCCGGTCCCAGTCGTCGAGCGCCCACTCGAAGGCCCAGGCGGCGGGCCCGACGACCAGCGAGGCGTCGGTGACCCGGCCGCAGATCACCACGTCGGCGCCGCCGCGCAGCGCCTGCGCGATGCCCCAGCCGCCGAGGTACGCGTTGGCGGTGACCGGCTCGACGCCGGAGCCCGCCAGCGGGCGGCCGGTGGCCAGGTGCGCGAAGTCGTGGCCGCGGGACTGGAGTTCGGGCAGCCGGTCCAGCAGGTCGTCGCCCTCGACGTACGCCACGGACGGGTGCAGGCCGCCGACCGCGGCCAACTCGGCGAGTTTGGCGGCCAGTCCCGCCGGGTTGAGGCCGCCCGCGTTGACGACGATCTTGATGCCGCGCTCCAGGCAGGTGCCGAGCACCTCGCGCATCTGGGCGAGGAAGGAGACCGCGTAGCCGCCGTCCGGGTCGCGCTGCCGCGCCTTCCACAGCAGCAGCATGGTCAGTTCGGCCAGGTAGTCGCCGGTGAGGACGTCGATGGGGCCGCCCTCGACCATCTCGCGGGCGGCCGACAGCCGGTCACCGTAGTAGCCGGAGCAGTTCGCGATCCGCAGCGGCGCCCCGCGCTCCCGCTGCGCCCGCGGTGCCCGCCGGTCCTGTCGCGTCTGGGGCGCCTGCGGTACCCGGGGCGCCTGGTGTGCCGTCATCCCACACTCCCGTCACTCCCCCGTCTCACCGAACCGGGACGATCATCTTGCCGGTGTCCGCGCCGCGCAAGACCACCAGGGGGCGCGCCCGGGGCGGGTCCGGCGGCCGGTGGTTGAATCGGCTCCATGAACGAGCCCACACCGCGACCCCCGCTGTCCGCCGACGAGATCATCGACATCGTGGACGAGCACGACCGGGTCGTCGGCAGGTCGCCGCGCGGCGAGGCGTACGCCAGGGGCCTGCGGCACCGCTGCGTCTTCATCCTGGCCAGGGACGCCGAGGACCGGATCTTCGTGCACCGCCGCACCGCGGAGAAGCTGGTCTTCCCCTCCCTCTACGACATGTTCGTCGGCGGTGTCGTCGGCGCGGGCGAGTCCTACGAGGAGGCGGCGCTGCGCGAGGCGGAGGAGGAGCTGGGGGTGAGCGGACTGCCGCGCCCCGAGCCGCTGTTCCGATTCCTCTACGAGGACGGGCCGCGGACGTGGTGGTCGTCTGTCTACCAGGTGCGGTGCACACTGCCGGTCGCCCCGCAGGCCGAGGAGGTGGCCTGGCACACCTTCCTCACCGAGGAGGAGCTGGCCGCCAGGCTCACCGAGTGGGAGTGGGTGCCGGACGGCCTCGACGGCTACCGCAGGCTGCTCGAATGGCGTGCGACGCACGGGAGTTGACCGCCCGGCGGCTCAACCCGCGACCAGGAGACCGGCCATGACAGAGGCGCAGTTGGCGGCGACCGAGGCCGCGTACGGCAGCGGGCCCCGCAGCCGCAGCAGTCGGCCGAGCAGCAGACCCTCCACGAGGCAGACCGCGCTCTCCGCGACGGCGAAGGCGGGCCAGTACGCGGCGCCGTGCGTCTGCCGCAGGAACCACCACAGCGGCGGGTGCGTCACACAGTTGACCATGACGGCCGCGAGAGCGGTCCGCGTCGGTCGGACGGCGGACGCCGCGGTGACCGCCGCGACGTAGCAGGGCACCTCGACGAGCAGGGTGAGGGCGAGGGCCAGCGGATACGGCACGGGCGGATCGTGCCACGGGGAGGGGACGAGTGGCCAGCGCGGTGGGGGCGCCCCTGGCGGGCGGTGCGGGCACGGGCGATACGGGCACGGCCGATACGGGACGCGCGGGGCGGACGCTGCCGGTCGCCGGTTTCGTCCTGGCGGCGGCGGTGGCGCTCGCCGTCTCGCTGCGGCTGCCCGCGGGCACGGCCGTGGTGGGCCTCGCGGTCTTCGGCATTCTGCACAATGTGCTCGAACTGCGGTACGTGACCGGCCGGTTCGAAGGCGTCCTGCACGGCCCGTTCCTGCGGCTGCTGGGCGCGCTCATCACCGGCATCGTCGTGTGCCGCCTGCTGCCGCCGTCCTCGGGCACCCGTACCGCCGAGATCCTGCTCGCGTACGTGCTGCTCGCCGCGGCCTGCGTGCACGCGCTGCGGGCCAGGCCCGTACCGCTGGCCGCCTCCTGCGCGCTGCTGGCGGGCGCCGCCATGGCGTCGCTGGCCTTCCCCGCCTACCACTTCGTGGTGCTGGCCCATCTGCACAATGTGGTGCCGCTGCTCTTCTTGTGGGAGTGGTCGCGCGCCATGCCGCGCGGCCGTGCCGCCTTCCGGGCGGTGCAGTGCGGGTGGGTGCTGGTGATCCCCGCGCTGCTGCTGTCCGGCGCCCTCGACGGTCTGCTCGGCGCGGGCTCGGGCTGGACGGACCGGCTGGCGCTGTCGTACACCCCGCCCGCCTGGCAGCACACGCACGCCGGGCTGCGCTTCGTCGCGGTCTTCGCCTTCCTCCAGACCATGCATTACGTGGTGTGGGTGTGGTTCATGCCGCGGTACGCGCCGGACGCGACCGAGGCGTTCGAGCGGCGCGCGCCCGTGCTGCGCGGTGTGCGGGCCTGGGCGCTGGGGCTCGGCGGGGCGGCGGCCCTGTCGGTGCTGTTCGTCAGCGACTACACGCGGGGCAGGTCGCTGTACGCGGCGGTGGCCAGCTACCACGCGTATCTGGAGTTCCCGGTGCTGCTGATGCTGGTGCTGGGGCTCGGGGAGCGGGGCCGGGCGGCCGGGGCGGACCTGACCGGGACGAGGCCGACCGGGACGAGCGCGACCGAAGAGGGGCCGCCCGAGAAGAGCCCGCCCGCAATGGGCGTGCCCGAAGAGAGCGCGACCGACGCGCGTGCGACCGACGGAAGGAAGGAGTCCTCCGATGCTGCTCGCTGATGTCGCGCCGCCGCAGGACGGTGGCGGCGGCTCCGCAGGCCATGTGGTGATCGCCGTGGTCGGCGTGGTGCTGCTGGCCGCGGTGCTCGCCGTGATCATCGCGGCGGTCTCCCGCCGGAAGTGACCGCCCGCGCCCGCTTCCGACCTGGTCGTTAGTGTGGACGCGTGAGCGCTTTCGCCCAGGAGCTGCCCGCGCGGCTGCGTGCCGCGCGGGATTCCGTACGTCTGTGGTTCGCCCCCGCCCGCGTGCGGGACGAGGGCACGACCCCCGACTACCGCTTCTCGCTGGCCAACGAGCGGACCTTCCTCGCCTGGATCCGCACCGCGCTCGCCCTGATCGGCGGCGGTTTCGCCGTCGACCAGTTCCTCACCGACCACCTCGCGCACTGGGTACGGGTCTCGCTGGCGCTCGTCCTGCTGGCCGGTGGCGTCGCCTGCACGCTGCGCGCGGTCAACCACTGGGCCCGCTGCGAACGCGCCATGCGCCGCGGCGCCGACCTGCCCGTCTCCCGCTTCCCCGCGCTGCTCGCTGTCGCCATCGCGGTGATCGCCGTCGCGATAGTGTGCGTGGTGCTCTTCGGCTGGGCCGGATGAGCCACGACCGCCAGGACGGCGGGCCGTCGGGAGTCGGCGGCCGACCCGGTGACGACCGGGATCCGGGGCTCCAGCCGGAGCGAACGCGGCTGGCGTGGCGGCGTACGACGCTGTCCTGCGCGGTGACGGCCGTGCTGGCCGGGCGGCAGGTGCTGCACCACGAGGGCGGGGCGCTCCCCGCGGTGGCCATCGGTCTGACCGCGCTCGCGTTCCTGGCCTTCCTCCGGCTGGCGCACCGCAGGATTCAGCAGCTCGGCGGCGCGCCGCACCCGGCGGTGATGGCGCCGGGCGCCGCCGTCGCGGTGGTGGGCTGCACGGTGGCGCTCGCGGTGTTCGGCGCGGCGCTGGTGTGGTGAGGCGCGCCCAGCTGTGGTGACGCGCGCCCTCGTGTGGTGAAGCGCCCAGCTGTGGTGAGGCGCGCCGGCCGCGTCCCTCAGCGTCGTCGCAGCGCGCTCACCAGCGCCCGGACCTCCCGGTCGGCGAAGCCCGGCTCGCCCGCGACGGTCCGCACGAGTCCGTCCCGCACGGTACGGCTTCGGCCGGCCTCCACCAGCGCCAGCGACTCGGCCAGCGCCTGCGGGAGCGCCTGGTGGTACCAGGGTGTGTCCGCGTCCTCGTCGAACCAGCGGCTCGGCGGAAAGGTGCCGTTGAGCTTGGGCTGCGCATTGCCGTACCAGCCCCATTCGGGCCAGGGCAGCGACACGTTGACCACGTGTCCCGCGGGCAGCGTCCGCACCCAGCGGGCGGAATCGGGCGACTGCTGCCAGCGGTCGGCGTTCGGGCCGCTCTTGCCGCGGGGCGTCACCCCGACGTAGCGCAGCTTGCGGCGGATCACCGACCAGGGTTCGCGGCTCTCGGCGATCCACGCGGCCAGTTCACGGTGGAGCGCGTCGAAGGTGGAGCCGCTGTGGACCACGTCGACCACGGCCAGCGGGCGCTTGCGGCGGGCCAAGGCGCGCGGTTCGAGGCCCGCCGCGGCCAGGTGCTCGCGCAAGCGCTCCCGCTGGGGCTGCGGGAGGCGGGCGGACCGGCGGATCGACAGGGGGAGCCGCAGGAGTCCGCCAGGGCGGTCCGCGTGTTCCAGCGCGCCGGTGAGCAGGTCGTACATGCTGTCCAGCGAGCGGCCGACGAAGCGGAGGTCGGCGGCGCGGGAGCGGGCCAGCACCTTGCCCGTGCACTGTGTGAGCGCCGGAAGGTGCCACAGCCGTACGGGTTCCGAGCCGTCCGCGAGCGTGCCGAGGCGGTCCGGCGGGCGGCCCTCGTACGAGGACAGCGCCCAGCGGAAGGGCTGCGGCGGGGCGGGTTGACGAGCGGTCACGCGTAACAGTGCAGCACTGCCGGGCCGTGCGGGTAAACGGATTTTCAGGGCGCCAGGATGTCCAGCTCGTGCAGGGCGCCCACGCAGATCTCGCGCATCAGGTCCTCGGCGGCGGCGGCCTCGCGGGAGCGGATCGCCTCGGCGACGCGGACGTGGAGGGTGACGGCGGCGGGGTCGGGCTCGGCGAACATCACATGGTGTTCGGTGCGGCCGGTGAGGACTTCGGCGACGACGTCCCCGAGGCGGGCGAACATCTCGTTGCCCGAGGCGTCGAGGACGACGCGGTGGAAGGCGACGTCGTGCACGAGGTACGCGTCGAGGTCGGCGGCGCGGGCGGCGGCGGCCATCTCGGCGGCCAGCACGGTGAGTTCGCGGCACTGGGCGGGATCGGCGGCGGTCGCGGCGAGTCCCGCGGCGACCGGTTCGACGGCGGTGCGCAAGGTGGTGAGGGAGCGCAGTTGGCGGGGGCGGTCGGCGCCGGCCAGGCGCCAGCGGATGACGGCCGGGTCGAAGACGTTCCACTCCTCGCTGCGCAGCACGGTGACGCCGACGCGGCGGCGGGACTCCACGAGGTGCATCGCCTCCAGCACCCGGACCGCCTCGCGGACGACGGTGCGCGAGACGCCGTAGCGCGTTTCCAGTTCGTCGATGCGCAGAACCGTCCCTGGCGGGTAGTCGCCCGAGGCGATGGCGGGGCCGAGTTCGGCCAGAACACGGGCGTGCAGACCCCCGGCGTCGTCCCGCGGTGCTTCCTGCTGAGGCATGAGGACAGCTTATGCGGCAGCACAGTCATGTGACTTTTACATCACAGACTCTTGAATAAGTAGTACCTATGGCGTTGAGTGTCCCCGACCGCTTGCACAAGGAGGTTCGAGCGCATGACCAGCTCCCCGCGCCCACCGCACTCCCCCGTCGTCGTCGTGATGGGGGTCTCCGGTTCGGGCAAGTCGACCGTCGGCGGCCTGCTGGCGGATCGGCTGGGCGTCCCGTACGCCGAGGCCGACGACTTCCACCCGGCGGCCAACATCGCCAAGATGTCGGCCGGTCATCCCCTGGACGACGCCGACCGGGCGCCCTGGCTGGACGCCATCGGCGCGTGGATCGCGCAACGCGAGGGCAAGGGCGGGGTGGTGAGCTGTTCCGCCCTGCGCCGTCGCTACCGCGACCACCTGCGTCAGAGCGCGCCCGACCTGTTCTTCCTGCACCTGGACGGGTCCCCGGAGCTGATCGCCTCCCGACTGGCCGCGCGGATGCAGCACTTCATGCCGTCCGAGTTGCTGCGCTCGCAGTTCGCGACGCTGGAGCCGCTGGAGCCGGACGAGGCGGGCGCGGTCGTGACGATCGAGGGCGGCCCGCGGGAGATCGCGGACCGCGCGCTCGCCGCCGTACCCCGCTGACGTCGCCGGACTGACCCGCCCCACCCGTTCGAACCCCCTCCCCCCTGTCCCCGTCCTTCCCCCTGGAGTCCTCCGTGTCCGCACTCAGCGTGGAGCTGCTGGCCGCCGATCCGTCCCCGATCACCGACGCGGGCAACACCCGCCTGGCACTGGCCGCCCTGGCCGGTATCGCCGTCATCGTGCTGCTGATCACCCGCTGGAAGGTGCACGCCTTCCTCGCCCTGACCATCGGCTCCGGTGTGCTCGGCTCCGTCGCGGGCGCGCCTCTGGCCAAGACGATCACCAGTTTCTCGACCGGCCTCGGCTCGACCGTGGCGAGCGTCGGCACCCTGATCGCGCTCGGCGCGATACTCGGCAAACTGCTCGCCGACTCCGGCGGCGCGGACCAGATCGTCGACACGATCCTGGCCCGTACCAGCGAGAAACGGCTGCCGTGGGCGATGGCCCTGATCGCGGGTCTGGTCGGCCTGCCGCTCTTCTTCGAGATCGGCATCGTGATCCTCATCCCGGTGGTGCTGCTGGTCGCCAAGCGCAGCGGCCAGTCGCTGATCCGGCTGGGCATCCCGGCGCTGGCCGGTCTGTCGGTGATGCACGGTCTGGTGCCGCCGCACCCCGGCCCGCTGGCTGCGATCGGCGCCATCCACGCCGACATGGGCATCACCCTCGCGCTCGGCGTGCTGGTCGCGATACCCACGCTCGCCATCGCGGGTCCGCTCTTCGGCCGGGTGGCCGCGGGCTGGGTGGACGTGACACCGCCGGAGCGGATGACGCCCGCGCGCGCCTCCGACGACCTGGAGCGGCGGCCGAGCTTCGCCGCGACGACCTGCACGATGCTGCTGCCGGTGGTGCTGATGCTGGCCAAGGCCCTGGTCGACGTGATCGTGGACGACCAGAGCAGCCTGACGTACCGGATCTTCGACGTCATCGGCACGCCGCTGGTGGCGCTGCTCGCCGCGGTGATCGTGGCGATGTTCACCCTCGGGCGGGCCGCGGGCTTCAGCAAGGACCGCATCTCCTCGACCGTGGACGCCTCGCTCGGCCCGATCGCGGGCATCCTGCTGATCGTCGGCGCGGGCGGCGGCTTCAAGCAGACCCTGATCGACTGCGGGGTCGGTCAGATGATCCTCGACTGGTCCAAGAGCTGGCACATCTCGGCGCTGCTGCTCGCCTGGCTGATCGCGGTGCTGATCCGGGTCGCGACCGGTTCCGCGACGGTGGCGATCATCTCGGCCGCCGGTCTCGTCGCGCCGCTCGCCGAGGGCATGTCGTCCTCGCACACCGCGCTGCTGGTGCTGTCGGTGGGCGCCGGTTCGCTGTTCTTCTCGCACGTCAACGACGCCGGATTCTGGCTGGTGAAGGAGTACTTCGGGATGGACGTCCCGCAGACCCTCAAGACCTGGTCGGTGATGGAGACGGTGATCTCGGTGGTGGCGCTGGGCTTCGTCATGCTGCTGTCGCTGGTGCTGTGAGGCGCTGACGTCGTGAGGTGTGTGGGGCGGCGGGCCGTACGGTCCGCCGCCCCACACGTGTGTGTCACCAGCGCGGCACGGGCGGCGTCCGCCAGTCCGGGTCCGCCTTGCGCATCGCGGCGGCGTCGTCGCGGTCGCGCATGGCGCCGTCGTCGTCGAGCCAGCGCTGGTGCAGCGCCTTGAGCGCGTCCTGGTCGAGTTCGACGCCGAGGCCGGGGAGGTCGCTGACGGCGAGGCGGCCGTCCTCGAAGACATGGCGGCGGGTGATGACGTCCTCGGTCTGCCACGGGTAGTGCGAGTCGCAGGCGTAGTCGAGGTTGGGCACGGTGGCCGCGACATGGGTCATGGCGGCGAGGCTGATGCCGAGGTGGGTGTTGGAGTGCATGGACAGGCCCACGCCGAACGTCCGGCAGATCGCGGCGAGTTGCTGCGTGTTGCGCAGGCCGCCCCAGTAGTGGTGGTCGGAGAGCACCACCTGGACGGCGCCGCGCGTGAAGGCGTCCTGGATCTCGGCGAAGGTCGTCACGCACATGTTGGTCGCCAGCGGCACGGAGGTGCCGCTCGCGACCCGGGCCATGCGGTCGGTGGTGCTGGCCGGGTCCTCCAGGTACTCCAGCACCTCGCCCAGCTCGCGGGCCACGTACAGCGAGGTCTCCACCGACCAGGCGCCGTTGGGGTCGAGGCGCAGCGGCCGGCCGGGGAAGGCGGCGGCCAGGGCGCGTACGGCGGCGATCTCCTCGTCGGGCGGGAAGACACCGCCCTTGAGCTTGAAGGAGCCGAAGCCGTACGTGTCGGCGAAGCGGCGGGCCTGGGCGACGACGCCTTCCGGGTCGAGGGCGGGACCCCAGTCGTCGGCCTCGCCCTGCCCCTCGGGGTGGGCGGCGAGCCGGTAGAAGAGGTAGGCGCTGTAGTCGACGGCGTCGCGGACCTTGCCGCCGAGCAGCGCGTGCACCGGCAGGCCGAGGTGCTTGCCGAGGGCGTCGAGGCAGGCCACCTCGAAGCCGGAGATGACCGACAGCCGCAGCTTGTCGGCGGTCTGCACACCGCGCAGCCCGCCGACGTCGACGGAGTCGGAGACGTCGGCGGGGTCGCCGCAGACCTCTTCCGCGAGGGTGAACAGCCCGTTCAGATCGCTGACCGTGTGGCCGGGCAGCGCGCTGGCCAGGGGCGCGGCGAGGTCGAGATAGCGGGTGTCGCCGTAGGTCTCGCCCACCCCGGCCGTACCGTCGGCGGTGACGACCTCGATGATGAGGCGGGGCGTGTAGGGCTGGTGGACACCCTGGGTGTTGAGCAGCGGCGGATCGGCGATGAGGATGGGGGTCAGCCGCACCTCGGTGATCACGAGTCCGGCGGAGCGATCTGCTGTCTGCATATGTGAATTACGTTCACCCATAAGTCCAGAGCGTAGGTGCGGCGACCACGGCCGTCAATGCGGCCTCCCGAGCGCGGATGTGACGGACGGGACGCGACGGGGAGAGCGAAGAGCTGGACGACATACCGACTGGTCGGTACGATTTCTGAAGCCACGACGGTGACGAGGAGACGGCATGAGCGATACCGACAACCCCCCGGGTCTCGATCTGGGCCGGCTGCGCGCCCATCTCGACCGGGAGCGGCCGGGGCTGGTCGGCGGCGGCCTGCGCGGCAAGCTCATCGAGGGCGGCCGGTCCAACCTCACGTACTGGGTCACCGACGGCGGCACCGAATGGGTCGTCCGCAGACCGCCGCTCGGGCACGTCCTGGCCACCGCGCACGACATGACGCGCGAGCACCGGGTGATCAGCGCGCTCGCCGCCACCCCGGTGCCGGTGCCCGGCACGGTGCTGCTGTGCGAGGACGGCGAGGTGATCGGCGCCCCGTTCTACGTCATGGAATTCGTCGAGGGCACCCCCTTCCGCACCGAGAGCCAGCTCAGGGAGCTGGGCGCCGAGCGGACCCGCGAGGTCGTGCTCGCGCTGGTCGACACGCTGGTCGACCTGCACGCGGTGGACCCGGCGGCGGTCGGCCTCGGCGACTTCGGCCGCCCCGAGGGCTATCTGGAACGGCAGTTGCGCCGCTGGGGCAAGCAGCTCGACGCCTCCCGCAGCCGTGAACTGCCCGGCATCGACGCGCTGCACACCGCGCTCGGCGCGGCCCTGCCCGACTCCCCCGGCGGCGCCGTCATCCACGGCGACTACAAGCTGGACAACGTCCTGGTGGACACCGCCGACCGGCTCACCGCCGTCCTGGACTGGGAGATGTCCACCCTCGGCGACCCGCTCACCGACCTCGGGCTGCTGCTGGTCTACAGCGAGCCGCAGATCGCCTCCGACTTCCCCATCCAGGCGGCGGGCGGCGCGCCCGGCCACCCCTCGGAGGCGGAACTCCTCCAGCGGTACGCCGAGCGGTCCGGCCGCGACGTGTCGACCGTCGACTGGTACACGGCCTTCGCCTGCTACAAGCTCGCCGTCATCTCCGAGGGCATCCACTACCGCTACACCCTCGGGCAGACGATCGGCGCCGGATTCGACCGGATCGGCGGCATCGTCCCCCACTTCGTCGAACGCGGCCTCGACCGGCTCCGGCGGCACGCCGAGCGGCGGGGCCGGCCGCGCCCCTCGCAGGACTCCCCCCGGAAGGAAGGCTGAGCAGCCATGGAATTCGCCTTCGACACCCGTACCGAGGAACTGCGGTCGCGGCTGACCGCGTTCCTCGACGAGCACGTCTACCCCGCCGAGCCGGTCTTCGCCGAGCAGCGCGCCGAGGCCACGGGGGACGACCGGTGGACCGCGCCGCCCGTGGTGGAGGACCTCAAGGCCGAGGCCAGGCGGCAGGGCCTGTGGAATCTCTTCCTGCCCGGCGAGCACGGCGCGGGACTGACCAATCTCCAGTACGCGCCGCTCGCCGAACTCACCGGCCGCAGCCCCCACTTGGCCCCGCCCGCCCTCAACTGCGCCGCTCCCGACACCGGCAACATGGAAGTCCTCAGCGAATTCGGCACCCCCGCCCAGCGCAAGGAGTGGCTGGAGCCGCTGCTCGCCGGGGAGATCAGGTCCGCCTTCGCGATGACCGAGCCGGACGTCGCCTCCTCCGACGCCACCAACATCGAGACGCGGATCGTACGGGACGGCGACTCGTACGTGATCAACGGCCGCAAGTGGTACATCTCCGGGGCGATGAACCCCAAGTGCGCGGTCTTCATCGTCATGGGCAAGACCGACCCGGACGCCGAACGGCACCGCCAGCAGAGCCAGATCCTCGTGCCGCGCGACACCCCCGGCATCGAAGTACGGCGCGGCATGCGGGTGTTCGGCTTCGACGACGGCGACCACGGCGGTCACGCCGAGATCGTCTTCCACGACGTGCGCGTGCCCGCCGGGAATCTGATCGGCGAGGAGGGCGGCGGCTTCGCCATCGCCCAGGCCCGGCTCGGCCCCGGCCGCATCCACCACTGCATGCGGCTGATCGGCATGGCCGAGCGCGCGCTTGAACTCATGTGCCGCCGCGCCGCCTCCCGTGTCGCCTTCGGCAAGCCGCTCGCCGCCCAGGGCGTGGTCCAGGAGTGGATCGCCGAAGCCCGCGTCGAGATCGAGCAGTTGCGGCTCCTCGTCCTCAAGACGGCCTGGCTCATGGACACCGTCGGCAACCAGGGCGCCCACACCGAGATCCAGTCCATCAAGATCGCCACCCCCGTCGCCGTCCAGCGCATCGTCGACCGCGCCATCCAGGTCCACGGCGCCGGCGGCGTCAGCCAGGACTTCCCCCTGTCCCAACTCTTCGCCGCCGCCCGTAGCCTGCGGCTCGCGGACGGACCCGACGAGGTCCACAAGCGCTCGCTCGCCCGCCGCGAGCTGAAGAAGTACCTGACCCCGTAAGGGGACCGCGCCCGCGCGGGGCGGTACGCCGGTGTCTTGAGCGGCCCACCGCGGGGGGGTACCTCCGCGGTGGGCGGCGCGCCGGTCTTTTCAGGGGCGCTGAGGGCGTTACGGCTGGACGACCAGCCGGCCGATCGTCGTGCCGTCCGCGACGCGTTGAACGGCCTCGGCGGCGCCGCCGAAAGCCACCCGCTCGCTCACGAGGGGACGGACGGCCCCGGAAGCCGCCAGCTCGCACAGCGCTTCGTGGGCCTGGCGGACCGCCACCGGATCGTGGGTGTTGTAGAGCCCCCAGTGGAGACCGAGGATGGCGTAGTTCTTAACGAGGGCGTGGCTGAGCGCGGGCGCGGGGACGGTGCCGCCGGCGAAGCCGACGACGACGATGCGCCCTTCGAAGGCGACGCACTTGGTGGACTTGGTGTAGGAGTCGCCGCCGACGGGGTCGAAGACGACGTTGGCACCGCGCCCGGCGGTGGCTTCCTTGACGACCGCGACGAAGTCCTCCGCGTGCCGGTCCACGACGATGTCGGCGCCGAGCTCACGGGCGGCCTCGGCCTTGTCGGGGCCGCCGACGACACCGATGACGGTGGCGCCCGCGGCCTTGCCGAGCTGGACGGCGGCGCTGCCGACACCGCCCGCGGCGGCGTGCACGAGCAGGGTCTCGCCGGGCCTGAGGGCGGCGCGGCGGTGCAGGGCGAACCAGCCGGTCTGGTAGCCGATGTGGAGGGCGGCGGCCTCGGCGTCGTCCAGGGCCTCGGGCGCGGGCAGCACCCCGGCGGCGGGGACGACGGCGTATTCGGCGAAGGCGCCGCGCGGCAGGGCGGCGGGCGTGATGACGCGGGCGCCGGCGTCCAGGTCCGTGACCCCTTCACCGACGGCGACGACCTCGCCGCAGAATTCCACGCCGGGCGTGAACGGCAGCGGCGGCCGGATCTGGTAGGTGCCCCGGCAGAGCATCGCGTCGGGGAAGTTGACCCCGGCGGCGCGTACCCGCAGCAGCACCTCGCCGGGACCCGGCTCGGGGGTGGGGACCTCGTCGAGGCGCATCGCCTCGCGCGGCTCGCCGTTCTCGTGCACGCGCCATGCCTTCACGTCAAAGCTCCCAGCGGGTCAGTGCCGCCGCACCGAGTGCAGCAGCAGGTCGGAGAATTCGGTGGCGACCTGCTCGGCGGAGAGCGGGCCCTCCGCGTGGTACCAGGTGCCGAGGTGGTGCACGGAGCCGAAGAAGAAGTCGACCACGAGGTCGGGCCGCAGGTCGGCGCGGAAGTGGCCGCCGCGCTGGCCCTCCTCGATCAGGGAGCGGAACTTCTCGTGGTAGCGGCGGCGCTCGGCACGTACCGCCTTCTGCTTCTCCGGGGCGAGCTGGTGGATGGAGCGGAAGAAGATCTTGGTGTCGTCCAGGTTCTGGATGCTGGTGACGACGACGTCGGCGGCGGCCTCGGCGAGCCGGTCGGGCACGGCGGTGTCGCGGGCGGCGATGGCGTCGAGACGTTCGGTCTGGAGCCGCAGCACCCGGCCGTAGATCTCGTGCAGCAGATCGTCCTTGGAGCCGAAGTAGTGGTAGAGCGCGCCCTTGGTGACTCCGGCGGCCTCCACGATCTCCTGGACGGAGGTGCGGTCGTAGCCGCGCTCGGCGAAGAGCCGGGTGGCCTCGGCGAGCAGCCGCTCGGGTACCGCGGCGGTGCCGCCCTCGCCGGAGCCGCCGCTGCCGCCGCCCGTCGCATTGCGTGCCATGGCCTGACCTCTTTCCGTACCCACGTATCCCCGTACCGACCTGCCGGTGAACCGATGTGGCGCCGTACCGACAAAGCGACGCGCGTTCCGGCCGGTAGGGAACCCTATCCGGCCCGGACCTTGAGTTCGCGCCGGAGGATCTTCCCGGTGGCCGTCTTGGGGAGGTCGCCGAGCACCTCGACCTCGCGCGGGTATTTGAAGGCGGCGAGCCGGTCCTTGCAGTAGGCGACGATCTCCTCGGGCCCCGCGGTGGCGCCGGGCCGCAGGCTGACGTACGCCTTGACGCTCTCGCCGCGGTAGGCGTCGGGGACGCCGACGACGGCCGCCTCGCGGACCGCGGGGTGGGTGTAGAGGACGTCCTCGACCTCGCGCGGCCAGACCTTGAAGCCGGACGCGTTGATCATGTCCTTCTTGCGGTCGACGACGTAGAGCCAGCCGTCCTCGTCCATGAAGCCGATGTCGCCGGTCAGCAGCTCGCCGCCGGGCAGGGCCGCCGCGGACTCCTCCGGCCGGTTCCAGTAGCCCGGTACGACCATCGGTCCGGTGACGGCGATCTCGCCGGATTCGCCGAAGGGCACCTCGGCGCCCGTGTCGTCCAGGATTCGGACCATCGTGCCGGGTCCCGGAACGCCGACGGCGAGGGTGCCGGACGCGGGGTCGACGGGGGCCTCGGTGCCGGGCGGAACGCTGGCGCAGGGGGCCGTGCACTCGGTGAGGCCGTAGCCGTTGGCGAGGTAGAGGCCGCCGGAGCGGGCGCGGAAGCCCTCCACCACGGCGGGCGGCAGCGGCGCGCCGCCCGAGGAGATCAGCCGGAAGGACGCGAAGTCCGCGGCGTCGGCGTCGGGCCTGGCCAGCAGCGCCATGAAGGCGGTGGACGGGCCGACGGTGTACGTCGGGCGGTGCTCGCGGAAGGCGTCGAGCACCACGCCCGGCTCGAAGCGGTACGCGAGGACGACGGTGTGGCCGCCCGCCAGCCCCGCCGACAGCTGGCAGACCATGCCGGTGATGTGGAAGAGCGGCGCGAGCGCGAAGATGACGGCGTCGTCGGCGAAGCCCTGGACGCGTACCTGCCGGTGGGCGTTGAAGGAGATGTTGCCGTGTGTGTTGAGCGCCCCCTTGGGCTTGCCGCTGGTGCCCGAGGTGTAGCTGATCAGCGCGATGTCGCGGGCGGCGGGCAGGGGGACGTCGGGGCGCGGTCCGGCCGCGGCGCGGGCGGCGGTGAGCACGTCGTCCGCGCCCTCACCGGCCTGCGCGGGCGGCCGTTCCCCGGTCAGTACGCGGCTGTCGTCGCGCGTCTGGAGGTCGAATTCGCTGGCGGTCAGCGCGATACGGACCGGCGAGTCCACGACGGTGGCGCGGACGTATCCCTGCCAGGCGCGCTCCGAGCAGAGGATCGCGGCGGCCCCGGCGTCGGTCAGGATGTGCGCCAACTCGCCCTGCTTGTACATGGGGTTGACCGGGATGACGGTGCCGCCCGCCTTCCACGCGGCGAGCAGGCCGACGACGAACTGCGGCACATTTTGCAGCATGACCGCGAGGCGGTCGCCGGGGGCGAAGCCGCGCGCGGCCAGATGCCGGGCCAACCCGTCGGAGAGGGCGTCGAGTTCGCGGTAGCTCAGCGCGCCGTCGAAGTAGGCGAGCGCGCGGTGGTCGGGTATCCGCGCGGCGACGTCGAGGAAGGTGTGCAGGACGGACGGCGGGTGCTCGGCGTCCTCGCGCTGCTCGTCGGTGAAGTGCTTGAGCCAGGGCTGGTCGGCGTAGGTGGTCATGCCGGTTCCCCTTCCCGCGCGGGGGCGTTGGCGGATTCCGTGGTCTGCCCGGCTCTCCCTGTGTCCTCGGCTTTCCCGGTGTCGTCGGCTCTCCCGACCTTCCCCGCGCCCTCGGCTTTCACGGCGTCCTCGGCTTTCCCGGCCTTCCCCGCGCCCTCGGCCTGTCCGGCTTCCTTCGCCCGCAACTCCTCGTAGGTGCGCTGGAGTTTGTTCATGCCGCGGAGCCAGCGGTCGGGTTCCGCGGCGCGGGCCGCGTAATAACCGGCGACCTCGGGGTGCGGCAGGATCAGGAAGCGGTCGGCCGCGATGCCGTCGAGCACCGCCTGGGCGACGTCCTCGGGCTCGATGGCGTTCGGCGCGAGCACGAGGTCGCCCGCGACCCCGGTGGAGCGGAGCATCGCGGTGCGCACGCCCTGCGGGCACACCGCGTGCACGTGGACGCCGCGGTGCCGGTAGGTGAGCGAGAGCCATTCGGCGAAGGCGAGCGCGCCGTGCTTGGTGACCGAGTACGGGGCCGCGCCGATCATCGTCAGCAGTCCGGCGGCCGAGACGGTGGACACGAAGCGCCCCTGCCCGCGCTCCAGCCATTCGGGGAGCAGCGCGCGGGCGGCGCGGACGTGGCTCATGACGTTGACGTCCCAGGCCAGCTCCCAGGCGGCGTCGTCCGCCTCGGGGCCGCCGCCGGTGCCGACCCCGGCGTTGGCGCAGAAGATGTCGACGCCGCCGCCGAGCGCGGTGCGGGCGGCGGGCACGATGCCGGAGGCGTCGCCGGGGACGACGGCCGCGCCGATCTCGTCGGCGACCGCGCGGGCGGCGTCGGCGTCCAGGTCGTTCACCACGACCCGCGCGCCCTCGGCGGCGAATCTGCGGGCGAGGGCGGCTCCGATGCCGCCGCCCGCCCCGGTGACGACCACCCGGGCGCCGCGCACTGCTTCCACGACCACGATCGTGTCTCCTTCGACTCGACTCGGCTCCTTCGCATACTAAGCGGTCGGTCACACAATCCGGTAGTGCCGGGCCGGGGGGCGGGGGCGGACCCCGGACGCCGGGGCCTGGGGTCCGGCCGCGCGCCGTGTACGTAGCCGGTGCCGCCGCGTACGTAGCCGGTGCGTATTCAGCCGTCCGGGGGATGGACGACACCCGGCCCTGTCGGGATGATGCGGGCGAACCGCACCATCACGGCGTATTTCCAGGGGGGCACCATGGCCGTGACCGGCACCTCAGTGACCAGCACCTCAGTGACCAGCGTCCGGCCGTACTGGGACCTGACCTTCGACGCGGACGGCGACCCCGACCCCCGGCAGCGGGACGCGCTGCTGGAGGCGGTCGGGGACCGGACCGATGTGGTGGTCTTCTCGCACGGCTGGAACAACGACATCGCCACCGCGACCGCGCTCTACGACGGCTTCTTCGGCCCCTTCCCCGGCCTGCTGGCCGCCGCGCCGGACCTCCGCTTCGGCTACGTCGGCGTGCACTGGCCGTCGATGCGCTTCAGCGACGAGCCCATCCCCGATTTCCCGCGCACCTCCCCGACGCTCGCCGCGCCCGTGGCGGACGGCGCCGCCGCGTCGGGCGCCGCGCTCGACCCCCTGACCAGGGCCGCGCTCGGCGAGGTCTTCCCCGGCAGCGGACCGACGCTCGACCGGATCGCGGAACTGCTGGCCGAGCGGCCGGAAGCGCCCGAGCGGCTGGACGAATTCGCCGCGCTGGTCCGTACGCTCACCGGACTGCCGCCGAGTCCGGGCGCCGCCGCACAGGGTCCGGCCGCCTCAGATCCCGCCGCACAAGGCGTCGCCGCCCAGAGCCTCCTCGCCGAGGACATGGGCACCGCGCCGGGCGCCGAGCCGCTCCTCTTCACCCAGGACCCCGTCACCACCTGCCTCTCACTGGCCGACGCCCTGGCGACAGCGGGCGCCGAGGTCGCCCCGGCCCAACCCGTCTCCGGCGAGGCGGTGTTCGGCGGGCTCGGCCGGCGCGTGTGGGACGGCGCCAAGGAGTTGCTGCGGCAGGCGACGTACTACGCGATGAAGCGGCGCGCGGGGACCGTCGGGCAGCGCGGGCTCGGGCCGCTGCTCGGGGTGCTGGCGCGCCGCGCGCCCTCGGTCCGGGTCCACCTGATCGGGCACAGCTTCGGCGCGCGGCTGGTGTCCTTCGCGCTGGACGGCATGCCGTCCACCGTCCGGGTCTCGTCGGTGACCCTGCTCCAAGGGGCCCTCTCGCACTACGCGTTCAGCGGCCCGCAGCCCTTCGACGCGCGGGGCGGGGCGCTGCACGGCAGGCAACGGCGGGTCACCGGGCCCCTGGTGGCCTGCCATTCGCGGCACGACCAGGCGCTCGGCGTGTTCTACCCGCTGGCCTCGCGGCTCGCGGGTGAGGACGAGTCGCTGCTCGGCGACATCGCCCACGCGGGAGCGGATCTGCTCGGCTTCGGCGAACGCTGGGGCGCGCTGGGCCACGACGGCTTCCAAGCTCTGGACGGCGCACCGGAGTTGACCCTGGAGCGGGCCCTGGCCGGTGAGCTGCCGAGGACCGGCTGCGTCAGCGTGGACGCGTCCTCGGTGGTGTGCTCGGGCGGGCCGCCGTCCGGCGCGCACAGCGACATCTGCCACGAGGAGCTGGCCCGCCTGGTGCTGCGCGCCGCGGGCCGGGTCCCCGGCTGAGGACCCGGCCCGCGACTGTCACCGCGCACCGCTCAAGGGCTCAAGGGCTCACCCCTGAGCGGGACGTGTCACCTGTGTGACGGGAATTCCACCACCTGCTGGAAGGTGGGCCGGTTCTGCCACGCGATCCGGTCGTCCGTGACTCCGCCCAGCGGACGCTGGACGATCGAGTCGGCGCACCACTGGTCACCGGCGGAGCAGCCGCTGTCGTCGGCCGGGTAGACGGTGGCCGCCGGGACGGCCGCCGCCTGCTTCAGCGTGGACAGCAACATGTCGCGGCAGGCGGTCAGTTGGCCGCCGCCGCAGTACGTCTGGTCGAGCGCGCCCTGCACCGGCTTGCCGAGCACCTTGCGCAGATCCTTGTCGGCGTACGACCACCAGCCGTACTGGAAGGCGCTGCCCGCGTGCGAGCCGGTCGGCCCGTGTCCCGCGGACGGCGACTCGTCGATCGCGAGGTTCGCGGCCAGCGCGTTGTAGAGGTCGCTGCCGAGGCCGGGCTGGAACTCGCCCGCGATCAGCAGCGGCCACCACGCGTCCATCACCCGTACCGCGTCCGCGTTGGCGTACGTGTGCGAGCCGGGCGAGGTCTCGTGCCGCTTGGTGCCCGCCGTGCTCCACGCCTCCAACTGCTGTACGGCGGTGGCTTCCTGGGGATCGGTGACCGGTGCGCTGTGGATCACCTGGAGCAGGTCGGGCAGGACGTCCTCACCGCGCAGGTCGGTGAGCGCCGCGTCCGCCATGGCCTTGGTGAGCGCGGCGCGGGTGACGCCGCCCGCCTGGGTGAGCGCCTTCACCCGGTCCTCCAGCAGGTCGGCGCGGTGCACGGAGCCGTTGCCGAAGCCCGCCGAGGTGTACCCCTTGGCCTGCTTGTTGTTCCACGACACGTAGTAGTCCTGGTCGACGGACTGCGGATGCTGCGCGGGCGGGGTGTAGGAGGCGGTGTTGGTCACCGGGTCCCAGCCGCGCCAGTCGTAGGCGGCCTGCGCCCACACCGGGAACGACGGGTCCACGCCGTCCGCCCTGACCGGGTTGGTGCCGCTGTTGTAGTACGCGGTGTGCTGGGAGTCCGCGTAGAACCAGTTGAAGGTGTAGTTGATGTCCTGCGTCGCCCGCTGGAACGAGGCGGCGTCGTGCACGAATCCGGGGTCGTTCAGCTCCTGGAAGCCCAGGATCGAGTCGGCCTCGTGCCGGTACGAACTGCGCAGCGCCGTATAGGCGACGGCCTTGCCGCCGACGGTCGCCCGGTACTGCACCGGGCCGTACGCCGTGCGCCAGACCTGCATGCGGTACGAGCCCGCCGCCGTGGAGTCGGCGACGGTCGGCGACCAGGAGTTGGTGCGTTCCAGCTTCTCCATCGGCACGCACGCGCCGTGCAGCACATAGTGCGTGGAGTCCTGGCACAGCTCCACGGCGTAGGTGTCGGTGACGTCCTGGCTCGCGGAGGTCGCGCTCCAGGCGTAGTCCTGGCCCCGGCCGAGTTCCACGTACATGCCCAGGCCCGCGAAGGACGCGCCGCGCGCGCTGATGCCGGGGCCCTGCAACTCCTGGAGCATCAGCAACTGTGGCGCGAAATAGCCGGTTTGCGGACCGAAGACGGCGACCGGGTGGCCGCTGGCGGTGTGCGCGCCGCTGACCACGAGAGCGTTGGACATTCCCTTCTTCGTGGCGTCGCCGGAGAAGAGGTTGCTCGGCAGCACTCCGGGGCTCTTGGTGGTGGCCTGCTTGGCGCCGCCGGTCGCGTCGTAGACCAGCGGTTCCGGTACGACCGAGCCGGCGTCGGGCAGCGCCTGGCCCTTGGCCTGCGCGGGCTTGCCGGCGTACGGGAAGCTGCTGCCGTCGTGCACGGTGGGCGTGGCCTCGGGATCGTCCCGCTCGCGGAAGGACTCCCAGACCTTGGTGCCCTCGGCGACCCCGTACTTCTGCTGCGCCGCCAGCAGCGACAGCGCGGACTCCACCTCTCCGCCGCCGCCGGTGCCGAACAGCGCGCCGATCACCGAGGCGAGCGCGATCATGTCGGTGAGCTGGAACGGGTCGATCGTGCCCGCGTTGGTGATCGCGTCCATGTGCCCGGTGAGGACGTACTCGCCGGGGAAGTAACGGCCGTTCTTGGACTGCGTGATGTAGGCGTTGATGCCGTCGACGTACGCCTGCGCGTCGGCGAGCGCCTGCTGGCCGCGGGCGCCGCCGCTGTTCGCCAGCCGGGTGACCTGGTCCTGGAGGTCGGCCTCGGTGTACGGGGCCTGCCGCCAGAACTCCTGCTCCAGGCCGCGGTTGGCCGCCGCGCCGCCCGCGAACGACGACAGTTCGCCGCGTCCGACGTGCCGGAAGAGGTCCATCAGCCACAGCCGGTCCTGCGCCGCCGCGTATCCGGCGCCGTACTCCGTGCCCTGCCTGGTCGTGCCCTTGATGTGGGGGACGCCCGTCGCCTTGTCACGGGTGATCGTCACGTCCGAGCGCGGGCTGATCACCGAGGCGACCTGGCCCGAAGGGACGCCGAAGGACGAGCTGTTGAAGAAGTTGCTGATGGTCGCGTCGGTCAGCCCTGGGTATCCGTCGGCGAGCGACGAATACGGTCCGAGCTGGTCAGAGGTGTGCGCGGGGCGTGTCCCGAGCACCTTGTTCGCCAGAATGTCCGCGAGCGTGGCGTTGCCGTTCTCGCCCGGCGGCAGAATGTCAGAGCACTGTCCCGCGCAGTAGTCGCCCGAGTTGTCCGCGGCCTGCGCCGCCAGCGGCAACGGAGCCACCAAGGTGGCCCCGAGCGCCAGCAGCGCCGCGGCTGTCGCCGTTCTCCACTTGCCGATCCTGCCCAGCTTGCCGATCCGTCGTGGGGTCCGCAGCGGCATGTCTGCTCCTTCCGGATACCAGTCCCCGGACGTTACCGCCGGTACCTCCTTCCCGGAAGATGAACATGCGTCAGCTTTTCACTTCCCCCACATCCCGCCGCCCCCGACTCCCGCAGCCGCGGGGGCGCGTTGGGGTGAGCGGGCGCGGGTTGGGTCAGCGGGCGCGCGTCGCGGTCAGCGGGGGCACGCCGGGAGCAGCGGCGCGCGTCGCGGTCAGCGGGGGCGCAGGACGAAGACGCCCCAGCCGAAGTAGCGCTTGCCGTAGGTGAGATGGCCGCGCCGCTGGTGGTCGAGGAATTCGCGCATGGCCGGTACGTCGGGGTGGTCGGCGGGGGTGCGGCGGAGCCATTCGGAGATCGCGAACCACTGGGGCGCGTAGTAGCGGTCCCAGTTGTCGCCGTCGGCCAGCACCATTTCGACCAGGTCGACGCCCGCCGCCTCGAAGCGGTCCAGGGTGCCGCTGAGCGACACGAAGTCGTCCGGCTCGGTGCCGAGGGCCTCGTACGCCTCCTCCGGAGGTGTCTCGTGCCAGTACGGCTCGCCGATCAGCATGAGTCCGCCGGGGCGCAGGGCGGGCCGCAGCAGCTCGATCGTGCCCGCGAGGCCGTCCCCGATCCAGGTGGCGCCGAGGCACGAGGCGATGTCGAAGGCGGCGGGCTCCGGCTGGTATTTCCCGGCGTCGCCGCGCTCGAAGGTCACGCTCTCCGACACGCCGAATTCCGCGGCCCGCTCGCGCGCCGCCGTCAGGAAGACCTCGCTGAGGTCGACGCCGACACCGCCCGTGCCGTACCGCTTCGCCCAGCCGGCCAGCATCTCGCCCTTCCCGCAGGCGAGGTCGAGGTGCCGCTGCCCCTCCTTCAACCGGCAGATCTCACCGAGCAGCCGCAGCTTCTCCTGGCTGAGGGGGTTGAGGATGCGGTTGTCCGCCTCGGCGATCTCGTGGTGGCGCAGGCTCATGTGGCTCCTTGGCGATGCTGGTCGTTCACAGGCGGGCTCGGGCGTTCGCGATGGTCCCCGATCGGGATGGCGGGTGCCACTCGTTTTGGCCCGTCGGCTCGGCTCCATAGTGGCCGACGGCGGGGCGACGGCCGTCACCGGTCGGCAGGCGCCACCGGCCGACGGGCGTCACCGGTCGGCGGCGTCACCGGCCGACGGGCGTCACCGCCACGGGGCCGTGGTCATCAGGCGTGACGGGTCCCGGGCGGTGACCGGGTCCGCCGAGGGGCTGGTCGGTACCCGCCGGTAATGCGAGGATCGCGGCGCACGACGCGTGGCGCACGGCGGTACGAGCGGCGGAAGGCGGGAGCGGGCATGGCCCAGTTGCACGATCTGACGGCGGTGGAGCAGGCGGCTGCGGTACGTGAGGGGGCGGTGTCGCCGGTCGAGTTGACCGAGCACTATCTGGAGCGGATCGACCGGCTCGACGCGACGCTCGGCGCGTTCATCACCGTGACGCCGGAGGTCGCCCGCAAGCAGGCGGCGGAGGCCGAGGCGTGGGCGCTGGCCGCGCGGCGCGAGGGCGCGGCCGACGAACTGCCCGTGCTGCACGGCGTCCCGGTGCCGGTCAAGGACCTGAATCTGGTGGCGGGTGTGCGCTGCACCTTCGGTTCCGCGGCCTTCGCGGAGCACGTACCCGACGCCGAGGACCATGTGGCGGCCCGGCTGCGCAAGGCGGGCACGATCCTGCTCGGCAAGACCAACACCCCCGAGTTCGGGCTGCCCTGCTACACCGAGAACCGGCTGGCGCCGCCCGCCCGCACGCCCTGGGACCTGGAGCGGTCGGCGGGCGGTTCGAGCGGTGGCGCCGGGGCGGCGGTGGCGGGCGGCCTCGCGCCGGTCGCGCAGGGCAGCGACGGCGGCGGCTCGATCCGTATCCCGTCCTCGGTTTGCGGGCTGTTCGGCATAAAACCGAGCCGCGGCCGGGTGAGCGGCGGTCCCGTCCTGCACGACGTGAGCGGGCTCAGTACGTCGGGCCCGATCGCCCGTACCGTCGCCGACGCGGCGGCGCTGCTCGACATCCTCGCGGGCCCCGAGCCCGGCGCCCCGTACGGGGCGCCCGCGCTGCCGCCCGGCGAGACCTTCCTCTCCCACGCCCGCCGCGAGCCGGGGCCGCTGCGCGTGGTGGCGCTCGCCGATCCGCCGGTGCCCGGCGTCGCGCTGCACCCCGACTGCCGGGCCGCGCTCGACGGCGCGGCGGGGCTGCTGCGCGAACTGGGCCACGACGTGGACGAGATGGCGCTGCCGGTGGACGACTCGGTGCGGCAGGCGTTCAACGCGGTCTGGTCGGTGATGGCCGCGGCCCGGCCGGTCGCGCCGGGCGACGAGCACTTGCTGATGCCGCTGACCCGGCATCTGCGGGCGGCGGGCGGCAAGGTGTCGGGGCTGGACTTCGCGGGCGCCCTCTACGTCTTCCGCATACTCGGCCAGCTCATTGCGGACGCGCTCCTGACGTCGTACGACGTGATCCTGACGCCGACGCTCGCGCAGCCGCCCGCCCTGGTCGGGGGCATGCGCGACGACGCGGACCCGACGGCCGAATTCGACGCGATGGCCGCCTTCACGCCCTTCACCCCGCTGTACAACGCGACGGGCCAGCCCGCGGTCAGCGTCCCGCTGCACTGGACGGACGCGGGGCTGCCGATCGGCGTGATGCTGGGCGGGCGGTACGGCGACGAGGCGACGCTGGTGTCGCTGTCGGCGCAGTTGGAACGGGCCAGGCCGTGGGCGGGGCGGCGGCCGGAGCTCTGGTAACGGCGCGGGAGCCGGGGGTACGGGATCGGCGGCCGGGCGGCGCGAGGGGCGGCCGACCGCGCGGCGGCGATTGACACCCGGCGGCCCCCGAACCATGCTGAGAGTCGCTGAGCAAGCGCTTAGAAACCCCGTAGCGTGCCGTACCGGACCGCCCCTGGAGGCCACCCCATGTCGCAGCCCCGCATCTTCGCTTCGCCGGACGAACTGCGCGCCGCCGTCGGCGAACAGCTCGGCTGGACCGAGTGGCAGGAGATCGACCAGAAGCGGATCGACCTGTTCGCCGAGGCCACCGGGGACCACCAGTGGATCCACGTCGACGCGGAGAAGGCGGCGCTCGGCCCGTTCGGCACGACCATCGCGCACGGCTATCTGACGCTCTCCCTGATCCCGTCCCTCACCCCGCAGCTCCTGCTGGTCGAGGGCGTGAAGATGGGCGTCAACTACGGCGTGAACAAGGTGCGTTTCCCCGCTCCCGTACCGGTCGGCTCCCGGCTCCGCGCGACCGCCGAGGTCGCGGAGGTCACCGAGGTGGGCGGCGGCATCCAGCTCGTGACGAAGGTGACGATCGAGCGCGAGGGCGGCGACAAGCCGGTGTGCGTGGCGGAGACGGTGGCCCGCTTCTATCTGTAGCTCTGCGGACGCGTTCGGACGGCTGTCCGTGGACGCGTTCGCGCGGGTAGCGCCCTCAGGCCGTGGGCCGCACCATGCGCAGCACGAGGTCGGCGTAGAGCGCGCCGACCTCGTCCGGGGTCCTGCGGCCTTCGGGGTTGAACCAGCGGGCCACGTCGATGCAGAGCGACAGCACGGCGAGCGTGGTCCCGGAGACCTCGGGGACGTCGAATTCGCCCGCCGTCACGCCGTCCTTGATGATCGTGCGGATCGCGTCCTCGCTCTGCCGCCGCAGCGCCACGATCTCCGCGTGGTGCTCGGGGGCGAGCGCGCCCAGCTCGTACTGCACGACCCGCCCGGTCGTGTGGTGCTCGGCGTGCCAGCGGACGAAGGCGCGTACGGCGCTCTCCAGCCGTTCGGCCGCGCTGCCGTCGCCGTCCCTGGCTTCGGAGAGCATGGCGAGCGAGCGCAGGTGGCCGACCTTGCTGATCTGGTAGAGCAGTTCCTCTTTGGTCTTGTAGTGGATGTAGAGCGCGGCGGGGCTCATGCCCGCGCGCCCGGCGATGTCGCGGGTGGTCGTGGCGTGGTAGCCGCGCTCGGCGAACGCCTGTACCGCCGCGATCACCAGCCGCCTCGCGGCGTCGGGGCTGATGTCCCCCCACGCCTCGCCGGTTGTCGCCTCGACGCTCATCGCACGCTCCTCACCGCCGGTCACAGCCGCCACCCTATCGCGGGGCTGAGCAAGCGCTTAGATACTAAGCGGTCGCTCGTCACTTGTCGTGACCAGGGCAGGGGGGACGTCGAGACAGGACGTCGAAGCGGTACGGGGGCGCGGTGCGTGGAAGCGGTACGGGTGCCGTACGGGGAGTGCGGTACGGGGACGCGGTGCGTGGAAGCGGTACGGGTGTCCGGGGAGTGCGGTACGGGTGCGTACGGGTGCGCGGCCTGCGGTCAGAACGCCGATACGCCGGTCAGCGCCCGTCCGATCAGCAGCTTGTGTATCTGGCTGGTGCCTTCGTACAGCGTCATGACCCGCGCGTCCCGCAGCAGCTTGCCCGCCGGGTACTCGTCGATGTAGCCGTAGCCGCCGAAGACCTGGAGGGCGTTGTTGGCACAGCGCACGGCGGCCTCGCTCGCGTAGAGCTTGGCGACCGAGGACTCGGTGGCGAAGGGCAGCCCGCGGTCGATCAGGTCGGCGACCCGCCAGGTGAGCAGCCGGGCCGCGTCCACGTCCACCGCGATGTCGGCGAGCAGCTCCTGGACGAGCTGGCGCCCGGCGATCGGCGCGCCGAACTGCTCGCGCTCCCCCGCGTACGCCACCGCCGCGTCCAGGCACGCCTGGGCGATGCCGACGCAGCCCGCCGCGACCGACATCCGGCCCTTGGCCAGCGCGGACATCGCCACGGAGAAGCCCTTGCCCTCGGGCGCGAGCATCGCGGAGGCCGGGACGCGGACGCCGTCGAGGACCAGCTCGGCCGTCGCCTGCCCGCGCAGCCCGAGCTTGCCGTGGATCTCGCGGCGGGTCAGGCCCGCCGTGTCGGTCGGCACCAGGAAGGCGCTGACGCCCTTGTGCCCCTCGTCGGCGCGGCCGGTGCGGGCGAAGAGCAGGACGACATCGGCCCAGGTGCCGTTGGTGATGAACATCTTGCTGCCGGTGATCACGTACGAGTCGCCGTCCCGTACCGCGCGGGTGGTGAGATTCGCGGCGTCCGAACCGGTGCCCGGCTCGGTCAGCCCGAAGCAGCCCACCGCGTCGCCCGCGGTGAGCCGGGGCAGCCACGCGCGCTTGTGCTCCTCGCTCCCCCAGCGCGCGATCGACTTGGCGACCAGCCCGAGCGAGACCGAGACGATGCCGCGCACGGAGGAGTCGCCGCGGCCCAGCTCCTCGGTCACCAGGCAGTAGGCGAGGTGGTCGCCGCCGGAGCCGCCGTACTCCTCGTCGACGGTGAGTCCCAGGAAACCGAGCGCGCCGAGCTTCTTCACGATGGCGCGGTCCACGCTCTCGGCGCGGTCCCACGCCACCGCGTTCGGCGTGATCTCGCGCTCGGTGAAGTCCCTGGCCAGCTCCTTGACGGCGGCCTGCTCCTCGGTCAGCTCAAGGTTCACTGCGTCGTCACCGCATCCCACGATCGTCCGGACGATCCTTCGAAACTACCACCGCTAGTTTTCGGGCGGCAGGCTCTACTATGTGCCGCATGGCCCGCCCCCGCAAGCCCCTGCTCAGTCGCGACCGGATCGTCGCGGCGGCCCTCGCCCTCATCGACGAGGAGGGTCTGGCGGCCCTGTCCACCCGGCGGCTCGCGGCCGAACTGGGCGTGAGCGGGCCCTCCCTCTACAACCACTTCGCCACCAAGGAAGCCATCCTCGACGCGGCGGCCGACACCGTCGTCACCCAGGTCGACCTGTCGATGTTCGGTGACGGCAGGGACTGGCGGCAGGCGCTGCTCGACTGGGGCCGCTCCTATCGCGCCGCCCTCACCGACCACCCGCACATCGTGCCGTTCCTCGCCGTCGGGCCCGGCCTGCGGCCCGCCGGGCTCCGGATGGCCGACGCCGTCTTCGGCGGCATGGTCGAGGCGGGCTGGCCGCCCGCCCACGCCACCCGGATCGGCGCCCTCATGCGCTACTTCGTCACCGGCTCCGCGCTCGGCTCCTTCGCGGGCGGCTTCGTCGGCGACGCGGACGTCTACGACCCCGCCGACTATCCGCACCTCGGCCAGGCCCACCTCCTCGCCAAGCACCAGCGGCAGATCGACAGCGGCGCCTTCGAGACGGGGCTGCGCGCGCTGATCGACGGTCTGGCCGTGCAGTTCGAGGCTCTCGCGGGCCCGGGAACCGCCCCGGCGTGAGCCCCGGCGCGGGTGGCCTCCCGGCGGGAAATCCGGGGGCGGACCGGCCGCGCCTGCTGACAGGATGGCGCCATGTCAGAACCGGTCCCGCAGGGCCCCGAGCCCGACTTCGTCCAGGTCAACTACCGCAAATACGACGGCACTCTGCACTGGAATCTGCGGATGCGGCGGCTCGGCGAGGACGAGCACGGCGTATGGCTCGGCCTCCCCGGCTTCGGCCTGGTGCGCAAGGGCCACAACCCCCACGTCCCGATCCCCGAGGCGCACATCATCCTCTTCCCGCGCGACGCCTGGTGGACGGCGACCTTCAACGCCGCGCCCCGCCGCACCGAGATCTACTGCGACATCACCACCCCGCCGCGGTGGCCGTCCCCCGCCGAGGTCACCATGGTCGACCTCGACCTGGACGTCCTGCTCAAGCGCGGCGCCGAACTGCCGATCCTGGTCGACGAGGACGAATTCGCCGAGCACCAGGTGCGGTACGGCTACCCCGCCGATGTGATCGGCGCCGCCGAATCCGCCGCCGCGTGGCTGATGACGGCGGTGGCGGAGGGCACCGGTCCCTTCGACGGCACCCACCGGCACTGGCTGGCGATGGTCGACGGCGCGCAGGCGTAGGCGTACGCGTAGACGTCCGCCTAGACGTACGCCCAGGGACGCGCCCGCTGACAGCGGCGGGTGCGCGGTCCCGCGGGAATCCGGCCCGACCGACCGGTCAGAAGACCACCAGCGCCCGGCCGCCGCGCCCGGCGGTCATCGCCTCGAAGGCCGCCGGGATGCCGTCGAGCGTGATGCGGTCGGTGACCATGGCGGACAGGTCGAGGCGGCCCGCCCGTACGTGCTCGGCGAGCACCGGCAGATCCACGGCCGGGTCGCAGTTTCCGTACACGCAGCCGGAGAGCGTGCGGCCGAAGTAGAAGAGTTCCAGCGCGGTGAAGGTGACCTGCTGGTCCTGGCCGCCGATGCCGACCACTGTCGTACGGCCGCCGCGGCGCGTGGAGGACCAGGCGGTGCGGATGGTGTCGGCGCGGCCCACGCACTCGATGGCCGCGTCGGCGCCGAAGCCGTCGGTGAGCTTGCGGATCCGCTTGGCCGTATCGTCCCCGGAGACGACGAAGTCGGTGGCGCCGGCCGCCCGCGCCAGCTCCTCCTTGGCGGGCGCGACATCGACCGCGATGATCCGCTCGGCGCCCGCGATCCGCGCCGACTGGAGCACGGCGAGCCCCACGCCGCCGACCCCGTAGACGGCGACGCTCTCGCCGGTACGGATCCGCGCCGAGTGGTGCACCGCGCCGTAGCCGGTGAGTACGGCGCAGCCGAGCAGCGCGGCGTCGGTGAGCGGGACGCCGTCGGGGAGCGGCAGGACCGCGCCCGCGGCGACCACGGTCTCCTCGGCGAAGACGGCGGTGCCCAGGCCCGGGTAGAGCGGGCTGCCGTCGGCGGCCAGCGTGGCGTACGGACTGGCGGCTGCCGTGGCGGAGTTGGCGCACAGCCAGGGCTCGGCGAGGCCGCAGAAGTGGCAGTCGCCGCAGGCTGGCGCCCAGTTGAGGACCACGCGGTCACCGGGGGCGAGATGGCCGACGCCGTCTCCGACCGACACCACCGTGCCCGCGCCCTCATGGCCGAGGACGGCGGGTACCGGCTGGCGCAGCGTCCCGTTGGACAGCGACAGGTCGGAGTGGCACACGCCCGCCGCCGCCAGCCGGACCCGGACCTGTCCGGGGCCGGGGTCGGGCAGCTCGATGTCGGCGACGGCCAGCGGCGCGTTGACGGCGGGCAGGACGGCTGCGCGTACCACGAGGTCTCCTGGGTGCGGGGCTGCGAGCGGATCCGGATGCGGACGGATGCGGTCGGGGGCTGACGGATGCGGACGGGTGCGGATGCGGGTGCGGACGAGCGGGCGTGAGCGGGGTGGGGCAACGGGCCGGTCGGACCGGGTCGGCCGGGGTGATCCCGGTCGACCGAGTCGGCCCGAACAGGTCGGGAGGGGCGGGCGGTTCGTGCGGTTCAGGCGGGTCGGGCGGTCCTGCGGTCCTGGGGTCCTGGGGTCAGAACTGGAGGGACTTGGTCTGGAGGTACTCCGCCAGCCCGTGCGCGCCCAGCTCGCGGCCGACTCCGGACTGCTTGTAACCGCCGAAGGGCGCCAGCGGGTTGAACCGGCCGCCGTTGATGTCGACCTGTCCGGTGTCCATCCGGCGGGCGAAGGCGACGGCCTCCGCGTCGTCGGCGCCCCAGACCGCGCCCGCGAGCCCGTACACCGTGCCATTGGCGATGCGCAGGGCGTCGTCCTCGTCCTCGTACCTGATCAGGGCGACGACCGGGCCGAAGATCTCCTCCTGGGCGATCGTCATACCGGGGTCGACGTCGGCGAAGACGGTGGGGCGTACGTAGTAGCCGGTCTCCAGTCCGTCCGGCGCGTCGGGGCCGCCGACGACGATCCGCGCGCCTTCCGCGGCGCCGCGCCGGATGTAGCCGCGCACCCGCTCGCGCTGCTTGGCGTTGACGACCGGGCCGAGCCGTTCGCCGGGTACGTACTTGGCGGCTGCCGCGGTGGCCGCCTCGACGGCTTCGTCGTAGCGCGCGGAGTCGACGAGGATCCGGGTCCAGGCGCTGCATGTCTGGCCGGAGTTGGCGAAGACGTTGGCGATGCCGACGTTGACGGCGCGGGCGAGGTCGGCGCCGGGGAGGATGACGTTCGCGGACTTTCCGCCCAGTTCGAGCGCGACGCGCTTGACGGCCGCGCCCGCGGTGGCGCCGATCTGCCGTCCGACCGCAGTGGAACCGGTGAAGGAGACCATGTCCACGCCGGGGTGCTCGGCGAGCGCCTGTCCGGCGACCGGGCCGAGGCCGGTGACCAAGTTGAAGACTCCGGCGGGGAGCCCGGCCTCGTCGAGGATCGCGGCGAAGAGCTGGGCGACCAGCGGGGTGTCCTCCGCGGGCTTGAGCACCACGGTGCAGCCCGCGGCCAGCGCGGGGGCGGCCTTGGCGACGACCTGGTGCAGCGGGTAGTTCCACGGGGTGATCGCGCCGACGACGCCGACCGGCTCCTGGAACACCCGTGAGTTGCCGACCTGTTCCTCGAAGCCGTACCCGGCGGCGAGCGCGGCGAAGCTGCCCATGACGGCGGTGGGCATGTCGGTGTGGACGGCGGCGGCGAAGGCGGGCGGGGCGCCCAGCTCGGCGGCGACGGTCGCGGCGATCTCCTCGCGGCGCGCCGCCATCAGGTCGCGTACCGCGCCGAGTATCGCGCCGCGTTCCGCGGGCGGGGTGGCCGCCCAGCCGGGCAGGGCGGCGCGCGCGGCGCGTACGGCCTCGTCCACGTCCTCCGCGGTGCCCGCGGGCACCTGTCCGATGACCTTCTCGGTCACCGGGTTGACGACGTCGATCCGGCCGCCGCCCGCGGCGGGGCGCCACTTCCCGCCGATGTACTGGGCGTCGCGCGATGTCACCAGGTCCTGTGCGCCCTCTGCCGTACCGTCCACCGTTGCTGCCCTCCGGGGTCACCGCTCTGCGTCCGACGCCCAAACTAGCGCCGTTAGTTTTTTGTGGCCAGGGTGTGTCGCGTGCCGTCAGTCACGTCGCGCCGGGAACACCCGACGACCCGGGCTCCGCGCGGGGCCGGGCCGGGCCCGTGACGTCCGGCCGCCCTCCCCGGGCGACCCGCGCCCAGGGGTCCCGTGCCCCGCTGTCCGGGTGTCACACCACTCGGCGGCGCCGTGTCACCCGGCCGTGTCACGGGCGCGGCGCGGGTCAGCGGACGGCCTCCATCCGTATCGGGAATCCGTTGAGCAGGGCCGTGCCGGAGAGCGGGTCGAGCCGCGTGCCGTCGAGCAACTGATTGACGTTGACGCCCGGCTCGCGGGCCGCCTCGGTCAGCCGGGTGCCCTCGCGGTCGTGACCCCAGCCGTGCGGCACGCTGACCACTCCGGGGCGCAGCGCGTCGGTGATCTCGACGGCCGCGGTGATCTCCCCGCCGTCGCCCTTGATCAGGGCGAGCGCCCCGTCGGCCAGCCCGAGCCGGGCCGCGTCGACGGGGTGTATCTGCGCCGTGCAGCGGTTGGTGCCGCCGGTGAGCGCGGGCACATTGTGCATCCAGGAGTTGTTGGACCGCAGATGGCGGCGCCCGATGAGGACCAGCCCTTCGCCGTCCGCGCCGCGCGTCACCGCGGCCCGCAGCCGCGGCAGATCGGCGGCAACGGCCTCGGGCGCCAGCTCGACCGTGCCGGACGGTGTCCGCAGCACCTCGGGCACGCGCGGGCGCAGCGGGCCGAGGTCGATGCCGTGCGGCCGGTCCAGGACCCTCGCCAGGGTGAGGCCGTCGGGGTCGGCGCCGAAGCCGTCGCCGTACGGGCCGAGGCGCAGCATCATGTCGAGCCGCCGCTCGTATCCGGTGCTCCCGCCGAGCGCGGCGGACAGCTCCGCGACGTCCCGGCCGTGGACCGGCGAGTGCGGGTCGCCGGTCTCGGCGGTGAGCTTGCGGACCACCGCCTGTTCGTCCACGAGCGCGGGGTCGGCTCCCTGCTCCCGGGTCTGTCCCAGGACGGCGAGGATCAGCCGGGCGTGGATCTCCGGTTCGTCCAGCAGTCCGTCCTCCAGCGGCACCGCGGGCGGGCTGTAGCGGACGGTGTTGCGGACCGCGAGCGTGCTGAAGGCGAAGTCGTAGTGCGCGCTCTGCGCGGGCGGGGGCGGCGGCAGCACCACATCGGCGTGGCGCGAGGTCTCGTTGAGGTACGGATCGACGCTGACCATGAAGTCCAGGCCGTCCAGGGCGCGGTCGAGCCGCAGGCCGTCGGGGGCGGACAGCACCGGGTTGGCCGCGACCACGACGAGGGCGCGCAGGCGGCCGTCCCCGGGAGTGTCGATCTCCTCGGCGAGGGCGGCGGCGGGCAGTTCGCCCTTGACCTCGGGGTGTCCCGAGACCCGGCTGTGCCAGCGGCCGACACGGAATCCCTTGCCGGGGCCGGGCGGTCGGGGTGCCCGCGCGGTGGCCGCGAGCGGGAACATGGCGCCGCCCGGCCGGTCCAGATTGCCGGTCAGCGCGTTGAGCACGTCGACCGCCCAGCTCGCCAGGGTGCCGAATTCCACGGCGGTGCTGCCGAGCCGCCCGTAGACCACGGCGCGCTCGGCCGCCGCCAACTCGCGTGCCAGGGCCCGGATGTCGTCGGCCGGGATGTCGCAATACGCGGCGACCGCCTCCGGCGCGAAATCCGTCACCAGGTCGCGTACTTCGGCCACGGCGCTGAGCCACGGGGTCAGTTCGCCGGGGTCCGCGAGCCCTTCGGCGAACAGTGTCCTGACCATGGCGAGCAGCAGGGCCGCGTCGGTGCCGGGCCTGGGCGCCACATGGCGGTCGGCGGCGCGGGCGGTCCTGGTGCGGTGCGGGTCGATGACGACGAGTCTGCCGCCGCGCCGCCGCAGCGCCTTGAGCTTGCCGGGGAAGTCGGCGGCGGTGGCCAGACTGCCGTTGGACACCAGCGGGTTCGCGCCGATGAGCAGCAGATGGTCGGTGCGGTCCAGGTCGGGCACCGGGATCGCGTTCGGGTCGCCGAAGAGGTAGCCGCAGGACACGTGCTTGGGCATCTGGTCGAGCGTGCTCGCGGTGAAGACGCGGCGGGTGCGCAGCGCGCCGATGAGCTGCGCGGGGTAGAGGCCGCCCGCCATCGTGTGCACATTGGGGTTGCCGAGGACGACGCCGACCGCGTCACCGCCGTGCGCGCCGGTGACCGCGCCGATCCCGGCGGCGACGGCCGCGTACGCCTCGTCCCACGTCGCCTCGGTCAGCCGGCCCTCGCGGCGCACCAGGGGGCGCCGCAGCCGGTCGGGGTCGGAGTCGAGCGCGCCGAAAGCGGCGCCCTTGGGGCAGATGAAGCCCGCGCTGAACACGTCGTCCCGGTCGCCGCGGGCATGCGTCACCCGTCCGTCGTCGACGGACAGCGTGAGGCCGCAGGTGGCCTCGCAGAGCGGACAGATGCGCAGGGCGGTTCGGGTCATCGGGGACTCCCCTGGACGGGCGGCGACGTTGGCGCGCGGTCGTCTTCGACATTACCCGGCGGTACTGACAACGACCCCTGGAGCGGGCATCGGGCCCTCGCGAGGGCGGGTGCGGGAGATCCGGGAAGGGGCGGGGAGGCCAGGGGACCTGGGGGCCTGGGGGCCTGGGAGGTCAGTCCAGGACGGTCGCGAGATAGGCCCGGATCAGCTCCTTCGTCTCGGAGATCACCCCGGGGTCGCCCGACGGGTCGGTGCGGAAGGCGAGTTGCAGCGCGGCGTCCGCCGTCTCGACGGCGATCACCAGGGCCAGCCGCAGCCGGGGTTCCGAGGGGTCGACCGAGAGCCGTTCCCCGAGCAGCGCGGGCAGCCGGTCGGCGAGGTCGTGGTTGGTCTCGCCCGGCACGCCGAAGTCGACCAGCGCGAAACCGGGCGCGGTGCGCTTCATGGCGGTGTACTCGTCGACCAGGATGTTGACTGCCGTGCGCCAGTCGGGGTCGGTGCCGGGCTCCGCGAGACGCGCGGCCGTACGGTCGAGGAATTCGTCGAGGTTGCGGTGGGCGAGGGCGTCCGCGAGGGCGCGCTTGTCGGAGAAGAAACGGTAGACCGACCCGATGGGGACGCCCGCGCGGGCGGCGACGGCGCGGGTGCTGAGACGCTCGTAACCGCCCTCGTCCAACAGCCGGGCGCAGGCGTCGAGGATGCGTTCCAGGCGTTCGGTGCTGCGCTGCTGCACCGGTGCGCGGCGCAGTCCGCTGTCGGCGCCCACGGCCCGTGGCACGGCTCCCTCAGCCCTTCGCGGCGAGCGCGTCGAAGAGCTTGCGCAGGTCGGCGAGGGCTTCCGCCAGGGCGGCCGGCGGGTCGTCGGCCCTGACGATCGCCATCGCGCTCTCGCTGAGTCCGCCGTAGAGCATCGACGTCAGCGGGTCGGCGGGGCGCTGCGAGATCGCGCCCGCCTTGATGGCGTACTTCACGCCGCGCAGGGTGAGTTGGCGGCAGTTGACGCCGAGGTCGCGCATCGCCTCCCAGCCGAGCGCGCCCGGAGCGTCGAAGAGCGTGATGCGCTGGACCTCGGGGTCCAAGGACGCCTCCAGATAGGCGCGGCTGCCCTCGTAGACCGCCTCCCACGGGTCGGCGACCTGGAGATACGCGGTCGAGATCCGGTGGGCGAGACGTTCCTGCTCGCGGGTGTAGACGGCGCTGAAGAGCTGCCTCTTGCCGGAGAAGTGGTGGTACAGGGCGCCTTTGGTGACACCCGCCCGCTCGCAGACCGCGTCCAGCGAGGTGGCCGCGTAGCCCTCGGCGGCGAACAGCGCGCGGGCCGCGGTGAGCAGGTCCTCGACGGTGGCGTCCGACCGCTCGCGCTGCGTGGGGCGTGCCGCCGCCCTGCGGGCCGGGACGGTGCCCGTCCCGCTTCCGGTGCCTGTGCGCGGTGCTGCCACGGCGGCGCCCTCCTGTCGTTCGCGATGCCCTCCCCACCCTAGGGCCTGCCCACTCTTGACACGCACATACCTTCGGTATGTATTTTCATACCGTCAGTATGTACTCCCAGTATGTTTCTCGCTGCCAAGGCAAGGACGGCCCATGTCCTCCCCCGCTTCCACCCTCCCCGCACCGCCCGGCTCAGGACGGACCCCGGACGTCAGACCGGGGCGCGTCCTGCTGCTCAGCGCGGGCGCCACCTTCATCGCGTTCCTCGACGCCACCGTGGTCAACGTCGCTTTCCCCGACCTGGCCGAGAGCTTCCCCGCCGACCGCGTGTCCGACCTGTCGTGGGTCGTGAGCAGCTACGCGGTGCTCTTCGCCGCGCTGCTCACCCCCGCGGGACGGATAGCCGACGCCTTCGGCCGCAAGCGCGTCTTCCTGCTGTCGCTCACCGGCTTCACGGTCGCCTCCGCCTTGTGCGCCGCCGCGCCCGGCCTGCCCTGGCTGATCGCCGCCCGCGCCCTCCAGGGCGCCGCCGCGGCCGGGATGATCCCGGCCGCGCTCGGGCTGCTGCTCGCCACCACGCCCCCGCCGGGCTCGCGGCGGCGATCGGCGTCTGGGGCGCCGCGGGCTCGATGGCCAGCGCCGCCGGGCCGAGCCTGGGCGGTCTGCTGGTCGACGCCTTCGGCTGGCGCTCCGTTTTCCTCATCAATGTGCCGGTGGGCATCCTCCTGGTGGCCGCGGGACTGCGCGGCCTGCCGGAACGCGTCGGCGCGGAACGGCGGTTGCCCGACCCGCTGGGCACGCTCGCCGTCACCCTGGGCATCGGCCTGCTGGTGCTCGGCCTCAGCAAGGGCAGCGACTGGGGCTGGGCGTCCGCGGCCACTGTGGGCAGCACATTGTGCGGCGCGGCACTGCTCGTCGTGGCGCTCGTCCGTTCCACGCACCAGGTGACGCCCGCCGTCGAGACCGGCCTGTTCCGCGACCGCGCCTTCGCCGTCGCCTCCGCCGCAGCCGCTTTCGCCGGGGCCGCGCTCTTCGCCTGGATGCTCTGCGGACCGCTGTTCCTCACCACCGTGTGGCACTACTCGGTCCTCAAGGCGGGCTTCGCCCTCACACCCGGCGCGCTCACCTCCGCGGTGGCCGCCCTGGTGGTCGGCAAGCGCGCCCGGCCGCACCATCTGCCCGCCGTCGTGGCCGTGTCCATGGCCGCCTTCGCCGCGGTGAGCGTCTGGACCTGGTGCCAACTCGGCGCCGACACCCGTTTCCTGGCGCTGTGGCTGCCCATGGGCCTGATCGGCGGCGCCGCCTTCGGGGCCACGCTCACCGCCCTGTCCACCGCCGCCGCGACATCGCTGCCGCCCCGGCAGTTCGCCTCGGGCGTCGGCATGACCACCACCGCGCGGCAGTTGGGCGGCGCGCTCGGCGTCGCCGCGACCGCCTCGGTCATCGCCGCCCACGGCCTGGACGGGACGCGGGCGTTCCGCGAGGTGTTCCTCGTCTGCGCCGCGCTTGCCGCCGTCGCCGCCGTGGTCGGCCTCGGCCTGACCCGCACCCTTGCCAAGGAGTCCTGAGATGACGCAGTACGGCGACGCCGTTCCCGTTCCCCTCCCCGATCCCGATCCCGATCCCGCTCAGAGTCCCGTCCCCGCTCCCGGTCCCGATCCCGTCCGCAGCGCGGTCAGCGCCTTCTCCGCCACCTATGCGGCCGATCACCCGGCGGAGGCCGCCGACCCCCACTGCCTGTCACCCGAGGAGAGCGACCGGCTGCTGCGCGGCGCGCCCTGGAAGCGCTTCGCGGTCGTCGGCGACAGCATCGCCGAGGGCCTGGGCGACCCCGTGCCCGGCTACCGCACCGTGCCCTGGGCCGACCGCACCGCGGAGGCCCTGCGCCGGGTCGTGCCGGAGCTGACGTATCTCAACCTCGGCATGCGCGGTCTCACCGCGGGCCAGGTACGCGCCGACCAGGCCGAGCGCGCCGCGCGCTTCGCGCCCGACCTGGTCGCGATCGTCTGCGGCGGCAACGACCTGCTGCTGCCCGGCTTCTCCCCCGAGGTGCTGGAGAAGGAGCTCGACCTGCTCTTCTCCCGGCTGGCCGCGCCCGGCAGGACCCTGTTCGCGTACGCGCTGGTGAATGTCGCGGCAGCCGTGCCGGAACTGCGCGGCGGCCCGCTGGAGAGCGGCGTCGCCGTCCTCAATCAGGTGACCCGGACGGTCGCGGAGCGCTACGGCGCGGTGGTCGTCGAGATGTACGACCATCCCGCCGTCGCCGACCGCGACCTGTACAGCGCCGACCTGGTGCACGCCTCGGCGCGCGGCCACGCGGTCTCGGCCGCGGCCACCGTCCGGGCCCTGGCAGCGGAGTTTTCCACAGGCTCGGGCTGAGGGTTGCCGCCGTGATTCCTATGGTTCAGCATAGGAATCACGGACGAGACCCCACCGGGAGCAGACCATGAACGCCACGAACGCCGTGAACGGGCCGGGCGGCGCCGACGCCGAGGACGGCAAGGACCTGCCGTACTCCTCGGGCTTCGGCAACGAGCACAGCAGCGAAGCCGTGGCGGGCGCGCTCCCGGAGGGGCGCAACTCACCGCAGCGCGCCCCCTTCGGGCTCTACGCGGAACAGCTCAGCGGCACCGCGTTCACCGAGCCGCGCGCCCGCAACCGACGGAGCTGGCTCTACCGGATCAGGCCCTCGGCCGCCCATCCGCCCTTCCGCCGGGTCCCCAACGGCCAGGTGCGCAGCGCCCCGTTCCTCGACGTGGAGCCCGACCCCAACCGGCTGCGCTGGGGCCCGCTGCCGATGCCGCAGGAGCCGACGGATTTCGTGACCGGCCTGGTCACGGTCGGTGGCAACGGCGATGTGCTGCGCCGTGAGGGCATCGGCATCCACTGGTACGCGGCCAACCTCTCGATGCACGACCGGGTGTTCTCCTCCTCGGACGGCGAGTTCCTGATCGTGCCGCAGCGGGGCGCCCTGCTGCTGCGGACCGAGTTGGGGCTGATCCGCGCCGATCCGGGCGAGGTCGCGCTGATCCCGCGCGGCGTCCGCTTCCGCGTCGAGCTGCCGGACGGCACGGCGAGCGGCTACGTCTGCGAGAACTACGGCCAGCCCTTCCAGCTCCCCGAGTTGGGCCCGATCGGTGCGAACGGACTCGCCAACGCGCGGGACTTCCGCGCCCCGGTCGCCGCCTACGAGGACCGGGACGAGCAGACGGAGGTGGTCAACAAATTCGGCGGCAATCTCTGGGCCGCGGTCTACGACCACTCGCCGCTCGACGTGGTCGCCTGGCACGGCAGCCATGTGCCGTACGTGTACGACCTGCACCGCTTCAACGTGCTGGGGTCGCTCAGCTACGACCACCCCGACCCGTCGATCTTCACGGTGCTCACCTCGCCCTCGGACACGCCGGGGCTCGCGGGCGCGGACTTCGTGGTCTTCGCCCCCCGCTGGCTGGTCGGCGAGGACACCTTCAGGCCGCCGTACTTCCACCGCAATGTGATGACCGAGTTCATGGGCCTGATCGAGGGGGCGTACGACGCGAAGGCCGAGGGCTTCGTGCCCGGCGGCGCCTCGCTGCACAACATGATGTCGGCGCACGGACCTGACCGGGCCACCTTCGACAAGGCGAGCGCCGCCGAACTGGCGCCGCAGCGCGTGGACGACGGGCTGGCGTTCATGTTCGAGACCCGTTGGCCGGTCGTGCCCACCGAGTTCGCGCTGAACGGGAGGCACCGGCAGGGGGGCTACGACCGGGTGTGGGAGGGGCTTGCGAGAAACTTCCGGCCGTGACGTCCTTCGCCCCCGACTCCCTCGTCCTGAACCGCAAGCTGCCGCTGTGGTACCAGGTCTCGCAGTCGTTGCGCGCCTCGATACTGGGCCGCCACGCGCAGGTCCCGCTGCGGCTGCCCACCGAGGACGAGTTGGCCGGGCACTACGGGGTGAGCGTCCTCACCATGCGGCAGGCGCTCAAGGAGCTGGAGGACGAGGGCCTGATCAGCCGGCACCGCAGGCGTGGCACCTTCATCGAGCCGACGGCGCTGCGCGGGGCGCCGGTGAAGCTGCTCGGCTCGGTGGACGCGATCGTGGCGCAGCAGTCCGGCGGCCGTACGGCGGTGCTGCGCTACGGTTCCGAGCCGCTGCCGCCGGGGGCCGCCGAGCACTTCCCCGACCTCGACCGGGCCATGGCCTACCGCAGGCTGCGCTGCGACGAGAGCGGTGAGCCCACCAACTGGGCGGAGAATTTCGTACGTCCGGAACTCGGCGCCCGGATCGACCTCGCCGACCTGGAGCGGTGGCCGATGACGAAGGTGCTGCGGGACGTGCTCGGCGTGCGGATCAGCCGGATCACCGACACCGTGGAGGCGCGGCTGGCCGATCCCGAGACGGCGCGGCTGCTGCAAGTGCCGCTGCTGAGCCCGATATTGCACTACACCGGGGTGACCTACGACGAGTCGGGCCGGGCGGTGGACGTGGTGCGCATCCATTACCGGGGTGACCGCTTCTCGTTCACGGTGACGATGGAGGCGCCCTGAGGGTCGTCAGTAGCATGCGTGCGGTGAGCAATGACGCGCCTTTGCTGCACGACGTGATGCCGTGGTCCGTACGCCCGTTGCGGATCGGCCGCGGCTGGCCGATGGCCGCGGAGCCTTCCTGTCTGCGTGCCCGGTGGGCGCTGTTCACCGGCACCGCGGACCAGGACGCCCGGTCGGCGCTGCTGCATCCGACGCGGGCCAGGAATCTGCACACGCCCGTCGCGCAGTTGCCGGGCCACCGCACCCCGACCACCGCGCTGGCCGGCGAGACCGGTCGCTGCCCCGAGCCGGTGCGGGTGCAGCACGGCCCGTACGACCGGCAGTGGCTGATACCCGACCACCGGCTGATCGACGTGGCGCGGGCCGAGATATGGCGGACGGCCGACGACCGGCAGGTCTTCGCACTGGAACAGGCGTATCAGGCGCGGCCCGCGTCAGTGGCGGAGTCCGGGGCGCCGGAGCCCGCTGTGGTGTTCTGCGCGCTCCTGCCCGACGGGCGCTCCCCTGCCGGGCGGCCGGGCTGGATACGGCCGCTGTTCCGGCAGCCGGGCGGCCGGGACCCCAACATCGCGCCGGGGCTGACCGCCCTGCTCTCCGCGCGGCTGGGCACCGAGGTCGCCGCCGCGGACGTGCTGGCCTGGATCGGCGCGGCGGCGCGGCCGAGCCCCGGCGGCGCCCTCGTACCGCTGCCCCGTGATCCCGCGCTCTGGCAGGAGGGGCTGGCGCTCGGGCGCCGGACGCTGTGGCTCCAGACCCACGGGGCGCGGTTCGCCGATGCCGCCGAGGGACGCGACGCCGGTCGGCTCCGGCTGCCCGGAGGAAGCCGCCCTTACGTCCGCTCGCCGCTGCCGGACACCCCGGCCGCCGGGGAGTTGTCGTACGACCCGGACGAGCGGGCGCTGCTGATCGGTGACGGCCGGATCTCGCCGGTCTCACCGGCCGCCTGGGAGGTCACCGCGGGTGGGGTGCGGGTGATCGAGGCGTGGTTCGAGCGGCGTACGGCGCCGGGTGCGCCGGGGACCCTGGAGGCGCTGCGACCCGCCGCGTGGACGCGGGCCACCACGTCGGAACTGCTGGAACTGATCAGTGTGCTGACGCTGCTGGCCGGTCTGCGCGCGGACCGCGAGGGTCTGGCGCGCCGCCTGGCGGTGCGCGGCGAGACGGTCACGACGGCCGAACTGCGGGCCGGCGGCGTACTGCCGGTGCCCGCCGCCAGGCGCAGGCCCGCCTCCGTGCTGGAACACCACGAGGAAGGGCCGGACGGGCAGTTCGCCCTGCTGTGACCAGCCGTTGTGACCAGCCGTGCCGTGAACGACACTGCCGTAAGCGGTCCTGCTGCGGCCGGGTGAAGGGTGTCCGCGCGACCTGGTGTCGCGGCGGACCGTCCGGTGGGGAGGGACGGCCGCGGCGGGCACACACCGAAGCGCCGCGCGAAGCAGCGCCGAGCCGGGACGGTGTGGCCGCCGGACGATCCGAGCACCTGGCCGGTCCGCGGCCCCGACCGAGGTCAGGGGACGGCGGGACCTGGGAGTCCGAGTCCTGGGAGAGGGCGGAGCGGACTCAGCCTCGGTTGCCGAACAGCGATCTCCGCAGCCGTCGCAGCGGCGCGAAGAGCGACACCCTCGCACCGCGGTTGGCCTTGGTGTGCACGGTGTTGCGCGAGGTCAGCTCCTGCATCAGCACAGTCGCTTCCTCTGTGTCGCGCTGGGGCAGGGCAGGCCCGGCCAGTATCGCGAGGTGCCGGTCGAGGCGCGCACTGGACGCGCCTGTACCGCAGTTGATGGCAGGCACTCGTGGCCTGCTGTGCATCGCTATCTGTTCCATTACTCTCCCCACCCTTACGAGGGCACCCGGCTCGGGCAGGCTAACCCTATCGCCCCGCCACGTCACGTGCGCATCCTGGACTCTTTCGCGACGCCGTATTCACCTTCTCCTCAAGGGCGTTGACATTCCAAGGGCATGTGCCCAGCTCGGCCGCCCGATCGGCGGCGACCGCTGTGACCTGGCAACAGTGCCGTTCCCGTGGGTCTCCCCCGCCGCCCCGCCGGGGACACCCACGAGCGTGGACGTACGCTTGTACGAGAAGTTCAAGCCGCCCGGCACCTCGCTCGCCAAATACTGACAAGACGGTATGAATCCACCAACGGCGTGGTGGGAGGCCCGGCATGGAAAAAGACTGGGCGAATCGGGCCCGCGTGCCGGATCATGGGCCGCATGTCCGCGACACCCAGTGAACCGAGGAGGCAAGTGCCGCCCACCACCGGAACCGGCAAGGGACCGGCCGCCAAGCCGACCGCCGCCACCGCCCCGCACCAGGCACTCCCCGTCCATCTGCGACTGGACGACAGCGACTCCCCGTCCGATGTCGTGGACGCCCTCTTCCTGGGCCGGTTCACCTCGGGCGAGCAGCCGTTCTCGCGCGGCGCCTCGCTGGAGAATGTGAAGTCCGGCCTCACACTGCTGCCGCCGGACGCGGTGGTACTGCGCCAGGCCCGCGACAAGGACCGCAGCGCCACCCTCGCCGAGGGCGACGGCTGGACCGTCCTCATCTCCCGCTGGAACCGGGGCGCCGACGTCACCGTGGCCGCCGTCACGGACGAACTGGCCGAGCAGGTGCTGAAGTCCTCCGTCGACGACGCCGAGGACGAGCCGGAGCCGCAGCCCGAGAACGTCACCATGGGCTTCTGGTACGTCTCGCCGCGCCGCGGACCGCACCGCACCACCCGGCAGATCTCCGCCGCCACGTGGGAGGAGCTGCGCGGGAACTACACCGCGCCGGTCGCCGACTCGATGGACGGCCTGATGAAGCTCACGGCCGACGACATCACCGGCCGCCTGCTGCTGCTCCACGGCCCGCCCGGCACCGGCAAGACCTCGGCGCTGCGCACTCTGGCCCGGTCCTGGCGCGACTGGTGCCAGGTCGACTGCGTGCTCGACCCCGAGCGGCTCTTCAACGACGTCGGCTATCTGATGGACATCGCCATCGGCGAGGACGACGGCACGGCGGGCGGTCGCTGGCGGCTCCTGCTGCTGGAGGACTGCGACGAGCTGATCCGGGGCCAGGCCAAGCACCAGACCGGCCAGGCGCTGTCCCGGCTGCTCAATCTCACGGACGGGCTGCTCGGCCAGGGCCGCAATGTGCTGGTCGGCATCACCACCAACGAGGATCTGGAACGCCTGCACCCCGCGGTGGTCCGGCCGGGCCGCTGCCTGGCCAGGATCGAGGTCGGCCCGCTGACCCGTGACGAGGCCGTCAACTGGCTGGGCACTCCCGAGGGCATCGGCCGCGAAGGCGCCACCCTCGCCGAGCTGTACGCGCTCCGCCGCGGCAGCACGGCCGCCCTGCCCGTCCCCGCCCAGGCGTCGGACGGCCTCTACCTCTAGCAGCTCCGGCGGTTTCCCCGCCCCGGACGCCGCCAAGGCCGATGAGGCGTCCGGGAACCGCGCGGCCCGCGGGTGAGAAGACGCACAAGGAGACGCGCGAGTGCCGGACGCCGCCTTGGAGACGTCCGCTGTTGTCATGACTCCGACAGCACCGACGCCATCGTGGCCCGAGTGGCGGAGGAACTCGCGGCAACGCCCGGCGAACGCTCCGAGCAGACGGTGTACGCGGCGGGCGGTCTCGCCATGGCCGTCCGTACCGCGTCGGCCTGGGCGGCGAGCGAACCCGGCCGCGCGGCGGCTGCCCAGCCGATCGTCCAGCACCGACCGGCCGCCACGGCGTCGGCCCGCGGCCTCACGCTGCCGCCCGCCGCACTGCCCGCCCAGTTCCTCGACCACGGCACCGGCTACCTGATCGCCGCCGCCGTACTGCGCGCGCTCACCGACCGGCTCACCGCGGGCACCGGCGCCGGATGCCGTCTGCGTCTGGCCCTCGCCACCACGGCCGCCTGGCTCCTCGACGGCATCCCGGCGACCGATCCTCCACCACCTGCGGACCATCGCGATCACTCCCCCCGTCTCGCCGAAGCCGACTCCCCCATGGGCCGACTCCGTTACGCACTCCCGCCGATGCACTACGACGGCTCCCCCACCACCTGGTCACGCCCGCCCGGCCCCCCGGCCGCCGACCCGCCACGCTGGCGCCCCTCCGAGAGCGAGAACCTCCGGGGTCCGGGCTCTAGGTCTCGTCGACGGCGCGCAGCGCCTCGTCCACCGCGGCCCGCGCGGCGTCCCGGTCGAGCCCGAGGCGGCGCGTGCGTGCCACGTACTCCGCCGCCGCGGCGGCCACTTCCCGTGCGCGGGCGTCGGCTGCGGCGATGTAGGTGCCGTGCCTGCCGCGGGTCTCGATCACCCCGTCGGCCTCCAGCGCGCGGTACGCCTTGGCGACCGTGTTGGCCGCAAGCCCCAACTGCTCGGCGAGTCCCCGTACGGTGGGCAGCTTGTAGCCGACCGGAAGGCGTCCCTCGCGGGCCTCTTCCGCGATCTGCCCGCGCAGTTGCTCGTACGGGGCGGTGGCCGCGTCCGCGTCTACGGTGATCTTCAGGCTCATATCCGGGATCCTGGCACAGCGGACGGCGGCAGCGGCACCGCTCGGCCGCTGCCGGCCGGGTCGTAGGCGATCGGGTCCCCGCTCTCGTGCAGGTGGAGCAGGAACGGCTGCCCGCCCCGGTAGGCGTCGATGCCCGCTCGGCAGTACGCGACCATGTCGTCGGGCAGGGCGTCCAGCGGGTACCAGCCCAGCTCGGAGCACTTGTCGGGCTCGCGGTTGACGGGCTCGCCACCGCTGCCGTATTCGGCCGTGAAGAACCAGCCGATCCTGGCCGCGCCGTCCGGTGCGCGGTGCTGCATGACCAGGGCGACCGCCAGCTCCTCCGACGCCAACTCGATGCCGATCTCCTCGCGGGCCTCGCGGATCATGCCGCTTCTGACGTCCTCGCCGTCCTCCAGGTGTCCGGACGGCGCGTTCAGCAGACCGTCCGCGTAGCCGGTGCCCGAGCGGCGGGCGAGCAGCACCTCGTCGCCGCGGAGCAGCAGCAGATGGACGTCGACGATCTCCTTGTGCCGTTGGGGCGCGGGCGGCCGGAGCACCGCCGCGTACCGCTCGTCCTCGACCTCACGGCCCCACAACGCGGCGTCGTGCCCGAGCTGTTCGATCACCAGTCGGCCGCCGAGCGGTGCGGTCAGCTGGACGAGTTCCGCGGCCCCGATGCCGACCGGGCTGATCGCGCCCCAGCGTCCTTCGACCAGTACGAGCCTGCCGCCCGGCCGCAACAACCCCACCCAGTGCCGCAGTACGGCCGCCGGATCCGGCAGGGTCCACAGCACGTGCCGGACGAGGACGACGTCGAATCCGGCAGGGTCGACCGGCGGCCGGGCGGCGTCGCCGACCAGCACCCGCGCCCCCGTACCCGTCAGCTTCTCCTCGGCCCGCGCGACCATCTTTGTCGATGAGTCGACAGCGGTGATCCGGTGTCCCGCCTCGGCCGCGAGCAACGCGAGGCTTCCCGTGCCGCAGCCGAGGTCGAGCACGTCGGACGGCGTCCCGGGCAGCCACGAGCGCAGCCGTATGGCCCAGGCGTCCCTGACCCTCGGGTCGCGCAGGCCGTGGTCGGGCTCGTCGTCGAAGCGGTCGGCTTCGCCGTCCCAGAAGTCGCGGTTGTCCGTCTCGGTGCTCATGGGAAAAGCCTGCCACCCACCACTGACAATGGCCCCTCAGACCCCGCCCAGCCTGCGATAACGCGCTCTGCGGGCGGCTGTTCGCCGCTCGGGGTCCATCGCGCGGAGGTCCGCGAGACGCGCGCCGAGGACGTGGGCGAGACGAGTGAGGAAGGCGTCCGGGTCGTCGGCGGCGTCCGGGTCCTCCGGGACGACGGCGTCCGCGATGCCGTGGGCGAGCAGCGCGGCCGAGCCGATGCCCTGCTGTTCGGCGAGTTCGACGGCGCGGTCCGTCGTGCGGTGGAGGATCGCGGAGGCGCCTTCGGGCGGGAGCGGGGACAGCCAGGCGTGCCGGGCGACGAGCACCTGATCGGCGGGCAGCAGAGCGAGCGCGCCGCCGCCCGCCCCTTGGCCGAGGAGCAGGCACAGCGTGGGCGCGGGGAGTGTGACGAGGTCGGCGAGGCTGCGGGCGATCTCGGCGGCGAGACCGCCTTCCTCCGCCTCGCGGGAGAGCGCGGCGCCCGCCGTGTCGACAACGGTGAGGAGGGGCAGGCCGAGTTCGGCGGCGATCCGCATCCCGCGCCGTGCCTCGCGCAGCCCGGCGGGTCCCAGCGGCGCGGGTCCGGCTTCCGCGGGGCGGCGGTCGTGGCCGAGCACCACGCACGGCGAGGGTCCGAAGCGGGCGAGTGCCAGCAGCAGACCGGGGTCGCGCTCTCCCGCGCCGGTGCCGCTCAGCGGTGTCACATCGGTGGCACGGGCCAACAGGTCGTGCAGTCCGGGGCGTTCGGGTCGGCGGCTGCGGCGCAGCGAGTCGGCGGTGTCGGCGGTGTCGGCGGGAAGTGACGCGCTCGTGGGAAGCGACGCGTCCACGGGTAGCGGCGTGTCCTCTCCTTGTCCTCTCTCTTCCTGCCCTGCGGGCGCGGGCGGAGATAGGAGTGCGGGCGGAGATACGAGGGCGGGCGTGGACACGGACGGAGGCGCGGGCACGTGCCGGGGCGTGGTCAGGGGCCGGTGCGAGAGCGGGCCCTGCTCGCCGCAGAGCACGTCGAGCGCCGTGGCCGCCGCCGCGGCGAGCGCGCCCGCGGGCAGCACCGCGTCGATCAGACCGTGGGCGAGCAGATTCTCGGAGGTCTGCACTCCGGCGGGGAACTCCTCGCCGTAGAGCGCCAGGTGCACCCGTGGTCCCAGGAAGCCGATGAGCGCGCCGGGTTCCGCCGAGGTGACATGGCCGAGCGATCCCCAGGACGCGAGCACCCCGCCGGTCGTGGGGTGCCGCAGGTGGACCAGGTAAGGGAGTCCGGCGGCTTTGTGGTCGGCGATGGCGGCGGTGACCTTGACCATCTGGAGGAAGGCGATGGTCCCTTCCTGCATGCGGGTGCCGCCGGAGGCGGGCGTGGCCAGCAGCGGGAGCCGTTCGCGGGTGGCGCGTTCGACCGCCGTGACCAGCCGGGTGCCCGCGGCGACTCCGATGGACCCGCCGAGGAAGCCGAACTCCCCTGCCATCAGCGCCACTCGGCGCCCCCGGATCCGCCCCTCCCCCGTCACCACCGACTCGTCCAGGCCGGTACGGGCGCGGGCGGCGAGCAGATCCGCCCGGTAGTCGCCCGCTTCGGGCAGGTCGGCCACGGTCACCGGTTCGTCCCAGCGGCGCCAGGTGCCGGGGTCGAGGACGGTCCCGATGATCCGGAGGGCGGTGGGCCGGCGGTCTGGGTCGCTCATGGCGCCACCCTGCCACGGCCGGTGCGGCCGGGCCGCGTTCTCCTCCGGCGGTCGGCCGCGTGCCGCGCTACCAGCTCGGACGGATGGGGCCGGTGGGCGCGAGGCGGACCAGTTCGTCGCGCAGCGCGAGCAGCCGCTCCTCGCCGAGGAGTTCGATCCAGGGCTGGACGGCTTCCGCGGCGGACTCCTCGGCGGCGCGGGTGCACCGCCACCCCTGCGGGGTGAGCACGACCAGCCGGGCCCGCGCGTCGTCGGGGTGCGGGCGGCGTTCGACGTATCCCTTGCGCTCCAGCTCGTCCACGATCTGACTGGCCGCCTGGCGGGTGACGCCGAGGTGTTCGGCGATCTCGGTGACGGTCGCGCCGGACGGGGCCAGCCGGGAGAAGACAAAGCCGTGCGTGGGGCGCAGGTCGGTGTAGCCGAGGGCCACGACGCCGTTGTGGATGTCCTCGACGAGCGAGCCGGTGGCGGCGAGGAGCGCCGCGCTCAGGCTCATGGCATCGGAATTCTTCACAGGAACACCTTGACACAGTGCGCAAGCTGCTTGAACATATAGGCAAGGAGCTTACGCAAGTTACTTGCCTAACACCGGAGGTTGTCATGCCTTTCATCACCGCGGCCGACGCCGTCGCACATGAGATCCACGGGGTGCGCTTCGTGTCCTACGCGGCGCCCGCACTCGGCAGCGAGGAACTGTGCGCCTGGCGCAGCGAGGTCCCGGCCGGGACGTCGGGACCTCCGCACACCATCACTCGCGAGGAGGTGTTCCTGGTCCTGTCCGGGTCGGTGGAGCTGTCCGTCGACGGGGAGACGCGCTCCCTGACACCGGGAGATGCCGCCATCGCACGGCCCGGCTCCTCCATAGGTCTGTCCAACCGCACGGAGGAGCCGGCCACCTTGTGGGTCACCACGAGCATCGGCCTGCAAGCCACGCTGGCCGACGGCTCGCGCATATCACCGCCATGGGCTAACTGAACGCCGACAGACAGGTGGTCGGGGTCGCGTGCGCCGGATCGAGCGCGTTCGCCGCCTCGTGGAAGGCGATGCGGTCGGTCAGGCCGATGGCCACATGCTCGGACACGTCGACCGGGCACAGGTTCTGGAGCACGACGTTGTGCACGTCGGGCCCGGACAGCGCCTGGGTCGTATACGGCGTGACGACCTCGTCGTAGATGGTCGAGATCACCGTGTAGTGCACGCCGGGCACGGTGTCGCCGCCCGCGTTCAGGTGCTGCTGGAAAGGCGATCCGGCCACCTGGTCGGCGAGTCCGGGGGTGATCCCGTGGAGCGCGTCGGCCGCGCCGGGGAAGTACGGAAGCAGCTTGGTGAGTCCGTCGAGCGTGGTCCCGTGGTTGTCGGGGGCCAGTGCGACCAGGGCGTTCACCTTCGCCGCGCCGCCGAGGAAGCGCAGGTAGTAACGCGGCATCATGCCGCCCTGCGAGTGCCCGACGATGTCGACCTTGGAGGTGCCGGAGGCGGCGAGCACCCGGTCGGTGAAGTCGGAGAGCTGCTGCGCCGAGTCCGCGATCGGACCGAGGCCGCCGATCAACGGCACGCCGGGCAGCATCCCGTAGTCGAACGAGTAGACGCAGTAGCCGCGCTGCACCAGGTAGGGGGCGAAGGCGAGCCAGTTGTCGGTGCCGTTGCCGAAGGTGCCGTGGACCAGGACGACAGGACGGGGGTGTTGGGCCGAGGGGCGGCAGGAGAAGTTGTTCCACCCGCTTGACGGTGCCGAGTTGGCAGATGCGGAGGCGGTGGCAGCGGGCGCCACAACCATCGCGGCAGCCAGCGAAAGCGCGGCCAAGAGCCGTCGCCAGGGCAGCCTCATGTGATCTCCTCGCAGTTCGGGAAAATGGACACACGCAGGCCCTGTGATCCGGATCACGAGGTTGCTGAACACCCGTTAAATTACGCGCGAGTAAGTACGGGCGGCTAGTTACGCGTGAGTAAAAAGTCGGCGCGTCGTTATCCGCCGGTCACAAAACCCACGACCCTCCACGGCGTCGCGGCGGAAGTGACGGCTTCCACCAGCGTCCGCGAGTAGGGCAGGCGGCGGGCGGACGTCGGCCACCGGAGTGACGACGGCCGAGCGGGCCGAGAACGGCGTCGCGACCGCCCCCGCCCGGGCGGCCAGGGGCGGGCCGAGCGGCCGCGGTCGAGCGGATGCAAAGGACATGCGTATCGACCGTACGACACCCCTCACGTGCAGTGATGGTGGTGCGCCGACTTGCCTTGTTCGAACGCGCGTGCGAATGTCGGGGGCATGGGTGCAGTGCTGGCGGCAGACGGTCGGGCGGGACACGGGACGGTCGCCGGACCGGGGTCCGTGTGGGGTCCGCTGCTGCCCGAAGGGCGGCTGCGGGCGGGCACGGTGACCGCTGTCGGCGGGGACAAGGGGCTGCTGCTGGCGTTGGCGGCGCAGGCGGTGGGACGGCGTCCCGGGGCCGGCTGGGCCGTGGTGGGGCTGCCGTCCTTGGGGGCGCTGGCCGCGCGGGACGCGGGTCTGGACGCCGGGGCGGGCCTGTGGGTGGACGCGCCGGGGGGCCGGTGGGCGCAGGTGGTGTCGTTGCTGGTGTCGACGGTGCCGGTGATCCTGCTCGGCGCGCCGGGGTCGGCGCCGGGGCGAGTGGTGCGACGGGTGGCAGGACAGGTGCGGGCCCACGGGGCCGTGTTGCTCGTGGCCGGTCCGTGGGACGGCGCCGATCTGCGGCTGCGGGTGACCGAGGCGCGGTGGGACGGGCTCGGTGCGGGCCACGGTGTGCTGCGTCATCGCCGCGTGGTGGTGGAGGTGTCCGGGCGCGGCGCCGCGGGCGGTGCCCCGCGCCGGGCGGAGCTGTTGCTGCCGGGCCCGACCGGGATGGCGATGCCCGTGGCGGAGCCCGAACCGGTCGCTCCGCCCGCGGATCAGGTGCGGGCCGGGGCCGCGCCGGGCCGGGGCCGGGCGCTGCGCGTGGTGGGGTGAACGGGCGTGCGAGTGCTGGTGTCGTGGGTCCCGGACTGGCCGCTGATCACCACGGGGCTGCCGGACGGGGAGCCGGTGGCGGTCGTGTCGGGGGACGGACGGGTGGTGGCGTGTTCGGCCGCGGCGCGGGCGGCCGGGGTACGCCGGGGGATGCGGGTGCGGCAGGCGCAGTCCCGCTGCCCCGGGCTGCGGGTCGCCGAACGGGATCAGGCGGCCGAGACGCGCGGGTTCGAGCCGGTGGTACGCCGGTTGGAGGCGGAGGTGATGCCGCGGCTGGAGGTGATCCGTCCGGGCATGGTGGCCGCCCCGGCCCGCGGTCCCGCGCGGTACTGGGGCGGCGAGGCGGAGCTGGCCGCGCGGGTCGCCGCGGCGCTCTCCCGGCTCGGCCACCCCGTGCAGAGCGGGGCCGCGGATACGACCTTCGCCGCGGCGCTGGCGGCCCGCGCCCGGTCCGGGGTCCTGGTTCCGGCCGGGGAGACGGCCGGTTTACTCGCCCCCTATCCGGTGGGCGTGCTCGGTCGGCCCCGGCTGGCCGAACTGCTGGTCAGGCTCGGGATCGGCACGCTGGGCGGTTTCGCGGCGCTGCCCTCGGACCAGGTGTCCGCCCGCTTCGGCGCCGACGGGGCGGCGGCGCACCGCACCGCGTCCGGGCGTGAGCCGCGGCTTCTGAACGCCTCGGGCGCGGAGCCCGACCACGCGGTGCGGTGGGGCTTCGACCCTGCCGAGGAACGCACCGAGCCGTTGGCGTTCGCGGGGAAGGCATTGGCCGAACGGTTGCAGGAGCGGCTGACGTCAGCGGGCGTCGTCGGAGCACGAGTGGAGGTGGAGGTGGGCCTGGCCGACGGCCGCAAGTTGCGGCGGGCGTGGCGGCACGAGGGACGGCTGTCGTCGTTGGCGGTCGCGGAGCGGGTGCGCTGGCAGGTGCAGGCGTGGACCGATGCCGGGGATCTCGCCCCGGCCGCCGACGGGGCCGGGGGCGCGGTCGGAGTGGTGGAGCTGGTGCTGCGGCCCCGGCAGCTCAGCGCGGCCACCGGCCGTCAGACGGTGCTGTTCGGCGGGGGCGCCACGCTGGACGATCTGGAGCGTGCGGCCGGTCAGGTGCAGGCGCTGCTCGGGCACCGGGCGGTCACGCGGGTGGAGTTGACCGGGGGCCGCGGCCCGGCCGACCGGGTCCGCAAGGTCCCGGTCGGCGACATCGCCACGCCCCCGGCCGGTGGCGGGCCGTGGCCCGGCAGGCTGCCCGCCCCGCACCCGGCCACGGTGTACCAGCCGCTGCTGCCCGCCCGGTTGCTGGACGGCGCCGGGCAGGTGGTGAGCGTCTCGGGACGGCTGGCGGTCTCCGCGCCTCCGGTCCGGCTGACCGTGGACGGGCTCCCCGGCGTGCTGGAAGTGACCGCGTGGAGTGCGCCGTGGCCCGCGCTGGAACAGTGGTGGGACCGTGACCGTGCGCGGCGGATCGCCCGGATGCAGATCACCACCGCCGCGGGCGGGGCATGGCTGTTGCAGATCTCCGCGGGCCGGTGGTGGGCCGAGGCCCACTATGGCTGACCGCCGCACCGGTCGTCTGCTGCGCCTGCCCGCCGCCGCTCCGCGCACGGCGCGCCCAGCGAATCCGGCGCACGCGGCGGACCCGGCGGACCCGGCACACACCGAATACCGGGAAGAGCGGAGCCGGTTGCCGTGGGCGGAGCTGCATGCGCACAGCTCGCTGTCGTTCCTCCAGGGGGCCAGTGATCCGGGGGCGCTGGTCACGGAGGCCGTGCGGCTGGGCATCGAGGTGCTGGCGCTCACCGACCGGGACGGGCTGTACGGGGCCCGGCGGGTTGCCGAGGCCGCCCGCGGTACCGGGCTGCGGACCGTGTTCGGCGCCGAACTCACCCTCACCGCTCACGGGCTCGGGCACCCCGTCGTCCTCGCCCGGAACCTCGACGGGTTCCGCCGCCTGTCCGCGGCGATCACCGCGGCCCAGCTCGCCGGGTCCAAAGGCCGTCCGGTGTACGACCTCGACGTGCTCGCCCGCGCCGCCGCCGGCGGCGACTGGGCGGTCCTGACCGGCTGCCCGCCCGCCGACGCGGGCGAGGACGGTACGGAGATCGGACAGCTCGCCTTCCACCTCGACCGGCTCGGCGAGGTGTTCGGCAGCGGCAGCGTGCACGCGGAACTCATCGACTGGAATCTTCCCGTCGACAGCGTGCGCGCCGACGCCCTGGTGGTGGCCGCTCACCGCACCGGCACCCCCGTGGTCGCCACCAACGCCGTCCACTACGCCGCGCCCGCGCAGGCCCGGCTCGCCCAGGCCCTCACCGCACTGCGACGGATCGAGACCCTCGACCAGGCCACCGGGCATCTGATGGCCGCGCCGACCGCGCACCTGCGGACCGGGGCGGAGATGGAGGAGCGGCTGGCCCGCTACCCCGGAGCGTACGAATCGACCATCGCCCTGGGCCAGTCGTGCGTCCTGGACCTCGCCGAGCTGCGGCCCGAACTGCCGCGCTTCCCCGTACCGCCCGGTCACGACGACAGCTCCTGGCTGCGGCGACTGGCCGAGCGGGGCTGCGCGGCCCGCTACGGAGCCCGTGACGATCCGGCGGCGGCGACCGCGTGGCGGCAGCTCGACCACGAACTGGGGGTGATCGGCGATCTGGGCATGGCCGGGTACTTCCTGATCGTCCACGACATCGTGCGCTTCTCGCAGGAGCAGGGCATCTGGTGCCAGGGCCGGGGCAGCGCCGCCAGCAGCGTGGTCTGCTACGTCCTGGGCATCACGGCGGTGGACGCGCTCAAGCACGGGTTGCTCTTCGAACGGTTCCTGTCGATGGAGAAGTCGGGGCCGCCGGACATCGACATCGACTTCGAGAACCACCGCCGCGAAGAGGTCATCCAGTACGTCTACACCCGCTACGGCCGTGACCACGCCGCGCAGGTCGCCAACCTCATCAGCTACCAGCCGAAGCTGGCGGTCAGGGACGCGGCCCGAGTGCTCGGTTACCCGGCCGCCGCCGTCAACGCCATGACCCGGTCCCTGCACCACCGGCCCGGCCGCCCCCACACCCCCGACGGCGCGAGCAGCGACACAAACACGGCCACGAGCACGGCCACAAACACAAACACAAACACGGGCACGGGCACGGGCACGGGCACGGCCACGACAGCCGATCCGGACATCCCCGCCGACGTCACCGACCTGGCCGCTCAGCTCAAAGGTCTGCCACGGCACCTGGGGGTGCACTCCGGCGGCATGGTGCTGACCGCGCAGCCGATCGGCGAGGTCATGCCGGTCGAATGGGCCACCATGCCCGGCCGGTCCGTCCTCCAGGGCGACAAGGACGACGTCGCCGCCGCCCATCTGGTCAAGATCGATCTGCTGGGTCTCGGCATGCTCGCGGCCCTGCACACCGCCTGTGACCTGATCGCCGGACACCACGGCGTACACCTCGACATGGCGACGATCCCGCAGGACGACCCGCGGGTGTACGCGATGATCGCCCGCGCCGACACCATAGGGGTCTACCAGGCCGAGAGCCGCGCCCAGATCAGCACCCTGCCGCAGCTGAAACCGGCCTGCTTCGAGGACCTCACCGTCGCCGCCTCGATCATCCGCCCCGGGCCGATCCAGGCCGGGAGCAAGCACCCGTATCTGCGGCGCAGGGCGGGCGAGGAACCCGTCACCTACCCCCACCCGCTGGCCGAAGCGGCGCTGAAGAAGTCCCTGGGGGTGGTGTTGTGGCAGGAGCAGGCGATCCGGCTCGCCACCGACTGCGCCGGGTTCACCCCGGGCGAGGCCGACCGGCTCCGCAAGGACCTCGCCGCCAAACACGCCACCGAGAAGGTCGCCCGGCTGCGCGACCGGCTGCTGACCGGCATGGCGCGGCGCGGGATCGGCCCGGACGCCGCGGAGCGGATCATCACCATGATCTCGTCGCTGAGCAGTTACGGCTTCCCCGAGTCCCACGCGCAGTCCATGGCGGGCATCATCTACGCGTCCGCCTGGATCAAGCACTACTATCCCGCGGCCCTGATCGCCGGGATCATGGCCCACCTGCCGATGGGCTTCTACGACTCCCAGACCCTCATCCAGGACGCCCGCCACCACGGCATCGCCGTCCGGGGCGTCGACATCAACGCCTCCGGCGTGCACGCCACCCTCGAACCCGACTCCGCGCGGCCCGACGGACACCCGGCGATCCGCCGCGGGCTCACCAGCGTCCGCGGACTGTCGCAGGACGCCGCCACGGCCCTCCTCACGGCCCGCGCCGAGCGGCCGTTCCGGGACCTGGACGACGTCGCCCGACGCGGCGGCCTGGGCGCCCGGCTCCTCGAACAGCTCGCCACCGCCGGCGCCTTCGCGTCCCTGGGCACCGGCCGCCGCACCGCGATCTGGCGCTCCGGCGCCCACACCGCGCACCAGCAGCCGGTCCTGCCCGGCTTCGACGCCCTGCCCGACGCCCCCGAACTCCCCGCCATGACCGCGGGCGAGACCACCCTGGCCGACCTCACCGCCACCGGCGCCACCGCGGGACCGCACCCCGTCCACCATCTGCGCCCCTACCTCGACCACCTCGGCGCACAGCCCACCAAGGCCATCCGCACCTGGCCCGCACAGCGCCGCATCCGCGTCGGCGGCATCGTCAAATACCTCCAACGCCCCCCGACCGCCAACGGCATGGCCTTCGCCGTCGTCGAGGACGAGACCGCCATGGCCAACCTCGTCATCACCCCACCGGTCTGGGCCCTCATCCGCCGCACCATCCTCGACGCCCCCGCCGTCCTGCTCGACGGCCACATCGAACGCGAACACGACGTCACCAACCTCGTCGTCCACACCGCCCGCCCCCTCGGCGAGGGCGAGCCGAAGGCGTAGGACCGCGACGGGTGTTGGGGGACGGTGGGTGTCGGGTGACGGTGGGTGTTGGGTGACGGTGGGTGTTGGGTGGCGGTGCGAGGGACGGGCGGGGGACGATGCCAGGTATGGGTCAGAAGGGAACGTCGGGGCGCGCGGCGGGTACGACCGCGTTGGTGGCTGTGGTGCCGGAGGCGGAGAAGGTGGTGGGCGCGGCGCGGGAGCGGTACGACCCGGCCGCGGCGGAGGGGGTGCCCGCGCACCTCACGGTGCTGTATCCGTTCCTTCCGGCCGAGCGGATCGACACGGGGGGGCGGGCTGCGCTGGGTGAACTCTTCGCGGGCCACGCGCCGTTCGAGATGCGCTTCCCCCGCTTCGGGCGGTTCCCGGATCTGCTGTGGCTGGCGCCCGAGCCCGAAGGACCCGTGCGGGCGCTGACCGCGGCAGTGGCGACCCGGTGGCCGGAAGCCCCGCCGTACGGAGGCGCGTTCGGTGATCCGGCCCCCCATCTGACTGTCGCGCAGGGGCAGTCGGACGAGGTGTACGCCGCGGTGGAGGCGGAGTGCGTCCCGGCGCTAGCGCTGCTGCGGACGCGGATCGCGGAGGTCCGGCTGGTGGTCTTCGACGGCGTCCGCTGGACGCAGGACGCCGTGTTCCCCCTGGGCGGAGCCCCCCACGGCGGGGCTCGCTGAAACAGAGCCCACTGAAACGGCGTCCGCCAAACCCTCGGCCCTCACCGAACCCGCGTCCGCCGAACCCTCGCCCCCGCCACGCAGCAGCAGAAGCCACGCGGCCAGCAGCCCGAGGACCCCGACGGCGGCGAGTTGGAGCCGGAAGTCGACCAGGGCGACCAGCCCCGCGCCGAGGGCGGCGGCCAGCGCCGTGGGGCCGAAGATCACCGTGCTCGCGGTGGCCGCGACCCGGCCGACCAGTTCGGGAGCGGTGCGCTGCTGGACGGCGGTGAAGGCCGCGACGATGACCCAGGGCAGCCCGACCCCGATGGCGAGGGTCGCGACGAGCACGACGGGCAGTGAGGGGACGGCGCGCAGGGCGGCGCCGGTGGTGAAAAGCAGCAGGCCGACGGCGGCGAAGACCCGTTCCGGCAGGCGGCGCATGACCGCGCCCGCGACCACTCCGGCGACGATCGACCCGGCGCCCTGCACCACGTAGAGCACCGCCACGAAGGCGGGCGGACGGTGCAGCCCGGCCTCGGTCATCTCGTAGATCGCGGAGCTGCTGAGCCCGGACAGCACCATCGCGACCGCTCCGACGGTCACCAGCGGGCGCAGCAGGGGGTGGTCGCGCAGGCAGCGGATGCCCTCCGCGGCCTGTTCGCGCCAGCCCTCGGCCGGTGGGACCGGCGGGAGTTCACGGGTGCGCAGCATCGCGAAGGCCGCCGCCGCGAGGACGAAGGTGACGGCGTCGAGGACGGCGACGGCCCCGCCGCCGTAGCGCAGGAAGAGGCCCGCGCCGACGAGCGGGGCGAGCAGCTTCATGGCCTCGTTGACGGTCATCCGCAGGCCGTTGAAGTCGCCGCGCAGGTCGACGGGGACGGCGGCGGTGACGAGACCGGCCTCGGCGGCGTCCGACAGCACGGAGGCGGCGCCGACCACCGCGAGGACCACGAACAGCAGCCATGCCTCGCGGCCGGACCGTACCGCGAGAAGGACCGGGAGCAGGACGGCCAGGGCCGCGTTGGTCCAGATCAGCAGCGAGCGGCGGCGCACCCGGTCGGCGAGGGTGCCGAGCACGGGCCCGGCCAGAGCGGGCGCCCACACGCAGAAGGTCACGGCCGCCGCGAGGCTGCTGGAGCCGGTCAGCGTCTTCACCCAGATACCGGCGACGAGCAGCATCGCCGAGTCGCCGAAACCGGAGACCAGGACACCGCCCAGATACGTCGCCGCGTCACGGTCCCCCAGGACCTTGCGCACCGTCATGACTCCCAACATATTGCTTGGGAGTCAGCGACGGCAACCGCCTGCCCGCTTCCCGCGGCCGTGGACGGTCTAATGGGCACATGACGGCGACCGATCCCCTCCTCAGAGCCCTCGCCCACCCGGTGCGGCTGCGCATCGTGTCCCTGGTCTGGAACGCGCCGCTGTCCGCCGCGGAACTCGCCCGCGAACTGGGCGTCTCGCACGCCCTGGCCAGTCAGCATCTGCGCAGGCTGGACGCGGTCGGCCTGGTGGAACTCGCCGAGGTGCGCGCCAACCGCGGCGGCAGGGAACGCCGTTACCGCGCGGTGCACGGCTCCCCGCTCTCCGATCAGCGGGACGAGGGGGCGCTGCTGATCGCCGAGGCGCTGGCCCACAATCTGCGCGACCGGGCGGGCCGCCGCGCGCCGGGCGCCGCGGGGGTGACCTCGGACGCGGAGCTATGGGTGGCGCCCGAGGTCTGGGACACCTTCCGTGTCCGACTGGCCGCGCTCTTCGACGAGCTGCACGACGCGGCGCGAGCACCGCATTCGCCGGGCACGGTCGGAATCGGCGCGACGGTGATGGCGTTTCCCCTCACTGAACCCGACGCCGGACCGGGACCCGCACAGCCCGACCACAAGCACGAGCCAGCCCGCGAGCGCGACCACGACGAGCACCAGCACCAGCACCAGGACCAGCACCAGCACGACCACGCACCCGCGCCCGAGGCCGCACCGGCCACCGCCCACCACCCCGAAGCCCCACGATCAGAACCGGAGCGATGATGAGCCGTCAGGAAACCTCCGCCCACCCGCTGTTCGACCTCCTCCAGCGGCAGCTCAACGGCGTCCTCGTCACGCTGAAGCGGGACGGCCGGCCGCAGTTGTCCAACGTGACCTTCCACTACGACGACTCGACCCGCACCATCCGCGTCTCGGCGACCGACGACCGCGCGAAGACCCGCAATCTGCGCCGCGACCCGCGGGCCAGCTTCTACGTCTCCACGCCCGACCTCGGCGCGTACCTGGTCGCCGAGGGCGACGCCGAACTCACCCCGGTGGCCGCCGATCCGCACGACGCGACCGTGGAGGAGCTGGTCGACCTGTACCGCGCGCTCCGGGGCGAGCACCCGGACTGGGACGAGTACCGCGCCGCGATGGTCGCCGACCACCGCCTGGTGATCAAGCTGCGCGCCGACCGCGCCTACGGGTGGGGCCGCGAAGAGGGCGCCACCAGCGGCCCGTTGGCCTGAGGCCCGGCGCCGCGACACCGATTGCCACGGACGGACGGCCGAACAGGTTGAATTCCGGCGGGAATTCCCGGCAGAGTTCCCTCATGGACGAAAATGAGTTCGATTTCTACCGGACGCAGAGCGTGGCCAGCGATCCGGGCGGCACGGACGTCTTCGCCGGGCTGCCCGCCGACCCGGGGGTCCTCGCCGAGACGGTGCGCAGTCTGCTCGTCCACCGGGAGGAGACGCACCTGTTCGGGTACGAGCTGCCGCGCGACCGCAAGGACGCCGAGGCGGAGACCCGTTACGCCGCGGACATCCTCGCGGTGGCGCGCGGCCTGTGCGACGCGCCGCTCGACCGCCCGCGCCGCCCGGAGGAGCGATTCGCCGGTACCTGCCGGGACTTCGCGCTGCTGCTGTGCTCCGCGCTGCGCGAGAAGGGCGTCCCCGCCAGGGTCCGCGGCGGCTACGCCACGTACTTCACACCGGGTTTCCACGACGACCACTGGATCACCGAGTACTGGGACGCGGACCGCGCGAGCTGGCGGCTGGTCGACGCGCAGATGGCCGCGCCCGAGCTGATCAGCGCGCACGGCATCGACTTCGACCCGTTCGACGTGCCGCGCGACCGGTTCGTGGTGGCGGGCCGGGCGTGGCAGGACTGCCGGTCGGGCGCGGCGGACCCGCGGACGTACGGGGTCGAACTCCTCGGTCTGCGAGGGTGGTGGTTCGTGCAGCACAATCTGCTGCTCGACCTGGCGATGCTCAACAGCACCGAACTGCTGGTGTGGGACGGCTGGGGGCTGGCCGACCCGCCGATGGACCAGCCGTTCGACGCACTCGGCGCCGACGACGTGGCGCTGCTCGACGCGGTCGCCGAACTCAGCGCCGCGGGCGGCCCCTTCACCGGAATCCGCCGTCTCCCGCGCGAGCACGAGGCGCTGCGGGTGCCGCCGGTGGTCAGCTCGCACACCACCTACCTGGGCGAACGGAGTGTGACGCTCCGTCAAGCGGTCGCTTCCGACTGAGCCTTGCTCACCCCGGCCCCGAGGACGCCTCCGTCCCGTCGGCCACCCCGCGGTCCGCCGCCCGCGTCAGCCGCCCCGCCACCACCCGCAGATACTCGGCGAGTTCGGGCGGCTCCCGCACCTCGAAGTCCACCCCGAGCATGCCGACGAACATCGCCAGCGCGTCCAACGACTCGAAGCCGGTGGTCAGTTCGCAGGTGTCGGCGTCGATCGGGTCGACCGCTCCGAAACCCGCCCAGATCTGCCGGACGGTCGAGGCGGGCGCGTGCAGCACCACGCGCGCCTGGAAGCGGTACGCGTGCGAGGTGACGCCCTTGGCCACGTACTCCGCCGCGTCCTCGGGCAGTTCGCGGGGCGTGAAGCGCGGGCCGGTGGGCGGCTTGGGCTCCATCCGGTCGACGCGGAAGGTCCGCCAGTCCGCGCGGTCGACGTCGTAGGCGAGCAGGTACCAGCGCCATCCGTGGTGGACGAGCCGGTACGGTTCCACGGCCCGGCGGCTGGCCTTGCCCGCGTAGTCGCGGTAGTCGAAGCGCAGCAGCTCCCGGTCCCGGCACGCGGCGCCGATCACGGTCAGCACCTCCTGGCCGACCGTCGGGCCGGCGGCGCGCGGCCGTACCGTGACCGCCTGCATCGCCTGGACGCGGTGCCGCAGCCGGGACGGCAGCACCTGCTCCAGCTTGGTCAGCGCGCGTACCGACGTCTCCTGGATCCCCTCGACGCTGCTGCCCGCCCCGGTGCGCAGGCAGAGCGCGACCGCCACCGCCTCCTCGTCGTCGAGCAGCAGCGGCGGCAGCGCGGCGCCCGCGCCCAGCCGGTAGCCGCCCGCGGTACCGGGCGCCGCGTGCACGGGATAGCCGAGCGCCCGCAGCCGCTCGACGTCACGGCGGACCGTGCGCGCGGTGACGTCCAGCCGCTCGGCGAGGTCGGGCCCCGTCCAGTCGCGGCGTGACTGGAGCAGCGAGAGCAGGCGCAACAGCCGCGCCGAGGTTTCCAGCATGCCGTCCAGTCTGTACGAACCGGCGCCCCCACCGCGCGGGGTGCGGTGGGGGCGCCGGACGGTGGAGCTGTTGAGCGGGTGAACTGCCTTTGCCCGCAAGGCTTCCGCCCGCTCGGCCGATTCACGCCGACTCGCGCGGGCCTCGCTTACTCGCGCGGGTTTCGGCGGACGGCTCAGTAGACGCTGACCCCGTACGCGCTCAGCGCCTCCGTGACGGGCTGGAAGTACGTGGTCCCGCCGGAGGAGCAGTTGCCGCTGCCGCCGGAGGTCAGGCCGATGGCCTTGGTGCCGTCGTAGAGGGAGCCGCCGCTGTCGCCGGGCTCGGCGCAGACGTTGGTCTTGATCAGACCGTAGACGATCTCGCCGTTGCCGTAGTTGACGGTGGCGTTGAGGGCCTGGACGGTGCCGCTGTGGATGCCGGTGGTCGAGCCGCGACGCGTGACGGACTCGCCGACGTAGGCGTTGGCGGCGCTGGTGATGTCCTGGCTGCCGACGGTGCCGTCATGGGCGACCGTCGAGTCGTAGCGGACGATGCCGTAGTCGTTGGTCGGGAAGCTGGTGCCCGTCGTCGGGCCGATGTAGGTGCCGGAGGTGGTGTAGTACGCGGGCTTGCCCTCGGTGCAGTGACCCGCGGTCAGGAAGTAGTACGTGCTGCCGCTGCGGACGTTGAAGCCCACCGAGCAGCGCCACTGGGTGGTCTGCACCGCGTCGCCGCCGGAGAGCAGCGTGTTGAAGGTGCCCTCGACCCGGTTGATGCGCACGGCGTCGCCGAAGCCGGCCGTGGACTTCTTGAGCTGGTCGAGCTGGGAGGCGGTGACCCGGCTGTCGATGCTGACTTCCAGGGTGTTGCTGCGCGGGTCGACGGACCAGGCGGTGCCCGCGACGTCGGCCGCCTTGGTCGCGTCGCCCGCCTTGGCGAGCTGCGCGGCGCTGTGGGTGACCAGGCGCGGGGTGGCGCCCGCGGCGCGGACGCTGTCGGCCGCGGCCTGGGTGGTGACGTTGACGACGGTGGTCTTGCTCGCCGCGTCGTAGTAGGTACCCGCGGTGCTGTTCGCGCCGAGGTGGGTCGCGAGGGTGGCGGCCGCGTCGGGCGTGGCCTTGGGGGTGGGGGTGGCGCTCGCCGACGGGAGTGCGACGGCGGTGGCGGCGATCAGGCCGGAGGTGACGGCCAGAAGCTGTATGCGCCGGGTGGTCTTCACTCGTTTCCTCCTGTGGGGGTGGGAGGTTGCGGGGGGATTTGTCGGTGTACTGTCAGACTCGATCCGATATTCGAACGCCTCATACGCCTGACAAGCACTCACAGGAGTATTCAGATCCCACAGGCAACACACAAGGGGGCCTTTCGGCCGGGTAGTTCGGCCGAATGTCCGTACGGCGCCTGACACAGCGCTGCCCCGGCGGTCCAAAAACCGCCGGGGCAACCGGATGTGACGCTGTCTCAGTTGGTGAGAACTGCCCGCTCCCCCGCTTCCAGCGCGAAGGCCAGGGTGTTGCCCGGCGGCGGGAACGGGCAGATGAAGGCGTCCGCGAAAGCGCACGGCGGCAGCGTCGTACGGTTCAGGTCCAGCGTCAGCGAACCGTCGGCGTCCGGCGCGGGCGCGTGCAGGAAACGGAACCGGAAGGTGCTGGTTCCGCTGGTCGCGTCCGCGATGACGCCCCACAGCCGGCCGTCGTCCTCGACCGTCACGGCGAGCGTGTGCTCGGTCCCGTCCACCGTGAACGCCAGCTCGCCGCCGAGGCCGAGACCGCGCTCACGGCCGTCCGCGTTCGGTACCCGGACGGTGCGGTCGGCCTCGAACGGGCGGAAGACCGCGGGCAGCACCCAGCGCTCGTCGGGGTCGAAGGCCGCGATCCCGGCGAAGGCCAGACGGGCGGGCGACCGCGGGTCCCAGACCCGTACGGCGAGCAGGCCCTCGCGGACGATCGCCAGCAGTTTCCTGCCGTCCGGCAGGAACACCGGCTCGCCCTCGGCCTCCAGCACGGTCGACACGCCGTCCGCCTCGTGCACCACCGCCCCGCCGTCCTGCCGCCACCGGCCCGGCAGTCCGGGGATCGTCCCGTCCCCGGCCACGTCGTCGAGCCAGTACGTACCGATCAGGGCCAGCGGACCGTACGGCGCCGCGACGGTCTCGGCCCGCCGCTCGTGCCACCGCTTCCAAGCAAGAACCGTTTCTGCGCTCATGCCGACCAAGCCTTCCATACGGGCCGTGCGAGCCGGACGCGCTCGCACGGCGGTGACCTGCGGGGAGTGTGCCGTGAGGGGGTACGAGGAGTGTCGCGGGAGAGGGCGCGCGGAGTCATGGGACAGGACGTGCGAAGCCTCGGAAGGAGGCGCGCGGAGTCTCGGGAGGAGGCGCGCGGCGACGCACCGCCGTCCGACCGGTGAGACGGGCGGTTCACCGGAGGTCCGGTAACGGGCGGTGCAGGCCCAGGTGTTCGCGCAGTGTCGCGCCCGGGTGGAAGGAGCGGAACAGACCCCGGTGCTGGAGCAGCGCGGTGGTCCCGTTCACGAAGCGCTCCAGATCGCGTCGGGGCTCCACCGGCCGGACGCGGAAGCCGTCGACCGCGCCCGCCTGCTGCCACGCGGCGATCAGCTCGGCCAGGTCGACGGGGCCGCCGCAGAACAGCACGCCGCCCGCGCCGTCCGGCACCAGGGTGATCTCGGCGCCCGGCTCCGGGCCGATCTCGCCGCCGCCGAGGTCGACGGAGAGTTCGGCGAGCACCAGCAGCCGGTCCGGGTCCCGCCCCGCTCCGACCGCCAGCCGCCGCAGTTCGTCCCGTACCAGCCCGGCTGTCTCGGGACCCGCGGCGCGGACGAAGGCGAGGTCGGCGTACCGGGCCGCGACGGCGCGGGCGGCGGGTTCGGTCGCGTCCACCGCCGTGACCGGCCGCCCCTGCCGCACCCGCGGGCCGGGCGCGCCGCCGTCCCACTCCCGCGCGACCGCCTCGGCGACGGCCGCCGTCTCCCGCCACATCGCCTCGGCTCTCGCTTTCGGCGTGAGCGCGGATCTCGGACCGGATCTCAGGTCGGCCGTCCCCCCGGCCTTCCCCCCGGCCGTCCCCCCGGCCCTCGACTCGGACCTCCGACCGGACGCCGGACCGGACGCCGACTCAGGCACCGGCTCTGGCACCGCCCGGGGCGTCCAGCCGGCCCGGCCCCGGCTGGCCGAATCCAGGGCGCCGACCGCCGCCGCGACACCACGCGGCCCGGCGCGGGTCACGGGCACCGCGGGGACGAGCCCGATCCGGCCGGTCTCGGCGGCCACCGCGGTGAGTACGGCGAGCGGATCGGCGTCGGCCGCGCCGTCCAGGGTGACGAAGTCCAGCGCGCCGCCCTCCGCGAGCCGGGCCAATTCCCCGTACGAGGCCACCTCGTAGCGGTCGGGGACGTCGATCGCGGCGGCGAGATGCAGCGAGCGCGTACGACGCCGGACGGCGGGTGCGGGCGGCGCGGCGGCAGCGGCGGCGGTCACGGAGGCACCCCGCGACGCGGAGGCCGGGGAAGAAGAGGAAGAAGGCGAGGGAGAGGAAGGAGAGAAGGCAGCAGGCATGCGAAGGCTCCGTGGACACGCGGAAGGGGCACGGGAGTCGTCTTCACACAGGCCGCCGCGTCCCTCAACGCGGCTGGGCCCGTCAAGGGCCTTGACACGAGGCTATGCCGACGCCGTCACCCGCTGTCAAGCATGTCCAGGTGCTGGACCACGCGTCTCAGCGTGGTTGACGGATGCCCTGATGGGCTGCTGCACTGTGGGCATGCGTAGCTGTCGGCTCGTCACTCGCGGCCACATCGACTTCGGTCGGGTGTGGTCGGCGTCGTGTTGTTGTAGCTGACCTTTCTCCGACGGATCGTCCCGTCCTCACACACGCGCGCACGCAGCCCCGCCGTTTGACCGCCCTCCCTCGGGCGCTCCCCTCGCAGGTCACCCCCGCGGGCCGTCCCGCCCACCGGGCTCCCGCTACGGGCCCGACCTCATTCGTAGAGTTCATTCGTAGAGCTCATTCGTACAGCTCACCCGAACACCTCACCCGTACAGCTCATCCGCACGCCCCGCCGTACAGCCTCAGCAGTCGCACCCGCAGTCGCAGCAGTCACAGCAATCGCAACAATCACCGCAGTCCGAGCAACCGTCGCAGTCGCAGTCGCAGTTGCTGCACCAGGAATCGCGGCGCTGCCCGCTCCACGGGTCGTCGTGCTCGCGGCAGCACAGCTCACAGGTGCAGCACATCCCGGCGTAGACCAGGCAGCCCATGATCAGTCCGCGCCTGCGCGGCGGCTCGGGCGGCGGGAAGCCGCCGGGAAAACCGGGGCCGCCGGGCGCGTTCGGCCGCTGGCCCGGACCGTGCGGAGTGCCGCCGGGCGCGCCCGGCGCGTAGGGGTTGCCCGGCGGGGGCGAGGCGGCGGACGGCGCCGCGCCCTGGTGCGCGCAACCGCCGGTGCCGAAGGCCCTGTCCACCGACCGTCCCAATTCGTGGACGAGCAGCACATGGGTGAGCTTGCCCGAGGCGGACCCGGCGAAGTCGGTGTCGCGGAGCGCGAGCCGTATGCCGTGCAGCGCGTCGTCGCACAGCCGCCGCGCCTCGGCGAGGTCGGTGCCGGTCGCGGTGAGCGGGTTCCAGGCGCCGGAGCGGGTGTCCTCGGCCAGGTCCTCGACCGCGTCCAGGAGGTGGGCGAGCCGTCCGAAGAGCCGTCCGGCCTCCGCCAGCGGTTCCCGGTTGGCGGGCCGCCCGGCGAGTACGGCGGTGTGCGCGAAGGCCGCGGCGGTCGCCGTCTCGGTGGGCTCGGTGACGGTCAGCAGCGAGGTGCCGAGTCCGGCCGCCGCCTCAATCCCGCCCTGCCGCCCGACCGCGTCGAGCAGCACCGCGGTGTCGAAGCCCAGGCTGTCGCCGGTACGCGCCCCGGCCCGGTCCCAGCGGCGGGCGACCGTACGGGCCGCCGCGGCGACCGGCCGCCGGGCGAACGCCCCGTCGGCGTCCTCCACATGGTCACGCATCTTCGCCGAGGCGAGCACCAGCGAGACGGCCGCGGCCAGCCGCGCGCCCTCCCCCATGGCGACCGGCGCCGTCCGCATCCCGCGCAGCGGGCACGGCCCGGCCTTGCGGCGCAGGCTGTCGGCGTCACCGGACACGGCCGTCTGCGCCTCGACGAGCACCGACACGACGAGTCCGTCGTAGTTGGTGGCGATTCTCGCGAACTGGCCGTGCCCGTCCCGCAACGCGAGACACAGGCCGCACAAGTGGGCCGTCCAGGAGGCCGCGAGCCCCTCGGACATGCGGTGCCGACACGGCCTGATGATCCCGAACATCGCGTGCTCCCCCGTTGAACTCGCCCGCCCGCAGGGCCGACCCCTGCGACCGGCGGACATATTATCCGCAGCCGGGGGCAGGGGTCAGTCGCCGGCGGCAGCCGTACGGGCCCGTCCGGGCCCACGGTCGGCCGCCACCACGACGCGCGGATCGCGTACGACGGTTCGGGGCCGGCCGGTGGGCGCCGGATACGAGCGGACTTACGACGACACGTACGGCCGTGCCTACGAGCGCGCGTACGGCCGGACGGCCCCGCATGTCACCCGGAAGTGGGGAGCGCTCCCAACGAAGTGTCAGGGGCCATATCCCTGGGCCTGCCTGACGATCCGCCACTATCGTGTGCACCAGTACCGTCACAAGACGCCTGACTGGCGGCAATCCGCTTGGCACATCATCCACATCATGGACGACCATAGGACTGCGGACGGTACTGACCGTGTGAGAGAGGAGGCGTCCATGGGATCGGTTCGACGGGCGAGTGCTTGGCTGGGCCTCGTTGACGACAACGGCGGCGAGGGTTACTACGACGAGGAGTACGCCGACTACGGCGAGGGCTCCGAGCGGGCTGACACGTGGGTGACCGACCCGCGGGTGCGGGTCGCCACCGAGACCGCCGAAGAGCAGGGCCGCAGGATCGCCACCGTGACCCCGGACGGTTTCCGGGACGCGCGCGGCATCGGGGAGCTGTTCCGCGAGGGCGTCCCGGTCATCGTCAACCTCACCGGCATGGAGCCGAGCGACGCCAAGCGCGTCGTCGACTTCGCCGCCGGTCTCACGTTCGGGCTGCGCGGCTCCATCGAGCGCGTCGCCACCAGGGTCTTCCTGCTGACTCCCGCCGACTACATGGTCATGAACGCCGACGCCAAGCGCGGCGGCGACGGCTTCTTCAACCAGAACTGACACTCTGGTTCGACCAGAACCGACACTCTGGCCGCCGCTCTATCACCCGCCCGCCGGTCCCGCCCCTGCCGGGGGCCGGGGGTTGTCTCCCCGGGGACAGCCCCCGATCAGGACCGGGCAGGGCGCTCACCGGGCGGGTACGGCCGCACCGCGTCATCCGCGGAAGGCGTCGAGTCCGGTGAGCGCCTTGCCCAGGACGAGCTGGTGCATCTCGACCGTGCCCTCATAGGTGAGCACGGACTCCAGGTTGGTGGCGTGCCGCATCACCGGGTACTCCAGTGAGATCCCGTTGGCGCCCAGGATCGTCCGGGCGGTGCGGCAGATCTCGATCGCCTCGCGGACGTTGTTGAGCTTGCCGAAGCTCACCCGTTCCGGCCGCAGCCGTCCGGCGTCCATCCGCTGTCCCAGGTGGTGGGCGAGCAGGATGCCCTTGTGCAGTTCGACCGCCATGTCGGCGAGTTTGGCCTGGGTGAGCTGGAAGCCGCCGATCGGCCTGCCGAACTGCTCGCGCGTCGTCGCGTACGACAGGGCGGCCTCGAAGCTGCTGCGCGCGGCGCCCATCGCGCCCCAGACGATTCCGTAGCGCGCGTGGCTGAGGCAGCTCAGCGGTCCTCGCAGACCGGTGACCTCGGGGAGTACGGCGTCGGCGGGCAACCGGACATCGTCCATGACGAGTTCGCTGGTGACCGAGGCGCGCAGGCTCCACTTGTGGTGGATCTCCGGCGCGGAGAAGCCGGGGGTGTCGGTGGGGACGACGAAGCCGCGGATGCCGCCGGGCGCGTCCGTCGTCTGGGCCCAGACGACGGCGACACCGGCCACCGAGCCGTTGGTGATCCACATCTTGCGGCCGCTGAGCACCCAGTCGGAGCCGTCCCGCCTGGCGTGGGTGGTCATGGCGGCCGGGTCGGAGCCGTGGTCGGGTTCGGTGAGGCCGAAGCAGCCGATCACCTCGCCCGCGGCCATCGACGGGAGCCAGCGCTGCTTCTGTTCCTCGGAGCCGTAGCGGTGGACGGCGTACATCGCGAGCGAGCCCTGGACCGAGACCAGCGAGCGGATGCCGGAGTCGGCGGCCTCCAGTTCCAGACAGGCCAGGCCGTACTGGACGGCGCTCGCGCCCGCGCAGCCGTAGCCGGTCAGCGTCATGCCGAGGGCGCCGATCGCGCCCAGCTCACGGGCGAGTTCCCTGATGACGGGCAGTTCGCCGCGCTCGTACCAGTCGGCGACATGCGGCAGCACGCGGTCGGCGGCCCATTTCCGTAGGGTGTCGCGGACCGCGCGGTCCTCGGGCGTGAGCAGGTCGTCGAGGCCCAGCGGGTCGTACGGGTCGAAGGGCGGGGTTGCGGCTCCGGGCATGACGGGGGACCTCCGGCACAGAAGGACACGGAAACTAGCGGCGGTAACCTACGGCTCGGCGCCGACGTTACGTTTCAGTCTGCCGTGCGTCCAGACCGCTCGGCCCGCCGCGCGCCGGGACCTTCGCGCACCCCGTGGCCCGGCCGCCGGGGGCCGGACGCGGCTCACTCCCCCGGCGCGCCGGACCGTACGGCCGCCGCGGGCTCCTGGCGGGCCGGGAGCACCAGATCGCAGGTGGCCTGCCCCTTGTCCGCGCCGCATTCCATGACGCGTGGCAGCCGCAGCGCGGCCAGCGCCCCGGTGAGCAGCAGCCCCGCGCTCACCAGCAGGGTCATGTGCAGCCCGGTGACGAAGGAGTGCCGGGCCGCGTGCCGCAGCGCCGCGCCCGAGCCGCCGCCGAGTCGGTCGGCGACGTCGTACGCCTCACCGAGCGAGTGGCCCGCGGCGGTGCTGTCGGCGGCGCTTACTCCCGGGGTGCGGGCGACGCCCGGCGCATAGGCGGCGTTCATCACACTGCCGAGCAGTGCGATGCCCATCCCGGCGCCCAGTTGGTACGAGGTCTCGCCGATCGCCGCCGCGCCGCCCGCCTGGTGCGCGGGGGATTCGCTGAGCATGGACTCGTAGGCGCCGAAGAGGGTGGCCTCCAGGCCGAAGCCGAGCAGGACGAAGGCGGTGGTGAGCAGGACCGGCCGGTCGCTCTGGCCCATGGCGGTCAGCGCGAGTACGGCGACGGCGGTGAGCACGAAGCCGCCGCAGACCATGCGGCGTGGACCGAAGCCGCGCAGCATGCGGGAGCCGGTGAGTCCCGCGGCCATGGCGGCGAAGGTGAGCGGCAGCAGGCGCAGTCCGGTCTGGAGCGGGCTGAGGCCGAGGACCAGTTGCAGGTACTGCACCGCGATCAGTTCCAGGCCGACCAGGGCGAGCATGGCGAGCACGATGCAGCCGACCGAGGTGGAGAAGGCGGGCTGGGAGAACATCCGGACGTCGATCAGCGGGTGCTCGCGGCGGCGCTGGCGGCGTATGAACCAGACCAGCAGGCCCACTCCGGCCAGCAGCGGGACGAAGGCGGCGGCGTCCAGCGGGCTCGCGCCGCCGCCGAGCCGCTTCATGCCGAGGACCACGCCGAGGACGCCGAGGGCGGCGGTGACCGCGCCGAGCACGTCCCACGGGCCGTCGGTGCTGCCCCGGGACTCCGGCAGGAGTATCCGGCCGAGCGGCAGCATCACGGCCATCAGCGGGATGTTGATCAGGAAGACCGAGCCCCACCAGAAGTGCTCGACGAGGAAGCCGCCGAGTACCGGGCCGACGGCGGCGCCCACCGCGGCGACCGCGCTCCACACGCCGATCGCCGTCGCGCGCTCGCGGCGGTCGGGGAAGACCTGTCGAAGTATCGACAAAGTGGCAGGCATGATCATCGCGCCGCCGGCGCCGAGCAGCGCGCGGGCGGCGATCAGTACGTGGGGCGTCGGCGCGAAGGCGGCGAGCGCGGAGGCCACGCCGAAGAGGGCGTAGCCGATCAGCAGGACCTTGCGGCGGCCGATGCGGTCGCCGAGTGTCCCGAAAAGGATCAGCAGAGAGGCGGCGATCAGCGGATAGGCGTCCACGATCCACAGCAGGTCCTGGGCGCCGGGCCGCAGATCCTCGGTGAGGGCGGGGACGGCCACGTGCAGCACCGTCGCGTCGAGAGCGACGATCAGCAGGCTGACGCAGAGGACGAACAGAATGGTCCACCTGCTGACCGGCCTCGTCATACGCATACCTCCACGAACGAGTGAGTCGTCAGCGTACGCGAGACCACTCGCTGGTCACGGGCTCACAACACCCGGTCACCGCCCCCGCGGGACCCCCTCGGACACCCGTCGCGCGCCCCGGCGCCGCCCGTGCGCGGCCCCGTTCGATCACGTCGGCCCGGGTATGGACGGGGAAACTGCGGAGAAAGGTGAGGGAAATAAGCAATAAATAAGAAGGCCGCACCTTGCCGACCCTGTGAGTATCAACACCCGAACATAAACTCCAGCCACTCCCGCATTCCGCCCGAATCACCGGCTGCCAAAGGGCTCCCTGAGACGCACTCCACATCACATCGTCATTACAAAGCAGCTCGTACGGCCGAACTATGCCGTCACACGCTGTAACGTCGATTGAGTGCGAACCGATGAGAAGCGCCTCCGTACGGCGGAGCGCCCGACCACCCGCGACCTGCCGCGGATGAGCCGAACACGCGTGTGGCTGTTCGGTTCGACGCTGGCGGTCTACGTGGCGATCGTCGTGGGCGTCCTCACCACTTCCAAACTGGTGACGCTGGACTGGCAGGTCATGCTCTGGCGTCCCTACAAACAATGGCCGCAAATCCACGCGTTCCTGGATTATTTCGTCGTCCTCGGCCAACGAGGTCCCACCGCGGTGATGGTGCTCGCGTGGCTGGGGTGGCGTGCGTGGCGCCACCGCACGCTGCACCCGCTGCTGGTCCTCGGCACCTCACTGCTGTTGCTGAACATCACCGTGGGAGCCGTGAAATACGGTCTCGGGCGGCTCGGTCCGCACTACGCGACGACCGTCGGCTCCGCCGAGATGTTCGCCGGCGGCGATATATTTCCCTCGGGTCACACCGCCAACGCGGTCGTGACCTGGGGCGTTCTGGCGTATCTGGCCACGACTCCGCGCGCCCGCAGGCTGGGGTCCGTGGTGAGCGCGCTGCTCGCGCTCGGCGTGGGCGCCACGACGGTCTACCTCGGTACGCACTGGGTGAGCGACGTGCTGCTCGGCTGGGCGGCCGGTCTGCTGATCCTGCTGGCGCTGCCGTGGTTCGAGCCCGCGATGGCACGGGCCGAGGACTTCCTGGCCTACGCCTGGGCCCGGATGCGCACCGGTTCCGCCGAAGCGGTCCTCCGCCCGGAGGCCGTGAGCCCGGTGCTGGTCGCCCAGCGCTCCCCGGCCTCCGCGCAGGACCAGGACCCGGACGCGGAGCAGGAGGAGCACGCGCCGAGCCGCGCGACGGTCGGCGCGGTCGCCCGGGGCGTCACCGCGGCGGTCACGGCCACCACGACCACTCCGGTCGCCGCCGCCCCGCACGCGCCCGGCAGGCCGCCCACCGGACGCAACGAGCGCACACCGCTCACCCCGGTCGGCAGCCGCCGTCCGCCCGTCGAGCGTCCGGCCAGGCCCACGACCCCGCTCGCGCACCAGCAGGTGCGCGGCCGGGGCATCGCGGGCTGAGCCGGGCGGCTCGGCCCGTCAGCCGACCCAGCAGCGCTGGACACGGCCCCCTTCCACGGTGAAGTTCAGCCGCCCGACGACGTACTCCATGGTCACGATCGCGCCGGGCGGCAGGCTGCGCACCGTCTGCCAGCCCCGCTGCTCGGCCAGGCGCTCGGCCTCCCGCGCGTCGAGGCCGGTGTAGGCGTCGGGGTCATCGGCCGGGCTCCGTGGGGGCCGCGGATCCTGTGGGGTCTGAGGGTTGTGAGGCATACCTTCACGGTAGGCGTCCCCGGGCCGGAACGACCTTGATCATCACGTTTCTGTCACAGATCGTGCCCTACGGTTCGCTCCGTCCCCGTGAATACCCGCAGGTCACTGAATTACCTGTCCACACAACTCCCGCACAGCATCTTCGCAATGCCTCCGGTTACTCGCGGGTCCATGAGCATGAAGAGATAGGAATTGGGTAGACGGTCGTCTTTAACTGACGATGTGTTGCCTTCGGCGTCCGGCCTTCCTGACCGCGGCCCCCGTCATGTCCCCCGCGGACAGCAGGGCGCCCATCGTCCGCCCGACCGACGCGCGGACCGCGGCGCGCGGACGGGCGCCGCCGCGCGCCCGGTCGTCCAGCAGCCGCTGGAAGAGGTCCACATGGCGCCGGGCGATGACTGAGGGGTCGTAGTGCGCCGAGGAGGCCAGCGCGGCGCGGCCCATCTCCCGGCGGCGCTCGTCGTCCTCGATGAGCGACAGCAGCGCGGCGGCGATCGCGTCGATGTCGCGCGGCGGCACCAGCAGACCGTTCACGCCGTCGTCGACGATCTCCCGCGGCCCGAGCGGGCAGTCGGTGGAGACCACGGGAAGCCCCGCGCACATGCCCTCCACCAGCGTCATGCCGAAGGACTCCAGGGTCGAGGTGACGGCGAGCACCGACGCCTTGGCCAGCTCCGGTTCGATCGGCGAGACCGCGCCCATCAGCTTCACGTTGTCGCGCACGCCCAGTTCGGTGACGAGCGCTTCGAGCTTCGCGCGCTCGCGGCCCGAGCCGTACAGCCGCAGCGTCCAGTCGGGGCGGCGGTCGCGGACGAGGGCGAAGGCGCGGATCAGGTCGTCGTAGCGCTTGGCGGGGGCGAGCCGTCCGGCGGCGACCACGACGGGCGCGGTGCAGTCGGAGGGTGCGGCGCCGGTGGGCGGCACGCTGTTGGGGACGGCGGCGACCCGGACGCCCGGCATACGGCGGCGGTAGACGGCCGCGTCGGCCTCCGTGGTGGTGGTGACGGCGTCCAGGCCCGGGTAGTGGCGGCGCAGGGTCAGCACGAGCCGCGTGGAGTGCGTGTCGAGCGTCAGGTGTTCCTGGGCGACCCGGACGAGGCCGCGCGGCGCCTGGCGGGCGAGGTGCACGTTGAGGCCCGGCCGGGTGCCGACCACCACATCGGTGTCGAGTTCCGCCAGGCACGCGCCGATGCGTTCGTCGGTGATCGGGCTGTAGAGGGCGTGCCGCCGGTCGGTGGACGGGAAGATCGCCGACGGCCGCTGGTGGCGCGGGTCGTCGAGGACGCCGTCCTGGGCGCCTTTGCGGATGTCGACCAGATATCTCAGCCGGATCCGGGGGTCGTACGTGAACTCGGGCCGGTCGCGGTCGCGGAAGACCGAGACGATCTCGACCTCGTGCTCGTCGGCCAGCCGCGCCGCCAGATTGCGCACCGTGCGAATGGTGCCGCCGATGCCGTACGTGCTGTGTATCAGGAAGGTGATGCGCATGGGCGTGCCCGTGTTCCTGTTCCCCCGCTGGACGCGGGTCGGTCGGCCCGCGCGACCGACCGTAGCAACCGTGGCGCGTCCCTTTGCCGGACGCGCCACGGAGGGGTGAACGGGGTTGACTCGGGTGGGCCGCCGCGTCAGTTGACGGTGAGGACGGTTCCCGCGATCAGCCGGTCGGGGTCGGGGCCGATGAGGTCCTTGTTGAGCTGGTAGAGGTACTGCCAGCCCCCTTGGGTTCCATAGGAACGGGCAATGGCCGACAAGGTCTCGCCGCTCTTGACGGTGTGCACGATGTGGCGGTGGCCGGTGAAGCCGTTGCGCCGCGCGCAGACCGGCCAGGCGTTCCAGCCCTGCACCTTCAGCACTTCCTCCGCGACCGAGATCTGCTCGGCGGGGGTGGCGAGGTCGGCGCGCCGGGCATAGGCGCGACCGCCGAACAGCTCCCAGGTGGGCTGCCAGAACTGGAGGCCGCCGTAGTAGCTGTTGCCGGTGTTGATGTGCCAGTTCCCGCTGCTCTCGCACATGGCGATCCGGTCCCAGACGGTCGGGGACCCGGCGGCGGCCCGCGCGGCCTGGAAGGCGATGGCCGCCTGTACCGACGGCACCGACTGCGGGGACCCGCCGGACCGCTCGGGCTGCTGCGGCTGTCCCGGCCGCTCCACGGGCGGTGGGACGGCCGGCGCGCCCTGGGCGGCCGTCGCGGGTGGCGCGGCGGCCACCGGCAGCAGCACGGCCGCACCGAGCGCGGCCAGCGTGGCGGCGGCGCGTGCGACGGCCACGGCGACGCGCACCGAGGCACGCGGGGAGACGATATGACGATAAGACGACTGATCGCTCATCGGGCCACGCTAAGCACGGCCGCACCCCGGATCGGGGGCATCGCGTCCGTACGTCGCGCGTACCCCACCCGGTCGGACCACAACGGGGTGGGGCACACGGGGGAACGCGGCGGGTCCGGTTTACGGCGGCCTTACGACGCTCCGGCACCGAACGAGCGCGGTCCCGAGGCGCCCCGGCCGGGCGGGCGCCCGAACCGCCCCTCCGGCGGACGGTCCGTCACCAGTGCGGCCACCACGCCGGAACGACCGGGCCCTGACCCCGCTCCGCCGGGCCGCGCACGACGGCGATCAGGGCGGTGCGTGTCGCGTTGCGGTCGGCCCGGCCCTCGGCGGCCGACTCGTAGCGCGGCATGGTCCGCCGTACGACCTTCGCCGGCTCCCGCTTCTTCGGCTCGGCGGCGGGCTTGACGGTCTTCCTGACGGGCTTGTCGAGGGACTTGCCCGTCGACTTCGAGGACGGCGTGCCCGCGGACGGCGTGCCCGCGGACGGCGCGTCCCCGTAGGCTCCCGCGCGGCGCGAGCAGACGGGCCAGGCGCCCCAGCCGCTGGCGCGCTGGAGCTTTGTCGCTATGGCGATCTGCTGCTCGCGGCTGGCGAGGTCCGCGGTCGGCGCGTACGCGGTGCCGCCGTAGGACCGCCAGGTGCCGGGGGCGAACTGGAGTCCGCCGTAGTAGCCGTTGTGGGTGTTGATGTGCCAGTTCCCGCCGCTCTCGCACTGCGCGATACGGTCCCACACCCCGTTGTCGGCCGCCGACGCCTCTCCCGCGGCGGCCAGCACGCCCAGCGGCGCCAGTGCGGCGACGCCGGTCAGGAGCGCGGTGTGCCGGTACTTGCAGTTCAAGACCATGGATTCCCTCTCCACGGACCCGGGCGTCCCCCTTGCTGCGTCACGACGGGCGCCGCTCCCCCACGGATGCGGCGCCCGTCCGAACCCGGGCGGTGCGATTTGCACACGGCGGGCGAATCTAGGCAGCCGCACCCCCTCGCACCAAACAATTGCCGTCCGCCGCAGGCCAGTTGAGGGTTACCGGCGGTAAGAAGACGAGGTTTACGGGTGATTGGCGCGTACGTATCGTCGTAAATGAGGATCTAAACGGCGCGCTCCGTGAGTAGCCTCACAGGCCCAACTTTCGTCACCCACACGGCCGTTCGACGCTGCGTGAGCGATTCGCCGGGAATCTCACCCTCGGCGACCGGTAACGGAATACATCCCCCCGCAAAGCGTGACTCCCACCACAGATCATCCGTTGTCACTATGCGCCGGGACAGGTCCGGCGTTCCGGCCGGATTCGTGACCGCACCACCGCACTTCAAGGAGACTCCCGTGCCGCCCATGCTCGACGTGAGTGACGAGGTACGAGCCGAGATCGGCGACGAGGAGACCCAGCGGCTCCTCAACGGCGCCAACGCTCCTGGCACGTACGACTGCACGTCCTGTCGCACCCCCGGGGACACCGGGCAGGAGCGGACCAGCACCGTGCTCTTCGTGGGCGACGAGACGGCGGTCCTCGCCTTCGCGCACGCCGCCTGCATCCCCTCGCAGGTCGTCCCGGTCACCGAGGAGCAGTTGCAGGGCGCCGTCCGCAGCATCGGCGGCCCCGAGACGGCGGCGGGGCCCTCGATCGGCGGCCAGGCCGACGCGCCGCCCGTGGAGACCGCGCCCCGGCAGGCGGTGCTCGGCATCACCTGCGGTCTGATCATCGTCGAGGAGACGCTGCGCCCGGCGCTCGTGATCGAGCCCACCGGGCCGGTCGCACGGGTCGGCGCCACCGGCGCGGGCGACGACTTCCTGCCGCTGCTGATCGAGCAGGGCTTCATGCCGCAGCTCGACCTGGAGGTGCCGCCGTCGCCGCTGTCGGGCTGGTCGGTGCTGCTGGCCACCGGGCGGCTGCACGCCGTGCTCCAGCCCGGCGCGGGCGGCACCCCCGGCACCGCGTGGTGGCAGGCGCACCAGCCGCTCCAGGTCAGCGACGGCTGGCGGAACGCCGTCAACCGGACCAACGAGGTGTACGTCTACGCCGCCCCGGCCGGTTCCATCGGCCGTCAGCCGCGCGAGGACCTGATGCGGGACGCCCTGGCCAGGGCGTGCTCGCGGGGCCTGCTGGTGGCCGCGACGATGCCGCTGTCGGGGACCTGAGCCACCCGTCTCACCGGAAACGAGGGGCGTGTACGGGACACCGTGCGCGCCCCTTCCGTGCGCCCACTGCCGCCCGGGTCAAAGATCTGCAATTCAACCGACTGGCCCGCATCCCGGACAACACCGGCTCGTTGGCACATACGTGCACACCTTTGACACCTCCTCCCGGGCCCCTTTCCAGCGCTACATCCCGTCCATGCGCAGCGCGCTGGACGCGACCGGGGGCGGTGCCACAGAAACACCCATCTACGACGCGCTCTACTCGGAGTACCAGCGGCTCTTCCGCACGCTGCCCGGCGACCGGACCGGCGAGGAGGCGTTGCAGTTCAACGGCTTCACCACCTGGCACGCGGAGCAGCCGGCGTACGCCCCCGGCAGGCACCGCGGCAACGGCCCGGCGGCGCTGCCGCCGGGCCGTCCCGACAATCGGATGCCCGGGCTCTGACCCCGGGAGCCCCCGGCTCGCGGGGGCCCGTGCGCGCCGCTACTTCTTGCGCCCGCGCTTCTCGCGGACCCGCACCGACACCTGGATCGGCGTACCGGCGAAGCCGAACTCCTCGCGCAGCCGACGCTCGATGAAGCGCCGGTAGCCCGCCTCCAGGAAGCCCGAGGCGAACAGCACGAACCGCGGCGGCTTGATGCCCGCCTGCGTCCCGAACAGGATGCGGGGCTGCTTTCCGCCGCGGATCGGGTGCGGGTGCGCGGCGACCAGCTCGCCCAGGAACGCGTTGAGGCGGCCGGTCGGCACTCGGGTCTCCCAGCCCGCGATGGCCGTCTCGATCGCCGGGACCAGCCGCTCCATGTGCCGCCCGGTGCGCGCCGAGACGTTGACCCGCGGCGCCCACTGCACCTGCACGAGGTCCTTCTCGATCTCGCGCTCCAGGTAGTAGCGCCGCTCCTCGTCCAGCAGGTCCCACTTGTTGTACGCGATCACGACCGCGCGGCCCGCCTCGACGGCCATGGTGATGATCCGGGTGTCCTGCTCGGCCAGCGTCTCACTGGCGTCCACCAGGATGACCGCGACCTCGGCCTTCTCCAGCGCCGCCGCCGTACGCAGCGACGCGTAATAGTCCGCGCCCTCGGTGAGGTGGACGCGGCGGCGGATGCCCGCGGTGTCGATGAACTTCCAGGTGACACCGCCGAGCTGGATCAGCTCGTCCACCGGGTCGCGGGTGGTGCCCGCGACCTCGTTGACGACCACCCGGTCCTCGTTGGCCACCTTGTTCAGCAGGGACGACTTGCCGACATTCGGGCGGCCGATGAGCGCGATCCTGCGCGGGCCGCCGACGACGTCGCCGAAGGTCAGCGCGGGCGCCTCGGGCAGCACCCCGATGATGGCGTCGAGCAGATCGCCGGTGCCGCGGCCGTGCAGCGAGGAGACCGGGTAGGGCTCGCCGAGGCCGAGGTTCCACAGCGCGGCCGCGTCGGCCTCGCCGGACGGTCCGTCGACCTTGTTGGCGGCCAGCACGACCGGCTTGCCCGCGCGGCGCAGCAGCCGTACGACCGCCGCGTCGGTGTCGGTGGCGCCGACGGTGGAGTCCACGACGAAGACCACCGCGTCGGACGCCTCGATGGCGAACTCGGCCTGCGCCGCCACGGAGGCGTCGATGCCGAGGACGTCCTGCTCCCAGCCGCCGGTGTCCACGATCTTGAAGCGGCGGCCGTTCCAGTTCGCCTCGTACGTGACGCGGTCGCGGGTGACGCCCGGCTTGTCCTCCACGACCGCCTCGCGGCGGCCGATGATCCGGTTGACCAGCGTCGACTTGCCGACGTTGGGACGGCCGACCACGGCGAGCACCGGCAGCGGGCCGTGCCCGGCCTCGGCCAGGTCGTCGGCCACCTCTTCGAGGTCGAAGCCCTCCTCGGCGGCAAGCTCCATGAACTCGGCGTATTCGGCGTCGCCGAGCGCGCCGGTCCCGCCGTGCTCGGTCTGCTCGTCTGCGTGGTCCATGAGGTATCTCCGTCGATCAACTGTGGCGGCTGCGGTAACCAGTGTGGTGCAGCCGGTGCGGTTCGGCCTGCGCGTTTTCCGTCTGCGCGGTCAGCGGCCGGTGGCTTGCTTGGCGTGCGCCAGGTGGGCGGTGAGCCGCTCCTGGATGCGCAGCGTGGCGGCGTCCATCGCGCTGCGGGTGCGGCGCCCGCTGCCGTCGCCCGCCTCGAAGGGCTCCCCGAAGACGACGTCGATCCGCGAGCGCAGCGGCGGCAGTGCCGGGACCGCCCGGCCCTTGGCGGTGCTGCCGAGGACGGCGACCGGCACGACGGGCGCGCCGGAGCGCACCGCGAAGTACGCCAGACCCGAGCGCAGCTCGGCGAAGTCGCCGTCGCCCCGGGTGCCCTCGGGGAAGATGCCGAGCATCCCGCCGCGCTCCAGGACGCCGAGCGCGGCGGTTATCGCCGTACGGTCGGCGGTCTCGCGGTCGACCTTGAGCTGCCCGATGGAGCGCAGGAACGGGTCGAGCGGCCCGACGAAGGCTTCCTTCTTCACCAGGAAGTGCAGCGGGCGCGGCGAGATGCCGATCAGCATCGGGCCGTCGATGTTGTGCGAGTGGTTGCCCGCCAGGATGACCGGGCCGTGCGCCGGTACCCGCCAGGCGCCGAGCACCCGGGGCCGCCACAGGCCGTTCATCAAGACGATGCCGATCCGGCGTCCGACGGCCGCTCCGCGCGGTCCCGGCGCCGTGCCCTGCTCTGCGGTCACCTGGGCGCCCGCTTCTCCTCGACCAGAGTGACGATGCACTCGATGACCTGGTCGAGGGTGAGGTCGGTGGTGTCGACCTCGACCGCGTCGGCGGCCTTGGCCAGCGGGGAGGTCTTGCGGCCCGAGTCGGCCGCGTCCCGCTTGATGAGCGCGGCCCGGGTGTCCGCGACGCTCAGCGCGCCGTTCAGCTCACCGCTGCGGCGGGCGGCGCGGGCCTCGGCGGACGCGGTGAGGAAGATCTTGACGGTGGCGTCAGGGAAGACGGTCGTGCCGATGTCCCGGCCCTCGACCACGATGCCGCCGGGGGACGCGGTGGCGGCGGCGCGCTGCAACTCGACCAACCTGGCCCGTACCTCGGGGACCGCGCTGACGGCGCTGACCGCGGCGGTGACCTCCTGGGTGCGGATCGGGCCCGAGGCGTCCACGCCGTCCACGGTGATGCCGGGGGCCGCCGGGTCGTGGCCCGCGACGATGGCGGGCTTGCCCGCGCAGTCGGCGACGGCCACCGGGTCGTCGACGTCGATGCCGTTGCTCAGCATCCACCAGGTGATCGCGCGGTACTGCGCCCCGGTGTCGAGGTAGCTCAGCCCCAGCTTCGCCGCGACCGCCCTGGACGTGCTGGACTTGCCGGTACCGGAAGGGCCGTCGATGGCGACGATCACCGGATTTTCCACAGCGGGTGGCCTTCCTCGTGCGCGGAGCGGGGGGCGGGCGGGCCGGCCGAGGGGCCGGATGCCATTCCCCCAAGGTTACCGGCCGCCCGCGCGCCGGAACGCCACGGGTTTTCCCTGCCGGGACGGGCACGGGGCCGGGGTGCCGGGCCGGGTGCCCGTCACGCTCGCGCCCGGGTGTGCCGGGTGAGCCATGTGCGCCCTGTGCCCGCGTACGGTCCTGCGGCTGACCCGTCCGGCACGCGTCCGATCCGTACCGCCGGAGCCCGGCCGCGCCCTGACCGTGCCACCGCCCGGCCCGCGCCATACGTCTACTGCCGGATCGACCAGCCGCGTTCGCGCAGTGCCACGGTCAGGGCGGGCGCGGTGCGCGGCTCGACCATGAGGTGCACCAGACCGGCCTGCTGTCCGGTGGAGTGTTCGATGCGGACGTCCTCGATGTTGACGCCCGCCGCGCCCGCGTCGGCGAAGAGGCGGGCCAGCTCGCCCGGCTGGTCGCCGATGAGGACGGCCACGATCTCGTACGCCTTGGGCGCCGTGCCGTGCTTGCCGGGGACCTTGGCGCGGCCCGCGTTGCCGCGCCGCAGGATGTCCTCGATGCCCGCCGCGCCGCCGCGCCGCTTGTCCTCGTCGGCGGACTGGAGGGCGCGCAGCGCCGCGACCGTCTCGGTCAGGTCGACGGCGACGTCGGCGAGGACGTCGGCGACCGGTCCGGGGTTGGCGGCCAGGATGTCCATCCACATGCCGGGCTCGGAGCCCGCGATCCGCGTGACGTCGAGGATGCCCTGGCCGCACAGGCGTACGGCGGTGTCCTCGGCGTGCTCCAGGCGGGCCGCGACCATGCTGGAGACGAGCTGCGGGGTGTGCGAGACCAGGGCGACCGCCCGGTCGTGGGCGTCGGCGTCCATGACGACGGGGACGGCGCGGCACAGCGCGACCAGTTCGAGGGCGAGGTTGAGCACCTCGGTGTCGGTGGCCGGGGTCGGGGTGAGCACCCAGGGGCGGCCCTCGAAGAGGTCGGCCGTCGCGGCCAGCGGCCCGGAGCGCTCGCGGCCCGCCATGGGGTGGGTGCCGATGTAGTGGGTGAGGTCGCAGCCCAGCGCCTCCAGGTCGCGGCGCGGGCCGCCCTTGACGCTGGCGATGTCGAGGTAGCCGCGGCCGAGGCCGCGGGTCAGCGCGTCGGCGAGGGTGGCCGCGACGTGGGCGGGCGGCACGGCGACGATCACGAGGTCGACCGGGCCTTCGGGCTCCCCCGTGGTGCCCGCGCCGAGCGAGGCCGCGGTGCGCGCGGTGCCCGGGTCGTGGTCGGTGAGGTGGACGTCCACACCGCGCGCGGTGAGCGCGAGGGCGGCGGAGGTGCCCATCAGGCCGCTGCCGACGACCAGGGCGGTCCTCACTGGGCGACGCTCCCGGAGGCGTCCCGCTCGGGTCGGCCGCTCCCGCGGACCGTTCGTACCGCCACGTCACTGCTCCCTCGGCTGCTCACGTACCTGCCGACCAGGGTAGTCACCGGGGGCGGGGCGCGAGACGGACGCCCGCACTGCGAGACGCGCGCCGCGGGCGTACGGGCGCCACGGACGTACGGGCGGCGCGGGCGTACGGGCAAGGCCCCCGTGGCGGCCGGGTACGCGAGCCGGACCGCCACGGGGGCGGGGACATTACTTGCCGAGGCCGCCGAGCTTGCCGAGCTGCCTGCTGATGACGTCCTGGAGGGACTCCCCCTGCGGGACCTCGCCCTCGGGCGTCAGCTTGTCCACCGCCTCGGGGAGGCTGCCCGCGAGGTGGTCGGCGGCCTCCCGCGGGGAGACGCCCGCGTCCTGCGCTGCCTTCTGGAGGGCGTCGTCGGGAAGCGCCTGGGCGATCTGGTCGCCGGTGACGGGCTTGTTGTCGCCCTGGCCCACCCACGATCTGGCCTGCTCGCCGAGGCCGGACTTGTTGAGCATGCCCAGCAGCCCTTCGAGGGGGTTGCCCGAGGCGCCGTTGGCCGCGGCGGCGCCGGTGCCACCGGCCGCGCCCTTGCCGCCGAGCTGGCCCAGCAGCGAACCGAGGAGGCCGCCCGCGCCGCCGGAGGAGGAGCCGCCCTTCGCGCCGCTGAGCAGAGTGCCGAGAAGGCTTCCGAGGTCGTTTCCCGCCATGGTCTCGTCCCTTTCAGGAGTCGGGCCGTCGGCGCGCGTCACGTCGCCCGGCACCGAACACGGACAATGTCCCGCAAACCCGTCTCCGCCGCCACTTGCCACCGCCTCACCTGCCCGGACCAGGTAGAACTTCCCCATGCTCTTCCACTTGGTGCCGCTGGACGACTGGCTGCACGCGCCCGAGCGCCCGTACGCCCCCGCCTCCCTGGACGAGGAGGGTTTTGTGCACTGCTCGCCCGACGAGGCCGTGACCCTCGCGGTGGCCGACGCCTTCTACCGGGAGGTGGCGGGGCCGCTGATGGTGCTGCTGATCGAGGAGGCCGCGCTGCGCGCCGAGGTCCGCTGGGAGGCGGCCGATCCGGCGCCGCCGCCCGGCGTTCCGGAGGGCACGGCCTTCCCGCACGTCTACGGCCCCATCGACCGGCCCGCGGTGACCGGCATGCTGGAGGTCGTACGGGATTCGTACGGCCGTCCGCTCGGGCTGACGGCCTGGTCGTAGTCCCGCTACGGCCCTCGGGATCTCCCCCGCCGCAGCGGTACCGTGGGCCCCGCCCTCACCGTCCGCAACGTGATCACCGCACGAAGCAGTGGAAACTCCGGCGCTTGGTCGGACTTCATGGCGATAATCGCCCTCATGCGCGATCCGCTGGGGCACGACCTTGTCCGGGACCACACGGTCTATGCCTGCGTCATGGGCTCGCGCGCCTTCGGTCTGGCCACCGACGGCAGTGACACCGACCGGCGCGGTGTGTACGTGGCGCCCACCGAATTGTTCTGGCGTTTCGACAAGCCGCCGACGCATGTCACAGGACCGCGGCACGAACAGTTCTCCTGGGAGCTGGAGCGATTCTGCTCGCTCGCGCTGCGCGCCAACCCCAATCTGCTCGAATGCCTGCACTCACCGCTGGTGGAGTACGCCGACCCGACCGGGCTCGAACTCCTCGACCTGCGCGACGCGTTCCTCTCCCGCCGCGCCGACGCCACCTTCCGCGGCTACGCCGCCCAGCAGCTCGGCCGCCTCGAAGCGGACATCCGCACCCACGGCCAGCCGCGCTGGAAGCACGCCATGCACCTGCTGCGGCTCCTGATGTCCTGCCGCGACCTGCTGCGCACCGGCCGCCTCACCATCGACGTCGGCGACCAGCGCGAGCGCCTGCTGTCCGTCAAGCGCGGCGAACTGAGCTGGGACGAGGTCCGCGCCTGGATGCGCACGCTCCACGAAGAGACCGACACCGCCGCCGCCCGCTCCCCCCTCCCCCCCGACCCCGACCGCCCCCGCATAGAAGCCTTCCTCACCCGCGTCCGCCGCACCTCAGCCACGTTCCCACTCCCCCCCAAGCCCGCGTAGCTCACCCGCGCGGGCGCCCGTCCATCTGGACGGACGCCCGCGCGGGTCCGCACCTCCAGGCCCGGCGGGCCGGCGGGGCCGGGGGGCGGGGGCGGTGGGGTTAGAGCTCGACCTCGTGCATCAGCATGCCGACCTCGGTGTTGGTCAGGCGGCGGAGCCAGCCGGACTTCTGGTCGCCGAGGGGGATGGGGCCGAAGCTGGTGCGGACCAGTTTGTCGACGGGGAAGCCCGCTTCGGAGAGCATGCGGCGGACGATGTGCTTGCGGCCCTCGTGGAGGGTGACCTCGACGAGGTAGTTCTTGCCGGTGTTCTGGACCACGCGGAAGTGGTCCGCGCGGGCCCAGCCGTCCTCCAGCTCGATACCGCTCTTGAGCTGCTTGCCGAGGTCGCGCGGGAGCGGCCCCTGGATCGCGGCGAGATAGGTCTTCTGCACGCCGTAGCGCGGGTGGGTCAGCCGGTGGGCCAGCTCGCCGTGGTTGGTGAGCAGGATCAGGCCCTCGGTCTCGGTGTCGAGCCGACCGACGTGGAAGAGCCGGGTCTCGCGGTTGGTGACGTAGTCGCCGAGGCACTGGCGGCCGTCGGGGTCCTCCATGGTGGAGACGACACCGGCCGGCTTGTTGAGCGCGAAGAAGAGATACGACTGGGTGGCGACGGTCAGCCCGTCGACCTTCACCTCGTCGTGGTCCACGTCGACCCGCAGGCCCTGCTCGGTGACGATCCGCCCGTTGACCTCGACGCGGTGCTGTTCGATCAGCTCCTCGCACGCCCGGCGCGAACCCATTCCGGCCCGCGCGAGCACCTTCTGCAGGCGCTCGCCCTCCTGCTCGGCGCCGGGGAAGGTCTTGGGCGTCTTGATCTGCGGCTTGCTGTGCCGCTCCCGGTTGCGCTCCTCGATCTGCGCGTCCAGCTCGCGCGGCCGGGCCGGCACCGGCTTGCGGCCGCGGTTGCCGGTCGGCTTGTTGCTGCCGGGCTTGGTACGCGGCATGCCGCCGGGCTTGTTCGCACCCGACTGGCCGGTGCTGCCCACGTCGTAGCGGCGCTCCTCGGGACGCGGCGTGCCCTTGGGCCGCTGGCTCTGGCCCTCACCGCGGCGCGCGTCCCCCGAGCGCCCGTCGCCCGAGCGGCCGTCGCCGCGCCGGTCGGCACCGCCACGCCGGTCGGCGTCACGGGGCCTGTCGCCTCCGCCGCCCCGCGGGTTCCGGTTGCCGCCGCTGTTCCTGTCGCTGCTTCGCATCAAGTGTCCGTTGTCGAGGTGTCGTCCGGCGCGTCCGGATCGAACGACGGAAGCCCCTCCTGGGACTCCGCCTCGATCGCTTCCGCCTCCGGCAGGAACGGTGCTAGCTCGGGCAGCTCGTCGAGGCTGCGCAGGCCCATACGTTCCAGGAAGTAGTTCGTCGTCCTGTACAGGATCGCACCTGTCTCGGGTTCCGTCCCACCTTCCTCGACCAGCCCCCGCTGGAGGAGGGTGCGCATGACGCCGTCGCAGTTGACTCCGCGGACCGCCGAGACGCGCGAACGGCTGACCGGCTGCCGGTACGCGACCACCGCCAGCGTCTCCAGCGCGGCCTGCGTGAGCCGGGCGTGCTGGCCGTCGAGGACGAACTTCTCCACGGCGGGCGCGAAGGCGGGCCGGGTGTAGAAGCGCCAGCCACCGGCGACCAGCCGCAGGTCGAAGCCGCGTCCCTCGCGGGTGTAGTCGTCGGACAGCTCGCGCAGCGCCCTGCCGACGGCCCGCCGCGGCCGTTCCAGGACCTTGGCCAGGTGCTCCTCGGTGGCCGGTTCGTCGACGACCATCAGCACCGCCTCCAGGGCGGGCTTCAGCTCCAGCTCGGCGGTCGCGGCGGCGAGCAGGCCCGCGGGCGCCGCCGTATCGCCTGCCGCGCCGGCCGCGGCAAAGGCCCCGGTGATATCCGACACGTCCGTCATTCCTCGGCCTCTCCCTGCTCGTGCTGCGGATCACGCACCGGCACTGACTCCGGAACCGGCACCGGTTCCGGCTTGCGCGCCGGAGCCGCCGCCTCCTGGTCGAACTCGTCGGTCACCAGCGGCGCCGCCGTGTCTTGTTCCCCGCCCGTCCAGCGGACCTGGAGCAGCCCCAGGGCCTCCTCCTGGTCCAACGCGACCGCCTTCTCCCGGTACAGCTCAAGGAGCGCGAGGAAGCGCGCCACGACCGTCAGCGTGTCCGGCGCGTCCTCGGTCAACTGCCCGAAACTGGCCACGCCGAGCTCCCGCAGCAGCGCGATCACCCGCTCGCCCTGCTCCCGGACGCTCACCAGCGGGGCGTGGATGTGGTCGACGTACACCTGCGGCTTGGGCTTGGGCAGCATCGCCTTCACCGCGAGCCGCGCGAAGCGCTCGGGGCCGATGCTGAGGACGACCTCGGGCAGCAACTCCGCGTGCTGCGGTTCGAGGCCGACGGTACGGGGGTAGCGCAGCGCCTCGTTGTCCAGCCGCTCGGCGAAGATCGCCGCGATCCGCTTGTACGCCCGGTACTGGAGCAGCCGGGCGAAGAGCAGGTCCCGTGCTTCCAGCAGCGCGAGGTCCGCCTCGTCCTCGACCTCGGCGGACGGCAGCAGCCGGGCCGCCTTCAGGTCCAGCAGGGTGGCCGCGACCACCAGGAACTCGGTGGTCTGGTCGAGGTCCCAGTCCGGGCCCATGGCGTGGATGTACGTCATGAACTCGTTGGTGACCTTCGACAGCGCCACCTCCGTGACGTCCATCTTGTGCTTGGAGATCAGCCCGAGCAGCAGGTCGAACGGCCCCTCGAAATTCGCCAGCCGTACGGTGAAACGGTCCCCTCCGGCCGGAGCCGGAGCCGGCTCGGCCTCAACGGCCTCCACGGCTTCGACCGCCGCCGCGGGCCCGGTCTCTTCCACCGCCTCTTCCACGGCCTGTTCCGCCACCGCGACAGGCGGCTCCGCTGTCACGGCAGGCGTCGGTTCCGCCTCGGCGGCGGCGCCGAGCCCGAGGCTGCGGCGGGGAGTGGCGGGTGAGGTCGGCATCGGGGTCCAGGGTACGAAGTGGTCTGTGCAGGCTACTCGCCGCAGCAGGCCATGCCCCGTTCCCCGACCGCGCGCCGTCGGGGCGTCAGCGGCCCCGCAGACGGCGTACGAGGATGCTCGCGTCGCCGCGCGACTCCAGATCGGCCAGCACCACGGCGACGGCCTCGCGGACGATCCGGCCGCGGTCGATGGCGAGCCCGTGCTCACCGCGCAGCACCAGCCGGGCGTGTTCCAGATCCATCAGCTCCTCGGCGGAGACATAGACGGTGATCTTCTCGTCGTGCCGCTCGCGCCCGCTGGGACGGCGGTTCTGCCGGGCGGCCTTGCGCCGCGCCTGCTGGGGCTGCGGCTGGGCGGTGATCGGGGGCTGGACCGGTGCGGCCTGCGGCTGCGGCGCGGGCGCGGTCATGGTGCCGGAGGAGGCGGCGGGCGACGGCATACCGGCCCGTTCGGCGGTCAGCGGGCGGCGTGAGGTCGGGATGTCCCGGCCGCCGTGTTCCGCGCTGTCCTCGCCCTGTCCCGCAGTGCCGGAGGGTCGTGTCCCTTCGTCGCCGTCCGCGGGATCGGCCGCGTCGTTCCCGGCGGCCGGGTCGGCCACCGGTACGGACCGCAGCCGGCCGTCCGCCTGCGTACCGTTCTGTCCTTCGCCCGGACCACCGGAGCCGCCGGAGCTCCCGGAACCACCGGAGCCGCCGGGGCCGGGGCCGCCGGGGTGCTGCCGTGGCTGCGGGGCCTGGAGCGCCGCTCCTCCGGTCGTCCGGAACAGCTCGTCGGCGCCCGGCAGACTCACTCGGCGTGGCACCGGGCGAGCACCTCCCTGGCGAGCTGGCGATAGGCGGCCGCGCCGACGGAGTTGGACGCGTAGGTGGTGATCGGCTCGCCCGCCACGGTCGTCTCGGGGAACCGCACGGTGCGGCCGATGACGGTGTGGAAGACGTGCTCGTCGAACGCCTCGACGACCCGGGCCAGCACCTCGCGGCTGTGCACGGTGCGCGAGTCGTACATGGTGGCGAGGATGCCGTCGAGCTCCAGCTCGGGGTTGAGCCGCTCGCGGACCTTCTCGATGGTCTCGGTGAGCAGCGCGACCCCGCGCAGTGCGAAGAACTCGCACTCCAGCGGAACGATCACCGAGTGCGCCGCGGTGAGCGCGTTGACCGTCAGCAGGCCGAGCGAGGGCTGGCAGTCGATGACGATGTAGTCGTAGTCGGCCATCAGCGGCTTGAGGGCGCGCTGGAGCGACGACTCGCGGGCGACCTCGCTGACGAGCTGCACTTCCGCTGCCGACAGGTCGATATTGCTGGGGAGCAGGTCCATGCCGGGCACCGCGGTCTTCAGCAGGCACTCGTCGGCCGCCAGTCCGCGTTCCATCAGCAGGTTGTAGACCGTGATGTCGAGTTCCATCGGGTTGACCCCGAGGCCGACCGAGAGCGCGCCCTGCGGGTCGAAGTCGACAAGAAGCACCCGGCGGCCGTATTCGGCCAGCGCCGCGCCCAGGTTGATGGTCGAGGTGGTCTTGCCGACCCCGCCCTTCTGGTTGCACATCGCGACGATCTTCGCGGGGCCGTGGTTGGTGAGCGGATTGGGGATCGGGAAGTACGGCAGGGGCCGGCCGGTGGGGCCGACGCGTTCGCGGCGCTGCCGGGCCGCGTCCGGGGCGAGGGTGGCCGCGTACTCCGGATCCGGTTCGTACTCGGCATCCGGGTCGTAGAACTGACCGTCCTGCAGGTCGTTGTCGTTGAAAGGCGCCATGGCGTAAGCAGGTTGCGTCTCTGTGTTCGTCTCGGGCCGGCGGGACTCGAAGGTGCGGACCGCGACGGAACCGACGGTCATTCCTGGTTGACCACCCCCGGGAGCAAATGTCGACTCATTCACAAGTCGTCTTACCTCCTTGGTGACCAGGAAACTTCTAGACAGGTCAGCGTGACTACAGCCGACGATTCGCGACTCTATGGCGTGTCGGTGGTCCACAGCAACACAATCCGCCGGACACGGCACGATGTGTCGGCAACCGAACACCCCGCTGTCAAGGGCGTAAGCACATGAACGGCCGGGCCTCGACACACAAGACCCGGCCGGTGGTGCGGTGTTGGCGCGATGTTGACGCGCCTGGTCACAGTGGCCGCCGGTCAGCCCAGCAGCGCGTGCAGGTCGGTGGAGTCGAGGCCGTGCGCCTCGGCCACCGGACCGTAAACAACTTGTCCCTCATGCGTGTTGAGACCGAGAGCGAGAGCCGCGTCACGTCGCAGCGCTTCGCGCCAGCCGCGGTTGGCCAGTTCGACGATGTACGGCAGCGTCGCGTTGGTCAGCGCGTACGTCGAGGTGTTGGGAACCGCGCCGGGCATGTTCGCGACGCAGTAGAACACCGACTGGTGTACGGGGAACGTCGGTTCGGCGTGCGTGGTGGGGCGGGAGTCCTCGAAGCAGCCGCCCTGGTCGATCGCGATGTCGACAAGGACAGATCCCGGCTTCATGCGCGAGACCAGCTCGTTGGTGACCAGCTTCGGCGCCTTCGCGCCCGGAATGAGCACCGCGCCGATCACGAGGTCGGCGTCGAGCACGGCCTTCTCCAGCGCGTAGGCGTTGGAGGCGATGGTCTGCACGCGGTTGCCGAACACCTTGTCGGCCTCGCGCAGTTTGTTGACGTCCTTGTCCAGCAGCGTGACGTGGAAGCCGAGTCCGAGCGCGATGGTGGTGGCATGCCAGCCGGAGACACCGGCGCCGATGACGACGGCCTTGCCGGACTGGACACCGGGGACGCCGCCGGGCAGGACGCCGCGACCGCCGGCCGAGCGCATCAGGTGGTAGGCGCCGACCTGCGGGGCGAGCCGGCCGGCCACCTCGGACATCGGGGCGAGCAGCGGGAGCTGGCGGTTCGCGGTCTCCACCGTCTCGTACGCGATGGCGGTGGTGCCCGACTCCAGCAGCGCGTCCGTGCACGCGCGGGAGGCGGCGAGGTGCAGGTAGGTGAAGAGCGTCTGGTCCTTGCGGAGCCGGTGGTACTCCTCGGCGATCGGCTCCTTCACCTTGAGCAGCAGATCGGCCGTGGCCCACACCTCGTCGGCGGTGGCGAGGATGCCCGCACCGGCCGAGACGTACTCCTCGTCGGGGATGGACGAGCCGTCGCCGGCGCCCTGCTCCACGAAGACCTGGTGTCCATTGCGGACGAGTTCGTGCACGCCTGCCGGGGTGATGGCCACGCGGAACTCGTTGTTCTTGACCTCGCGGGGGATGCCCACCTTCACGTCGATCACGGTCCTTGCGCTCAGGGAAGAATGACCGCTTTGGGGCGGCAGAAAGCCAGTCTAGTGAAGGAAGACTCTCTGTCCAGCCTTACAAAGTGACCACTTTGGCCGAGACCATTGGCAGTTTCGTAGGTATACAGCGCGGCGATCGTCAGTTCGGCGCCGATTCGCCCTCGCTGAGCAGGCGGTTCGCGGCGGCGCGCTGGACCGTGGCGCCGCTCGGATCGCCCAGCCGGTCGAGCGTGTCGGCGAGCCGCAGCAGGATCGCGCCCTCCAGCCGCCGCTCCCCCGCCTTGCGCGCCCAGTACAGCGCGTCGCGGCAGGTCCGCAGCGCGTCCTCCGGGTAGCCCGCGTACTCCTGCACCCGCGCGGCCTCGGTCAGCGCGCGGGCCTGCGCGCCCAGGTCGGCCAGCCGCCGGTACGCCCCGGCGGCGGCGCGCCATTCGCGCAGCGCGGGCCCGTACCGGCCGTCGTAGGTGAACAGCGCGCCGATCCGGCCGTGCAGCCGGGCCTCGTGGAAGGTCTCGCCGCGTTCCTGGCGCAGCGCGAGCGCCCTGCCGTACCAGTCGGCGGCCCGCTGCGGGTCGTGCCGCTCCTGATACGTACCGCCGAGGGCTTCCAGCACCCGGCCCTCGGCCTCCGCGTCGTCGCACTTGCGGGCCGCGCCCAGTGCGGCGCGGTACCGGTCGAGCGCCCGGTCGGAACGGCCCGCCGCCGCGTCCAGGTCGCCGAGATTGATCAGCGCCGCCGCCTTCTCCCGGTCCAGGCCGCGCCGCTCGGCGACGTCCAGGACCAGGCCGTGCAGTTCGTACTGCTCGGCCGCCATCGCGTTCCCGCCGGGGAAGGCGGCGAGCGCCTGCACCTGGGCGGCGATCAGCCGTCTGGCCAGGGTGTCCAGATCGCCGTCCGCGACGGCGACCCGCGCGGAGGCCAGCAGCGCGGGCAGCCGGGACCGCAGCCACTCGGCGGCCGTCGCGGGCGAGTCGAAGCTGAGGCTGCGCGGGCCGTCGTCCGGCAGCCGCATCCGCACGAGCGCCGAGCCGCACGACAGCAGCAGCCGTACGGTCCGCTCCAGCATCCTGGCCCGGGCCAGCCGGACCTCCTCCGGGCGGTCGCGGGATTCGAGCAGCCCGCGCAGCAGCGGCTCGAAGCAGCCGGGCAGGCGGTACTGCGGCGGCAGCTCGTCGCCCGTCACCGGACCGGGCGCCAGCAGTGCGCCGCCGACGAAGTCGTCGAGCGTGCTCTGCGCGGCGGCCACGGAACAGCCCGCGAGCGCCGAGGCGACCTGCGCGTCGACCATGCCCGCAGGTGCCAGCGACAGGAGTCGCAGCATCCGCGCGGCGGTCTGCGGCACGTCCTCGTAGACCAGCCGGAAGGACCGCACGAGTTCGCCCTGCGCGGTGGCGCGCGAGGGCGCCGTCCCGTCCGCTTCGGCCGAGGGCGCGGCGGGCGCGTCGGCCGAGACCGTACGCAGCCGGGTCGCGGCGTCCGCCACGGACAGCGTCGGCCGGGCCGCGAGCCAGGCGGCGACCAGCCGCAGCGCGGTGGGGTGCCCGCCGATCTCCTGCACCAGCGCCTCGGCGGCGCGCGGGTCGCAGGTCACCCGGGTGGAGCCGATGCTGTGCGCGAGCAGTTCCACGGCGGCGGGCGTGTCGAGCCCGCCCAGCGTGCACGGCCGCACGTCCGGCACTCCGGGCAGCGGGCCGTCCGAGGTGACGACGACAAGGCTGCCGGGCGCGTCGGGGATCAGCCCGTCGAGCTGATCGGCGCGCAGGACGTCGTCCAGGACGAGGAGCGTCTTGCGCGAGGTGGCGGCGGGGCCGCCGGACGGGGCGGCCGGGGCGGGAGCGGCGGGTGTTACGGGGGCGGCCGATCCGCCGGCTCCCGGAGTACGGGCGAGGGCTCGGCGGAGGGCGCGGACGGCCTGCTCGGCGGGTACGGGCTCCCCTTCCGGGGAGGTCATACGCAGGAAGACCTGGCCGTCCGGGTAGTCGTCGGCCAGGTCTTCGGCCAGGCGCAGCGCGAGCGCGGTCCGACCGACGCCGGGGCGTCCGGCGACGAGCAGCACGCGCGCCCGCCCCTTCCCCTGCTTCCCGAGGCCCGGCCGTCCGATCTCCCCGCGCAGCTCCGCCAACTCCCTTTCCCGGCCCACGAATTGACCCTCGCCCCGGGCTCCCGCCCATACGGCGGCACCGACCCGCACCGTGACCTCGCCGGTCCGGCTCACCGGGCGGGCCGCGCCCGCGCCGACATCCGAAGGCGCGGCGGGCGCGGTCCCGGCCTTGGGGTCGGCGTTGGGGTCGGTCTTGCGATGAGGCGTGGGATCAGGCTTGGGGTCCGCCTCGGCGTCGGCCCCGGCGTCCGCCCCGGACCCGTTCTCGGTTCCCGGCGCGACGGCGGCGGTGCGCTCGGCCTTCGCCGGACGCGCGGCCGGAGTGTCCGGTGCCGACTCGGACTCGGACTCGGGTTCCGGCTCGGCGTCCGGTCCGGCGGCGGTGCGTTCGGCTTTGGGGCCGGTCGCGGACGACGGCTCGGCGTCCTTCGCGGGCGGCTGCTCCGGCCCGGGCTCGACGGCGGCAGAAGGAGCCTCGGGGGCCGGGCCCTTGCGCGTCGGGGAGCCGGCGGAAGCCGACCGTCGGCGGCGGGCGCGCGCCTTGGCGGGTGCGGCGGCCGTGTCCGGTTCAGGTGCCGCCGGGGCGTCCGCTCCCGCAGGGGTCCCGTTGGGGTTCAGCGCCTGATCCGTCACGGCCTACGCTCCCGGCTCAGTGGGGTCGTCCGCGCGGGGCGCGGATGCGCGGGTACGCGGCTACGGCGACGAGCCTAGTTCACGCGGTCGGGCCGGTCCGGGGCTCCGACGCGGCCGACCGCGTAAATGATCACTCCATCGGATCATCGAGACCGATGAGGGAGCTGTGAAGAAGCTGTGGAGCGGACGGTCAGGGTGTGAAGGGCCGCGCGGGCCACGGCGACTCGGCGGGCCGCAGCGCGTCGAGACCGGCGCCGTTCATCGCGGCCTGGAGCGCGAAGACGCCCACGACCAGGCAGTTGTTGTGCAGGTCGCCCGCGAGGATCCCGCTGACGAGGTCGGCGAGCGGGACGCGGGCCAGCTCCATGTCGGCCTCCTCCTCGGCGACCGCGAAGCGCTCGCCGTCCGCCTCGGAGACACCGCGCGCGAGGAAGATCCGTACCGCCTCGTCCGTACCGCCGGGGCTGGTGTAGACGTCGGTGAGGACCCGCCAGTCCTCGGCCTTGACGTGCGCCTCCTCGTACAGCTCGCGCTGGGCCGCGTGCAGCGGATTCTCACCGGGGATGTCGAGCAGTCCGGCCGGGATCTCCCAGAGCTTCTGCCGTACGGGGTGCCGGTACTGGCGCAGTACGAGGACGCGGTCGGCGTCGTCGAGGGCGAGGACGGCCACCGAGCCGGGGTGGACCTGGTAGTCGCGGACGGCGGTGGTGCCGTCGGGCATGACCACCTCGTCCGTGCGTACCGACGTCTTCTTGCCGGTGAACGGCGTGGAGGTCACGGTGACCCGCCACTCCTCCTGAGTGTCCTTCAGCATGCTGCGCCTTCCGAGTCCGTGACCGTACCGAGTGACCGGGAGCGGGCGCCGGGCCCGCTCCCGTAACGCCGCCTTCAGCCCTGCCGCTCCTGCGGGTCCTGCTGCTGGCGCGCGACCGCCGCCTTGACCAGCCCGGCGAACAGCGGGTGGGGCCGGGTGGGGCGGGACTTCAGTTCGGGGTGCGCCTGGGTGGCGACCAGGTACGGGTGCACCTCGCGCGGGTACTCGACGTACTCGACGAGCTTGTTGTCGGGCGAGGTGCCCGAGAAGACGATGCCGGTCGCCTTCTCCAGCTCGGCGCGGTAGGCGTTGTTCACCTCGTAGCGGTGGCGGTGCCGCTCCTCGACGTACGGCTGGTCGCCGTAGACCTCGCGGACGATGGAGCCCTCGGCGAGCTTCGCCGGGTAGGTGCCCAGGCGCATCGTGCCGCCGAGGTCGCCCTTGCCGTCCACGATGTCGAGCTGCTCGGCCATGGTGGAGATGACCGGGTGTCCGGTGCCGGGGTCGAACTCGGTGGAGTTGGCGTCGGCGATCCCGGCGAGGTTGCGCGCGGCCTCGATGACCACGCATTGCAGGCCGAGGCAGAGTCCGAGCAGTGGGACGCGGTTCTCACGGGCGAAGGTGATCGCGGTGACCTTGCCCTCGACGCCTCGGTCGCCGAAGCCGCCGGGCACGCAGATCGCGTCCACGTCGCCGAGCTGCGCCGCCGCGCCCGCCGGGGTCCGGCAGTCGTCGGAGGTGACCCACTTGACGTGCACCTTCGCGTTGTTGGCGAATCCGCCGGCGCGCAGTGCCTCGGTCACCGACAGATAGGCGTCGGGCAGGTCGATGTACTTGCCGACCAGCGCGACCTTCACCTCGTGGGCGGGCTCGTGCACCCGCTTGAGCAGGTCGTCCCACTGGGCCCAGTCCACATCGCGGAAGGGCAGGTCCAGCCGCCGGACGACGTACGCGTCCAGGCCCTCGGTGTGCAGCACCTTGGGGATGTCGTAGATGGAGGGCGCGTCGATCGCGGCGACCACCGCGTCCTCGTCGACGTCGCACATCAGCGAGATCTTCCGCTTGATGGCGTCCGGCACATGGCGGTCCGCGCGCAGCACGATCGCGTCGGGCTGGATGCCGATGTTGCGCAGCGCGGCCACCGAGTGCTGGGTCGGCTTGGTCTTCAGCTCGCCGGAGGGGCCGATGTACGGCAGCAGCGAGATGTGCACCACGAAGACGTTGTCCCGGCCGACCTCGTGCCTGACCTGGCGGACCGACTCCAGGAACGGCAGCGACTCGATGTCGCCGACCGTGCCGCCGACCTCGGTGATGACGACGTCCACGTCGTCGGTGGCCATCCGGCGGATACGGGACTTGATCTCGTTGGTGATGTGCGGGATCACCTGCACGGTGTCACCGAGGTACTCGCCGCGCCGCTCCTTGGCGATCACCGTGGAGTAGATCTGGCCGGTGGTGACGTTGGCGGAACCCGCCAGATTGACGTCGAGGAAGCGCTCGTAGTGGCCGATGTCGAGGTCGGTCTCGGCGCCGTCGTCCGTGACGAAGACCTCGCCGTGCTGGAAGGGGTTCATGGTGCCCGGATCCACGTTGAGATAAGGATCGAGCTTCTGCATGGTGACCCGCAGGCCCCGTGCCTTGAGCAGCGCCCCGAGGCTGGAGGCCGTCAGGCCCTTGCCGAGAGAGGAGGCCACACCACCGGTGACGAAGATGTGCTTCGTCGTGGATTTCGGCGCATTCTTCAGAAAAGCTGCCAAGAGGGGGCTCCCGTGGTCGCGAGGTGAGGGTCGGGACGGCGTTCGTGCTTGGGAGCGCCGTCGCGGCGGTTCAGTGGTTCATCCCACCGGCCCACGGGCTACCAGGGTATCAGCGACCCCGGCCGCCGAATGATGCGCCACGGCGGCCGGCGGGCACGACCGATGACTTTCGCCACTCCGGACCGCCACCGCCCGGCCTCCGCCCGGCCGCCGGACGGCCATCGCGCGGTCGCCGGGCGGTCTTCGTGAGGTCTTCGTGAGGTCTTCGGGCAGCTTTCGTGCGCTCTTCTGGCCGTCGAAGCGCCGTCGAAGGGCCGTAGTAAGGCCGTAGTAAGGCGTTGTAGCGCAGCCGCGGGGCCGTCGTGGAGCCGCCGCGGGGCCGGTACACCCGACCGGCGGAGCGAAGATCGCGGAGACATGCGCACGCCCTCCTCGGACGACGTATCCTGCACGGACGCATTGCTACGAGCCGACCGGCACGGCACTATCCCCGCCCAGTTCCCGGATCATGAGCTCGTCCAAAATCCCCAGACCGCAAGACCGTCCCCAGCGGGGGCGGCGCCTGTCGTTCGACTGGAGTTGCACGTGGCCGGGCTCATCGAGGACTACGCCCTCATCGGTGATATGCAGACCGCCGCACTGGTCTGCCGGGACGGCACGGTCGACTGGCTGTGCCTCCCCCGGTTCGACTCGCCCGCCGTCTTCGCCGGACTGCTCGGTACCGAGCAGCACGGCTTCTGGCGGCTCGGCCCCGCGCACGGCAAGGACGACCAGCCGCCGGCCGCGACGCGCCGCAGGTACCGGGGCGACTCGCTGGTGCTGGAGTCCGAGTGGGACACCGAGCGCGGCACGGTCCGTGTGATCGACTTCATGCCGCCGCGTGACGGCGCACCGCAGGTCATCCGGATCGTGGAGGGCGTACACGGCCGCGTCCCGATGCGCTCCGCCCTGCGGATGCGTTTCTCCTACGGGCAGATCACGCCGTGGGTGCACAAGGTCGGCGACCGTACGGTCGCGGTGGCCGGGCCCGACTCCGTGTGGCTGGACACCGATGTCGACACCTACGGCCAGGATCTGACGACGTACTCCGAGTTCACCGTCGCTCCCGGCGACCGCATCGCGTTCACCATCAGTTGGGAGCCGTCGCACAAGCCGCAGCCCTCGCTGCCGGAGCCCGAGGCGTCGCTGACCGCCACCGAGGACTTCTGGCGCGAGTGGGTCGAGCAGTGTACGTACACCGGGCCGTACCGGGACGCGGTGGTGCGCTCGCTGATCACGCTCAAGGCGCTGACGTACGGGCCGACCGGCGCGATCGTCGCCGCGCCGACCACCTCGCTGCCCGAGGACATCGGCGGGGTCCGCAACTGGGACTACCGCTTCACCTGGCTGCGCGACGCCGCGATCACCCTGTCCTCGCTGCTGCGCACCGGCTACCGCGACGAGGCCCGCGCCTGGCGCGAGTGGCTGCTGCGCGCGGTGGCGGGCGACCCCGAGAACCTCCAGATCATGTACGGCATCGCGGGCGAGCGCGAGCTGGGCGAGAACGAGCTGCACTGGCTGCCCGGTTACGAGGGCTCCTCCCCCGTGCGGATCGGCAACGGCGCGGCCCACCAGCTCCAGCTCGACGTGTACGGCGAGGTCACCGAGGCCCTGCACCTGGGCCACATGACGGGCCTGGCCCGCAACGACTACGCGAGCGTCCTCCAGCTCAAGCTGATCCGCTACCTGGAGAAGCACTGGAACGAGCCGGACGAGGGCATCTGGGAAGTCCGGGGCCCGCGCCGCCACTTCGTGCACTCCAAGGTGATGGCCTGGGTCGCGGTCGACCGCACCGTCAAGCTCATCGAGTCCGGCGAGGTCGACGGCCCGCTGGAGCGGCTCAAGGAGCTGCGCGAGGACATCCACTACGACGTGTGCGAGAAGGGCTTCGACCGGGAGCGCAACACCTTCACGCAGTCCTACGGCTCCAAGGAGTTGGACGCCTCGCTGCTGCTCATCCCGCAGATGGGCTTCCTGCCGCCGGACGACAAGCGGGTCATCGGCACCATCGAGGCGATCCAGCGGGAGCTGTCGACCGAGGACGGCTTCGTCCTGCGCTACCCCGTCTCCAGCGGCGCCGACGGCGAGGAGAATCTGGACGGCCTGCCCGGCGACGAAGGGGCGTTCCTCGCCTGCTCGTTCTGGCTCGCCGACGACCTCGCGATGATCGGCCGGGTCGAGGAGGCGCGCAAGCTCTTCGAGAAGCTGCTGGCGCTCCGCAACGACCTGGGTCTGCTCGCCGAGGAGTGGGACCCGCGCCGCAAGCGCCAGGTCGGCAACTTCCCGCAGGCGTTCAGCCATGTGCCGCTGATCGACACGGCGCTGCGGCTCACCGCCACCGGGGCGTTCCGCGCGTAACGGGTCCCGGACCTCGGTCCGTCAGACCTGCGTCAGCTCGTCGTAGACGCTGAGCACCTGGGCCACCGTGTCGTCCTCGGTGGGCCAGGTGGCGGCCTGGGCGCGGCCCGCCACGGACAGGGCCGTACGGCGGCCGGGGTCGGCGAGCAGGGTGACGACGGCGCGGGCGAGGGCCGCCGCGTCGCCGTAGGGGACGAGGACGGCCGCGTCGCCGACGAGTTCGGGGGTGCCGCCGACGGCGGTGGCGATCAGGGGAACGCCCGCGTGCAGGGCTTCCTGGGCGATCAGCGGGCGGGCCTCCCAGCGGCTGGGCAGCACGACGAGGTCGGCGGCGGCGAGCAGTTCCGGCACGTCGTCGCGGCGGCCGAGCAGGACCACCGGGAGCTGTTCCGCCTCGATCCGCTTCTCCAGGGCCGCGCGCCTACTGCCCTCGCCCGCGACGGCGACCAGCGGCGGCGGTTCGAGACCCGTCCAGTGGGCGGCGGCGTCCAGCAGCAGGTCGTAGCCCTTGTGGGCTTCGAGGCGGCCGACGGCCAGCAGCAGCGGGCGGTCGATCGCGCCGAATTCGGCGCGGGTCTTGTGGGTGTGCCGCTCGCCGTCGCCGGGCAGGCGCGGCGGCGGGGCGACCGGGCGCGGTACGGCGGCCGGTGCCAGCCTGACGTCCTTGGCGCCGAGGTGGCGGGCCCGGTCGACGAGTTCGGCGCAGACGCCGAGGACGACGGTGGCGCCGCGTACCGCCCGGCGCTCCAGCCAGCGCAGCAGCGCGGCGCGGCCCGCGCCGTCGTGTTCCGCGGGGGCGCCGCCGTGCCAGGTGAGGACCAGTGGGGTGCTGCGGCCGCCGAGCGCGATCGCGGCCAGCAGTCCGGCCCGCAGACCGTGCGCGTGGACGATTCCGGCGCCGGAGAAGACGGCGCGCAGGGCGGCGACGGCGGGCGCGTCGGTGGCGGCGGCGGCCCTGCGGCCGATGTCGAGGGGTACGAAGCGGGCGCCGGTGCCGGAGAAGGCGTAGTCGGCCTCGGCGGCGGGGGGCCCGCAGACGGTGACCGCGACACCCCGCGCCACGAGCCCGCCCGCCAGCGAGCTGACGTGCGCTCCCGACGTCGTGCCCATGACGTGCACGGCGTGGAGCTGCCCCTGGAAGGGGGTGGACATGCTGCTCACGCGGGGCACTGCTCCTGACTCGGCACGGGACGGCGGGTGTTGGCGGGTACGGGCAACCCCTCCAGGATGCCAGGCCGCACCCGCGGGTCACCGGTCACGGTCGCGCTCAGGCCCGCTCACCCGCCCTTGGGATCACCCATACGGGTGTGCCACGCGGCCCCAGGAGTCAACGTGCCGCACTCCGGGCGCGTTCCACAACCGCTCGTGGGAGGAGATCCGGTCGCCCGCTGCGGTCATCGCGATGAGCGCCGCCGCGTGCAGCAGCAGCCCGGTCCTGCCGTTGGCGACGACGATCGCCGCGCCCAGCGCCGCGCCGAGCGCGTGGGCGCCGCCGTCGCCGAGCATCGTCCGCTCGCTGAGGTCGTCGCCGAGTACGGCCGCCGCGGCGCCCACGGGGGCCGCGGCCAGCACTCCCGCGGGGCCGCGGCGCAGCAGGCCGGGCACGCCGACGGCGATGACCGCCTTCGCGGCGCGGCCGGGCGAGATGTCCACCAGGTTCACCGCGTGCGCGCTGCCCGCGATGACGACGCCCGCGAGCAGTTGGTCGAAGGGCCGCACCTTGAGCAGGGTGCCCGCGGCGAGCCCGGCCGCGCCGATGCCGAGGAGTTTCACGGCGCCCGAGGTGAACCGGCCCTCGCGCAGCGCCTTCAGATGCGCGCCGAAGCCGCGTTCGTCGGGCGAGCCGGCCTGGTCGTCGTAGGCCCCGCAGGCGCCCGCGGCCAGTGCGGCGCCGACGGCCGCGATCCGGGAGCGTACGGTCAGGCCGCGCGCGGTGCCCAGGGCGGTCGCGGCCCCGGCCGCGGCGGCCAGGCCGCCGTACAGCTCCACACCGCGCCCCGCGTAGTTGCTGCGCTGCCACATCCGGGCCTCGACCGGGGGCCGCCTGCGCAGCTCCGCGTAGGCCGCGCGGGTCGCACCGGCCGCCGCCATGCCGACGGACAGCCGTCCCGACCGCCCCTTCCAGCCACGCCTGCTCATCCCGCTGCCTCCACGTCGTCGCCGTCGTCCGCTCGCGGCCAACCGCCGCGCCCGGCTGCGCAATTACCCGGCCCGCACAGCCTTCCCCGCCACGCCCCCGGAAAGCCGTCTCCGCGCGCTCCCGCCGCGCGCGGCACATTATCCGACCGCGCCGATGTCCTCCGGACCCGGACCACCAAGGGCCCTCAGACCCGCCCGACCGACGCGCCGCGTCCGGCCCCGCCCCTGTCCCGGACCGCCAAGGGCCCTCCGCGGCCGAGGTGCCGTACCGCCCTCGCCGCACCCCGGCGCACCCGGCCTCCTTCGACAGGCCGCCACCCGACCGACCCTCACCCTCCCGCCGCCCGCCGCCCGCCGCCGCAACGACTGACGGCCACGCGCCCCCCGCCCGCCCGGGCGGTGCACCCGCACGTCGCCATCCGGACCTGCGGTCCCAGGCCCGCTCCTCGGGCAGCTCCGACCGGAACGGCCGGGCCTCAGCGCCACGGCTGACGCCCCCGGCGGCACCGGCCTGCCTCCGGACGGCCACGCGACCTCACGCCAGGACCGGCGGCGCAGCCGGACCTCGGCGTCCGGGCCCGCTCCTCGGACCGCCGCGAGACCCCGTCCACGTCCGAGCGGAGCGGTCGGGGCTCAGCGACACGGCTGGCGCTCCCGCCCCGGCCTGCGCCGGACCGCCGCGAGACCTTGGGCACGTTCGACCGGGGCGGTCAGGGGCTCGGCGACGCGGCTGGCGGCAGCGGGCCGGGGTGTCGGGGGGTCAGCGGGCCGCCTTGGCCGCGGCGAGGAGTTCCTCGGCGTGGGCGCGGCCCAGTTCGGAGTCCTCGAGACCGGCGAGCATGCGGGAGAGCTCCTTCACCCGGGCCTCGCCCTCCAGGATGGTGACGCCGCTGCGGGTGACGGACCCGTCGTTGGTCTTCTCGACCAGGAGCTGCCGGTCGGCGAAGGCCGCGACCTGCGGGAGGTGGGTGACGACCACGACCTGCGCGGTACGGGCCAGGCGCGCCAGGCGGCGGCCGACCTCGACGGCCGCCTTGCCGCCGACTCCGGCGTCCACCTCGTCGAAGAGGTACGTCGGCACCGGGTCGGACCCGGCGAAGACCACCTCGACGGCGAGCATGACGCGCGACAGCTCACCGCCCGAGGCGCCCTTGGCGATCGGCCGGGCCGGGGAGCCGGGGTGCGGGGCCAGTTGCAGCTCCACCTCGTCGGCGCCGGTCGGGCCGAAGGCCACGGCCCGGCCGCCCACCTCGATCCCGGCGTCGGGCTCGGCCGTCTCGGTCTGCCGGATCGCGACGCCGACACGGGCGTGCGGCATCGCCAGCTCGGCGAGTTCCGCGGTGACGGCGGCTGCGAAACGGTCCGCCGCCTCGCCCCGCGCGTCGGTCAGGTCCTGGGCGAGCGCGCCCAGCTCCGCGCGGAGCGCGTCCCGCTCCGCGGTGAGTCCTTCGATCCGCTCGTCGTCGCCCTCGAGTTCGCCGAGCCGCGCGGCGCTCTCCTCGGCCCAGGCCAGCACGCCGTCGATGTCGACGCCGTACTTGCGCGTCAGATGCGCCAGTACGGACCTGCGCTCCTCGACGGCCGCGAGCCGCAGCGGGTCGGCGTCCAGATTGTCGGCGTATCCCGCAAGCTCGCCCGAGACGTCACCGAGCAGGATGCCGATCTCTCCGAGCCGGGCCGCCAGGCCCGCCAGCTCCGGGTCGTGCGCGCTGACCGCGTCCACCGCGCGCTGCGCCCCCGCGACGAGGGTGCCCGCGTCCACGCCCTCCGGGTCCTCCGGGTTCCCCGCGAGCGCCGCGTGCGCGATGGCCGCCGCGCTCGCCAGCGCCTCGGCGTGGCCGAGGCGGGCCGCCTCGGCGGCCAGTTCGGTGTCCTCGCCCGCGACCGGCTCGGCCGCCGCCACTTCCTCGATGCCGAACCGCAGCAGGTCCGCTTCCTGCGCGCGCTCCCTGGCCCGCGTTGTCAGCTCGTCCAGCTCCGCGGCGACCTCCCGCAGCCTGCGGTAGGCCGACCCGTACTTCGCCAGCGGCGCCGCGACGGCGTCGCCCGCGTACCGGTCCAGGGCCTCGCGCTGCCGCGCCGGGCGCAGCAGGCCCTGCTGGTCGGTCTGGCCGTGCACGGCCACCAGGTCGTCCGCCAGCTCGCCGAGCAGCCCGACCGGGACGGTACGGCCGCCCACGAACGCCCGTGAGCGGCCTTCCGCCGAGACGGTACGGCTGATCAGCAGCGCGCCGTCGTCCAGCTCCGCGCCCGCTTCCTCCGCCCGTACGGAGGCCCGGTTGCCGGGGGCCATCGTTATCCGGCCCTCGACGGACGCCGCCTTCGCGCCGATGCGTACCAGCGCAGGATCGGCCCGGCCGCCCAGGAGCAGGCCGAGGCTGGTCACGACCATGGTCTTGCCCGCACCGGTCTCGCCGGTCACCGCGGTGAAGCCGGGTGAGAGTTCCACCACGGCGTCCTCGATGACCCCGAGCGACCGGATTCGCATTTCCTCCAACACGGGTACGACCATACGAGGTTTGCGCCCCGCCGCGCGACGGTCCCCTGCGGGGGGCGGTGCGCATCTCCGGGGCTCGGCCCCGAACGGGTCACCCTTGTGGAGTGGGCAACCGTCTTCCGAGGCGCGGTCCCGGGCCCTTCTTCGCCGGGGCGGCACACCGGCCTTTTCAGGGGCGGCTGGGGCTGCGCGGCCCGCCGAAGCGCTCCCGCGGGGCACCACCGGCCCCAGCGGGGCAGACCGGCTGTTCTCGGGCCGACGGCCCGGTGGGGGCTGGTCGCGCGGTTCCCCGCGCCCCTAAGAACCAGGCCCTGCGCAAGGGCAGCGTCCTGTCCTCACGCCCGCGACGGGCACCCGCCTGCGCGTATCGAACGGTCCGCCGTCAGGCGGGTTATTGGGGGGCGCCGCGCCATCCGGCGACGGGGAGGGCGAATTTGGCGACGAGACGGTCCGTGAAGGAGGCGTGGTGGAGCCGGGCCAGCCGCACGGGCACGGCGCCCCGGCGGACTTCGACGCGGGCACCGGCGAGAAGCTCGACGGTGCGGCGGCCGTCGCACCACAGGACGCCGTGCGGCGTCTTGGGCTGGACCTCGACGGCGAGGACGGAGCGGGGCGAGGTCACCAGGGGCTTGGCGAAGAGGGCGTGGGCGCTGATGGGCACCATCAGGAGCGCTTCGACCTCGGGCCAGACGACGGGCCCGCCGGCCGAGAACGCGTAGGCGGTGGAGCCGGTGGGGGTGGCGCAGACGACGCCGTCGCCGCCGAAGCGGGAGACCGGGCGGCCGTCGACCTCGGTGACGACCTCCAGGAGGCGTTCGCGGGACGCCTTCTCGACCGAGGCCTCGTTGAGCGCCCAGTCGGTGTGCACGATGTGCCCGTCGTTGCGGACCAGGACGTCGAGGGTCATCCGCTCCTCGACCTCGTACTCGCGGGTGACGACGCGGTCGACGACCTTGTCGAGGTCGTCCCGCTCGGCCTCGGCGAGGAAGCCGACCCGGCCGAGGTTCACGCCGAGCAGCGGCACCCCGGAGGCGCGGGCGAATTCGGCGCCGCGCAGCAGTGTGCCGTCACCGCCGAGTACGACGATCAGCTCGCAGCCCTCGACGGACTCGGGCCCCGGCTCCGTGACGTGCTCGACCTCGGCGGGCAGCGGCAGGTCCGCGGCCTCCTCGGCGAGCAGCCGTACGCCGATCCCGCACCTCAGCAGCCCCTTGACCACGCGTTCCGCACTGCGGATGGCGGCCGGGCGGCCGGTGTGGGCGAGCAGGAAGACGGTACGGGCGCCGCCCGGTCCGCACTGCGCGTCGCGTCCGGCTTCGGATCCGGTTCCGGATTCGGTCTTGGTGGTCAACGGGGCCCCTCCGCCACAGCACGGTCGACATCGGCCGGGTCCAGAGGAGGCGCACCGGCCCGCAGCCACAGAAAATATTCCACATTCCCGGACGGTCCGGGCAGCGGACTGGCCGTGACGCCCAGCACCCCGAGCCCCAGCTCCGCCCCCTGAGCGGCGACCTTGCGTACGCTCTCGGCCCGCAGCTGGGTGCTGCGGACGACGCCACCGCTGCCCAGTCGTTCCCTACCCACCTCGAACTGCGGCTTCACCATCAGTACGAGATCGGCGTCGGGCGCGGCGCACCGTACGAGCGCGGGCAGCACCAGACCGAGCGGAATGAACGACAGGTCGCCGACGATCAGGTCGACGGGGGTGCCGTCGATGTGGTCGAGCGTCAACTCGCGGACGTTCGTACGGTCCTTGACGGTGACGCGGTCGTCGCTCTGCAACGACCAGGCCAGCTGGCCGTAGCCGACGTCGACCGCGACGACCTCGGCGGCGCCCGCCCGCAGCAGCACATCGGTGAAGCCGCCGGTGGACGCGCCCGCGTCGAGCGCCCTGCGGCCCTCGACGGTCAGCCCGCGCGGCTGGAACGCGGCGAGCGCGCCGGCCAGCTTGTGGCCGCCGCGCGACACGTAGTCGGGTTCGTCGGCGTCCCGCGCCACCACCACGGCGGCGCTGGTCTCCACCTGCGTGGCCGCCTTCGTGGCGGTCGCGCCGCCGACGGTCACCCGCCCGGCGGCGATCAACTGGCTTGCGTGCTCCCGCGAGCGCGCGAGACTCCGGCGCACCAGCTCGGCGTCGAGTCGGCGTCGTGCCACCACGTACGGTTCAGCTCCTGTTCTCGTCCAGCGCGGCGAGTGCGTCCCGCAATCCGCGGTGCGCGTCCTCGTACACCTCTATGTGTCCCGCGGTCGGCAGTTCGTCGGCGTCCGACAGCCGGGCAACCGCCGCGTCCACGTCGGCATTCCCCGTCTCCCGCAGCACCACGCCGAGCGGTACGGGACCGGCCGCCTCCGGCAGGGCGTGAACGGCTCCGTACGCCGGTCCGACCGCGTCGGCGTCCTGCGCCGGTACGGCGTCCGGCGCCTCGTCGCCGTCCGGTGCCGGTGCGGCACCGGACGGCCCGAAATCGAGGTCACTCACCGCCGTTACCCGCCTCAGGCCCCGGTGCGGACTTCTTCGCGGGCGTGGCCTTCTTCGCGGCGGGCGCCTTCTTGGCCGCGGCCTTCTTCGTCGTGGCCGTCCTGGCCGTCGCCGACTTCTTCACCGCGGCGGTCTTCTTGACGGCGGACGCCTTCTTCGCCGCGGGGGCCTTCCTGGCTGCCGTCTTCTTGGCCACCGTCTTCTCGGGTGTCGCCTTCTTCGCCGTCGCCTTCTTCGCCGGGGCGGTGCCTTCCGGCTGTTCCGGCGTCGCGGGGGCCGCGGGCGCCGGAGGGGCCGCCTGGGCCGGGGTGGGCCTGGCCGGAGTGGTCTTGCGGGTGGCGGACTTCTTCGCGGGCGCGGTCTTCTTGGCCGCGGCCTTCTTGGCGGACGCGGTCTTCGTGGCGGCCGGGCCCGTACCCGCGGTGGCGGTCTTCCGGGTCGGGGCGGCCTTCTTCGCCGCCGGAGAGGCCGGGGAAGCCGGAGCGGCCGGAGAAGGAGTCGTCGCCGACTTCCTGGCCGCCGTCTTCCGCGCCGAAGGCGCCTTCTTCGCCGCCGCCTTGCGGACCGCGGTCGACGCCGTGCCCTTGGGAGCGGTCGCCGCGGCCGGGGCCGCCTTCTTCGCGGGCGCGGCGGCGGGCGCCGCGTCCGGCTCGACCTTGACGTGCTGGACCGGCGGGGCGGCGCCGCGCCGGGGAGCCGCCTCCGAGGGCCGGGCCTGCCCGGCACCGCTGTCGGCCGTGTCCTCGTCGGTGGACTCCAGGTTCCCGATGCGCCGTTCGAGCGTTTCGAGGACGACGCCGACCTTCGTCACTTCGTCGGCGAGGCGGCCGACCCGGCTCATCGTCTTGTCGACTTCGTCACGGATGAGTCCGAGCAGCAGGTCACGGTTGGCCCGGCCCGAGGCCATCAGCTCGTCGGCGAGGGTCTGGACTTCGGCCGGAATGGCGGAGCCGATCCTGCGCTGGACGGCGTCGACGTCTATTCCCGTCTGGTCGAGCAGCTCCCTCGCCGCGTCGATGGTGCGCCGCCGGGTGGCCTCGGTCAGGCCGCCCGCGATCTGTAGACAGGTACGCAGCGCGTCCCGCATCGCTCACACTCCTCGCCTCGCCGTTGACGTATCCGGTCACGACGCTACCGCGTATCGCGACCGCGGCCCGAGCACGGTGCCCCGCGGTGCTGCGGTAGCGTCGTCCGGACGTGCGCGCGGACCGCGCACGATCCGGCACGATCCAGAAGGACACCGCACCGATGGCGACGATCGAGGAGTGCCGCAGCGCGCTCGACCGACTGGCGGCGAACCTCGCCGACGCCGAGGGCGGCGTGCGCTCAGCCGCCGCCATGGACCGCTCCCTGAGCTGCCGGATCACCGATCTGGACGTGACCTTCGTGGGGCGGCTGTCCGGCGGCCGGATCGAGGACGTGACGACCGTGCCGGGCACGCCCGCCGACAAGGCGCAGATCAGGCTGACCATGTCGGGCGACGACCTGGTCGCCCTGGTCGGCGGCGAGTTGAACTTCGCCAAGGCGTGGGGCAGCGGCCGGGTCAAGCTCCAGGCCGGCCTGCGGGACGTCCTGCGTCTGCGGTCTCTGCTGTAAGCGGGCCGGGCGCGGAGTCACCGGATACGGATACGGAACCGGCTGCCGACGCCGAGTCACGCGCGGCACCTGACCCGGAATCCGACACCGAGCCCGGCCCTGCGCCTGGCACGGCATCAGACCCGGCCCCCGGCACGGAACCAGGCCCGGAACCGGGCACGGAATCGACGGGGTCGGAACCCGTACCGGACTTGACGCCGGGAGCCGGTTCCGAGTCCTGGCCCGGCTCGGCGTCGGTGAGGGTCGCGCCGGCCGCCACCGCACCGGCCCGCCGCGCGGCGGGCACCACCAGCGGCGTACCGCTCTCCGGGTCCTCGATGATCCGGCAGCGCACCCCGAAGACCCGCTCCACCAGCTCCGCGGTGATGATCTCGGCGGGCGGCCCCTGCGCCTCGATCCGGCCGTCGCGCATGGCGATCAAATGAGTGGCGTAGCGCGCGGCCTGGTTGAGGTCGTGCAGGACGGCGACGAGCGTACGGCCGCGCTGTTCGTGGAGTTCCGCGCAGAGGTCGAGCACGTCGAGCTGGTGCTGGATGTCGAGGAAGGTGGTCGGCTCGTCGAGCAGCAGCAGCGGGGTCTGCTGGGCGAGGGCCATGGCGATCCAGACGCGTTGCCGCTGTCCGCCGGACAGTTCGTCGACATAGCGATCGGCCAGGGCGGTGACGCCGGTCGCCGCCATCGATTCGTCGACGATTCGCTCGTCCTCGGGCGACCACTGCCGCAGCAGCCCCTGGTGCGGGTACCGGCCGCGCGACACCAGCCCCGACACGGTGATCCCGTCGGGCGCCACCGAGCTCTGCGGGAGCAGCCCCAGCGTCCTGGCGACCGCCTTCGCGGGCAGCGTGCCGATGGCCTGGCCGTCCAGCAGGACCTGGCCCGCGGCCGGCTTCAGCAGCCGCGACAGCGCGCGCAGCAATGTCGACTTGCCGCAGGCGTTCGGTCCGACGATGACGGTGAAGGACTGGTCGGGTATGGCGACCGACAGCTCCTTCGCGATGACCCGCTGGTCGTACGCGAGAGTGACGGACTCGGCGGCGAGGCGGGTCATGCGGGACGCTCCGTGTTCTGCCGAAGGGGTTTGGCGGGTGGTGTCTGCCGGTGGCCGCGGCTGCTTCCGTCGGCCGCCGCGGCGCGGTCTCAGCCGCGCTGTGAGCGCCGTACGCTCGGGGCCGGCCGCGCCCTGCATACGCTCCGGGTCCGACGTGCCCTGCGTACGCTCCGGGTCCGACGTGCCCTGCGTACGTTCCGGGTCGACCGCGCTCCGCGCGTTCTCCGTACGCTCCTCGCGTTCCGTACGCGTCCTCATATCCGTCCGGCCCTCCGCTCCGCGATCAGCAGCCACAGCAGATAGCCGCCGCCGAGCACGCCGGTGGCGACACCGACCGGCACCTGGCCTGAGCCGAAGGCGCGTTGGGCGGCCAGGTCGGCGGCGACGAGCAGCGCGGCGCCCAACAGCGCGGACGACAGCAGCGAGACACCCGGCGAACGGGTCAGGCGCCGGGCCAGTTGGGGCGCGGTCAGCGCGATGAAGGCGATGGGGCCCGCCGCCGCGGTGGCGGACGCGGTGAGCAGGACGGCGCCGAGTACGACGATCAGCCGGGTGCGTTCCACGCGGACGCCCAGCGCCGCCGCCGCGTCGTCGCCCATCTCGCTGATCCGCAGCGCGCGTCCCTGGGACAGCAACAGGGGCATGAGGACGCCGCAGGCGACGAGCAGCGGCCAGACCTGGTCCCAGTCGCGGCCGTCGAGGGAGCCGGTGATCCAGACGATCGCGCGGGCGGCGTCCACGAAGTCGGCCTTGACCAGCAGATAGCTGTTGACGGCCGACAGCACGGCCGAGGCGCCGATGCCGATCAGCACCAGCCGGTAGCCGTGCACCCCGCGCTTCCAGGCCAGCACGTAGACGGCGATGCCGGTGAGCAGTCCGCCCGCGACCGCGCCGATGGAGACCTGGTAGGCGCTGCCCTTGAGCAGCACGATGACGATCAGCGCGCCCGCGGCGGAGCCCTGGCCGAAGCCGATGACGTCGGGGCTGCCGAGCGGGTTGCGGGAGACGGTCTGGAAGGCGGCGCCCGCCATGCCGAGCGCGGCGCCGACGAGCAGCGCCACGATCACCCGCGGCAGCCGCAGGTCGCGGACGATGAACTCCTGGGCGGCGGTGCCGTGTCCGGTCAGGGTGCGGACGACGTCGAGCGGGGCGATGGCGTAGTCGCCCGTGCCGATCAGGACGACGGAGACGGCGAGGGCCGCGAGCAGCAGGACGCAGGAGACGACGGCCGCGCGCCGGTCGAACCGGACGGACAGTCCGCCGCGGGTGCGCAGTACGGGTTCTCTCACAGTTCGGCCATCCTTCGGCGGCGTACGAGGGCGATGAAGACCGGTCCGCCGAGGACCGCGGTGACGATGCCGACCTGGAGTTCGGCCGGGCGGGTGATGAGCCGTCCGACCACGTCAGCGCCGAGCAGCAGCACCGGTGACAGCACGGCCGCGTAGGGCAGGATCCAGCGCATGTCGGGTCCGGTGATGCCGCGTACGACGTGCGGCACCATCAGGCCGATGAAGACGATCGGCCCGCAGGCGGCGGTGGCCGCGCCGCACAGCAGCGTGATGGAGATCATCACCAGCACGCGGGTGCGGGTCAGTTTGGCCCCGAGGCCGCGGGCGGTGTCGTCGCCGAGCGCGACGGCGTTGAGCGGCCGGCCGCTGATGAACGCGAGTACGGCGCCGGCCAGGAGGAACGGGGTCACGTAGCGGACGGTCGCCATGTCGGCGGCGGCGAGCGAGCCGACCTGCCAGAAGCGCATCCGGTCCAGGGCCGCGTTGTCGCTGAGTTCGACGGCGGTCGTCCAGCCCTGGAGCACGGCGGTGACCGCGGTGCCCGCGAGGGCGAGGCGGACCGGGGTCGCGGACCGGCTGCCGCCGATGATGTAGACCAGCGCCGAGACCACGGCCGCGCCGCCGAGGGCGAACCACACGTAACCGCTCATGCTGGTCACGCCGAAGAAGCTCATCGCGGAGACGACGGCCGCCGCGGCGCCCGCGTTGACGCCGAGCAGTCCGGGGTCGGCGAGCGGGTTGCGGGTGAGGGCCTGCATGGCCGCGCCCGCGACACCGAGCGCGGCGCCGACGAGGAGTCCGAGGACCGTACGCGGCAGCCGCAGTTTGCGGATCACCACGTCGTTGTCGGTGCCCGCGTAGTGGAACAGCCCGTGCCAGACCTGGTCGACGGGTATGTCCTTGGCGCCGATGGCGATGCTCGCGAGGGCCACGACGACCAGCAGGCCGACGGCGGCGAGCAGTCCGGCGGCGCGTTTCGCGTTCGCCCGCGCGACGCTGCCGCGGCGTTCGACGGCCGGTGGGCCGGCGACCTGCTGTCCGGTGACCGGAGCGGGTGGGGAGTGACGATCGACCAACACGGTGATTAGGTTAGCCTAACCTGGCCACCTCAACTCCGAGCAGAGCGGCTGTCTTGATGAATCCCCCTCGTTTCTCACCCATGTCCGGAATGTCGCGGCGCGGCGTGCTCGCCGTGGGCGGCTCCGTCGGTATCGGCGCCCTGCTCGCGGCTTGCGGCGGCTCCTCCGACAAGGACTCCAAGGACTCGGGCGCCGACTCCGGCGGCACGGCGGACTCCGGCGCCAAGACCCCCGCGGGCCCCTGGTCCTTCACCGACGACCGCAAGACCACGGTGAAGCTCGACAAGACCCCCGCCAAACTGGTCGCCTACGTCGGCGCCGCCGCCGCGCTGCACGACTACGGCGTCGAGTGCGTCGGCGTCTTCGGCCCGACCACGGTCAAGGGCGGCGGCGCCGACGCCCAGGCGGGCGACCTCGACGTCAGCAAGCTCACCGTGGTCGGCAACACCTGGGGCGAGTTCAACATCGAGAAGTACGCGGCTCTCTCCCCCCAACTGCTGATCAGCCACATGTACGAGGCGCCGACCCTCTGGTACGTGCCGGACGAGAGCGCCAAGAAGATCCTCGGCATCGCGCCCAGCGTCGGCATCAGCCTCAAGGGCGTCCCGATCACCACCCCGCTCCAGCGGTACGCCGAACTCGCCGCCTCCCTGGGCGCGGACATGAACTCGACCACCAATGCCGCCGCCAAGGCCCGCTTCGAGAAGGCGTCCGCCGATCTGCGCGCCGCCGCCAAGGCGTCCGGCGGCATCAAGGTGATGGCCGCCTCCGGCAGCGCCGACTCCTTCTACGTCTCCACCCCGCCCTCCGCGTCCGACCTCAGCTACTACAAGAGCCTCGGTGTCGACTTCATCGTCCCCGACAAGGTCGAAGGCGGCTTCTTCGAGACGCTGAGCTGGGAGAACGCCGACAAGTACAAGCCCGACATCATCATGCTCGACAACCGCACCGCGACCCTCCAGCCCAAGGACCTGGCCGCCAAGCCCACCTGGGCGCAACTGGCCGCCGTCAAGGCCGGACAGGTCATCGGCTGGCCGAGCGAGCCGATCTTCTCGTACGACAAGTGCGCCGCCCAGATCGAGGCGCTGACCAAGGCCATCGCCGGTGCGAAGAAGGTGAGCTGACGCCGTGTCCACCGCGCCCTACCTCTTCTTCCACCCCCGCGTCCTGCGCACCGAGCGGCTGTCGCCCACTCTGGTACGGATCGTGCTCGGCGGCGACGACCTGGCCGGCGTCGTGAGCGGCGGCCGGGACCAGCGCTTCAAGCTCTTCCTGCCGCAGCGGGGCCAGACCCGCCCGGTGCTGCCGGAACCGCTCGGCGCCGACTGGTACGCCGACTGGCGCGCCCTCGACCCCGACGTCCGCGGCATCATGCGGACGTACACGATCCGCGCGGTCCGCCGCGACCCGCTGGAATTCGACATCGACTTCGCCCTGCACGGCGACCTCGGCCCCGCCTCCCGCTGGGCCCAACAGGCCAAGCCCGGCGATCCGGTGAGCATCCTCGCCCCGGCAGGCGAGGACAACGGCGGCGTCGACTTCCAGCCGCCCGCCGGTACCGACTGGGTGCTGCTGACCGCCGACGAGACCGCGCTGCCCGCCGTGGCGAGCATCCTGGAGTGGCTGCCCGCGGGCATGCCCGTCAAGGTCTGGATCGAGGTCGCCCACCCCGACGACCGCATCCCGCTGACTACCGACGCCGACGCCGACATCACCTGGCTGGTACGGGAACACCCCGGCGCCGACCGCACCGCCGCGCTGCTGGCCGCCGTCCGCGACGCCGGGGACCTGCCCTCCGGCACCCCCTACGCCTGGATCGCGGGCGAGGCCGCCTCGGCACGCGCGCTCCGCCGCCACCTGGTCAACGACCGCGGCATCGACCGCAAGGCGATCAAATTCACCGGCTACTGGCGGCACGGCGTCACCGAGGACGACCTGCTGGCGGCGGCCGTCGCGCAAGCCGAAGCCGAGGCCGGAGCCGAGGCCGAGGCGGGCGCGAAGAGCGAGGCCACGGCGGACGCGGACGCCTGACCCGGCCGCGCGCCACGGGGCGCGCACCGCATGGCGCACCGCGTCAGGCGGGCGGGTGCGGCGCGGTCAGACGCGCCCGCGCGGGTCAGCCGGGCTCAAGTGCCGGGCCGGGCCCGCATCATGGAGCCCGCCTCAGAGCCCTGACCGGGCTCAGAGCGCCGGCCCGCCTCCGAGCCCCGGCCCGCCGCAAAGTCCCAGCCGGGCTCAAAGGCCCAGCCGCGCAAGTGCCTTGTCCGCGTCCAGGCCGCATGTGCCGTCGCCCGCCGACGTCCAGGCCGCGGCGCACAGCGCGCGCAGTCCGTCGAGCGCGTCGCCGTCACCGTCGAGCACGAGCGCGTCCGAGGCGGCGGAGGCGGTCCAACCCCCGCAGCGGAAGCCGCCGTCGGCCGCCGTGACCTCCGGCTGCGCGGCCAGCAGCCCGCGCAGGTCGGCGGCGACATACGTGGGACGGTGGCGCGGCTCGGCGGCGAGCAGGTGGGCCGCGTCCGTCACCCCGGTCAGTACGAGCAGCGAATCCACCTCGCCTGCGTACGCGCCCTCGATGTCCGTGTCGAGCCGGTCCCCCACCACCAGGGGCCGCTTCGCCCCCGTCCTGATCACCGTCTCGCGGTGCATCGGCGGCAGCGGCTTCCCCGCGACCTGCGGCTCACCGCCGGTCGCGATCCGTACGACCTCCACCGCCGCGCCGTTCCCCGGCGCGATCCCGCGCGCGCTCGGAATCGTCAGATCCGTGTTGGACGCGAACCACGGCACGCCCCGGTTCACCGCGTACGCCATCTCCCCGAGCTGCGACCACCGCAGGTCGGGCCCGTACCCCTGCACGGCCGCCACCGGCTCGTCGTCCGCCGACTCCACCGGCCGCAGCCCGCGCTCGCGCAGCGCCGCGAACAGCCCCTCGCCGCCCACCGCGAGCACCTTCGCCCCCTCCGGCACCTGATCGGCGATCAGCCGCGCCACCGCCTGCGCCGAGGTGATCACCTCGGCGGCCTCCGCGGGCACCCCGAGGTCCGTGAGGTGCTCCGCGACGGCCTGCGGCGTACGCGAGGCGTTGTTCGTCACGTAGGCGAGACGCATCCCGTGCCCGCTCGCCGCGGCCAGCGACTCGACCGCGTGCGCGATGGCGTCACCGCCCGCGTACACGACCCCGTCGAGGTCGAGGAGCGCCGTGTCGTACGCCGTGTCCAGCGGTCCTTCGGTGCCGTTCGGACTGGTCCGGTGGGTCATGACGGGCTCGCTCCTCGGGGTGTCGTCGATGACCCCGATCATCCCTCATGGCCGCCCCGGACATAGCATGCGCTGATGACCAACTCCGGACTCAACGGCGAGCACGGCCTGCGTCTGAAGCCCTTCCGCGGGCTCCGCTACGTACGACAGCGCGTCGGCAGCCTGGCCGCGGTGACCTCACCGCCGTACGACGTCGTCGTACGCCCCGACGGCCAGCGGCGGTTGGAGACGGCCGACCCGCACAACGTCGTCCGGCTCATCCTCCCCGAGGCCGAGACACCGGCCGCCCGGCACGGCAAGGCCGCCAGGACCCTCACCGCCTGGCTCGACGAGGGCGTCCTCGCCGCCGACCCGCTGCCCGCCCTCTACGTCTACGAACAGCGCGACGGCGACCACCTCCAGCGCGGGGTGATCGGCGCACTGCGGCTCACACCGCCGGAGGACGGCGTCGTCCTGCCGCACGAGGACGTCATGCCCGGCCCGGTCGCCGACCGCGCGGCCCTGATGCGCGCGACCGGCGCCAATCTGGAGCCGCTGCTGCTGTCCTACCGCCAGGGCGACGCGACGGCCGCCGTCATCGACCGCACCGCCGCCGACGCCGAGCCGCTGCTGGCCACGGTCACCGAGGACGGGGTACGGCACCGGCTGTGGGCGCTCACCGACCCCGCCGACCACGCGGCTGTCGAGGCCGATCTCGCGTCCCACCAGGCCCTGATCGCCGACGGCCACCACCGCTGGGCGACCTACCGGCTGCTCCAGTCGGCCCACCGCCCCGGCACCCCCTGGGACTACGGCCTCGTCCTGCTGGTCGACACCGCCCGCTACCCGCTGCGGGTACGTGCCATCCACCGCGTCCTGCCGCGGCTGCCGCTGGCCGACGCACTGGAGGCCGCCCGCACCACCTTCCGCGTACGGCCGCTGCCCGGTCCTTCGCTGGACGGCGCGCTCGACGCGCTGGCGCAGGCCGCGGACGACGGCAACGCCTTCCTGCTCGCGGGCGACGGCGGCTTCCACCTGCTGGACCGGCCCGACCCGGCGGCCATCGAGCGCGGCGTACCGACCGACCGCCCCGCGCGATGGCGCCGCCTGGACGCCGCCGTCCTGCACAGCCTGCTGCTCGACGATGTCTGGAAGGTCCCCGACTCCCCCGAGGACATCCGCTACATCCACGACACGGCCGCCGCCGTCGGCCTCGCGGAACGGCTGCACGGCACGGCCGTCCTCATGCACCCGGTGCACGAGGACGTCGTCCGCGACCTCGCCCGCCAGGGCGTGACCATGCCTCGCAAGTCCACGTCCTTCGGCCCGAAACCGGCGAGCGGACTAGTGATGCGCAGCGTAGAACTCGACTGATCCGGCGCCTCGTCCGGGTCGGGGCGGAGCCGGGTCGGAGGTGGGGCGGAGTCGAGGCGCGGCCGGGTCGTAGCCGGGCATACGAAAGGGCGGCACCCGCGGTGTGCGGATGCCGCCCTTTCACGTGGGACGCGTGCGGGTGTCAGTCCTCGTCGTCGCTCTTCGGCTCGCCGTGTGCGGCGGGCTCGCGGAACGGCGAGTCGAGGAAGGAGGACGGGGCGGCGCCGTCGGCCGCCTCGGCCTTCTGCTCGGCCTTCTCGGCGTCGTCGGAGCCCTCTGCGTCGTGGGCGCCTTCGTCGTCGTCCTCGTCGTCCGAGTCGTCCTCGTCCTGCGCGGACTCGTCGGTACCGCCGACGGGCTCCTCGGAGGTCTCGGAGGTCTCGTCGTCGTCCTCGTCGGAGACGTCGTCGTCCGAAACGTCGTCGTCCGAAACGTCGTCGTCCGAAACGTCGTCGTCCGTGTCGTCGGCGTCGTGCTCGTCGTCCGCCGCCTCGTCCGCCGTGTCCGGCCGCTGGGGCTCGGACTCGGACTCGGCCGCGTCGTCCTCGTCGATGGCGTCGACGAATTCCACGCCGTCGAGCTGGGCGAGGCGGTCGGAGGCGTCGGTGGTGCCGTTGTGGTCGGCTTCGAGCGCCTTCGCGAACCAGTCGCGGCCCTCGCGCTCACGGCCGACGCGCAGCAGCGCGTCCGCGTAGGCGTACCGCAGGCGGGCGGTCCACGGGTGCACGGCGTTGGACGCCAGCTCGGAGCTCTGGAGGGTGACCACCGCGGCCTCGTCCTGGCCCATGTCCTGCCGGGCCCCGGCCGCGACCAGGCGCATCTCGACCTGGCCGGCCTTGTCCAGCTTGTGCACCTCGGGGGCGCCCGCCATCTCCAGCGCGCGCTCCGGACGGCCGAGACCGCGCTCGCAGTCCGCCATCACCGGCCACAGGTCGACGGTGCCGGTCATCCGCCGGGTCGCCCGGAATTCGGCCAGCGCCTCGGCGTACCGCTCACTGGCGTACGACGCGAAGCCCGCCGCTTCCCTGACGGCCGCGACGCGGGACGCGAGACGCAGCGCGACGCGCGAGTACGCGTACGCCTGCTCGGGCTCCTCGTCCAGCAGCCGGGCCACCATGACGAGGTTGCGCGCCACGTCCTCCGCGAGCGTCTTCGGCAGACTCATCAGCTCCTGGCGCACGCTCGGGTCGATCTCGTGGCCGGTGACCTCGTCAGGGATCGGCAGCCTGCGGACGGGCTCCCGCTCCTCACGGCGGTCGTCCCTGCCCCGGTTCTCGAACCGGCCGCGGCCTTCGACCACGGGGCGACGCCCCTGGCCGCCACGGTCCCGGTCGTCGTCCCGGCGCGGGCCACGCGGACGGTCGTCACGGCGGTCATCGCGACGGTCGTCGCGGGGCCGGTCGAAACGGGGACGGTCGTCGTCGCGGCGCGGACCGCGCGGGCGGTCGTCACGCGGGCCGTCGAAACGGGGCCGGTCGTCGCGGGGCCTGTCGTCCCTGCGGAACCCGCCACCGCCGCCACCGGGGCGGTCGTCACGCGGGCGGTCGTAGCGCGGCCGGTCCTCACGGGGACGGAAGCCACCGCCGCCACCGCCGGAGCGGTCGTCGCGCCGGTCGTCACGCGGCCTGTCGAAGCGGGGGCGGTCGTCACGGGGCCTGTCGTCACGGGGACGGTCCTCACGCGGACGGTCAAAACGAGGCCGGTCGTCACGCGGGCGGAAGCCACCGCCGCCACCGCCGGAGCGGTCGTCGCGGGGGCGGTCCTGGCGCGGACGGTCGTCCCTGGGACGGTCGTCGCGGGGGCGGTAGCCGCCGCGGTCGTCCTCACGGCGCGGGCCACGGGGACGGTCATCGCGCCGGTCGTCACGCGGACGGTCGTCACGACGGAAACCGCCACCACCGCCGGGACGGTCCTCACGCGGACGGTCAAAACGAGGCCGGTCATCGCGCGGGCGGAAGCCACCGCCACCGCCGCCGGGCCGGTCCTGACGGGGACGGTCGTCCCTGGGACGGTCGTCGCGCGGGCGGTAGCCGCCGCGGTCGTCCTCACGGCGCGGGCCACGGGGACGGTCGTCACGCCGGTCGTCACGCGGACGGTCGTCACGACGGAAACCACCGCCACCGCCGGGACGGTCCTCACGCGGACGGTCAAAACGAGGCCGGTCGTCACGCGGGCGGAAGCCACCGCCGCCACCGCCGGAGCGGTCGTCGCGGGGGCGGTCCTGGCGCGGACGGTCGTCACGGGGGCGGTCGTCACGGGGGCGGTAGCCGCCGCCGGCCGGAGGACGGCCACCACTGTCGCGGCGGTCGTCGCGCGGGCGGTAGCCGCCACGGTCGTCTTCGCGGCGCGGGCCCCGCGGACGGTCGTCACGTCGATCGTCGCGACGGAAGCCGCCGGTGGGACGGTCACCGTCCCGCCGCGGACCGCTGCTGCGGTAACCCCCGCGGTCGCCGCCGCCGTTCGGGCGCGAGTCCCGGCGTTCGGGACGCTCGGGCCGGTCTTCAGGCGAGTTGGGCATCGACGTGACTCCTGTCGGATCGTACTGCTGTAGTGCGAGTCTCTCGCCATGACGGAGAGGACGCGCACCGAAGAACAACGAAAAAAGACCCCCGGTCCCAGCGCTTAGGCCAGGACCGAGGGTCCATAAAGATTGTTCGGCGGTGTCCTACTCTCCCACAGGGTCCCCCCTGCAGTACCATCGGCGCTGAAAGGCTTAGCTTCCGGGTTCGGAATGTAACCGGGCGTTTCCCTAACGCTATGACCACCGAAACACCATGAAACACACACCCCACACCCCCGGTGAAGGGGCGTGGTGGTGGGCTGGTTGTTTCAGAACCACACAGTGAACGCGAGCAACAATGGACAAGCCCTCGGCCTATTAGTACCAGTCAGCTCCACCCCTCACAGGGCTTCCACATCTGGCCTATCAACCCAGTCGTCTACTGGGAGCCTTAACCCCTCAAAGGGGGTGGGAGTCCTCATCTCGAAGCAGGCTTCCCGCTTAGATGCTTTCAGCGGTTATCCCTCCCGAACGTAGCCAACCAGCCATGCCCTTGGCAGGACAACTGGCACACCAGAGGTTCGTCCGTCCCGGTCCTCTCGTACTAGGGACAGCCCTTCTCAAGACTCCTACGCGCACAGCGGATAGGGACCGAACTGTCTCACGACGTTCTAAACCCAGCTCGCGTACCGCTTTAATGGGCGAACAGCCCAACCCTTGGGACCGACTCCAG
>NZ_JBIBIC010000011.1:0-251458 GCF_042957385.1 Streptomyces sp. NPDC008079
GTGGCAGAAAAACCAACCAGCCAACCACCCCCAGACCAAGGAGAACGGCCAGTGACCTCCCGCGACACCGTCCTCACCCGCATCCGCAACGCCCTCGCGGACGTCCCCCGCGACGACCGCCCGCACGACACCCCCCTCACCAGGGACTACCTGCACACCCACGCCGACCGCACCCCGCAGGAGACCGCGACCCTGCTCGCGGAGAACCTCACCGACTACCGGGCCCACGTCCACCACACGGACGAGACCGGACTGCCCGCGACCGTCGCCCGCCTGATCGCCGAGCACGGCAGCCGCAGCGTCGTCACCCCGCAGGGCCTGCCCGCGCACTGGCTCGACGCGATCGGCCCGGACACCGAGCGGCACACCGACCGGCCCGAGCAGACCACCTACGACCTCGACGCGATCGACACCGTGATCACCGGCTGCGCGCTGGCCATCGCCGAGACCGGCACCATCGTGCTCGACACCTCCCCCGACCAGGGCCGCCGCCGGATCACCCTCGTCCCCGACCACCACATCTGCGTCATCACCCCCGCGCAGATCGTCGCCTCGGTCCCCCAGGCCCTCCCCCGCCTGGACCCCACCCGGCCTCAGACCTGGATCTCAGGCCCCTCCGCCACCAGCGACATCGAACTCGACCGCGTCGAAGGCGTCCACGGCCCCCGCACCCTGGACGTCATCATGGTTGTGTGATCGCACAAACGAGGCGGACAGCTGGATCATGCGGCTTATGCAATGCGCCAGGAGACTTATCCCTCGCAGGTGCGTCACTATGATCGTCACAATGACCTGGTGCGCGGCAGAGAGAGAGTTCCTGTGATGATCCGTACCGAACGGCGCCGCGGCATGGTGGCGGCCGTCGGCGGCGCCGCCGTACTGCTGGCGCTCACTGCCTGCTCGTCCTCGGACAAGGGTTCCGACGCCTCGTCGTCGTCCCCCTCCGCCTCGTCCTCCGCTTCCGCGTCGGCGACCACGCCGAAGGTCACCGGTTCCGTGACCGTGTTCGCGGCGGCGTCGCTGAAGGAGTCCTTCACGACGCTCGGCAAGCAGTTCGAGGCCGCGTACCCCGGCACGAAGGTGACGTTCAACTTCGGCGGCAGCGACGTGCTCGCGGCCAGCATCACCTCGGGCGCGCCCGCTGACGTCTTCGCGGCGGCCAGTACGAAGACGATGAAGATCGTCACCGACGCCAAGGACGCGGCGGGCGCTCCCGCCCCCTTCGTGCGCAACCAGTTGGAGATCGCGACGCTGCCCGGCAACCCGGACAAGATCGCGTCGCTGAAGGACCTGACGAAGTCCGGCCTCAAGGTCGCGCTGTGCGCGAAGACGGTGCCGTGCGGGGCCGCCGCGCAGACGGCGCTGACCGACAGCGGGCTGAAGCTGACGCCGGTCAGTTACGAGCAGGACGTGAAGGCCGCGCTGACGAAGGTGGAGCTGAAGGAGGTCGACGCGGCGGTGGTCTACAAGACCGACGTGAAGGCCGCGGGCGGCAAGGTGCAGGGCGTGGACTTCCCCGAGTCGGCGAAGGCGATCAACACGTACCCGATCGTGGAGCTGAAGAACGCGCCCAACGGGACGGCCGCGCAGGCGTTCATCGCGCTGGTGCGGTCCGCCGAGGGCCAGAAGGCGCTCACCGGGGCGGGCTTCCTCAACCCGTGACCGGTCAGGAGCGGTGGGGCGCCGCGGCCGGTCCGGGACTTCCCGGGCACCGGCCGCGGCGCCGCTTCGTGCGCAGCCGCGGCGGTGTCCCGCTGCCGTTGCTGCTGCCCGCGCTGATCGCGCTCGTCTTTCTGCTGCTGCCGCTGCTGGCGCTGCTGATCCGGGCGCCGTGGCGGAGCCTGCCGTCGCAGCTCACCAGTTCCGAGGTGTGGACGGCGCTGCGGCTGTCGTTGGAGACCGCGACCACGGCGACCGCCGTGTCGCTGGTGTTCGGGGTCCCGCTGGCGTGGCTGCTGGCCCGTACGACGTTTCCCGGCCGCGGTCTGGTGCGCTCGTTGGTGACGCTGCCGCTGGTGCTGCCGCCGGTGGTCGGCGGTGTGGCGCTGCTGCTGGCGCTGGGGCGCAACGGTGTGGTGGGGCGCTGGCTCGACTCGGCGTTCGGCGTCACGCTGCCGTTCACGACGGCCGGTGTGGTGGTGGCGGAGACGTTCGTGGCGATGCCGTTCCTGGTGATCACCGTCGAGGGGACGCTGCGGGCGGCCGACACGCGGTTCGAGGAGGCGGCGGCGACGCTGGGCGCCTCGCGGTTCACCGCCTTCCGCCGGGTCACCCTGCCGATGATCGCACCGGGTGTCGCGGCGGGCGCGGTGCTGGCCTGGGCCAGGGCGCTGGGCGAGTTCGGCGCGACCATCACCTTCGCGGGCAGTTTCCCCGGCCGTACGCAGACGATGCCGCTGGCGGTGTATCTGGCGCTCCAGGACGATCCGGCCGCCGCCATCGCGCTCAGCCTCGTCCTGCTCGCGGTCTCCGTCGCGGTCCTCGCCGGGCTGCGCGAACGCTGGACGGCCGCGTCATGAGACTCGACAAGGGTGACGGGCCCGACGTGCGGGGCGCCGAGGACGCCGACGGCCTCGACGCGCGTCTCGTCCTGGACCGCGGCACCTTCCGGCTGGACGTACGGCTGTCGGTGCCGCCCGGCGAGGTGCTGGCGCTGCTCGGTCCGAACGGCGCGGGCAAGACCACCGCGCTGCGTACGCTGGCCGGTCTCGCCCCGCTGTCCGGCGGCCATCTGCGGCTCGACGGGCGGACGCTGGAGGAACCGGCGGTACGGCGGCGGGTGCCGGCCGAGGACCGGCCGGTCGGAGTGATCTTCCAGGACTATCTGCTCTTCCCGCATCTGACGGCGCTGGACAACGTCGCCTTCGGGCCGCGCTGCCACGGCGCGTCCAAGGCGGACGCGCGGGCGCGGGCGGCGGATCTGCTGGACCGGATGGGGCTCGCGGACCACGCGGGCGTCAAGCCGCGGCGGCTGTCCGGCGGGCAGGCCCAACGCGTGGCGCTGGCCAGGGCGTTGGCGACCGGGCCGCGGCTGCTGCTGCTCGACGAGCCGCTGGCGGCGCTGGACGCCCGCGCGCGGCTGGACGTACGGGCGGAGCTGCGCCGCCATCTGGCCGCGTTCGAGGCGGTGGCGGTGCTGGTGACGCACGACCCGCTGGACGCGATGGTGCTGGCCGACCGGCTGGTGGTGATCGAGCACGGGCGGGTGGTGCAGGAGGGCACGCCCGCGGAGATCGCCCGGCGTCCGCGTACGGACTACATCGCGCGGCTGGTCGGGCTCAATCTCTACCGGGGCGAGGCCGAGGGACATACGGTCCGGCTCGGTCCGGAGCTGACCGTGACCGCCACGGAGGAGCTGACGGGGCCCGCCTTCGTGGCCTTCCCGCCGAGCGCGGTCACGCTCTCCACCGACCGGCCGGACTCCAGCGCGCGCAACACCTGGCGGGCCAGGATCTGCGGCCTGGAGTCGCACGGCGACCAGATCCGTGTCGCCCTCACCGGAAGCGCCGACGAACTGCCGCTGACCGCCGACCTGACGGCGGTGTCCGTGGCCGAACTGGGCCTGCACGAGGGCGCGCAGGTGTGGGCGACGGTCAAGGCGGCCCAGACGCACGCCTATCCCGCGTGAGCCGGCCGGCCGGCGGGGCTCAGCGGTACCGACGCGGCGGCCCTCAGCGGGAGTTCGGCGGCGAGCCGGCCCCCGGTGTCACGGCCAGCAGATTGCGGGCGATGGTCAGCAGATAGGCGCGGACGGTGGCGCTGCCCGGCTCGATCCGGCCGAGGTGCAGCCAGGCGCGCAGCAGCGTCTCGTGGGCCACGTCCTCGGCCTGCGCGCGGTCGCGCACGTGGCCGAGGGCGAACGACACCAGCATCTCGTAGTGCTCGGTGTGCTGCCCGGTTTCGCGTTCTTCCGGTGTCACCGGTCGTCCCCTCCCCCGGGGGCGGCGCACGCCGCAACCCCTGTGGGAGTAATACGCGACCGGCGCGCGCCGCGTTCATCCGGGGTGGGTGTGGCCTCAGGTGGGCGTGGGGCGTACGAGTACGGAGCCGGGCCGTGGCCCGGCTCCGCTCGGGTGTCGGCCGGCCGCGGAGATCAGCCCGGCCGGGGGATCAACTCGGCAGCGTCCACTGCTGGTTGGCGCCCGTGCCGCAGGTCCAGATCTGGAGCCGGGTGCCGTTGGCGCTGCTGGGCCCCGTCGCGTCCAGGCACTTGCCCGACCCGGCGTTCACCAGCGTGCTCCCGCTGCGCGTCCACTTCTGGGCGGCGCTGCCGTTGCAGTCGTAGAGCTGCACCTTGGTGCCGTTGGCCGTGCCCGCCGAGGTGACGTCCATGCACTTGCCGAGGGCCTTGAGCGTGCCGTCGGAACCGACCGCCCAGGTCTGGGCGCTGGTGCCGTTGCAGTCGTAGAGCTGTACGGCCGCGCCGTTGGTGCTGCTGGCACCCGCGATGTCCACGCACTTGCCGCCGTAGCCGTGGATGGCGCCGGTCGGGCCGCCCTGCGGCGGGGTGACCGGGCCGCTCTGGCCCGCCGCCCAGCGGATCTCCTGGATCAGCAACTGGTTCTGCTGGGCGCTGGCGAAGGTGGACGACAGCGCGGTGTTGGTGTCGTAGTTCATCGCGTTGTGCCCGAAGTTGTTGTAGACCATCTTGTAGTTCTTGTTGGTCCACACGATCGGGTAATAGCCGCTGTACCAGGTCTGGTTGGGGTCGGTCCCGATCGGGAACGTCGACTGGTCCATCGAGGCCAGGATGTCGATGTTCGGGTTCTGCCGCAGGTCGTTCTGCCAGCTATACCACTCGCTGACGGACGAGGCGATCGTGCCGGGCAGGCCCGCGGTGGCCGGGTGGTTCGGGTCCTCGATCTTCAGCGTCTCGGCGGTCGGCCCCCAGGTGTTGGACTTGAAGGTGCCGGTGCCGAGGAAGGTCTGGTGGTACCAGGACCAGCCGTTGGACGACGCGTCGTTGTAGGCCGCGACATGGAAGCCGATCCAGCCGCCGCCGTTGTTCATGTACGTCTGGAACGCGCTCTGCTGGGCCGCGGTCTGCGGGGCGTTGTCGAGGAACATGACCACCTGGTACTGGGCCAGGTTGGCGGTGTTGAGCTGGCTCCAGTCGTTGGTCGAGGTGTACGAGAAGCCGTACTGCGCCGCGTGCTGCGGGAACCACGCGTTCGCTTCGTGGACGAAGTTGATGTGGGCGGCGTCGTACGTGCCGTCGTAGAAGGCGATCACCTTGAAGTCGGCGGCCTGCGCGGTGTGCGCGGGCCCCGCCTGTACCCCGAGCACCACGGCGAACAGCGCGAACAGCCTCAACAGGGTGCGCGACCAGGGTATTTGTGTGCGGGATCTGATCATGTGGGGGACCTTCCTTGTGCGCGACGGTGGGGGACGTGCGCCTGTACCGCGATTGAAAGGTCCAGACTATGTTCATGTCAATGACTCGCGGTCGAATCCTTGACCTAGTAACAGCGTTGACCGGGGGGTGAGTTGTTTTTCGTTCACTTCCTTGACCCAGCCCTTGACGCGGCGGCCCGGTGGGGCGATCCTTCCGAACCAACGGACAAGAAGCTTTCCTTCCACGCACCACCGCATACCTCCCCCTTACCACTGGCCCGTACTCCTCCCCGTCGGGCCCCGTCCGACCCCATCGGCCTCATCCGACCCCATCGGCCTTCATCAGTCCCCATCGGCCTCATCGCATCCTTCGGACCGCGTCGCCCGCGGAGCACGGTGCGCGACCGCGGCGACGCTCACAACCCCGGTGGGGGCCGGGGGGTCGCAGGTCGGGTGCCGGGTGTCCGTTTCGTTCAAGACACCCGGCGCCCGGCCCGCCTAGCGTGAACGGCATGAACGCACCCCTCACGCCCCGTATCGATCTGATCGGCCTCGTCGTCGCGGACATGGCCGCCTCGCTCGCCTTCTACCGGCGCCTGGGCATCGAGCTGCCCGCGGCGGCGGACGCGGAGCCGCACGTCGAGGTCACGCTCCCCGGCGGTCTGCGGCTGGCCTGGGACACCGTGGAGACCGTCCGCTCCTTCGACCCCGACTGGTCGCCCGCCACCGGCTCCCGGATGTCGCTGGCCTTCGACTGCGGCGCCCCCGAGGGCGTGGACGCGGCCTACGCCGAGCTGACCGAGGCCGGGCACACGGGCCACCTCAAGCCGTGGGACGCCTTCTGGGGCCAGCGCTACGCGGCCGTGTACGACCCGGACGGCAACACCGTCGACCTCTTCGCCGCTATGCCGGAGCCGTCGGCTGGATGAGCCGCCCGAGCGGCACGCCCGCGAGCGACTTGACCTCGCGCGAGAGATGGGCCTGGTCGGCGTAGCCCGCGACCGCCGCGACCTGCGCGAACGCGGTGCCCCCGCGGGCCAGCTCCAGCGCCCTTTGCAGCCGCAGCACCCGGCCGAGCGTCTTGGGCCCGTAGCCGAACGCGGCCTCGCAGCGGCGGCGCAACTGCCGCTCCCCCAGGCCCGTCCCGGCCGCGATCGCGCCCACCGGGCGGCCTGCGGCCAGCGCCCTGGCGACGCCGCCCGGGAGGGGATCGACGGGCCCCGCCGCACGGAGCCGCGTCACCGCCCAGGCGTCGAGGACGGCCGCGGCGTCCCGGCCGCCCAGCCGGTCCGCCAGCCGTCCGGCGCGCGCCGCGGGCCACAGCGCGTCCAGCGGCACCCTGCGGTCGCGCAGCTCGCGGGCCGGCACTCCCAGCACCAGCGGGCCGAGCCCCGGCGCGAACCGCAGCCCCGCGTACGAGCCGCCCGGCGGGTCGTCGGCGACGAACGCGCGGGTGTCGGGGCCCGCGACCAGCAGACCGCCGTCGTACCAGATCAGGTCCATGCAGCCGTCGGGCAGCACGCGGTAGGACCCGCCGCCGTTCTCACGGGTCCACACGGTGACGCCCGGCACCGCGGCGGCACGTTCCTCGTACATGCCTCCATGGTGCACCGCGACCCGGCCGCCGGTCCCGCCGAGCCGAGCCGCGCGTCACAGCTCCGGCGGAAAGGGCGGCATCGGCGGCGGGGGCGCGGCGGGCGGCGGAGGCGCGGGCCGGGAGGCCGAGCGGTGCGGGGCCGAGTGCCGGGCGGGCGGGGGCGCCGGAGCCATCGGCGGTACGTCGGGGCGGCGGCGCAGCCGGGACCGCACATCGGCGTGCGGCAGGAATTCCGCCCACCGCTCGGGGTATTCGGCGGGCGGGTCGTCGTCGGGGTCGCCGTCCTCGTCCCCGGCGTACGCGGCCCTGCGGGCGGCGGCCTGCGCGACGACCTCGGCCGCCGCGGCCTCCCGCAGCCTGGCGTTCTCCTCGCGGGCCGCGGCGGTGGCCAGCGACGGCCACACCCGGTCCACGGCCGCGTTGACGGCCGCGCCGACCAGGACGGCGAAGGCGGACACGCCGATCCACAGCAGGACGGCGACCGGTGCGGCCAGCGAGCCGTAGATCGTCGGTCCCTCGACGGTGTGGGTGAGGTAGATGCGCAGGACGAAGCTGCCGACCACCCACATCAGCAGCGCGATCAGCGCGCCGGGCACGTCCTCGTACCAGGCGGAGCGCACCGGCACCGACACGTGGTAGAGCGTGGTGAGGAAGGCGATCGTGGCGAGCAGGACGGCGGGCCAGTACAGCACCGCGACCGCGCCCTCGCCGCCCGGCAGCACGTCGACCACCGCGTCGGGTCCCGCGACGACCAGCGGCAGGACGGCGGCGCCCAGTATCAGCGCGACGACGTACAGCACCAGCGACATCAGCCGGGTCTTGACGATGCCGCGGCGGCCCTCCAGGCCGTACATGATGGTGATGGTGTCCACGAAGACGTTGACCGCGCGGGAGCCCGACCACAGGGCGATCAGGAAGCCGAGCGAGATCAGGTCCGGGCGGCGGCCGTGGAAGACGTCGTCGACCAGGGGTTTGACGAGCTGGTTGACGCCCTTGTCGGAGAGCACGGTGGAGGACGCCGTGAGGATGTTGTGCCGGATGTGGTCGATGGTGTCGAGGCCGATGACGGTGTCGACGTAGCCGAGGGCGCCGACCAGGCCGAGCAGCAGCGGCGGCAGCGACAGCAGGACGAAGAAGGCCGCCTCGGCGGCGAGGCCGGTCACCCGGTACTCCATGCAGGAGTTGACGGTGTCCTTCAGCAGCAGCCAAGCGACCTTGCGCTTGGAGACGTTGCGGTACACCACCCGAGCCCGGCGCCACCTGCTCGGGCGACGATGGCCTCTTTCTTCGGCTGCTTGCACCCCCTTACGTTAGCTGCCATGAGCACCCTCACTCACACGGTGACCAATCAGGCTCCGCCGCTGGTCGGCCATGACGTGTACAGCACCGACAGCGCCCTCGTGGAGGCCGTGGCCCGCCACGCCGATCCGGCCGGGCTCACGGAGATCACGGACGAGTTGAGCGAGCTGGGCAAGGCCGCGGGATCCGCCCAGGCACAGCGCTGGGGCGAGGAGGCGAACACGTACTCGCCCGTGCTGCGCACCCACGACCGCTACGGCAACCGGATCGACGAGGTGGACTTCCACCCCTCGTACCACCGGCTGCTCGGGCACGCGGTCACCGCCGGTCTCACCGACGCCTGGTCGCGGCCCGACGGGCACCTCAGGCGGGCCGCCGGGTTCCTGGTCTGGTCGCAGGTCGACGCCGGGCACGGCTGTCCGGTGTCGATGACGCACGCGGCGGTGCCCGCGCTGCGCACCGACCCGGCGCTGGCCGCCGAGTGGGAGCCGCGGCTCGGGTCGCGGGTCTACGATCCGCAACTGGTCGCGGCCGGCGAGAAGCCGGGCGCGCTGTTCGGAATGGGCATGACGGAGAAGCAGGGCGGCTCCGACGTACGGGCCAACACCACGCACGCCGAGCCGCTGGCGGAGGACGGCGCGTACGCGCTGACCGGGCACAAGTGGTTCTGCTCCGCGCCGATGTCGGACGGCTTCCTCGTCCTGGCGCAGGCGCCGGGAGGGCTGACCTGCTTCCTGCTGCCGCGCGTGCTGCCGGACGGCACCCGTAACGTCTTCGCGATCCAGCGGCTGAAGGACAAGCTCGGCAACCGCTCCAACGCCTCCTCCGAGGTGGAGTTCAGCGGTACGTGGGCGCGGCGGGTCGGCGACGAGGGGCGCGGGGTGGCCACCATCATCGAGATGGTCGCGGCGACCCGTCTCGACTGCGCGCTGGGCTCGGCCGCCCTCATGCGGCAGGCGGTGGCGCAGGCCGTGCACCACGCCACGTACCGCAGCGCCTTCGGCGGGCCGCTGGCCGACAAGCCGCTGATGCGCAACGTGCTGGCGGACCTCGCGCTGGAGTCGGAGGCCGCGACGACCACGGCGCTGCGGCTGGCGGCGGCCTGCGACGCGGACACCGAGCAGGAGCGGCACTTCCGGCGGCTGGCGGTGGCCGTCACCAAGTTCTGGGTCACCAAGCGCTGTCCGGTCGTCGCGGCGGAGGCGCTGGAGTGCCTGGGCGGCAACGGCTACGTGGAGGAGTCCGGCATGCCGCGGATCTTCCGCGAGTCGCCGCTGAACTCGGTGTGGGAGGGCTCGGGGAACGTCCAGGCCCTCGACGTGCTGCGCGTCCTTCAGCGGGAGCCGCTGGCCCTCAACGCCTTCCTGGCCGAGCTGGGGCTGGCCCGCGGGGCCGACCACCGCCTCGACGGCGCCGTCAAGGACCTCCTCGGCGAACTCGCCGACCTCGACGGTGTCGAGACCCGCGCCCGCCGCATCGTCGAGCGCATGGCGCTGGTCCTCCAAGGCACCCTCCTGGTCCGCTTCGCGCCCCCCGAGGTCGCCGACGCCTTCTGCGCCTCCCGCCTCGGCCACGACTGGGGCGCCACCTTCGGCACCCTCCCCCACACCCTGGACCTGTCCTCGATCGTCGACCGCGCCCGCCCGGTCCAGTCCTAGGGCGCGTCCGCGAAGTCCCGTCGCGGCGGAACGGAAAACGGCGCGGCAGCGGCTGTCCCTCCGCTCGCCCCCCGAAGGGGGAGCAGAAAGGTTTCCGCCGCCGCGCCCACGGAGGGTGGCGCCGCGCCGACTCGGCACCACCCCCGGTCTGTTGGGCCGTCAGGCCGACCGTCCCGGCAGCGCGGGCGGGGGGCTGCCGCGCGCCGGTGACGCCGCGTCACTCTCCGTCGAAGTCGCGTACGCTCGCAATGGTTGCAGCCCGTTGCACATGTCGTCAGGCCGTGTGGGGACCTCCGGCGGAGGGGAGGGAAATCGCGACGGCCGGGCCCGTACGGCGGCACCATGGGCAGTGGAAGACGGAGAGCACGCAGGGCGGGGGCGACGTGACACACTTTCCGATCCAGGTCGGCCGGAGGGACGCGATGGACGCCCGCGCGTCCGCGCACCTGCTGGCCTCGGTCCGGGAAGCCACTCTTGCGGGTGATGTGCCGCCGAAGCCGCCGCGGCCGGTGATCGGCGAGTCATGGACACGCGCCCTGAGCCGGGGCCTGGACCCGGACACCGGTCGCAACGACGGGCTGCTGGGCACCGACGAGTTGGAGTACCGGCGGCAGTCCACCCCGCTCGGCGGTCTGCTGCCGCTGCTGCGCGACGGTCTGCACGCGGTCGCGGACGTGGCCGGGCACATCATGATCGTCACCGACCCGGAGGGCCGGGTGCTGTGGCGCGACGGCAGCCTCGCGTCCCGCAAGTCCCTCGCGGACCGGCTGGGCTTCGCCGAGGGCGCGAGCTGGGCCGAGGACGCGGTCGGCACGAACGCGATCGGTACGGCGCTGGTGACCGGCACCCCCCTCCAGGTGCACTCCGCCGAGCACTACGTGCGCAATCTGCACGGCTGGACCTGCGCCGCGGCCCCGCTGCACGATCCGCGCGACGGACGGCTGCTGGGCGTGGTGAATGTGACCGGTCCCGCCTCCACCGCGCACCCGGCGAATCTGTCGCTGGTCTCCGCGGTGGCCAGGGTCGCCGAGGGCGAACTGCGGGCCAGGCACTGGGCGGCGGTCGAGCGGCTGCGGTCGGTGGCCGCGCCGCTGCTGGCCCGGATGGAGGGCCAGGCGCTGGCCGTCGACCCCAACGGCTGGGTGGCCGCGGTGGCCGGGATGGCGCCGCCGGACCGGCTGCAACTGCCCGCGGCCGTCAGCGCCGGGCAGATGTGGCTGCCCTCGCTCGGCCTGTGCTCGGTGGAGCCGCTGCCGGGCGGCTGGCTGGTACGGCTGGGCAGCCGCGAGCGGGCGTCGGGCGCGAGCCAGGTGGTGCTGGACGTGAGCCGTCCGCGCAACTGGATGGTGACGGTGAGCGGCGCGGCCGGGAGCTGGGCGCAGCAGCTCAGTCCGCGCCACGCGGAACTGCTGTTCGTGCTCGCCGTGCACCGCGGCGGCAGGACCGCGGCCGAGCTGGCCGCCGACTTGTTCGGCGATCCGAGCCGTACGGTGACGGTGCGCGCGGAGCTGTCCCGGCTGCGGCGGAATCTGGCGGGCGTGCTGGCGCACCGGCCGTACCGCTTCGCCGACGGGGTGAATGTCGAACTCATCCGTCCGCACCACCCGTTGGACCTCCTCCCGCACTCGCTCGCGCCCGCGGTGCTGGCCGCGCGCCGCTGACCGTACGGCCGCCGGGCGCGGCCGGTCACCGTACGTGTCCGGCCGCATTCGCGTGATGACCATCGAAACGAGTCGGCGGCGCGGCCGTCAAGAGGACGTGTCCGCGCGGTGGGGGCGCGCGGAGCGCGGTACGGGCGCGGGCCGGGGGCGAGATCCGGCCACCGGGTGCCCGGTCGCGGCGTCCGGGGTGGGCCCGGGGCGCGGGGCCGCACCGCCTAGGGTGGGCCGCATGAGTACGCCCGTGACCACCTGGTCCCTCGAACTGACCTCGCCCGACGAGCTGCGGGCCGCGGCCGTGCCGCCCGAGGCGTCGGGTGTCCGGATCGTGCGGTCGCAGGTCCCGTCGGCCGAATTCGGGCGCTTTCTGTATACGGCGGTCGGCGCGGACTGCGCGTGGCGGGACCGGCTGCCGTGGCCGCCGGAGCAGTGGCGGGCGCATCTGGCGCGGCCCGGCACCGAGGTGTGGGTGGCGTACGAATACGGCACCCCCGCGGGTTATGTGGAGCTGGGGGCGCAGGACGCGGGCGTGGTGGAGATCGTGTACTTCGGGCTGCTGCCGGACTCCAGGGGCCGCGGTCTCGGCGGCCATCTGCTGTCCTTCGGCACCGAGCGGGCCTGGGACCTGGGCGACCGCTGGGAGGGAAGGGAACCGACCGAGCGGGTGTGGGTGCACACCTGCTCGCTGGACGGGCCGTACGCGCTGGACAACTACCGGCGGCGCGGCTTCCGGGTGTTCGACACGACGGTCGCCGCTTCCCCGTCCACTCCGCCGGGCGCGTGACCGTCCACGCGCCGGTCGCGCCGGGCGGGGCGTGACCGACGCCACAGTTTCTCACCTGGTGAGATTATCTGGTCCACATAATGGATGGCGGTGGACTCTCCGGAGACCCGCATGCCACGCTTTCGTCATGTCACGCACTGGAATCGCCTTGGTAGGTCGGCCGCACGTCGACTTCTGCCGCGTGTCCAGCGCCATCTGTCCGGCGGTCTGACCGACTTAGCTCCGCTCCCCGCCATCCCCGTCGTCGTGGATGCCCGGGAGTCCCCGGCCGCCCCGCTGTGTTTCACAGCCCTGCGTTTTCCCAGGCCATAGGGTGCTCCCGCGCGTAATCGACCGTATTCGAGCCTGCCCGAAGGACGCATCGCCATGGCTTCCACCCCTGACCTGCCCCAGACTCCGGCCGGAGACGCCGCCGCCGGGGCTGCCGCGTCGCGCCGCAAGGCCGGACGGCACCGCGGTGAGGGCCAGTGGGCCATGGGGCACTTCACGCCGCTCAACGGCAACGAGCAGACCAAGAAGGACGACGACGGTCTCAATGTGCGGACACGCATTGAGACGATCTACTCCAAGGCCGGATTCCAGTCCATCGACGGCGCCGACCTGCGCGGCCGGATGCGCTGGTACGGGCTGTACACGCAGCGCCGCCCCGGGATCGACGGCGGCAGGACCGCCATCCTGGAGCCGGAGGAGCTGGACGACGAGTTCTTCATGATGCGGGTCAGGATCGACGGCGGCCGGCTGACCGTGGCCCAGCTCCGGGTGATCGGCGAGATCTCGCAGGAGTTCGCCCGCGGCACCGCCGACCTCACCGACCGGCAGAACATCCAGTACCACTGGATCCGGATCGAGGACGTACCGGAGATCTGGCGCCGCCTGGAGGCGGTCGGCCTGTCCACCATGGAGGCGTGCGGCGACACGCCCCGCGTCATCCTCGGCTCGCCCGTCGCGGGCATCGCCGAGGACGAGATCATCGACGGCACCACCGCGATCGACGAGATCCACGACCGCTACATCGGCAGCAAGGAATTCTCCAACCTGCCGCGGAAGTTCAAGACCGCGGTCTCCGGCTCGCCGCTGCTGGACGTGGCGCACGAGATCAACGACATCGCCTTCGTCGGCGTCCGGCACCCCGAGCACGGCCCCGGCTTCGACCTGTGGGTCGGCGGCGGGCTGTCCACCAACCCCAAGCTCGGTGTGCGGCTGGGCGCCTGGGTGCCGCTGGACGAGGTGCCCGAGGTGTGGGCGGGCGTCATCGGCATCTTCCGCGACTACGGCTACCGGCGGCTGCGCGCCCGCGCCCGGCTGAAGTTCCTGGTCGCCGACTGGGGTCCGGAGAAGTTCCGCCAGGTGCTCCAGGACGACTACCTCAAGCGCGAGCTGACCGACGGTCCGGCGCCCGACCAGCCGGTGCGGCAGTGGCGCGACCACATCGGCGTGCACCGGCAGCAGGACGGCCGCTTCTACGTCGGCTTCGCCTCGCGGGTCGGCCGGATCGACGGCGCGACGCTGACGAAGATCTCCGAACTGGCCGCCGAGCACGGCTCCGACCGGCTGCGGACCACCGTCGACCAGAAGATGCTCGTCCTGGACGTCGAGGAGTCCCGGGTCGAGTCACTGGTCGCGGGTCTGGAGTCGCTGGACCTCCAGGCCACGCCGTCGCCCTTCCGGCGCGGCACGATGGCCTGCACCGGAATCGAGTTCTGCAAGCTCGCCATCGTGGAGACCAAGGCGCGCGGCGCCTCGCTCATCGACGAACTGGAGCGGCGGCTGCCGGACTTCGACGAGCCGGTCACCATCAACATCAACGGCTGCCCCAACTCCTGCGCCCGTATCCAGGTCGCGGACATCGGTCTCAAGGGACAGCTCGTCACCGACGCCGACGGCGAGCAGGTCGAGGGCTTCCAGGTGCACCTGGGCGGCAGCCTCGGCCTGGAGGCGGGCTTCGGCCGCAAGGTCCGCGGTCTGAAGGTCACTTCGGCGGAGCTGCCGGACTACGTGGAGCGGGTGCTGACCCGCTTCCAGGCCGGTCGCACCGACGGCGAGCGCTTCGCGCAGTGGGCGGCGCGCGCCTCCGCTGAGGAGCTGTCATGAGCGAGCGGGCCGCGCCGTTCTACTGCCCCTACTGCGGGGACGAGGACCTGCGTCCGTCCGAGGAAGGCCACGGCGCGTGGGAATGCCACGCCTGCAATCGCGCATTCACGCTGAAGTTCCTCGGGCTGCTGTCCAGGGGAACGACCGCCAACTCCCCGCATGGAGGCGCCTCGTGACCACCGCACAGCACACCGCCGAGGACTTGCGCACCCTGGCCGAGCAGGCGGGCCGAGACCTGGAGGAGGCGTCCGCGCTCGACGTGCTGCGCTGGGCCGCCGACACCTTCGGGCCGCGGTTCTGCGTCACGTCCTCGATGGAGGACGCCGTGGTCGCGCACCTCGCCTCGCGGGCGCTGCCCGGCGTGGACGTGGTCTTCCTCGACACCGGCTACCACTTCCCCGAGACCATCGGCACGCGGGACGCGGTCGCGGCCGTGATGGACGTCAACGTCATCACGATCAGCCCGCGCCAGACCGTCGCCGAGCAGGACGCCGAGTACGGGCCGAAGCTGCACGACCGCGACCCCGACCGGTGCTGCGCGCTGCGCAAGGTCGCTCCGCTGGAGGAGGGCCTGCGCGGCTACGAGGCGTGGGCGACGGGCCTGCGCCGCGACGAGTCGCCGACCCGGGCCAACACCCCGGTGGTGTCCTGGGACGCCAAGCGGCGGAAGGTCAAGATCGCGCCGATCGCCCGCTGGACGCAGGACGACGTGGAGGCGTACGTCGCCGAGCACGGGGTCCTCACCAACCCGCTGCTGACGGACGGTTACGCCTCGGTGGGCTGCGCGCCGTGCACCCGCCGGGTACTGGAGGGCGAGGACGCCCGCGCCGGCCGCTGGGCGGGCCTGGGCAAGACCGAGTGCGGGATCCACCTGTGACGGCCGGTCGGACGGGGACCGGTGCCACGAAGGGCCCCACGCGGACCGGCGCGGTGACGACCGAGGCAGTGACGACCAGTCAGGAGTTGGGGATGACCACCGGCGCCACCGTCTGGCTCACCGGTCTGCCGAGCGCGGGCAAGACCACCATCGCCCACGCACTCGCCGAGCGGCTGCGCGCGCAGGGCCGCCGGGTCGAGGTGCTCGACGGCGACGAGATCCGCGAATTCCTCTCCGCGGGCCTCGGCTTCAGCCGCGAGGACCGGCACACCAATGTGCAGCGCATCGGCTTCGTCGCCGAACTCCTCGCCTCGCACGGCGTGTTGGCGCTCGTCCCGGTCATCGCGCCGTACGCCGACAGCCGCGAGGCCGTCCGCAAGCGCCACCAGCAGCAGGGCACCGGCTATGTCGAGGTGCATGTCGCGACACCGGTCGAGGTCTGCTCGGTGCGTGACGTCAAGGGCCTGTACGCCAAGCAGGCCGCGGGTGAACTGACCGGCCTGACCGGCGTGGACGACCCGTACGAGATCCCGGCCGACCCCGATCTGCGGATCGAGACCCAGGGCCGCACGGTCGAGGAGTCGGCTTCCGTACTGCACGCGCTGCTTGTCGAGAAGGGGCTCACCATATGACCGCCGCCGTCGCGCACTCCGGAAGCACGGACAGCCCGTACGCCCTCTCGCACCTGGACGCGCTGGAGTCCGAGGCCGTGCACATCTTCCGGGAGGTGGCGGGCGAGTTCGAGCGGCCGGTGATCCTCTTCTCCGGCGGCAAGGACTCGATCGTCATGCTGCACCTGGCGCTGAAGGCGTTCGCGCCCGCGGCGGTGCCGTTCTCGCTGCTGCACGTGGACACCGGGCACAACTTCCCCGAGGTGCTGGAGTTCCGGGACCGTACGGTCGCCGAGCACGGCCTTCGGCTGCATGTCGCGATGGTGCAGGAGTACATCGACGACGGGCGGCTGCGCGAGCGCCCCGACGGCACCCGCAACCCGCTCCAGACGGTGCCGCTGACCGAGGCCATCAGGGAGCACCGCTTCGACGCGGTGTTCGGCGGCGGACGGCGCGACGAGGAGAAGGCGCGGGCCAAGGAGCGGGTGTTCTCCCTACGCGACGAGTTCTCGCAGTGGAATCCGCGCCGCCAGCGCCCCGAGCTGTGGCAGCTCTACAACGGCAAGCACGCGCCGGGCGAGCACGTACGGGTCTTCCCGCTGTCCAACTGGACCGAGCTGGACGTGTGGCAGTACATCGCCCGCGAGAAGATCGCGCTGCCCGAGATCTACTTCGCGCACGAGCGCGAGGTGTTCAACCGGTCGGGGATGTGGCTGACCGCGGGCGAGTGGGGCGGCCCGAAGGCCGGTGAGCCGGTGGAGACCCGCCAGGTGCGCTACCGCACGGTCGGCGACATGTCCTGCACGGGCGCCGTCGACTCCGCCGCCACCACGCTCGACGCGGTGATCACCGAGATCGCCGCCTCCCGGCTGACCGAGCGGGGCGCGACCCGCGCCGACGACAAGATGTCGGAAGCCGCGATGGAAGACCGCAAGCGCGAGGGGTACTTCTAACCATGACCGCCACCACGGGTCCCACCAACCCCCTCACCGCCGAGCAGTTGTCGGCCACCACGCTGCTGCGCTTCGCCACCGCGGGCTCCGTCGACGACGGCAAGTCCACGCTGGTGGGGCGGCTGCTGCATGACTCCAAGTCGGTGCTCACCGACCAACTGGAGGCGGTCGAGCGGGCGTCGCTCGGCCGCGGCCAGGAGGCCCCGGACCTGGCGCTGCTCACCGACGGCCTGCGGGCCGAGCGCGAGCAGGGCATCACCATCGATGTCGCCTACCGCTACTTCGCCACCGCGCGGCGGCGGTTCATCCTCGCCGACACCCCGGGCCATGTGCAGTACACCCGCAACATGGTCACCGGCGCCTCGACGGCGGAGCTGGCCGTGGTGCTGGTCGACGCCCGCAACGGCGTGATCGAGCAGACCAGGCGGCACGCGGCCGTCGCGGCCCTGCTGCGCGTCCCGCACGTGGTGCTCGCGGTCAACAAGATGGACCTGGTGGACTACGCGGAGCCCGTGTTCGCCGCCATCGCCGAGGAGTTCACCTCCTACGCGGCCTCGCTGGGCGTCCCGGAGATCACCGCGATCCCGATCTCCGCGCTGGCCGGTGACAATGTCGTCGAGCCGTCCGCGCACATGGACTGGTACGGCGGCCCGACCGTCCTGGAGCACCTGGAGACGGTCCCGGTCAGCCACGACCTGACCGGCTGCCCCGCGCGGTTCCCCGTGCAGTACGTGATCAGGCCGCAGACCGCGGAGCACCCGGACTACCGCGGTTACGCGGGCCAGATCGTCTCGGGGCTGCTGCGCGTCGGCGACGCGGTGACCGTGCTGCCGTCGGGCCGTACCACCACGATCTCCGGGATCGACGCGCTCGGTGAGGCCGTCGACACCGCGTGGGCGCCGCAGTCGGTGACGGTGCTGCTCGCCGACGACCTGGACATCTCGCGCGGCGACATGATCGCGCCGACCGCGACGGCGCCCGCGATCACCCAGGACATCAGGGCCACGGTGTGCCATCTGCACGAGCGTCCGCTGCGGATCGGCGACCGCGTGCTGCTCAAGCACACCACCCGGACGGTGAAGGCGATCGTCAAGGGCCTGCCGTACCGGATCGACCTCTCGCACGGTCTCGCGCACGACAACGAGCCCGCCGAACTGGAGGTCAACGACATCGGAGCGGTGCTGCTGCGCACCGCGGAGCCGCTGCCGGTGGACGCGTACGCGGACTCCCGGCTGACCGGTTCCTTCCTGCTGATCGACCCGGCGGACGGTACGACGCTGACCGCGGGCATGGCGGGCGAGGCGTTCGCGGAGAAGACGGATCCGGCCGCGGGTGCCGCGGCCGACGACGAGGGTTGGGACTTCTGACGATGACTCAGGATGCCTTCTCGGGTTTCGCGAAGGAGGGCGGCCGCGTCGGCAGCGGCTCGCTCGGCGCGGGTACGGGCGGGGTCGCACGATGTGTGGGCTGACGCGCCCGGCCGCGGACCACGGGCACGCCGTGACCGCCGCCGTACCCCAGCGCCGCGCACAGCGGCCCCCGTTGCACCGCTTTCGAAGACCTGACGAACTTCCGGCCGCGCCCTGACCACGAGCGCGACACGCCGGGCCTTACGAGAGGACACCCACGTGTCTGCCCAGTCCCGTCCCGTATCCCGCGCCCTCCGCCGCCGCAGACTCACCGCCGCGGCCGCCGCCCTGCCGATCCTGTTCGGCGCTCTCGCCGCCTGCGGCTACGGCTCCAACGACGACAAGTCGAGTGACGCGACGACCGCGCCGGCCGCCAGTGCTGGTGCCGACGCGAAGAAGCTCTCCGCCGACCAGGTCAAGATCGGCTACTTCCCGAACCTGACGCACGCCACCCCGCTGGTCGGCCTCAAGGAAGGCATCTTCCAGAAGGAACTGGGCGCCACCACGGTCAAGGAACTGACCTTCAACGCGGGCCCCGAGGAGATCGAGGCGCTCAACGCCGGTTCCATCGACATCGGCTGGATCGGCCCCTCCCCCGCGATCAACGGCTACACCAAGTCGAACGGCGCCAGCCTGAAGATCATCTCGGGTTCGGCGTCCGGCGGTGTGAAGCTCGTCGTCAACCCCGACAAGATCAAGACGCTGGACGACGTCAAGGGCAAGAAGATCGCCACCCCGCAGCTCGGCAACACCCAGGACGTGGCGCTGCTGAACTGGATCAAGACCAAGGGCTGGAAGGTCGACGCACAGAGCGGCAAGGGCGATGTGTCGGTGGTCCGCACCGACAACAAGATCACCCCCGACGCGTACAAGCAGGGCTCCATCGACGGCGCGTGGGTGCCGGAGCCCACCGCGTCGAAGCTGGTCGCCGAGGGCGCGAAGGTGCTGCTGGACGAGAGCACGCTGTGGCCCGACAACAAGTTCGTGATCACCAATGTGATCGTGTCGCAGAAGTTCCTCAAGGCGCACCCGGACGTGGTCGAGGCGGTGCTGCGCGGTTCGGTGAACACCAACGCGTGGATCGCGGCCAACCCCGACAAGGCCAAGGCGGACGCGAACGAGCAGCTCAAGAAGCTGACGCAGAAGGCGCTCCCGGCCAACGTCCTCGACCCGGCCTGGAAGTCCATCCAGGTGCTGGACGACCCGCTGGCGAAGACCGCGGGCGAGGAGGCGCAGCACGCCGTGGACGCCGGTCTGCTCAAGGCGCCGAAGCTCAACGGGCTGTACGACCTGACGCTGCTCAACAAGGTACTCACGGCGGACGGCAAGCCGACGGTGGACGCCGCGGGGCTCGGCACTCAGTAGCCCCGCCCGCGACACCCGCCCCCCGACGACCCGTAGCGGCGTCAACCGCACCCGCCCCGTAGGACCCCAGGAGGTGACACCCATGGCCGACACCCTCACCAGTGCCGACGCGCAGACCGCGGAGCCCGAGGCGTACGCCGCGCGGCTCGACCATGTGTCGAAGGCGTTCGGCAGGCCCGGCGCCCGGCAACTCGTGCTGGACGACATCACGCTCGACGTGCGGCCCGGTGAGTTCGTCTGCCTCCTGGGGGCCTCGGGGTGCGGCAAGTCCACCCTGCTCAATCTGGTCGCCGGACTCGACAAGCCGTCCGCGGGCGCCATCGCGGCGCCCGGCGGGCGGCCCGCCCTGATGTTCCAGGAACACGCGCTGTTCCCGTGGCTGACGGCGGGCAAGAACATCGAACTGGCCCTGCGGCTGCGGGGCGTGCCCCGTGAGGAGCGCCGCCCGGAGGCCGAGCGGCTGCTGGACCTCGTACGGCTCGGCGGCGCGTACGGCAAGCGGGTGCACGAGCTGTCCGGCGGTATGCGGCAGCGCGTGGCACTGGCCCGCGCGCTCGCCCAGGACAGCCAACTGCTGCTGATGGACGAGCCGTTCGCGGCGCTGGACGCCATCACCCGCGATGTGCTGCACGACGAGCTGACCCGGATCTGGTCCGAGACCGACCTGTCGGTGCTGTTCGTGACGCACAACGTCCGGGAGGCGGTACGGCTCGCCGAGCGGGTCGTGCTGATGTCGTCGCGGCCGGGGCGGATCGCCCGTGAGTGGACCATCGACATCCCGCAGCCGCGCCGTATCGAGGACGCGGCCGTGGCGGACCTGTCCGTCGAGATCACCGAAGAACTGCGTGGGGAGATCCGCCGCCATGGCCAGCACTGAGACGTCCGCGCAAGGCGCCGTCCCGCTCGGGAAGACGGACGGGCCGGGCGCCGCGGACCGGCACGACCTGTCAGGGCTCGAAGCGGGCCTCGACGCGCTGGAGACCGTCGAGGTCCGGCGGGCGCCCTTCTGGGAGATCCTGTTCAAGAAGGTGCTGCCGCCGGTCACCGCGATCCTGCTGGTGCTGGTGGTCTGGCAGCTCGCGGTGTGGGGCGGTTTCTCCGACCCGACGAAGCTGCCCAGCCCGCACGCCGTCGGCCAGGCGCTGTCCGAGCGGTGGAACGAGGGCGACCTGCTCTCCATCATCTGGACCAGCGTGCAGCGCGGCCTGCTCGGCTTCGTCGCCGCGCTGGCCATCGGCACCCCGCTGGGCCTGCTGGTGGCCCGTGTGCCGTTCGTACGGGCGGCGATCGGCCCGATCCTGTCCGGGCTCCAGTCGCTGCCGTCGGTGGCGTGGGTGCCCGCCGCGGTGATCTGGCTGGGCATCAACGACTCGGCGATGTACACGGTGATCCTGCTGGGCGCGGTGCCGTCGATCGCCAACGGCCTGGTGTCCGGCATCGACCAGGTGCCGCCGCTGTACCTGCGCGCAGGCCGCACCATCGGCGCGACCGGCCTGCGCGGCGCCTGGTTCATCCTGCTGCCCGCCGCGCTGCCCGGTTACGTCGCGGGCCTCAAGCAGGGCTGGGCGTTCTCCTGGCGCTCCCTGATGGCCGCCGAACTCATCGCGTCCTCACCGGACTTGGGCGTCGGCCTCGGCCGCTACCTGGAGAACATGCGCGAGGGTTCCGACATGGCCGGGGTCTTCCTCGGCATCCTGCTGATCCTGTTCGTCGGCATCGCCATCGACCAGATCATCTTCAGCCCGCTGGAGCGCTGGGTGCTGCGCAGCCGCGGCCTGACCGCCGGGGCCCAGCAGTAGTGCGCCCCGCCGCCCGGCCCCCCTTGGTCGTCATCGCGCACGGTTCCCGCGACCCGCGGCACGCCGAGACCGTGCGCGCGCTGACCCGGCGGGTCAGGGCGGCGCGGCCGGGTCTGCGGGTCGAGACCGGCTTCCTGGACTTCTGCGCCCCCTCGGTGCCCCAGGTGCTGGAACGGCTCGCGGCCGAGGGCGTACGGGAGACCGTCGCCCTTCCGCTGCTGCTGACCCGCGCCTTCCACGCCAAGGCCGACATCCCCGCCGTACTGCGGGACGCCCCCTCCCGGCTGCGGATCACGCAGGCCGACGTGCTCGGCCCGTCGCCGCTGCTGGTCGCCACCTTGGAGCGGCGGCTGACGGAGGCCGGGCTGCGGCCGGGCGACCGCGCCTCGACCGGTGTCGTGCTGGCCTCCGCGGGCTCCACCGACCCGGAGGCCAGGGCGGTGATCGCCGACATCGCGCGGGAGTGGCGGCGCACCGGATGGCGCGCCGTGCGGCCCGCGTTCGCCTCCGCCGCCCTGCCGCGCACCGAGGACGCCGTACGCGCGCTGCGCGCCGAGGGCGTCCGCCGGATCGCCGTGGCCCCGTACGTCATCGCGCCGGGCTTCCTGCCCGACCGGATCGCCCGCGGCGCGCGGGAGGCGGGCGCCGACGTGCTCGCGCCGGTGCTCGGCGCCGCGCCGGAGCTGGCCGAACTGCTGCTGCGCCGGTACGACGAGGCGCTGCTGCCCGCGCGCCGACTGGTGTCGGTGTAAGGGCCAACTTCCCGGCCATGGTGGGGTTGTCCCCACCCCTGAGGGGGAGCCCGCCCTCCCGGAAGTCACCAGCAGGCCGGATGGGTCGGCGCCCCGCGTCCCCATAGCGTCATAGGCGTACGGAGCGGCCCCGGATCACCAGGTCAGGCCGCCACCCATGACGATCCTTCAAGGGGGACACCGTGAGTCGCTCAGGCGCACACGGCAGCAGGATGGGCATCGCGGCGGCTATGGGCGGTTGGAGCGCCCGGCACCGCTGGGCGGCGGTGGGCGGGTGGCTGCTCTTCGTCATGCTGGCGATGTTCGTCGGACAGTCGGCGGGCCGGGTCGACCTCGACCAGGACAAGTCGATGTCCGGCGAGATCAACCAGGCCGCCACGATAAAGGAGAACGCCGGGCTCAAGAGCGCGGCGGGCGAGATGGTGCTGATCCAGGCCAAGGGCTCGGGTCACGCGACCGACCCGGCCTTCCGCACCGCGGTCGCCGAGGTGATGACCGCGGTCAAGGGCACGGGCAAGGTCACCGCGGTCACCTCGCCCTATGACACCAAGGCCGTCTCCGCCGACCGGCGTTCGGCGCTGGTCCGCTTCGACATGCTCGGCCTGGCGGACGACGCGCCCGACAAGGTGCAGCCGGTCATGGACGCGGTGAAGAAGGTCCAGTCGCGCCACACGGACCTGCGGATCGAGGAATTCGGCGACGCGAGCGGCGGGAAGGTGCTCAACGACGCCTTCGGCAGCGACTTCAAGACCGCCGAGTTCTCCGCCGTGCCCGTGGCACTGGGCATCCTGCTGATCGCGTTCGGCGCGCTGGTCGCGGCGCTGCTGCCGGTGGCGCTGGCGATGACGGCGTTCATGGCCGCGGGCGGTGTGGTGGCGATGGTCAGCCACATCATCCCGATGAGCGACACCGCCAACTCCGTGATGCTGCTGGTCGGCCTGGCCGTCGGCGTCGACTACTGCCTGTTCTACCTGCGCCGCGAGCGTGAGGAGCGGGCCGCGGGGCACGACGGACAGACCGCGATCAAGATCGCGGCGGCCACCTCGGGACGGGCCATCCTGATCTCCGGCATCACCGTGATCGTGGCCATGGCGGGCATGCTCTTCACCGGCATCGGTGACTTCAAGGCGATGGGCCTGGCCACGATGATCGTCGTCGCCATCGCGATGTTCGGTTCGGTCACCGTGCTGCCCGCGCTGCTGTCGCTGCTCGGCCACCGGGTCGAGAAGGGCCGCATCCCGTTCCTGAACCGCGGCCGGAAGAACACCGCCCGGCGCGCCGCCAACCCCAGCAGCCGCTTCTGGAAGACCGTCCTGGGCCCGGTGCTGAGCCACCCCAAGACCGCCACGGTGATGGCGGGCGGCGCGCTGCTGGTCATCGCGCTCCCCGCGTTCGGCATGAAGACCGCGAATCTGTCGATGCCGCAGGAACTGGGCAGCAAGCTGCCGATCATCCAGACCTACGAGCACATCAACGAGGCGTTCCCCGGCGGTCCCGACCAGGCCAACGTGGTCGTCAAGGCCGACGACATCGACGCCCCGGCGGTCAAGAAGGCGATCGCCGCCTTCCGCGCCGAGGCCGTGTCCTCGGGCGCCAGCAAGGGCCCGGTCACCCTGACCGTGCACGCCGCGCAGAACGTCGCCCAGATCGACGTACCACTGGCCGGCGGCAGCGACCGCGCCAAGGCCCAGGACAACGTGCGGACGCTGCGCGACCACGTACGGCCCGACACGCTCGGCAAGGTCGACGGCCTCCAGGCGCCGGTGACCGGCGGGACGGCCGGGTCGATGGACTTCACGGCCAAGATCACCAGCAGTGTGCTGCCGGTCTTCGCCTTCGTGACCGTCTTCGCCTTCCTGCTGATGCTGCTGTCCTTCAGGTCGCTGACCATCGCGCTGACCTCGATCGTGCTGAATCTGCTCTCGGTGGGCGCGGCCTACGGCATCCTGTCCGCGGTCTTCCAGCACGGCTGGGGCGCGTCGCTGGTGGGCGCCACCGGTACGGGCGCGGTGGTGGCCTGGCTGCCGCTGTTCCTCTTCGTGATCCTGTTCGGGCTGAGCATGGACTACCACGTGTTCGTGGTCTCCCGGATCCGCGAGGCCAAGGTGCGCGGGATGAGCACCCGCGGCGCGATCGAGCACGGCATCACCACCACCGCGGGCGTCGTGACCAGCGCCGCCGTCATCATGGTCGCCGTGTTCGCGATCTTCGGGACGCTGTCCATGCAGAGCATGAAGCAGATGGGTGTCGGCCTGGCCTTCGCGGTGCTGATCGACGCGACCGTCATCCGCGGGGTGCTGCTCCCGGCCGTGATGAGCCTGCTCGGCGAGCGCAACTGGTACCTGCCGCGCTGGATGCACCGGCTGCCCGACATGACGCACGACGAGTCGACCCTGGCCCCGCCGCCGGTCGTCGCGCTGCCGGAGGAGCCGTACCGGGACCAGGTGCCCGACCGGGTCTGATCCCCGGCCAGGGGCCGGGGAGGACCCCGGGGCCTGTTCCCGGCCCGACCTGGGCCCCGGGACCTGTTCCCGGCCCGGCCCGGCCCGCCTCGGCCCGGCGCGAAAATTACCTCGGAAAATTCGGATCCCGCGTTTCTCCGCAGGTCACGGAGCCCCTGTCCCGCCCGGGACGGGGGCTCCGGCGCGTTCCGGGCGGTGTTCCGGGCCCCTTTTCCGGGCTCGTTGTCAGTGGGCGGGCCTAGTGTGGAAAGCGTGACCGTGAGAGAGAGCGAAAGCGCCGGGAGCGGTACCGCCCTGGCTGCCGACGAGGTGGAGCTCCGTCTTGAGGAGCACCGGGCAGAGCTGACCGGCTACTGCTACCGCATGCTCGGCTCGGTGTTCGAGGCCGAGGACGCCGTGCAGGAGACGCTGGTCCGCGCCTGGCGCGGGCAGCGCGGCTTCGAGGGGCGGGCCTCGTTCCGCTCCTGGCTGTACCGGATCGCGACCAATGTGTGCCTGGACAGTCTCAACGCGGGCAAGCGCCGGGCCCGCCCGATGGACCTGTCCCCCGCGTCGCACGCCGACGCGACGCTGCCCGCCGCCTCCCCGGAGAGCGTCTGGATCGAGCCGGTGCCCGACGTCCGCGCCCTGCCGTCCTCCGGCGACCCGGCCGATGTCGTGGTCTCCCGCGAGACGATCAAGCTGGCCTTCGTCGCCGCCCTCCAGCACCTGCCCGCCCGGCAGCGGGCCGTTCTGATCCTGCGCGAGGTGCTGGCCTGGAAGGCCAGCGAGACCGCGGAGCTGCTCGGTACGACGGTGGCGTCCGTCAACAGCGCGTTGCAGCGCGCCCGCGCCACGCTCAGCGAGGCCGGGGTGAGCACGGCGGGGACCGACTACGCCAAGGCCGCCGCCGCGCCGATGGACGAGGCGCAGGAGAAGCTGCTCGCGCGCTATGTGGACGCCTTCGAGCGCTACGACCTCGATTCGCTGACCGCCCTGCTGCACGAGGACGTCACGCTGTCCATGCCGCCGTACGCCCTGTGGCTCCAGGGTCACCAGGACATACGCGACTGGTTCCTCGGCACCGGTATCGAGTGCAAGGACTCCCGGCTGCTGCCGGTGTGGGCGAACGGATCGCCCGGCTTCGGGCAGTACCGGTCGAACGGCCCGGAGGGCGGCCACCACCCGTGGGCGCTCCAGGTGCTGGAGATCACCGACGGCCGGATCACCGGCATCAACGCGTTCCTCGACACCGCGCACCTATTCCCGCTTTTCGGCCTCCCACTCGAACTGCCCCGCTAGCCCGGCGAGTTCGAGCAATTCGCGGAGTTCCGCGGTGGCGCCGCGCAACCGCACGGTGTGCCCGGTCCTGTGCGCGGCCAGCCCCAGCCGGGCGAGCGCGCCGATGGTGCCGGGCGCGCCGCCGGGGAGCCCGGTCACGTCCACGACCAGGGGTTCCGTCGGGCCGGGTGCCGCCGTCACAGTCTTCTCCGCCTCTCCTGGACCTGGCCCCCGGACGGGCCTTCATGGATACCGACCGGCCGGGCGGCCAGGATTCATCGCTGCGCGCCCGACGTATTCGGGCGTATTCACGGCGCATTCTCAGCCGGTGACGCGCGTTCAGGGGGCGCGCGGATGCGACACTGGCCTAGTTCCGCGCCGTTGACCGATGCTGTCGGCATATGCGGTACGGAAAGCGGCACGTCGGTGGGGCGGCGCGTGACACGGCGGGGGCGTACGGGGAGGGCGCGGGCGGGCACGGCGGTACGGGACAGTGGACGATTCGGGACTGCGGGCGATTCGGCGAAGGGTTCGGGTTTCGGCATGGCGGACACGAGGGTGTTCACGCGGGAGCGGGCGCGGGCGGTGCTGGATGCCGCCGGGCATCACGAGGCCGAGCTGCTCGCCTTCGGCGAGAACGCGGTCTACGCCGCCGGGCGTCTGGTGATCAAGATCGGCCGCAGCGCCGATCTGCTGGAGCGGGCCCGGCGCGAGGTGCGCACCGCCGACTGGCTGGCCAAGCACGATGTGCCCGCCGTGCGCTCGGCGGAGTCCGAGGTGCGGCTGGTGGACGGCCACCCGATCACGTACTGGCAGCGGCTGCCCGAGCCGCTGCGGCCCGCGGAGCCCGCCGATGTGGCGCCGCTGCTGCTGCTCGTGCACGCGCTGCCCGAGCCGGACTTCGGGCTGCCGCCGCGTGAGCTGCTCGGCGGGGTCGAGCGCTGGCTGCGGCTGGCCGGGGACGCGATCGATCCGGCGGACGCCGCGTATCTGCGCAATCGGCGCGACGGTTTCGCGACCGCCGCGGCCGAGCTCGTACCGCACCTGGAGCGCGGGCCGATCCACGGGGACGCGCTGCCGCGCAATGTGCACATCGGGCCCGACGGGCCGGTCCTGGTCGACCTGGAGACCTTCTCCTCCGACCTGCGCGAGCACGACCTCGTCGTCCAGGCGCTCAGCCGTGACCGCTACGGGGTGCCCGCGGCGGCGTACGACGCCTTCACCGCCGCCTATGGCTGGGACGTCACCGAGTGGCCCGGCATCACCGTCCTGCGCGGTGCCCGCGAGACCGCCAGTTGCGCCTGGGTCGCCCAGCACGCCCCCGCCAGCCCGGCCGCCCTCAACGAATTCCGCCGACGTGTCGCTTCGCTGAGAGCCGCCGACCCCACCGTCCGCTGGTACTCCTTCTGACCCCGCCCCACCGCGGCGGCCTTCAAGGAAGGCGCCGCCGCCTTCCCCCGCCCCATCACCCCCCGCACGGCCGCCGGTTGACCGCGACGCACAGGTGAGCCGAAGAGGGGGCGCCTCTTCGATCCGCCGCAGCGGCGGGCCGCGGGTTGGCGGGTGACCGGCCCCGGAGGGGTCAGGCGGCGGAGACGCGCAGCGGCCAGGCGCGGTCGATGGTGGAGGCGTCGGCGGACCCCTTGCGGCGGAGCCAGGAGGCGAAGTCCTCGGCCCAGTCGGCGTACCAGCCGCGCTGCTCGTCGTAGAGGTCCCAGAGGTCGGCGTCGGCGACCTGGGGGTAGCGGGCGGCGAGGGCGCGGGCGACGCGGACGGCGGCGAGGGCGTCGGCGCCCGCTTCGTGCGCGCCGTCGAGGACGACACCGTAGACGCCGCAGGCGGCCTCCAGGGTGCGCTTGCCGCGCCGGTACTTGTCGAGGGCGCGGTCCATCACCAGCGGGTCGAGCACGGGCCCCGGGCGAGCCCCGGGAACGGCCAGCGGCGGCAGCGCGTACCGCCGCAACTCCTCGTCCAGCAGGGTGAGATCGAAGGGCGCGTTGTAGACGACGACGGGCACCCCGGCCGCCCAGTACCCCCGCAGGGCGTCGGCGATCTCGGCGACGACCTCCGGCGCCGGGCGCCCCTCGGCCGCCGCGCGGGCGGTGCTTATGCCGTGGATGGCGGTGGTCTCCTCGGGAATGGCGACGCCGGGATTGGCCAGCCACGCCCGGTGCCGTACCGGCTCCCCGTCCTTCACCTCGGTGACCGCCGCGGTCACGATCCGCGCCTGGCGCGGATCCGTCCCCGTCGTCTCCAGGTCGAACCCGACCAACAGCTCCTCATGCCATGCCATGGCGAGCATCCTTCCCACCCATTTCCCCGTAACCCCCGTGTGCCCTGCCATCATCGCGCGGACCACTGACAGCGCCGGACGGCGGGGTTCCGTTTCCCGGGGCGTCCCCGCCCCTCCCCCGGAGGTCACGACACGGGACGGGAATCCGTCCAGATGCCCTCGAACTCCTCGCGGTAGACCTCGAAGAGCCCGTGTTCCGCGGGCCCTTCCTCGGCGACCACCTGCCGGGACCCGCCGCGCAGCAGCAGCACCGGCACCTCCATGCCGCGGGCCCGCCGCAGATAGGACTGCACGACGGCCAGGCCGTCGCCGGTGTCGCCGTCGACGAGGTAGGCGGTGAAGCGCGGGGTCTCGTCGAAGACCCGGATCTCGAAGGCGTCGGGGTCCCGCAGCCGGGCCCGCACCCGGCGCATGTGCATGATGTTCATCTCGACCGACCTGGCCAGCTCACCGCGCCCCAGGCCCAGTTCCCGCTCGCGGCGGCGGACCGTACTGCTCGCGGGGTTGAGGAAGAGCAGTCTGACCCGGCAGCCGGACTCGGCGAGCCGCACCAGGCGCCGCCCCGAGTAGTTCTGCACCAGCAGATTGAGGCCGATGCCTATCGCGTCGAGCCGGCGCGCGCCGGCGAACAAGTCCTCGACGGGGAGCTGCCGTTGCAGCCGCACGCGGTCCGGGTAGACGCCGATGACGTCGGAGTAGCGGTCGGCGACCAGGTCCTCGACGGCGTCCACCGGCAGCCGCTGCGCGGCCGTACGGGCGGGTCCCGCGCCCAGCAGCTCCAGCAGCTTGGCGGCGGCCCGCTCGGCCTGGTCCAGGACGGTCCTGGACAGCGCCCGGTTGCGCGAGACGACGTGCCGGGCCACCTCCAGCTCGTCCAGGGCGAGTTCGAGGTCGCGGCGGTCGTCGAAGTACGGCTCGAAGCACGGCCAGTGCTGGACGACCAGTTCGCGGAGCTGGGGCAGCGTCAGAAAGCTGAGCACATTGTCGTCGGCGGGGTCGAGCAGGAAGCCCTTACGGCGGCTCACTTCCCGTACGGCGACGGCCCGTTGCACCCATTCGTGCCCGGCCGGGCCCGCGGCGGCGACCACCCACTCCTCGCCGTGCACGGGCTCGTAGATCGGGCGCAGCACCGCGTTGACGACGGCGCGCAGGCGCTGTTCCACGAGGTTGAGCCATACGTAGGCCCGCCCGGCGCGCGTGGCGCGGGTGCGTACCTCCGACCAGGCTTCCGCGCCCCAGTCCAGCTCCGCTCCGATCTCCAGCGGCTGGGCGAGGGTGACCGCGCTCTGCACCGCCTCGGCGGCGGCACCGTCCGCGACCTGACGGTCCTCCTGATCTCCACCACCCGGGAGCATCAGACCTCCGGACGTCTCCACGCCACCCGCCTCCCACCCCCGTCCACGATCAAGGAAGGGTACTGCGGTGCAGGGTGCCCCGCAGCCCTGTTGACCCTACTTGACTACTACCGGACAAGCTCATCACCCTTGCGGTAGCTGGCTGTTGTGGCTTTGTCACCCTCGGGTGGACCAGGTGGGAGGATGCACTCTCGGCAACGAATTCGGCAACGAAGCTGGCCGGGTGCGCGGAATCGGTCCGCGCTCTCCCGGTCCGGGAGTGGAAGAGTCACGAGATGCAAGTCTGGCCGGGTCAGTCGTACCCCCTGGGTGCCACCTTCGACGGCGCGGGCACCAACTTCGCCGTCTTCTCCGAGGTGGCGTCCCGTATCGAGCTGTGCCTGCTGCACGACGACGGGTCGGAGACGGCCGTCGAGCTGCGCGAGGCGGACGCCTTCGTACGGCACGCCTACCTGCCGGGGGTGATGCCGGGTCAGCGGTACGGCTTCCGGGTGCACGGGCCCTACGACCCGCCCCGCGGCCACCGCTGCAACTCCGCGAAGCTGCTCCTCGACCCGTACGCCAAGGCGATGAGCGGCAGCATCGACTGGGACGAGGCGGTCTACGGCTACCGCTTCGGACAGCCCGACTCGCGCAACGATCTGGACTCCGCCCCGCACACCATGACGTCCGTCGTGGTGAATCCGTACTTCGACTGGGCCGACGACCGCGCCCCGCGGATCGATTATCACAAGACCATCATCTACGAGGCCCACGTCAAGGGCCTGACGATGACTCACCCGGGTCTGCCGGAGGAGATCCGCGGCACCTACGCGGCGCTGGCTCACCCGGCGGTGATCGGCCATCTGGTGGAACTCGGGGTGACGACACTGGAACTGATGCCGGTGCATCAGTTCATCCAGGACCACCGTCTGGTGGACGCGGGCCTCGCGAACTACTGGGGTTACAACACCATCGGCTTTTTCGCGCCGCACCATTCGTACTGCTCGCTGGGCGACCGCGGGCAGCAGGTGCTGGAGTTCAAGACGGCGGTGCGCGCGCTGCACCGGGCCGGGATCGAGGTGATCCTGGACGTGGTCTACAACCACACGGCCGAGGGGAGCCACCTCGGGCCGACGCTGTCGCTGCGCGGCCTGGACAACGCCTCGTACTACCGGCTCGGCGGCGACAAGCGGTACTACACGGACACCACGGGCACCGGCAACAGCCTGCTGATGCGCAGCCCGCACGTCCTCCAGCTCATCATGGACAGCCTGCGCTACTGGGTCACCGAGATGCACGTGGACGGCTTCCGCTTCGACCTCGCGGCCACACTGGCCCGGCAGTTCCACGAGGTGGACCGGCTCTCGTCCTTCTTCGACCTGGTCCAGCAGGACCCGGTGGTCTCGCAGGTGAAGCTGATCGCCGAGCCGTGGGACGTCGGCGAGGGCGGCTACCAGGTGGGCAACTTCCCACCCCTGTGGACCGAGTGGAACGGGAAGTTCCGCGACACGGTACGGGACCTGTGGCGCGGCGAGAGCGCCACGCTGGCCGAGTTCGGCTCCCGGCTGACCGGTTCCTCCGACCTCTACCAGGACGACGGCCGCCGCCCGTTGGCCTCGGTCAACTTCGTCACCTGCCACGACGGTTTCACGCTGCGCGACCTGGTGTCGTACAACGACAAGCACAACGACGCCAACGGCGAGAACAACCGTGACGGCGAGAGCTTCAACCGGTCGTGGAACTGCGGTACGGAGGGGCCGACGGAGGACGAGAAGGTGCGGTCGCTGCGCGGGCGGCAGATGCGCAACTTCCTCGCCACGCTGATGCTCTCGCAGGGCGTGCCGATGATCTCGCACGGCGACGAGTTCGGCCGCACCCAGAAGGGCAACAACAACGTCTACTGCCAGGACAACGAACTGGCGTGGGTGTCCTGGCCCGGCAAGCCGGACGACGGCGGGCCGAACGACGAGGCGCAGCAGTTGCACGAGTTCCTGCGCACGATGGTGTGGCTGCGGCGCGACCACGCCGTGTTCAGGCGGCGGCGCTTCTTCCACGGGCGGCCGGTCGAGGGCACGCACGACGAACTGTCGGACATCGCCTGGTTCACGCCCGAGGGGCAGGAGATGGCGCAGCGCGACTGGCAGGCGGCGCACGCCAGGTCGATGTCGGTCTTCCTCAACGGCAACGCGATCTCCGAGCCGGGGCCGCGCGGCGAGCCGGTCACCGACGACTCGTTCCTGCTGATGGTCAACGCGGCGCCGAAGCCGCAGGAGTTCGTGGTCCCGGTCAACCACGGCATGGAGTGGCAGCTCGTGGTGGACACCCAGTTGGCCGGGGGCGTCCCGCCGGGCACCGGCCAGCGCGTACAGGCCGGGGACCGGGTGGAGCTGGCCGACCGCAGCATGGTGGTGCTCCAGCGCCCGGCGCTGTAGCGGCCCGGGCGGCGCGACACGTGCTCCGCGTAAGGCGGCGCGGCCGGTGACCCGCGGGTCGGCGGCGCGGCCGGTGGCCCGCGGGTCGGCGGCGCGGCAGGTGGCCCGCGGGTCGGCGACGCGGCCGGCCTGCCACGGGGAAGGACGGGCCGCTTTCGGCGATACGGACGGCGTCCGGGGAGACCCGGGCGCGTTCGGCCGCTTCACGGCCGAATCCGGGGTAGAGAAGACCTCATGACCGGACTTCCCGTGACGCCCTCCGCCACCTACCGGGTGCAGGTGCAGCCCGGCTTCACCTTCGCCGACACCGCCGCGCACGTGCCGTACCTGGCCTCGCTCGGCGTCTCGCACCTGCATCTGTCGCCGATCCTCGAAGCGGTGCCCGGCTCCACCCACGGCTACGACGTGGTGGACCACTCGCGGGTACGCGAGGAGCTGGGCGGCGAGCAGGGCCTGCGGGCACTGTCGCACACCGCCCGCGAGCACGGCCTCGGCCTGATCCTGGACATCGTCCCCAACCACATGGCGGTGCCCGCGCCCGAACACCTCAACGGCCCGCTGTGGGAGGTGCTGCGCGACGGTCCCGGCTCCGCGTACGCCGACTGGTTCGACATCGACTGGGCCGCGCTGGGCGGCAAGGTGCTGCTGCCCGTGCTGGGCGACCCCCTGCCCGACGTCCTCGGGCAGCTCTCGGTGGTCTCCGACAAGCGCGCGGGCGGCGAGGTGCTGCGCTACTACGACCACCGGTTCCCGCTGCGGCCGGGCACGGAGAATCTGCCGCTGCCGGAACTGGTGGAGGCGCAGTGGTACCGGCTGGCGTACTGGCGGCAGGCCCGCACCGAGCTGAACTACCGCCGCTTCTTCACGATCTCCGACCTGATCGCGGTCCGCGTCGAGCGGCAGGACGTCTTCGAGGCCACCCACGCGACCGTGCTGCGGCTGCTGCGCGAAGGCGTCGCCGACGGGCTGCGGATCGACCACCCGGACGGCCTCGCCGACCCGGCGGGCTACCTGCGCCGCCTGGCCGAGGCCAGCGAGGGGCGGTGGACGGTGGTGGAGAAGATCCTCCAGCGGGACGAGGCGCTGCCCGCCGACTGGGCGTGCGCGGGCACCACCGGGTACGACGCGCTCGACCGGATCGACGGGCTGTTCACCGACCCGGCGGGCGTCGCCGAAGTGACCGACTTCTACCGGGAGTTCACCGGCGTCGAGGACAGCCGCGGCGGCCGGTGGGAGCCGACCGCGCGGCGCGCCGCCCACCGCATCGTCGGCCACGACCTCGCCGCGGAGGTCTCCCGCCTCGCGGCGAGCGCGCAGCGGGCGCAGGGCCCCGGCACGGGCGGCGGGACCGAGGGGGCGGGCGGGCCGGTAACAGCCGAGCACCAGGAGACCGACCCTTACACGGCGCCCTATGCGACGTCCGTGTTGGAGGAGGCGCTGCGCGAGCTGCTGGTCCGTATCCCGGTGTACCGCCCGTACGTACGCCCCGGCACCCCGGCGACGCCCGGCGACACCCTGATGGTGACCGAGGCCGCCTCCAGTGCGGCGGAAAGCGCCGACGGGCGGCTCGCCCCGGCGATCGGCCTGCTGCGCGACCTTGCGCTCGGCCGCCCGGCCGAGGGCGCGACGGTGCCCGGTGAGGACGCCGACGACTTCGCCGTCCGCTTCGCGCAGGTCGCCTCCGCGCTGCACGCCAAGTCCGTCGAGGACACCGCCTTCTACCGCTACTCGCCGCTGCTGTCGCTGTGCGAGGTCGGCCGCAGCCCGGCGCATCCGGCGACGGCCCCGGAGGAATTCCACGCCTATTGCGCGCGGATCCAGCGCGACCACCCCGGCACCGGCACCGTCCTGTCCACGCACGACACCAAGCGCAGCGCCGACCTGCGGCTGCGGCTGGCCGTCCTGTCCGAACTCCCCGACGCCTGGCGGGAGTGGATGGGCGCCCGCGAGGCCCGCGCCGAGCGGTCAGGCGACGCGCCCGCACCCGACCGGCACACCGCGTACACCGTCTTCCAGACCGGCGTCGGCCTCGGCTTCTGCCACCCGGACCGGCTGGTGCCCGCCGCCCTCAAGGCGGTCCGCGAGGCGGGCCTGCACACCTCGTGGACCGAGCAGGACGAGGCGTACGAGAAGGCCGTCACCGACTTCACCGAGCAGGGCCCGTGCGGCGCGGGCGTCTACGACGTCGGTGAATTCGTCAACTCCCTCGCCCCGTACGCCGACGCCAACGCGCTCGGCGCGGCGCTGGTGCACCTGACGATGCCGGGGGTGCCCGACGTCTACCAGAACACCGAATTCCCGGTGTACACCCTGGTCGACCCGGACAACCGCGGCCCCATGAACGGGCCGGTCGGCGGGACCCAGCGGTTCGGCGTCGACCGCACCCTGGACGGCCTGCTGGACGGCGCCGCGCCGGGCTCCTTCGACGAGGCCAAGCTGCGCCTGACCGCCGTGGCGCTCCGGCTGCGGCGCGACCGCCCCGAGTGGTACGGCCCCACCGCCTCGTACATCCCCCTCGTCGCGCAGGGTCCTGCCGGTGACCACTGCCTCGCCTTCCTGCGCGGCGGCTCCGCCCTCACCGTCGTCACCCGGCTGTCCGCCCGCCTCGCCGCGGCGGGCGGCTGGCGCGAGGCGTCGCTGCCGCTCCCTCCGGGCCGCTGGCACGACCGCCTGGGCGGCGGGACGTACGAGGGCGCGGCCCCGCTGGCCGAACTGCTGGGCCGCAGCCCTGTGGCCCTGCTGACCCCGGAAAGGTGAGCGCGGAGAGGCGAGCCCGGAGAAGTGAGCGCGGCGAGGTGAGCCCGGCGGCCTGAGCCGCCCCCGCCCGCTCCCGCGCACCCGCGTCGCCATCCCGACAGGGCCGCCGCGTAAAACCGGTGGCCTTGTCGGCCGTCGCCCGCCTAGGGTGCTGATCACGCCCATGACCGGACGAGAAGGAGGCGAGAGCGATGACGTACATCACTGTGCCGCGCTCCCGCCCCTCCGCAGGGCGTCCGTAGATCCACGGGGAGATGGTCCCGGGAGCGCTCCGTCGAACTCCCGAAGGAATCGCTTCACCATGTCCGATCTGGTTTTCCGCCCGCTGGTCGCGGGCGAGTCCGCCCTGTTCAACTCCCTTGCCGAGACGGCATCCGGCACGCGTACCGGCACCGGCGACACGTTCGTCGGCCGCGCCCTGCTCGGCCAGTCCTTCGCGACCCTCGACGCGGGCGGCGAGTACCGGCCCGAGTGGTCGTGGGTCGCGCTGCGCGGCGCGAAGGTCGTCGCGCGGGCCGCGTGGTGGGCCAAGCCCGAGGACAGCGAGCCGCTGGCCCTGGACTGGTTCGACTTCGCCGAGGGCGAAGCCGAGGCGGCGACCGAACTGCTGCGCGCCGCGCCGTTGAACACCGAGTACAGCCTGCTGCTGCCGCCCGACTGGCGCGAGCGCCCCGACGTGACGGCGGCGGCGCGGAGCCGCGCGGCGGCCGTCGAGGCCGCGGGGCTGCGCGAGCTGGTCGAGCGGTACCGCTACGAGTGGACGGCGGACTGCCCGCTGCCGCCGCGCACCGGGCGTCTTGAGTACCGGCCCGAGCCGGACGACACCGCCTTCCGGGCCGTCATGGCCCGCATCATGGAGGGCACTCTCGACGCCCACGACCGCCGGATGATCGCCGAACAGGGCCTGGAGGCCGCCCTCGACGAGACCATCGGCTTCTTCGACTGGTTCCCCTCGCCCGCCGACTGGCGGCGGGTGGCGTACACCCCGGACGGCGAGGTGGCCGGGCTGCACGTGCCCGCGCGCAATCCGGCCGGCCCGTGCATCGGCTTCATCGCCGTGGTGCCCGAGCAGCGGGGCCGCGGTTACTCGTACGACCTGCTGGTCGAGTGCACTCACGACCTGGTCGACCGCGGCGCGGTCAAGGTCGCGGCGGCCACCGACCGGACGAATGTCCCGATGGCGCGGAATTTCGCGAAGGCGGGGTACCCGATCGTTCAGGAGCGGATCGACTTCGTCCCCGACGCAGTGTGATGTTCCCCCGCTGATCCGCTCGCGGTGATGCGGGAGGCCGTTCCGTGGGCATGCATGTGCCCGGGGTCCGTGGCGCGGCCACGGCCCCGGGCACCCGCGAGGAACGGCCTCGGGGGCGCCCGCACAGAAGACCGCCGTACAGAAGACTGCCGTACAGAAGACCGCCGTACCGCCGTACAGAAAACCGCTGTACGGAGAACTTCCGCGCGGAAGACCGCCGCGCGGAAGACCGAAGACGCTGAACGAACCGGATGACGAGACGGGAGCCGTGGGTGCTGTTCGAGGTGTGGGCGCCGGATGCCCAGCAGGTGGAGATCCTGATCGACGACCGCACACGGCACGGCCTCGGCCCCGACCCGGCGCGGGCCGGCTGGTGGCGCGCGGAGGTGTCCGCCAGGCCGGGCACGCGGTACGCGTATCTGCTCGACGGCGGTCCGCCGCTGCCCGATCCGCGCTCGCGCCGCCAGCCGGAGGGCCCGGACGGGCCGAGCGCCGTCGTCGACCACGACGCGTTCGCCTGGACGGTGCCGTGGCCGGGCCGCGCGCTGCCCGGCGCGGTGGTCTACGAACTGCATGTCGGCACCTTCACCCCCGAGGGCACCTTCGACGCGGCGATCGAGCGGCTGCCGCACCTGGCCCGGCTGGGCATCACGCACATCGAGCTGATGCCGGTGTGCCCGTTCCCCGGCACCAACGGCTGGGGGTACGAGGGCGTGTCGCTGTGGGCGGTGCACGAGCCGTACGGCGGCCCCGAGGGAATGAAGCGATTTGTCGACGCGGCGCACAAGCAGTGCCTGGGCGTCGTCCTCGACGTGGTCCACAACCACCTGGGCCCGTCGGGCAACCATCTGCCGCCGTTCGGCCCGTACTTCACCGACCGGCACCACACCCCCTGGGGCGACGCGGTCAATCTGGACGCGCCCGGCTCCGACGAGGTGCGGGACTTCCTGATCGGCAGCGCGCTGTCGTGGCTGCGCGACTACCGGCTCGACGGGCTGCGCCTCGACGCCGTCCACGCGCTGGTGGACACGCGCGCCCTGCACTTCCTCGAGGAGCTGTCGACGGCCGTGGACGGGCTGTCAGCCGCGCTCGGCCGCCCGCTGTTCCTGATCGCCGAGTCCGATCTGAACGACCCGCGGACGACGGCCCCGCGCCAGGCGGGCGGCCTCGGCCTGCACGCCCAGTGGAGCGACGACTTCCACCACGCCCTGCACGCGGCCGTCACCGGCGAGGCGCAGGGCTATTACGCGGATTTCGCCGCCGCCGGGCCCGCCGCGGTGGCCAAGACGCTCACCGGGGGCTTCTTCCACGACGGCAGTTGGTCCTCCTTCCGCGGCCGGCACCACGGCCGCCCGCTGGACCGGGCCGCCGCGCCCGCCCACCGGCTGCTGGGCTACGCGCAGACGCACGACCAGATCGGCAACCGCGCGACCGGCGACCGGCTCACCCCTGACCAGCTCACCGTGGCCGCGGCCCTCGTCCTGACCTCGCCGTTCACCCCGATGCTCTTCATGGGCGAGGAGTGGGGCGCGGGCACGCCCTGGCAGTTCTTCACCGACCACGACGACCCGGAGCTGGGCGCGGCCATCACGCGCGGGCGGCGCCGCGAATTCGCCGACCACGGCTGGGCGGAGGAGGACGTGCCCGATCCGCAGGACCACGCGACCCGGGACCGCTCGTGCCTGGACTGGGCCGAGCCGGACAAGGCGGGGCACCGCGAGCTGCTGGAGTGGTACCGCGGGCTGATCGCGCTGCGCAGGTCGGAGCCCGCCCTGACCGATCCCCAGCTCGACACGGTCGCGGCGACCGCGGGCGGCCGGACGCTGCGGCTGGCCCGCGGCCCCTTCCGTACGGTCGTGAACTTCTCCGACGCGCCCGCGCGGGTGCCGCTGGACGTGCCGTGCGAGGTGGTGCTGGCCCGGCCGTCGTGCAAGGTGCTGCCGGGCCCGGACGCGGCCGTCCAGCTTCCGCCCCGGGGGGCCGCCGTGCTGCGCGCCCGCGCTACGGTGAACGGGTGACACAGACGACCCCGACGCCCGACGCGGAAGCCCTCGCGGACTGCGTGCTGTGCGGTGAGCCGACCGAGTATCCGGCGAGCACGCGCGGCGCGACGTACTGCCCGGTGTGCGAGTGGCAAGAGGCGCAGCGCACCGCGTGCTCCGGCTAGGACCGGGGCACGCGGGTCAGGTCTTGAGGAGCGCGACGCGGTTCTCCTCAATGTCGAAGTCGGCCTTCGGATAGGCCGGGTCGATCAGTTCGAGGTGTTCGAGCAGCAGCTTGGCGACCGCCCAGTTCCGGTACCACTTGCGGTCGGACGGCACGACGTGCCAGGGCGCGGCGTCGGTCGAGCAGCGCTCCAGGGCCACCTCGTACGCCTTCTGGTACGCGGGCCACAGCGCGCGCTCGCTGATGTCACCGGGGTTGAACTTCCAGTGCTTGTCCGGGTTGTCGAGCCGCTTCAGCAGCCGCTCGCGCTGCTTGTCGTAGCTGATGTGCAGGAAGACCTTGACGACGGTGACGCCGTCGTCGGCGAGCGACTGCTCGAAGCGGTTGATGACGCTGTAGCGGCGGCTCCAGGTGGCGCGCGGCACGAGGTCGCGCACGCGGGCGATCAGCACGTCCTCGTAGTGCGAGCGGTCGAAGACGCCCAGCTCGCCGGGGCGGGGCAGCGCGCGGCGGATGCGCCATAGGAAGGGGTGCTGGCGCTCCTCCTCGGTGGGCGCCTTGAACGCGGTGACGCGGATGCCCGACGGGTTCAGCCCGGAGGACACGTGCTTGACGGTGCCGCCCTTGCCCGAGGTGTCCATGCCCTGGAGCACCAGCAGCACGCAGTGCGGGTCGCCCGCGGTGCTCTGCGCCCACAGCCGCTCCTGGAGCTCGGCCAGCCGGGCGCGCAGCTCCGCGGTCGCGGCCAGGGCCGTCGCCTTGTCGCGCGGGCCGCCGGGGGTCGCGGAGGGGTCGTACGCCCGCAGGTTGACCGGTCCGCCGCCGGGCGGCACGCGCAGCAGGGAGCGCAGGCCCGGGTCCTTCTGCGCCTTCTTGGCGGCGGCGTCGGCGTGCTTGCCGCCCCGGCCGTCCTCGTGCGCGTGCCGGTCCACGTGCGCGTGCTCGGCGCCGTGCTTGCCCTTGCCCTTGTCCTTGCTCCCGCTCTTGGCCATGCACCGATCCTGCGCCGGATCAGCGGTCTCCGCCAGTGCCGGTCAGCTTCTCGGCGTCCCGCGCGAGCGCGGTGAGCCGGGAGACGGCGCGGAAGTACTTCTTGCGGTAGCCGCCCGCCAGCATGTCCTGGCCGAAGACGCGGTCGAAGGGCACGCCGGAGGCCAAGACGGGGATCTCGCGGTCGTAGAGCCGGTCGGCGAGCACCACCAGGCGCAGCGCGGTCGCCTGGTCGGTGACGGGTTCCACGCCGCGCAGGAAGACGGCGCCGACGCCGTCGCAGAGCGCGCCGTAGCGGCTGGGGTGGACGGTGGCCAGGTGCGTGGCCAGCGCGCCGAAGTCGTCGAGCGCGGCGCCGGGTGTGACGGCCGCGGCGGCGGTGACCTGCTCGTCGGTGTGCGGGGTCGGCGCCTCGGGCAGGCCGCGGTGCCGGTAGTCCTCGCCGTCGATCCGCAGGCTGGTGAAGCGGGCGGACAGGCCCTGGATCTCCCGCATGAAGTCGGCGGAGGCGAAGCGGCCCTCGCCGAGCTTGCCGGGCAGCGTGTTCGACGTCGCCGCCAGCCGTACGCCCGCGTCGGCGAGCTTGCCGAGGAGCGTGGACACCAGCACCGTGTCGCCCGGGTCGTCCAGTTCGAACTCGTCGATGCAGACCAGCCGGTGGTCGCTGAGCGCCGCCACCGCGTGCTGGAAGCCGAGGGCGCCGACCAGATTGGTCAGCTCCACGAACGTGCCGAACGCCTTGCGCTCGGCGGGCGCCGGGGTGGCGTGCCACAGCGACGCCAGCAGGTGGGTCTTGCCGACGCCGTAACCGCCGTCGAGGTAGACCCCGCCGGGGCCGCCGGGCGCGGGTGCCTCCCGCCGGAACCACCGCTTGGGCGTCGGCGCGGCCGTCAGCGACGCCGCGAAACCGGCCAGGGCCCGTACGGCCGCGGCCTGGCTGGGCTGATTCGGGTCGGGCACGTAGGTCTCGAACCTGACGCCGTCGAACCGCGGCGGCGGCACCATCTCCGCCACCAATCGCTCCACCGGCACATGCGGCGTGCGCGCGCTGAGTGACACGGGCCCGCCATCGCCGCCTATCGCGGCACTCCCAGACGAAACGACAGAGGTCGACACAGCTCACCAGCGTAGTGCCTCCCGGTTCCGCCCCCGCCGGCATGTGTCCGACCCCACGCGTACGGGGGCGGCGGGCCGAGGGCGCCGACCGGCCCGTAGCGGCGCGGCGTGGGAGACTTCGGGGATGCGACGGCTCTATCCCGTAGCGGGAGCGAACGATTCGGCCGGGCTGGAGACCCCGCTCGGTCTGGCGGACGCGTACGCGTACCCCGAACGGGGAGCGGGCCCGTACCTCCGGGCCAACATGGTGTCGTCGCTGGACGGCGCGGCCCGGTACGACGGCAGGTCGGCGCCGCTGTCGTCGGAGGCGGACATGCGGGTCTTCGGCGTGCTCCGCGCGCTGGCCGACGTGGTGCTGGTGGGTGCGGAAACGGTTCGCCTGGAGGGCTACCGGCCCGCGAGGGCCCGCGAGGTGTTCGCGGCGCGCAGGGCGGCGGACGGCCAGACCCCGGCCGCCGCCGTCGCGGTGATCAGCCGCGGACTCGATCTGGACTTCACGACACCGCTGTTCACCGCGCCGGTCACCCCCACCCTGGTGCTGACCGGCGCGTCGCCGCCCGCCGACCGCGTCGCCGCCGCCCGCGCGGCGGGCGCCCATGTGGTCGTCGCGGGCGACGGCGAAGGCGTCGACCCGGTCCGCGCGGTGCGCGAGTTGGCCGCGCTGGGCCACACGCGGCTGCTCCACGAGGGCGGCCCGCGAGTCCTCGCGCAGTTCGCCGCGGCCGACACGCTGGACGAACTGTGCCTGACCGTCGCCCCGGTGCTCGGGGGCGGCGACGCGCCCCGGATCATGCACGGCCCCGACGTTCCGGGCCCGGCCCGCCTCGTCCCGCGCTCCGTCCTGGAGGAGGACGGCTTCCTGTTCACCCGTTACGTCCGGGCCTGACCGCCCGACCGTCCCACCGACACCCCTCATGCCACCCACCTGACCAGCGGCGCGCCGCACGGTGGAACCGCGACCGAAAAAAGCGGATTCCCTCGTTCCGTTTTGCTCCGCGCGGGAACACTTACCCGAGTGCCCCGCGAAGATCGGGGCAGGATCGTTCCAACGCCGGCCCGGTGGCCCCGACGAAGCACGAGAAAGAAGGACGCGTCCGTGTTCACGACCGTACTCATGATCGAGAAGCCGCTCGCACCGGCCGACGTGGAGCTCGTCACCTCTCTCCACGGCGACGAGCAGGTCTCCTTCGTCGTGCTCATGCAGCCACGCGGCGACCAGGACCGGCTGTTGCGGGCCGTCGACGACGTGGCGCTCGGCTATCTGGATGACGCCGCGCACGAGGACCGCGAGCCGGAGGGCGACGACGCCACCCCGGTCGCGGAGCGGGCCCTGGCGCACTCCCTGGAGGCGCTGCGCGCCTCCGGCGCGGAGGCGGTGGGCCGGATCGTCGACAAGCACCCGCTCGACCTGCTGCGCACGGTCGTCGAGGAGACCAACGCCGACGAGGTCATCGTGCTCACCGCGCCGCACTTCGTGGAGGAGTTCTTCCACCGCGACTGGACGTCGCGGGCGCGGCACAAGGTGGGGGTGCCGGTGCTGAAGCTCTTCGCCGAGCACGATTAGGCGCAGCGCGCGATGAGCCGCCGAGCGCGATGAGCCGCAGGGCACGATGAGGCGGCGAGCGCGGTGAGCGCGGCGAGGCGGTGCCGCGCCGCCCGGCGGCTCGGGCGTCGTGTGTCCCGGGCACCCCTTGCAGAAACGTCTCGCCGGGCGGGGGGTGCCACGGGTGCGTGGTCAGGGTCGGCGCGCGGTGCCACGGGCGCGCGGGCAGAGTCGGCGGAAGGTGCCACGGGCGCGCGGGCAGAGTCGTCCGCGCGCCCGGAGGTGCGAGAATCAGGACCCGGTCAATAAACGAACCACGCACATCTCCGGGAGACCTCCGTATGAGCCCGTCCGTTCCCCCCGCCATGGACCGACCGCACTTCATCGGCATCGGCGGCGCCGGAATGTCGGGGATCGCGAAGATCCTCGCGCAGCGCGGGGCGCGGGTGGCGGGCAGTGACTCACGTGAGTCGGAGACGGCGGGCGCGCTGCGCGCGCTCGGCGTGACCGTGCACATCGGCCACGACGCGGCGCACCTGGCGCAGGACGCCACCTCGGTGGTCGTCTCCAGCGCGATCCGCCCGGAGAATCCGGAGCTGGCGGCGGCCCGCGAGCGCGGCGTCCCCGTCGTGCACCGCAGTGACGCGCTGGCCGCGCTGATGGAGGGCACCCGGCCTATCGCGGTCGCGGGCACCCACGGCAAGACCACCACCACCTCGATGCTGGCGGTCGCGCTGACGGCGCTCGGCAGCGAGCCGTCGTACGCGATCGGCGGCGACCTGGACGCGCCCGGCTCGAACGCGCACCACAGCGGCGGCGAGATCTTCGTCGCGGAGGCCGACGAGAGCGACCGCAGCTTCCACACGTACGCGCCGGAGGTCGCGATCATCCTCAACGTGGAGCTCGACCACCACGCCAACTACGCCTCGATGGACGAGATCTACGACTCCTTCGAGACCTTCGTCGGCAAGATCCGCCCCGGCGGCACACTGGTGATCTCCGCCGACCAGCCGGGCGCCGTCGAGCTGACGAAGCGGGTACGGGACATCGGCGGTCTGACCATCGTGACGGTCGGCGAGGCCGAGACCGCCGACGTACGCATCACGAAGATCAACCCGCGCGGGCTGACCAGCGAGGTCACCGTCGTCATCGACGGCCGCCCGCTGACCTTCACCGTCTCCGTGCCGGGCCGCCACTACGCGCACAACGCCGTCGCCGCGCTCGCCGCGGGCACCGCGATCGGCGCCCCGACCCGGAATCTGGCCTCGGCCCTCGCGAAGTACACCGGCGTCAAGCGGCGCCTCCAGCTCAAGGGCGAGGCGGCGGGCGTCCAGGTCATCGACTCCTACGCCCACCACCCGACCGAGATGGCCGCCGACCTGGAGGCGATCCGCGGCGCCGCCGGGGACGCCCGCGTCCTGGTCGTCTTCCAGCCGCACCTCTTCAGCCGCACCCGCGAGCTGGCCACCGAGATGGGCGCCGCCCTCGCCCTCGCCGACGCCTCCGTCGTCCTCGACATCTACCCGGCCCGCGAGGACCCGATCCCCGGTGTGACCAGCGCACTCATCATCGACGCGGCCCGCGCGGCGGGCGCCGACGTGACCGCGGAACACGACAAGCAGGCGGTGCCGGACGTGGTCGCAGGAATGGCGAAGCCGGGTGATCTCGTTCTCACCATGGGCGCGGGCGACGTGACCGACCTCGGTCCCCTGATTCTCGCCCGCCTCGGCAGCTGAGGAGACCTCCATGTCCTACGAAGTCAGCAAGTCCGACGAGCAGTGGCGCGCCGAGCTGTCGCCGGAGGAGTACGCGGTCCTGCGCAAAGCCGGTACCGAGCGGCCCTTCGTCGGCGAGTACACCGACACGAAGACGACCGGCGTCTACGCCTGCCGTGCCTGCGGCGCCGAGCTCTTCCGCTCCGACACCAAATTCGAGTCCCACTGCGGCTGGCCCTCCTTCTACGACCCCGCCGACACCGACGCCGTCGAACTCATCGAGGACCGCACCCTCGGGATGACCCGCGTCGAGGTCCGCTGCGCCCGCTGCGGCTCCCACCTGGGCCACGTCTTCGAAGGCGAGGGCTACGGCACACCGACCGACCAGCGCTACTGCATCAACTCCCTCTCCCTGACCTTGACCCCCACGGAGTAACCCCTCCGGGGGTGCGGTGCGCCTCCGGCGGGGGGCAGCCGTTCAGCGCCGCGGGGACTGCGCGACCAGCCCCCGCGGCGGAACGGGCCCCGAAGGGGCGCTGGGGGCACCTCCCGGCCGAAGGCTGGGGGAGGAACTGCGCGGCCCGCCACGACGGCGGGCCACCGTCTCCACGGCGGGACGGGCCCCGAAGGGGCGCGAGGAACTGCGCGACCAGCCCCCACCGGCCGGTGGTCCGGAGACAACCGAACCGCCCCGCCGGGGCGGGCGGTGCCCCTGCGGGAGCATCGTGGCTGGCACGACGACATCGGCGGGCGCCACCGGTTCCGGCGTGGCCGCCGCGGCCGCCGCAGCCGCCGCCGCTTCCGTACGCACCGACGCCGCACGCCACGGCGGATCGGCGTCCAGCAGCGGGTGGCAGACTGGGGCGGTGAGCAGCCCCTTCCAGCACCAGGCCGCCGACCGCGACGCGGCACCCCAGTTCGTCCTCCCGCTCGTCGTCCGGATCGAGCGCGACGCGCCCCCGACCCGTACCGACGCTCTGGAGACAGCGGCGCGCGCCGTCCTCACCCTGCTCTGCGACGAGCGCGCGACGGCCGACGACGGCGAGTGGGCGCAGGCCGTACGGAACTGGCAGGACGCCAGAATCCGCAAGGTCGTACGGCGGGCGCGCGGAGCGGAGTGGCGGCGGGCGGCGGCCCTGCCGGGCATCACGGTGACGGGATCGGGATCGGGATCGGGGTCCGCGTCGGGATCGGTGCCGGGGGCGGACACGGAAGCGGGTACGGCCGATGTGCCGCCCGCCGAAGTGCGGGTCTACCCGCCCGTGCCGCTCGACGGCTGGCCGAAGGAACTGGCCAAACTCCAGGTCTCCGGCACGGAGTTGGACGACCCGCAGCCGCCGTCACCGCTCGAACCCGGCGACCCGCGCCCCGTCCTGTGGATGAATCCCGACGTCACCATGTCGGCCGGGAAGGCCATGGCCCAGGCCGGACACGGTGCCCAACTCGCCTGGTGGGAGCTGTCGGACGCCGACCGCGACGCCTGGCGCGCCGCCGGTTTCCCCCTGGCCGTCCGCACCCCCTCCCCCGCCCTGTGGACCCGCCTGAGCGCCTCCGCGCTCCCCGTCGTCCGCGACGCGGGCTTCACCGAGGTCGCCCCGGGCTCCGCCACCGTCGTCGCCGACCACCCGTCCCTGCGCGCGCATCCCGCCCCCGGCCCGCTCTGACGGGCCCCGCCAGCCCGACCGCGGAGTTATCCACAGGCCGAGAACGCGGTGTCGGCGGAGTCCGATAGAAATCCCTCATGTGGATTCTTCTGCTGCTCGTCGCGTGTGCCGCGGCGACCGCCGCCGGCGCGCGCCTGTGCCTGGCCGGGGTCGCCGCGGCCGGTGGAGCGCCCGGAGAGCGGCTGCCCACGGACGGCGTCGAACTCGGGCGGTACGAAACGGCGTTCCTGGCCGGAGGCCGTACGCGCGCTCGGCGAGCGGCTGGTGGCCGCCGGGCTCGGGGTTCCGGCGGCGGCACGCGAACGGCTCGCGGCGGGGGTGCGGCAGGTGCGCGGCGCCACCGGGCTGACGTTGGCGATGGCGGTGGCCACCGTCGCGCTGAACGGGTCGGTCCGTGCGCCGGACGGCACGCCCGCGCTGCTCTGGTACGTGCTGCCGCTGCTGCTGACGGGGGCGTGCTGGGCGGTGGCGCGCGTCGAGGTCTATCCGTACACGCGGTGGGCGGCCCCGGCCGGGCAGGAGGCGCTCCGGGGGATACCCCGGGACGCGCCGCCGCTGTCGGCCCTGGCCGCCCGTGGGCCGCGCACGCCGCGCGACCCCGCGATACGGGCGCTGCTGCGTCAGGCCAGGCCCGCGACCAGGTCGGCGATCTCGCGGCGCCGGCCGGTGTAGAAGGGAACTTCCTCGCGGACGTGCAAGCGGGCCTCGGAGGCGCGCAGGTGCCGCATGAGGTCGACGATCCGGTACAGCTCGTCGGCCTCGAAGGCCAGGATCCACTCGTAGTCGCCGAGCGAGAAGGACGCGACGGTGTTCGCCCGCACGTCGGGGTAGCCACGGGCCATCTTGCCGTGGTCGGCGAGCATCCGGCGGCGGTCCTCGTCCGGCAGCAGGTACCAGTCGTAGGAGCGCACGAAGGGATAGACGCTGACCCACTCGCGCGGCGTCTCATCGGCGAGGAAGGCCGGAACATGCGACTTGTTGAACTCCGCCGGGCGGTGCAGCGCCATGTTGGACCACACCGGCTCCACCGCGCGCCCCAGCTTGGTGCGGCGGAAGAGGTTGTACGCCTCCTGCAACTCCTCGGCCGTCTCCGCGTGCCACCAGATCATCAGATCGGCGTCGGCCCGCAGCCCCGAGACGTCATAGGTCCCGCGGATCGTGATGTCCTTGGCGGCGAGCTGCGCGAACAGCTCCTCGACCTCGTCCGCGTACCCGCCGCGGTCCTCGGGCAGGGTGTCGCGCAGTCGGAACACCGACCAGAGCGTGTAGCGAATGACCTCGTTGAGGTCCTTGGCCTTCTTCCCCGCGTTGGGGGCCTTCGCCGACGTGGCGTCGGCGGAATCGGAAGCGCGGTCGGCAGTCGAGTCGGTCATACCCCCCATTCTCCCGCGCCCCCCGGCGCTCCCGGCACCAGGGTCCCCCACGACGCCCGCGGGGCCACCCGGCGCGGAGCCGTTCAGCCCCGCGGCAGCAGCTCGGCCGCGGCGCGGTGGGCTCCGGCGATGCAGGCGGGGATGCCGACGCCGTCGTAAGCGGCGCCGCAGGCGGCCAGGGCGGGGAGCTTGGTGAGGTGTTCGCGGACGCGGGCGACGCGGGCGAGGTGGCCGACCGGGTACTGGGGCAGACCCGCGGTCCAGCGGGTGACGCGGGCGGCGATCGGGGCGGCGCGCAGGCCCACGGCGGCCTCCAGGTCGTCGCGGGAGAGGCGGACGAGGTCGGTGTCGTCCCAGGCGAGGTCCGCCTCGTCGCCGTGGCGGCCGATGGAGGTGCGCAGGACGACGGTGTCGCCGCCTGCCTCGCCGAGCCAGCCCCATTTGCGGCTGGAGAAGGTGGACGCCTTGATGGTGCGGCCGTCGACCGGCGGGACGAGGAAGCCGCTGCTGTTGGGCAGCCGTGTCATCTCACGGCGGCGGAAGGCCATGGTGACCAGCGCCATGCCCGCGTATTCGACGGTGTCCAGTTCGGCCGCGGCGGCGGGCGACTCGGCGGCGAGCAGCCGGGCCGCGGTGGGCGCGGGCACGGCGAGCACCACGGCGTCGGCCTCCAGCGCGCGGCCGTCGAGGCCGACCTGCCAGCCGTGCGGGGTGCGCCGCAGCTCGCGTACGGGCGCGTCGGTCTCGATGGTGACGCCCGCGGCGCGGCACGCCTCGGCGACCGCGAGCGGCAGCCGTCCGACGCCGCCGCGGATGCCGTTGAAGACCGGTCCCGCGCCGCCCGCCCTGGCCGCGACCCGGCGCTGGATGTCGCGGGCCGCCTCGATCAGGGAGCGCCCGGTGCGCATGGCCTCGAAGAGCTGCGGCACCGCGGCGCGCAGCGAGATCTCGTAGGCGTTGCCCGCGTAGACGCCGCCGAGCAGTGGTTCGACGAGCCGGTCCACGACCTCGTGGCCGAGCCGGGCGGCGACGAAGGCGCCGACCGCGACATCGTCGCCGAGTTCGGTGCGCGGCAGTACGTGGTCCAGCGGGAGCCTGGCGAGACCCGCGGCGGACAGCACACCGGACGAGGCGAGCGGCCCGAGGTCGCCGGGCACGCCCATGACGTGTCCCTTGGGCATGGGCCGCAGCTTGCCGCGCGTCCACAGCGCGGCGCCGAGCACCGCGGGCGGCTCCAGGTCGTCGCCGAGCCCGACCTCGCGGGCCAGGGCGATCGCCTCGGGGCGGCGGGCCAGCATCGACTCGGCGCCGAGGTCGACCGGCACCCCGGCGATCTCGTCGGCGTACAGCTTGCCGCCCAGCCGCGACGACGCCTCCAGCAGCGTGACGCGGACGCCCGCGCCCGCCAGCCGGTGCGCCGCGGCGAGTCCGGAGATTCCGCCGCCGATGACGATCGCGTGTTCAGGAGCGCCCGTGCCGTTGTGCGTCTGGCTCATGCGTCCACTGTCTCAGACTCCGTTCCGAGTTCCGAACGTGATCCCATCGCTACCGCGGGACCGCAACCCGGCGCGGACCGTCCACGTCCAACTGTCACTACAGGTCACTAGGCGGGCCTCACGAGGCTCGCACCCGGGGGGAATTGACGTGAGGACACACAGACCCGGAGCGCCGCGCACCGGGCGCGCGCACCACGCCGGCCGGCGCGGACGACGGCGGCTGGCCGCCGTCCCTGCCGCGCTGCTGCTGGCCGCCTCGCTCGCGGTCGCCGGGTGCAGCAGCGAAAGCGGCGGCGCTTCCGACAAGGCCGCCGCCCCGGCGGCCCGCGGCCAGGACGACAGCGGCAGCGACTCGATGAAGAACGGCGGCAGCGGTACGGACGCCGGGAACGCGCCTTCCGGTACGCCCGGTTCCGCGTCGGACAAGGCCGCCACCACCGGCAACAACGCCAAGCCGTCCGCGCCCAGCTACCTCGTCCGTACGGCCCACCTGACCGTCCGCACCCCGAAGGTGGGCGACGCGCTCGACAAGGCCCGCGCGATGGTCGCCGACGCGGGCGGTTACGCGGGCACCGAGGACACCTCGGTCGACGCCGGGGGCCACGAGCAGTCGACGATCCAGCTCCGGGTGCCGCCCGCGGCGTACGACGGTCTGCTGACCCGGCTGGCCGGGCTCGGCACGCTGATGGAGCGCAAGGTCGGCGTCGAGGACGTCACCGGCCAGGTGGTCGACGTACAGAGCCGGATCAAGTCGCAGCAGGCCAGTGTGGCCCGGGTGCGCAAGCTGATGGACCAGGCGGGCTCGCTCAGCGACGTGGTGTCGCTGGAGCGCGAACTGAGCACCCGCGAGGCCGACTTGGAGTCCCTCCAGGCGCAGCAGGCGGCACTGCGGGAGCGGACGGATCTGGCCACGGTGACGCTGCGGCTGGTCGAGCCGCCGGTGAAGCACGTCGCGGCGAAGCCGAAGCCGAAGCACGAGGACGGATTCTGGACGCAGGTCGGCCACGCGCTGGGCGGCGGCTGGCACGCCTTCTACGTGACGATCCGCGGTGTGCTGGTCGTCCTGTCGGCCGTGCTGCCGTTCCTGGTGGTCGCGCTGGCCGGCTTCATCGGCTACCGGCTGGTGCGCCGCCGCTGGCCCCGGCAGGAGCCGCCGACAATGGCGCCGCGCCCCTGGAGCCCGTCCTCGCACGCGCCGATCCACCCGCAGCGCACGCCCTCCACGGCTCCGGCGGGTACGGACGCGCCGGAGCGTGCGGAGGAGCCGCCGACGGACTGAGCCGTCACACCTCGGTCGAGGTGTGCACGAAGTCGACGAGACGGGTGAGAGCGTCCGGGTCGGTGCTGGGCAGGACACCGTGGCCGAGGTTGAACACATGGCCGGTGGCCGGGGCCGCGTCCAGCACCTCCCGGGCCTTCGCCTCGACGGCCGCCGTCGGGGCGAAGAGCACCGACGGGTCGAGGTTGCCCTGGAGCGCCTTGCCGGGACCGACCCGACGGCCCGCCTCGTCCAGCGGCACCCGCCAGTCGACGCCGACGACGTCCGCGCCCGCCTCGCCCATCAGACCGAGCAGTTCGCCGGTGCCGACGCCGAAGTGAATGCGCGGGACGCCGTAGTCCTCGACCGCGTCGAAGACCTTCACCGACGCGGGCATCGCGTAGCGCCGGTAGTCGACGGGCGCGAGCGCCCCCACCCACGAGTCGAAGACCTGGACGGCGCTCGCGCCCGCCTCGATCTGCACCTTCAGGAAGCCCACGGTGATGTCGGCGAGCAGGTCCAGCAGGTCACGCCACAGCTCGGGGTCGCCGTACATCAGCGCCTTGGTCCGCTCGTGGTTGCGCGACGGGCCGCCCTCCACGAGGTAGCTGGCCAGCGTGAAGGGCGCGCCAGCGAATCCGATCAGTGGCGTCTCGCCGAGTTCGGCCGTCAGCAGGCCGATCGCCTCGGTGACGTAACCGACGTCCTCGGGCTCCAGCGCCCGCAGCCGCTTCAGGTCCTCCCGCGTACGGATCGGGTCCGCCACCACCGGGCCCACGCCGGGCTTGATGTCGAGGTCGATCCCGATCGCCTTGAGCGGCACCACGATGTCGCTGAAGTAGACCGCCGCGTCGACCTTGTGCCGCCGCACCGGCTGCATCGTGATCTCGGCGATGAGGTCGGGCCGCGTGCACGAGTCCAGCATCGCGACGCCCTCGCGAATCTTCAGGTACTCGGGCAGCGAACGCCCGGCCTGCCGCATGAACCACACCGGCGTATGCGGCACGGGCTCGCGCCGACAGGCGCGGATGAACGGGGAAGCAGCGGTCTGCTGGTGCGCACTCACGCCGAGAATCCTCCCACGTCTCCCCCACCACCCCCACCAAGGGGGCTGCGCCCCTAGCACCCGTCCGCGCGAGGGTCCTGCGCCCCGACGGCACCGCTGCGCAGGTGGGTTCGCCGGTGGGTGCGGCTGCGCGAGGGGCTGCGCCCCTACGGCACCGCTGCGCGGTGGGGTTCGCCGGTAGCCAGCGAGCCAAAGGCGGCGCCGGTGTCGAAAGCGACGATGAGCAGGGAGCGAGGAACGAGCGACCGTCGAAGAGGAGCGTCGACACCGGATCTAAGCCGCCGGAGGCGAGAGGGCGGCAAAAAAAGGGAATCGCGGTGAGCATAGAAAAGACGGCTCCCACCCCCGCCCCCCCGTACCGCTGACCCCACTCAAGACCGCCCCCCCCTTGACGTTCACCCCACAACCACCCCAGCCGCGAACCCCGCCGCGCAGTCGGGGGGTTGGGGGCGCGTGGCAGGCGCAAGGGTGCTCCTCGCGGGGAGCGGGAAGGCGCCCCGAAGGGCAATAAGGGTGTTGTTCCGAGCCCGGAGGGCATCGGCGGCTTAGTCTTCCGGGCATGGCAGCGGTTCACGGGCACCTCGGCGACGGCAGTGACGACGTCCCCCTCCCCTTTCGGCGCTCGGTGGACACCCTGCGCTCGGTGCGGGTGAGGCCGGAGGTCAGGATCGAGGAGACGGCCGCGCCGAAGCGGCTGGCGTCGTACGCGTACGCGCTGGAGGCGACGGTGCTGGCGGACGGCGAGGAGCTGGCCGACGGGCGGTTGGTGCTGCTGCACGAGCCGGACGGGCACGAGGCGTGGCACGGCGCGTTCCGCCTGGTGACGTTGGTGCGGGCCGAGTTGGAGCCGGAGATGGCGGGGGATCCGCTGTTGCCCGAGGTGAGCTGGTCCTGGCTGACCGGGGCGCTGGCGGCGCGCGGGGCGGCGTACAACGACCCGAGCGGTACGGTCTCGCGGGCGTCGTCGCACTACTTCGGCGCGCTGGCGGACCGGGTGGACGACACGCAGATCGAGATCCGGGCGTCGTGGACGCCGAGGGAGCGGGCGGGGGGCGCGCCCGAGGTGGCGGCGCACCTGGCGGCCTGGTGCGATCTGCTGTGCGCGTGCGCGGGTCTGCCGCCGTCGGAGGGCCCGGAGCCGTTGGTGCGCGGGGGCAGCGGCGTGGTGCCGATGCCGAAGCGCCGTACCTGAGTCCGTCGGACCGCTTCCGTAGCCCGGCGTACCGCCCCGGCCTGCGGTGACGTCACGCGCCCCCGATGACGCGCCCCCGCGCACTCCCCGGCGTATCGCGCGGCGCACTCACTTCTCGCATGTTCGATTTCTCGTCCGAATTGCCGGAAATGATCCTCAATAAATCGTGATCTTTCCCTAAAGGCCGGAGCAATTGCTGCCGAAGGAGATTGTGACCGTTTCAGTCCCCTTTGCCACAGGAGGCCCGGTGTCCGTTCTTCTCGAGCAGCCCACGAGCCTGGTCGCCTACCGCCCCAGCAAGCCGACGGCCATGGTCGTCGTAGCCGACCCCCGCGTCCGCTCCACTGTCACCCGACACCTGTGGGCTCTCGGGGTTCGCGACGTGATCGAGGCCTCGTCCATCGCCGAGGCCCGTCCCCGGGTCGGTAACCCCCGCGACATCTGCGTCGCCGATGTCCATCTCCCCGACGGCTCCGGCCTCACCCTGCTCGCCGAGACCCGCGCGGCAGGCTGGCCCAACGGCCTCGCACTCTCCGCCGCCGACGACATCGGCGCCGTGCGCAACGCGCTTGCCGGGGGGGTGAAGGGCTATGTCGTGACCGGCACCCGCAACAGCCCCGGCGGTCTCGCCACCCGGCCGGGACTGGCGCCGCTGGGCGCCACCGCGGCCCGTATGCAGCGCCGCCCGCCGGGCGCACCCGGCCACCCCAGCGGCTACCGCGAGCTGTCCGGCCGCGAGGTCGAGGTGCTGCGGCTGGTCGCGGAAGGCCAGTCGAACAAGGCGATCGGCGTCTCCATGGGCCTTTCGGCGCTGACCGTCAAGAGCCACCTCGCCCGGATCGCCAGGAAGCTGGGCACCGGGGACCGCGCCGGCATGGTCGCGGTGGCCCTGCGCACCGGAATCATCCACTGAGGCCCCGGCCGTGAGCGACCCCCGGCGGAACGTTCCGCCGGGGGTCGTTTCGTATACGCGCGCCCGTGTCCGCGCGTACGCCCGCCGTATACGCGCGCGCGTCGGCCGTCCTGGCGGTGCCGCGGCCCCGGCGCTCACGGACCCGGCGGCGACGTACCGTACGCCCTGTCCGTTGGATCTCCACCTGACACGCCGTACCCGGCTACCCTTAACAAGTGACCGACGCCAGAGAGACCGCAACCCAAGCAGGCCCGGCGCCGGTCCCGCTGCTGGACCCGCGCGAGGGAATCCCGCCGGTGACCGCCAGCCCGGAGGCTCTCGCAGATGTCGTCGCGGCTTTCGCCGCGGGTTCCGGTCCGGTCGCCGTCGATGCCGAGCGCGCCTCCGGCTACCGCTACGGGCAGCGGGCCTATCTGGTCCAGTTGCGCCGCGCCGGAGCAGGGACCGCGCTGATCGACCCCACGGGATGCCCCGACCTGTCCACCCTGGGCGACGCCCTGACCGGCACCGAGTGGGTGCTGCACGCCGCCACCCAGGATCTGCCGTGCCTGTCCGAGATCGGCATGCACCCCACCTCGCTGTTCGACACCGAACTGGCCGGGCGGCTGGCCGGGTTCGCCCGGGTCGGCCTCGGCGCGATGGTGGAGAACGTGCTGGGCTTCGCACTGGAGAAGGGCCACTCGGCGGTGGACTGGTCCACCCGCCCGCTGCCCGACCCGTGGCTGCGGTACGCCGCGCTCGACGTCGAGCTGCTGGTGGATCTGCGGGACGCGCTGGAGGAGGAGCTGCGCACCCAGGGGAAGCTGGAGTGGGCGCTCCAGGAATTCGCGGCCATCGCCGCCGCCCCGCCGGCCGCGCCGCGCGTCGACCCCTGGCGCAGGACCTCGGGCATGCACAAGGTGCGGCGGCGTCGGCAGATCGCCGTGGTGCGCGAGCTGTGGCTGGCGCGCGACCGTACCGCCCGTGAGCGGGACGTCTCCCCCGGCCGGGTGCTCAGCGACGCCGCGATCGTGACGGCGGCGCTGGAGAGCCCGCCGAACGCGCACGCGCTGGCCGCCCTGCCCGGTTTCGGGCACCGGATGGGCCGCCGCCAGCTCGACCAGTGGCAGTCCGCGATCGACCGGGCGCGCGCGCTGCCCGAGCGGGAGCTGCCGCAGCCCGCCGCCGCGTACACCGGCCCCCCGCCGCCGCGCGCCTGGGCGGACAAGGACCCGGTCGCCGCCGCCCGGCTCTCCGCGGCGCGCGCCGCGGTGAGCGCGCTGGCCGAGGAGCTGAATCTCCCCCAGGAGAATCTGATCACCCCGGACACGGTGCGTCGGCTGTGCTGGGCGCCTCCGGCGAACGCGAGCGAGGAGGTCGTGGCCGCCCAGCTCGCGGACATGGGCGCCCGCCCGTGGCAGGTCGAGCTGACCACCCCGCTGCTGACGGTCGCGCTGACCGCCCGCCCGGCGGACCCGCCCCCGGGCGAATAGCCCGCCGGGGCCGGTGGTCCGTCCGCGGGTGGCGGTTCCCCGTCCGTGGTCCTGCGTCGGTGGTCCGCCGCCGGTGGTTCCGTGTCGAACGGCCGACCCGCCCGCGGCGCTCCCTCAGGGTCTCCCGCCACAGGGGTAACCTTCGGTAACATCCGTGCGATGTGAGCTGCGCCGCTTCCGCGAGGGAAGCTGTGCACACGAGTTACCGGCGAGTAGCATGTGAGGCGAGCCGTAGGAAGCGTGCTTCAGCGCCGCGTTCCACATCGTCGAAGAGGGAGACCCACCGTGCCTCGTACCGGAAGGGACGTCGTATTCGTTGACGGCGTCCGCACCCCGTTCGGCAAAGCGGGCCCGAAGGGCATGTATCACGAGACCCGGGCCGACGACCTGGTGATCAAGTGCATCCGGGAGCTGCTGCGGCGCAACCCGGATCTGGACCCGGCGCGGATCGACGAGGTCGCGGTCGCCGCGACCACGCAGATCGGCGACCAGGGCCTCACCCTGGGCCGGACGGCGGGCATTCTCGCCGGGCTGCCGACCACCGTGCCCGGTTTCTCCGTCGACCGGATGTGCGCGGGCGCGATGACCGCGGTGACGACCACGGCCGGCGGCATCGCCTTCGGCGCGTACGACGTCGTGGTGGCCGGCGGCGTCGAGCACATGGGACGGCACCCGATGGGCGAGGGCGTCGACCCCAACCCGCGGTTCGTCTCGGAGAAGCTCGTCGACGAGTCGGCGATGTTCATGGGCATGACCGCGGAGAATCTGCACGACCGCTTCCCGCAGCTCACCAAGGCGCGCGCCGACGAATTCGCCGTCCGCAGCCAGGAGAAGGCCGCGAAGGCGTACGCCAACGGCCGGATCCAGCAGGACCTGGTGCCGATCGCGATCCGCCGCACCACCCCCGAGGCCGGGGAGACCGGCTGGGGCCTGGCGACGGCGGACGAGCCGATGCGGCCGGGCACCACGCTGGAGCAGCTCGCGGGTCTGAAGACCCCCTTCCGCCCGCACGGCCGGGTCACCGCGGGCAACGCGGCCGGTCTCAACGACGGCGCCACCGCCTCGCTGCTCGCCGCGGAGGACGTCGCCAGGGAGCTGGACCTGCCGGTACGGATGCGCCTGGTCTCGTACGCCTTCGCGGGCGTCGAGCCCGAGGTGATGGGCATCGGCCCGATCCCGGCGACCGAGAAGGCGCTGGCCAAGGCCGGTCTGTCGATCGGCGACATCGGCCTGTTCGAGATCAACGAGGCGTTCGCCGTCCAGGTGCTCTCGCTGCTCGACCACTACGGCATCGCCGACGACGACCCGCGGGTCAACCAGTACGGCGGCGCCATCGCCTACGGCCACCCGCTGGCCTCCTCCGGTGTGCGGCTGATGACGCAGCTCGCCCGGCAGTTCGAGGAGCAGCCGCACGTGCGCTACGGCATCACCACCATGTGCGTCGGCTTCGGCATGGGCGGCACGGTCATCTGGGAGAACCCCCACTTCGACGGAGGCACCAAGTGAGCAGCACCACCGAGCTGTTGAAGGGGGCGGCCGAGCGGTTCCCCGGCGAGGTCGTCACCCAGGCCCAGGTGCGGCACCTGGAGCTGCCGGGCGCGGGCCGTTTCGCGCTGATCACGCTGGACAACGGCCTGGACCACACCAAGCCGACCACCTTCGGCCCGCAGTCGCTGGCCAACCTGGACGCGGCGCTCGACCAGGTGGAGAAGGAGGCGGCGGAGGGCGCGATCACCGGCGTCGGCATCACCGGCAAGCCGTTCATCTTCGCGGTCGGCGCCGACCTCAAGGGCGTCGAGGTGCTCAGGACACGCGACGAGGCGCTGACCATCGGCAGGAGCGGTCACGAGGTCTTCAAGCGGCTCCAGTCCCTGGCCGTGCCGACCTTCGCGTACTACAACGGCGCGGCCATGGGCGGCGGTGTCGAGGTCGGTCTGCACTGCACCTACCGCACGGTGTCGGCCTCGCTGCCCGCCTTCTCGCTCCCCGAGGTCTTTCTCGGCCTGGTGCCCGGCTGGGGCGGCTGCGTACTGCTGCCGAACCTGATCGGCGCGGACCGCGCGGTCACCGTCATCATCGAGAACTCGCTCAACCAGAACCGTCAGCTCAAGGGCGCCCAGGTGTACGAACTGGGCATCGCCGACGCGCTGTTCGAGGCGGCGGACTTCCTGGAGCAGTCGCTGGCCTGGACCGCGGCCATCCTCAAGGGCGAGCTGGAGGTGGACCGGGCCGAGGTGGACCGCGGCGAGGCGTGGGACCAGGCCGTGGCCCGCGGCCGGGCCGTCGCGGACAGCAAGGTGCACGGAGCGGCCCCTGCCGCGTACCGCGCGCTGGACATCTTCGCCGCGGCGAAGAACGGCGATCTGCGGCAGGGCTTCGACGCCGAGGACGCGGCGCTGGCCGACCTCATCATGGGCGGCGAACTGCGCAGCGGCATCTACGCCTTCAACCTGGTGCAGAAGCGCGGCAAGCGCCCGGCGGGCGCGCCCGACAAGTCGCTGGCCCGCCCGGTGTCCAAGGTCGGCGTGGTCGGCGCGGGCCTGATGGCCTCGCAGCTCGCGCTGCTCTTCGCCCGCCGCCTGGAGGTGCCGGTCGTGCTGACCGACATCGACCAGGCGCGGATCGACAAGGGCGTGGGTTACGTCCACGGCGAGATCGACAAGCTGCTCGCCAAGGGCCGCGTCGGCCAGGACAAGGCCAACCGCCTCAAGGCGCTGGTCTCCGGTCACCTGGACAAGGCGACCGCCTTCGGCGACGCGGACTTCGTCATCGAGGCCGTCTTCGAGGAGATGGGCGTCAAGCAGCAGGTCTTCGCGGAGCTGGAGGCGGTGGTGCGCCCGGACGCGATCCTGGCCACCAACACCTCCTCGCTGTCGGTCTCCGAGATGGCCTCGAAGCTGGAGCACCCGGAGCGGGTCGTCGGCTTCCACTTCTTCAACCCGGTCGCGGTGCTGCCGCTGCTGGAGATCGTCCGCGCCGAGCGGACCGACGACGCGTCGCTGGCCACCGCCTTCGGCGTGGCGAAGAAGCTGAAGAAGACCGCGGTGCTGGTCAAGGACGCCCCGGCGTTCGTCGTCAACCGCATCCTGACCCGCTTCATGGGCGAGATCCAGAACGTCATCGACGAGGGCACGCCGGTCGCCGTCGCGGAGAAGGCCGTCGAGCCGCTCGGCCTGCCGATGTCGCCGCTGGTGCTGCTCGAACTGGTCGGCCCGGCCATCGGTCTGCACGTCTCCGAGACGCTGCACGGCGCCTTCCCCGACCGCTTCACCGTCTCGGAGAATCTGGCGGCCGTGGTCAAGGCGGGCAAGCGCGGCTTCTACGTCTACGACTCCGGCGTGCCGGAGCTGGACCCCGAGGTCGCCGCGCTGCTCAAGCAGGGCGACTCGGTGCTCACCGAGGCGCAGGTGCGCGACCGGGTGCTGGACGCCGTCGCGCAGGAGATCGGCCTGATGCTGGACGAGGGCGTGGTGGCCGAGGCGCAGGACATCGACCTGTGCCTGATCACCGGCGCGGGCTGGCCCTTCCACCTGGGCGGCGTCACCCCGTACCTGGACCGCGAGGGCGTGTCCCAGCGGGTGAACGGCAAGCCGTTCCTGGCGCCTGGCGTGGCGAGCGTCCCCGCCTAGGACGGACGCGGCGAAGCGCCGGACGGCCCCGATGTCAGGGGGCCGTCCGGCGCTTCGCCGTTCCGGCTCAGCTCACGCGGGTCCCGGCGCGGCTCACTTCTTCGGCACGGTCGTGCACAGCGCCACCGTCAGGTCCCGTACCAGCGCCTTGCGTTCGTAGTCGTCGAGCTGCACGAGGCCGCGCTCGGTGATGCCGCGGACGGTCTCGGCGACAGTGGCCAGGACGTCGTCGAGTACGGCTCTGCGGTGTTTGGCGTCCAGCGCGGAAATCTGGGCGCGCCGCATGGCCGCGGCGACCTCGGGGGCGTAGTCGAGGCGGACCGGGGTGGCCGAGAAGACCTCGATGCCGACCGGGCGCTGGTCGGCGGCGATCAGCTTGGTGAGGTGGTCGCCGAGCCGTTCGCTGTCGCGCAGGGTGGGCGCGGCGCCGCGGAAGTCGTCGGCCGGGTGCCGGGAGACGGCCAGCGCGACGGCGGCCTCGACCTGCTCGCGCAGGAAGAGGTTGTGGTCGTCGACGGCGAAGGCCGCCTTGGCGGTGTCCCTGACCCGCCACACCAGCAGGACGCTGAGCTGGAGCGGGGTGCCGTTGGCGTCGACCGCGTCGATCGGGCGGCTGCGCCAGTGCCGCAGGGACACGTCGAGCCTGCGGCGGGTGAGCAGCGGGCTGATCCAGAGCAGGCCGGTACGGCGGACCGTGCCGCGGTAGGAGCCGTGCCGGGTGAGCACCCAGACGCTGCCGTTGCGGCCTCTGGTGAGGCCGCCCGCGGCGAAGGCGGCGACCGCGGCGAGCAGCAGGACGCCGCTCCACAGGCCGCTGGCGGAGCCGCCGCCGGGCGGGGGCGGCAGCAGGGGGCGGCCGGCGACGTCGGCGGGCAGGACGCCGGCGCGCCACAGCAGCCAGCAGACGCCGACGGTCGCGGCGAGCACGACGGCGGTCGCGGTCCAGCCGGGCAGGCAGGGCCCCGGCCGTTCGACGAGCTCCGGCGGGGCGGCGGGGGCGGGGTGGACTTCGGTGCCGCCGCTGTGGGCGGCCGGGCGGGTCTGCTCCGGCAGCCCCGTCCCGGCGGCGGTGGAAGATGTCGTCACGTGAACAGTCGTCTCCAGGTCTCGGGGCCGGGGTAGCCGTCCGCATCGCGCCCGGTCCAGCCCAGGGACCGCTGGAACGCCTCGACATTGCGCCGGTCTGCCTCGCCCCATGTACGGCTGGGGCCCACCGTGTAGTTCTTGCCGAAGCCCTTGGCGACGAGCCGTTTGCCGAGGGCGAGTACCGAGTCGTTGGTCTGGCCGGGCCGGAAGGCGCCCGCGCCGGGGTAGGCCGGGACCTTGGCGGGGGTGCCGCCGGAGGCCCGCGGGGCGCCGGAGATGTCGCGGCCCTTGTCCTGGACGAGGTACGACCAGGTCGTGGGGCCGGGCAGCCCGTCCGCGTCGCTGCCCGACCAGCCCTGGGCGCGCTGGAAGGCGCTGGTCGCGCCGCGGTCGGACTCGCTCCACTTCGGTCCGGGACCGACCTTGTAGTACGAGCTGGCGCCGCGGCCGACCAGCATGGTGCCGAGTCGGGTGACGTTGGCGTTGTCGGCGCCGGGGCCGAAGGCGGACGTGCCGGGGAAGGCCGTGGAACCCGACGACGACCCACCGGACCCCGATCCCGAATTGCTGCCACCCGCCAGATACTTGTACCGGTAGGGAATGTATTTCCCGGAATTGGACCAGTATGCGTACGGCGTGGTCTGGACCCGGGTGGCCGGGACCGTCTGCTCGTAGCCGGTGTACGCGGTGTGCGCGTCGTCCACCCAGCCGTCGAAGATGACCGTGTGCGACCCGTGTTCGGGGTCGGCGGCGTTGTGGAAGAGCAGGATGTCACCGGGCATCAGCTCGTCCTTGGTGATCCGGACGCCGTAGCCGGCCAGACTGCCGGTCCAGGCGCTGCTGCCCAGACCCCAGGCCATGGAGACGAAGCCGGAGCAGTCCTGCCGGTACCCGTCCTTCCAGTACGCGGTCATGCTGTACGGCACCTTGGCGTCCGCCCAGGTGCGGGCGCGCTGGATGATCTGGTCGCGGGTGAGCCGCAGGGGGGTGGCGGCCGGGACCGTGGCGGGGGCGGCGGCGAGCGCGGCGTGGCCCGTGGTGAAGGCGGTGGCCTCCGACGGCACGGGCACGGCGGCGACCGCTCCGGCGGCGCTGCCCAGCGCGGTGCCCGCGGCGGCGGCCACGACCACCACACGGGTCGTCGCGCCGGTGGCCGGTCCACCGGTGTCGCGCGCCATCGAGTCGGTGAGGCGCCGTCGGGCGCACTCCTCGCAACCGCAGGCGGGCAGCGGTTCGACGTCATCGAACACCGGTATGGACATGCGCACCACTCCTCCGTGATCGGGTGTCACATGCCTTCAGTACCCGATTTCGCCTAAAAGTTGACGAAATCTGACATACCGATGATTCAAGGGCACGAAACACCCGACCGCGGGGAGCGGCGGGACAGCGGAGCTACCGCGGTGCGGACGACGGAGCGGCCGGAGAAATCCGACAGTCCGTCAGCCCAGCAGCGCGGGCGTGTCCGACGGCGTGGCCTGCACCGCGATCACGCGCTTGGCCTCGGCGAGCACCATCTTGCGCAGCTTCTGCGGGGTCAGCGTGGAGTGCACGTCCTTGACCGGCGTGCCGTTGATCTCCACCACCGGGATCGAGCCGAGGTCGGACTTCGCGAAGTCGTTCTGCGACTGCTGCACCCAGCCGTTGTGGTCGCCCTGCTCCAGGCACGGCTCGAAGGTGCTGAGCTTGATCTTCCCGGCCTTGACGGCCAGTTCCTTCAGGAAGTTCAGGTGGGTCAGCGTGTCGCTCTTCGGGTCCGGCTGGTGCTTCCAGACCTCCTTCATGAACTGCGTGAAGCGGCTCTGGTCCTGCGCGCACGCCGCCGCGTTGGCCGCGGTCTTGGAGCCCTCGCCGCCGTACTGCTGGTCGGAGGCGGTCACCAGGCGGTACTGGAGCTCCGCCTGGCCGGTCGTCAGCAACTGCGTCAGCGTGGCCTGGTACTCGTCGGCGAACGCCTTGGAGTCGGGGCTGCGCAGGTCCACGAAGATCGTGACCGTGACCGGCACGGACGGCCGCACCGGCAGGCCGAGCTTGGGGCCCGTGGGGGCGGCGCTGGGGCTGGGCGACGCGGTGTCCACCGGGCCCGTGGGCACGATGGGCGCGGCGATGACGCCCGAGGGCTCGCGCACCTTGTCGTCCTTGGTGCTGCGTACGTGCTGGCCGATCAGCGCGGACCCGCCGAAGACCACCACGATCGCGGTCGTGCCGACCGCGTAGGGCCGTACCCGGTCCAGGAGGGACTTGCGCTTGGGCTTGCTCCCCCCGTCCTTCGCACGGTCCTGGTTCCCGGGTCCCTTGGACTCCGTCATGACAACGCCACCTCGATATTGCCGCACCAGCTCTCGCGCCTTTTTACCATCGCCCCCATGCGCCACGTCCAGCCGGTCCCCCATGGGCGCCGCCGCGCCCGGCCGGTCCTGCGGCCTCGCGCGCCCATACGACCGCGCCGTCGACCCTCGCCACCCGCCGGTAGCCGGAACCCAGCAGGTCACGCAGGGTCGGCGTGCGCGAGATCGCGTACGGGTCGCCGCGGGAGTCGTCGACCACCAGCGCGGGCGGGTGCGCGGAGAATTCCGCGTTGAAGGCACGCCAGGCGCCGGGGACCGCGTACCGCTCCCCCACCCGGACCCCGCCGCGCCCGCCGCTGAAGTTGGTGAGGAAGCCCGCGGTCAGATAGCGGCTGGCGGGCCGCCGGTCGGCGAACCAGTACGTCTCGGGGTGTATGCCCCACACCAGGACGCGGTCGTCGGGCGCGGTGTGCGCGCGGACCGCGGCGGCGACGGCGACCGCGTGGTCCAGCTCGCGGCTCGGCGCGGCCAGGTCCCAGACCAGGAATCCGGCGCAGGCCAGGACCGTCCAGCAGGTGACGGCGGCGCGCAGCCGGGGCAGCGCGCGGACGGCGGCCACGCCGATCAGCACCAGCGGGGGCACCATCTGGAGGAAGTAGTGGCCGTAGAACTGGAAGCCGGAGACCACGGCGACCCCGGAGGCGGCCAGCCACACCCACAGGTCGGCGGGGACCGGGCGGCGGCGCAGCGCCCAGGCGGCGCCCGCGGCCAGCAGCATTCCGGCGGCGGCCACCGCCAGGACGCTGGCGCCGCCCGCCGCCCGGCTCAGCCCGGTCAGCCAGGCGCCGCGCGGCGAGACGTACTCGGCGGAGCCGGTGACCGTCCAGAACAGGAAGCGGCCGGGTCCGGTCAGCAGGGCCACCGCGCCGACCGGCAGCGCGAAGCCGAGGCAGAGCCGCAGCGCGCCCGCGAGCGCCGGGGCGCGTCCGGCCCGCGCCGCCCGCCACAGCGTCCAGGCCACCGGGAGCAGTATCACCGCGCCGGTCTGCTTGGTCAGGGCCGCGCCCGCCACGGCCACGCCCGCCAGTCCCCAGCGGGAGCGGTCGGCGCACCAGACGGCGGCGGCGGTCCACGGGAGTATGAAGACCTCGAAGGTGGCCGCCAGGGTGTCCTCGGGCGCGAGGCCGACCGACAGCAGCAGGTATCCCGCGCCCGCCGCCGCCCCCGACCGGTCGCCCCAGCGGCGGCGGGCGACCGCGGCCAGCAGCAGCGCGGTCGCCAGGTGCGCCAGCAGCGCGGCCGTGCGCGGCGGCCATAGCGAGCCGTCGCCGAAGACCGCGAAGAGCCCCTGGTACAGCCACGGCAGCAGCGGCGGCTTGCGGTCGACCACCGTGTCGTACAGCACCCCGCCGTGCGCCAGCAGCCGCGCCTGGACGGCCAGATAGCCCTCGTCGGGATTCCACACCGGGCGGGCGAAGGACGGCAGGCGCAGCAGGACGGTGAGCGCCGCGAGCAGCGCGGCCAGCCGCGACCAGTAGCACCGGTCGCGGCGGCCGGGGGCACCCGCGGGTACGGCCACCGGTACGGCCGGCCGCGCCGCCAGTACCGCGCTCGTCGGCTGCACTTAGCGCCCGCGGCCCAGCCTGCTGTGGGAGCGGCCGTAGCCGAAGTAGATGACGAAGCCGATCACCATCCATACGGCGAACCGGAGCCAGGTCTCCACGCTGAGGTTGAGCATCAGCCACAGGGACGCGCACACCGAGGCCACCGGCAGGACGGGCACCCAGGGGGCGCGGAAGGCGCGCGGCAGGTCGGGGCGCGTGCGGCGGAGCACGACGACGCCGATGGCGACGACGACGAACGCGAAGAGCGTCCCGACGTTGACCATCTCCTCCAGTTCGCCGACGGTGAAGAATCCGGCGATCAGCGCGACGATCACGCCGAGCAGCACCGTGGTGCGGTAGGGGGTGCCGAACTTCGGGTGCACCTGGGAGAAGGCGCGCGGCAGCAGCCCGTCGCGGCTCATCGCGAAGAACACCCGGGTCTGGCCCATCAGCAGGATCATCACCACGGAGGTCAGGCCGACGGCCGCGCCGAAGCTGATCAGGCCGGACCAGAAGGGCGCGCCGACCGACTTGAAGGCGGACGCCAGCGGCGCGGTGGTGTCCAGGTCCGAGTACTTCTGCATGCCGGTGACGACGAGCGAGACCGCCACGTACAGCACGGTGCAGATGACCAGCGAGCCGAGGATGCCGCGCGGCATGTCCCGCTGCGGCTTCTTGGTCTCCTCGGCGGCGGTGGCGACGATGTCGAAGCCGATGAAGGCGAAGAAGACCACGGCGGCGGCGGAGAAGATGCCCATCACGCCGAACGAGGACGGGGTGAAGCCGAAGATCATCTGCACCAGCGGCGCGTGCAGGTCGGAGCCGCTGCCGGTGTTGGCCTTCGACGCCGGGAGGAACGGGTGGTAGTTGCTGCCGGTGATGAAGAACAGCCCGGCGAAGATCACCAGCAGCACCACGGTCACCTTGACGGCGACGATCAGCGTGGTGACCCGCGCGGACAGCTTCATTCCGGCCATCACGATGCCGGTGAGCACCAGCACCAGCACCGCGGCCAGCAGGTCGAAGCCGAAGCCGCCGCCGTCGTGGGTGAGGACCTTGGGGATGTCGATGCCGAAGTGCGACAGCAGATTGGCCATGTAGCCGGACCAGCCGCCCGCCACCACGCCCGCGCCCAGCGCCAGTTCGAGGATCAGGTCCCAGCCGATGATCCAGGCGGGCAGTTCGCCGATGGAGGCGTAGCTGAAAGTGTACGCCGATCCGGCCACCGGCACGGTCGAGGCGAACTCGGCGTAGCAGAGCCCGGCCAGGCCGCAGACGATCGCGGAGACGATGAAGGCGAGCGCGACGGCGGGCCCCGCGTAGTCCTTGGCGACCGAGCCGGTGACCACGAAGATGCCGGTGCCGACGATGACGCCGACCCCGTAGACGATCAGGTCGAGCGCGGACAGCTCCTTGCGCAGGCCGTGTTCCGGCTCCTCGGTGTCCGCGATCGACTGTTCGATGCTCTTGGTGCGGAACACCCCCCGGGGTCGGGGGGCCGTGTCGTCACGCGTGTCGGTGTCCACCGTCACACCTCCAGATCGTCCGGCGGCCGGTCGGTTCGGCCGGTCGATTCCGTCGGTCGGCAGCCGCTACTGCGTTACTGCACTCCGGAGGTCCGTCTCACCCGAATAGGCGCGCCTACGCGTACGCCGATGGAAGAGGGGGTCCACCCGTATGGGTGGACCCCCGCGTCGTACGGGTGCGCCGCCGTGTCCCCGGCGAGGGGCGGGCGGGCGGTGGGATCAGTCGCGGGCGATCTCGCGCGCGTGGTCCGCGTCGTCCGCGAAGCGGCCGTCGATGGTGGCGACCAGGCCGGTCACCTGGCGGGCGATGTCCGGTGCGGTGAGCCCGATGTCGGCCATCACGTCCTTGCGCGAGCCGTGGTCGAGGAAGCGCTGCGGGATGCCGAAGTCGCGCAGCGGCACGTCCACCTCCGCGTCGCGCAGCGCCTGCGCGACGGCGGAACCGACGCCGCCCACCCGCCCGTTGTCCTCGACGGTGACCACGACGCGGTGCTTGGCGGCCAGGCCGGGCAGCGCCTCGTCCACCGGCTTGACCCAGCGCGGGTCGACCACGGTGGTGGTGATGCCCTGCGCGTCCAGCAGCCCGGCGATCTCCAGGCACATCGGCGCGAGGGCGCCGACCGAGACCAGCAGGACGTCGGGGCGCTCGCCCTCGGACGGCTCGCGCAGCACGTCCATGCCGCCGATCCGGCCGACGGCGGCGACGGCCGGGCCGACCGCGCCCTTGGAGTAGCGCACCACGGTCGGCGCGTCGTCCACCGCGACGGCCTCGCGGAGCTGGGCGCGTACCTGGTCGGCGTCGCGCGGGGCGGCGATCCGCAGTCCCGGCACGACCTGGAGGATGGACATGTCCCACATGCCGTTGTGCGAGGCGCCGTCGCTGCCGGTGACGCCCGCCCGGTCCAGGACGAAGGTGACACCGCACTTGTGCAGGGCCACGTCCATCAGGACCTGGTCGAAGGCGCGGTTGAGGAAGGTCGCGTAGACCGCGAAGACCGGGTGCAGTCCGCCGGTGGCCAGACCCGCGGCCGAGGTCGCGCCGTGCTGTTCCGCGATGCCGACGTCGTAGACGCGGTCGGGGAACGCCTTGGCGAACTTCTCCAGGCCGACCGGCTGGAGCATCGCGGCGGTGATGGCGACGATGTCGTCGCGCTCCTTGCCGAGCGCGACCATCTCGTCACCGAAGACGGACGTCCAGTCGGCGCCCGCGGCGGCGACCGGCAGACCGGTGTCGGGGTGGATCGGGCCGATGCCGTGGAAGCGGTCGGCCTCGTCCTGCTCGGCGGGCTTGTAGCCGCGGCCCTTCTCGGTGATGCAGTGCACGATGACCGGGCCGCCGAACCGCTTGGCGCGCAGCAGCGCGGACTCCAGCGCCTCCACGTCGTGGCCGTCGATCGGGCCGACGTACTTCAGGCCCAGGTCCTCGAACATGCCCTGCGGGGCGATGAAGTCCTTCAGGCCCTTCTTCGCGCCGTGCAGCGTCTCGTAGAGCGGCTGGCCGATCAGCGGGGTGCGCTCCAGGAGGTCCTTGGTACGGGACAGGAAGCGCTCGTAGCCGTCGGTGGTGCGCAGGGTCGCCAGGTGGTCCGCGAGGCCGCCGATCGTGGGCGCGTAGGACCGCTCGTTGTCGTTGACGACGATGATCAGCGGGCGGTCCTGGGCGGCGGCGATGTTGTTCAGCGCCTCCCAGGCCATGCCGCCGGTGAGCGCGCCGTCGCCGATCACGGCGACCACGTGGTCGGTGCGGCCCAGCACCTCGTTGGCCTTGGCGAGACCGTCGGCCCAGCCGAGGACGGTGGAGGCGTGGCTGTTCTCGATCACGTCGTGCTCGGACTCGGCGCGCGACGGGTAGCCGGACAGGCCGCCCTTGCTCTTGAGCTTCGCGAAGTCCTTGCGTCCGGTGAGCAGTTTGTGCACGTACGCCTGGTGGCCGGTGTCGAAGAGGATCCGGTCGACGGGCGAGTGGAAGGTGCGGTGCAGGGCGATGGTCAGCTCGACCACACCGAGGTTGGGGCCGAGGTGCCCGCCGGTCTTGGACACCGCGTCGACGAGGAAGGCACGGATCTCCCCCGCCAGCTCCACGAGCTGCTGCTGGCTGAGCCGGTCGAGGTCGCGCGGTCCGTTGATACGGGTCAGCACTGCCACCCGTTCCTCCCTCTGCTGCCTGTCGGTACCTGTCGGCACCTGTCGAAGGTCTGTCCCACGGTTTTGCCGACGTGGACGCCGACACGGCCGGATCGCTTCGATACGGCCGATCCGACGAGTCTAATCTTCCGGTTCCAAGGCTGTCGGCCGCCCTGTGCGATGTATGTCACGGCACGGCAACGGCGAACCGCCGGGCGGACCTGGATTTCCAGGTCCGCCCGGCGGTTCGAGGTGCTGCCGCGGCGCGCGTGTCCGCCCGCGTTGTTACGAGCCGTTACGCGCGCCGCCGTCGTACGCGGTGCCGCTACGCGCGGCCGGAGGTCTTCTGCGTACGGCGCGAGACCGAGTCGATGACCACGGCGGCGAGCAGAACGGCGCCGGTGATCATGTACTGGATCGAGGTGTTCATGTTGAGCAGGTCGAGTCCGGTCTGGATGGACTGGATGACCAGCATGCCGAGCAGCGCCGACCAGACGTTGCCGCGACCGCCGAAGAGGCTGGTGCCGCCGATGACCGCGGCGGCGATCGCCAGCATCAGCAGGTTGCCGGTACCGGCGGCGAGCGTCGCGGTGTAGGTCTGGGCGGCCAGGAAGAGACCGCCGATGGCGGCGAAGCCGCCGGAGATCGCGAAGACCGCGATCCGGATCAGCGCCACGTTGATACCGGCGCGGCGGGCGGCCTCGATGCTGCCGCCGACCGCGAAGACCTTGCGGCCGAAGGGCGTGCGGCGCAGGACGAAGTCGCAGATCACCAGGGCGACCAGGAAGATCACCAGGGCGTTCGGCACACCGGCGGACTTGTTGAGCACGTACGCGGCCACGTAGGCCACGACGGCCAGGGCGACGGTGCGCAGCGCGATCTCGCTGGTGGGGCGGAACGGGACGCCCGCCTTGCGGCGGCGGGTCTGCTCGATCAGCGAACCGGCGAGCAGCGCGACGACACCGACGGTCGCCAGGATGTAGGCGCCGGCGATGTCCTGGTCCATGAAGAAGGAGCGCTGGCCCAGGATGTGCATCGGGCCCTTGTCCTGGATGGACAGCGAGCCGGTGGAGCCGAGCAGCCACAGCATCAGGCCGTTCCAGCCGAGGTTGCCCGCGAGGGTGACCACGAAGGCGGGGACGCCGATCTTGGCGAAGAAGAAGCCGTGGATCGCGCCGATGCCGATGCCGGTGAGGACCGTGAGGATCATCGCCAGCCACATGTTCATGCCGTGCGTGGTGGAGAAGATCGCGAAGATCGCGGCCGACAGACCGCTGACGGAGGCGACCGACAGGTCGATCTCACCGAGCAGCAGCACGAAGACCAGGCCGACCGCGATCATGCCGGTGGCGGCCAGGAAGTAGCTGATGTTGACCATGTTGGTCGAGCTGAGGAACAGGCTGTCCTTCAGCTGGAACACGGTCCAGATGATGATCAGGCCGACGATGACGGGCAGCGAGCCCAGTTCACCGCCCTTGAGCTTGCGCTTGAACTCGGTGATGTAGCCCTTGAAGCCCTCTTGGCGGACCAGCAGCCGGGGGTCGATGACCTCGACCGCGGCCGGGGCCATTTCGTCGACCGGAGCGGCCGGCGGCTCCTCGTCGGCCTTCGACAGGGTGGTCTTGTCGCTCACTTCGCCGCCTCCACATTGCGCGACTGACGGCGGGTCACGGCGTTGTCCGTGGCTCCGGTGATGGCCGCGATGATCTGCTCGTTCGTGGTGCCCTTGACCGGGAAGGACCCGTTGTTCCTGCCCAGGCGCAGCACGTGGACGGTGTCCGCGACCGCCGTCACGTCAGCCATGTTGTGGCTGATCAGAATCACGCCGAGGCCGCGCTCGCGCAGCCGCTCGACCAGGTCGAGGACCTGGGCGGTCTGCTCGACGCCGAGGGCGGCGGTGGGCTCGTCGAGGATGACGACCTTGGGCTCGCCGATCAGGGCGCGGGCGATGGCCACGACCTGCCGCTGACCGCCGGAGAGGCTGGCGATCGGGATCCGCACGCTGGGGATCCGGATGGACAGCGTGTTGAGCAGCTCGCGCGCACGCCTTTCCATCGTGACCTCGTCGAGCACTCCGACCCGGAGGATCTCCCGTCCGAGATAGAGGTTGCCGACCACGTCGAGGTTGTCGCAGAGCGCGAGGTCCTGGTACGTGGTGGCGATGCCGAGGCTCTGGGCGTCCTGCGGCCGGTTGATGCTGACCGCCTTGCCCTCCCATTCGATGACGCCTTCGTCGATGGGGTGCACACCGGCGATCGTCTTGACCAGTGTGGACTTACCGGCTCCGTTGTCGCCCACCAGGGCGACAACCTCTCCGGCGTGGACCTCCAACTCGACATCGGTGAGGGCCTGAACCGCACCGAATCGCTTGGAGACTCCGCGCAACGCCAGCACGGGCGTAGCGGACACGTGAACCATCTCCTTCGCCGCCTGACCGGCGGGGATGCCGCGTACTGGGGGGACAGCCGCGGGGGACGTGCAATAAAGCACTGGGATGACATCAGTCAACGGGGAACGGGCTCATACCCCTTCCCCGAACGCTCTACCCCGGAAGCGTTTCCGTCCGGTGCCCCGCCCCGGCAGCGGGGTGGAATGGTGGGGGCGGGGCACCGGACAGGTCTTTCGGGGGCGGGCCGAGGCCCTGGGTACTACTGGATGCCCGCGTCCTTGCACGCCTGGGCGAACTCGGCGGTGCAGATCTGGGCCACGGTGTACAGCTTGTCCTTGATGACCGTGTCCTTGATGTTCTCCTTGGTCACCGCGACGGCGCCGATGAGGTGGGCGGGGACCGTCTGGCCCGAGCCGCTCTTGGCGGTGGTGTCGGCGACGTCCTTGAAGTCCTTGCCCTCGAGCAGCGCGACCGCGATCTGGGCGGTGGCGTCGGCCTCCGGCTGGTACGCCTTGTAGATCGTCGCGGCCTGGGTGCCCGCGAGGATCCGCTGGATGCCGGGCAGTTCGGCGTCCTGGCCGGTCAGCGGCGGGTTGATGCCGGCGCCCTTGAGGGCGGTGGCGATACCGCCGGCCATGCCGTCGTTGGCCGAGTAGACGCCCTTGATGTTGGCCTTGCCGAGCTGGGTGATCGCCGCGGTGACCTTCTGGTTGGCGACGGTGTCCTTCCACAGACCCGACTGCTCGTAGGCGATGTTCACCTTGCCGTCGAGGATCTTGTGGGCGCCGGCCTTGAAGGAGGCGGCGTTCGGGTCGGCCGGGTCGCCGTCGATCATGACGATCTTCGAGGTCGGCTTGGCGTCGGCGCCCATGGCGTTGAGCAGCGCCTGGCCCTGGAGCTCGCCGATCTTCTCGTTGTCGTAGGAGACGTAGGCCGAGACCGGGCCCTGCGCGAGGCGGTCGTACGCGACGACCTTGATGCCCTTGTCGACCGCGGCCTGGACCGAGGACTGGATGCCGACCGAGTCCTGCGCGTCCAGGATGAGAACCTTGACGCCCTTGGCGATCATGCTGCTGACCTGCTGCGCCTGCTTGGCGGGGTCACCGGCGGCGTTGGCGTAGTCGACCTTGCAGTCGGAGCACAGCTCCTTGACCTTCGCCTCGATCAGGGGCCGGTCGAACTTCTCGTACCGGGTGGTCGCGTTCTCCGGGAGCAGCAGGCCGATGGTCTTGTCCTTGCTGCTGTCGGACGACTTGTCGCCCGCCTTGCCACAAGCGGCCATCGTGAGCGCGATCGAAACAGCGACCGTCCCGACGGCGATTCGACGCGTCATTGCGTTCATGTGAGGTTGCCTCCCTGACAGGGCCGCAACACCGCGGCCGAGGTGCTCGTGAGTCAACTCCGGCTGACGCCATGCCGTCAAGAAGTAAACACTTAACGAGATGGCAACGACCCGTTTCGTTAGCTGTGTGAACGCTCAGTTATGCCGAAAAGGCGGGTGTATCAACCGGAGTATTACCATCCAACAGTGTAGAATCACCCATCTCACTCAGCACCAGGGCAAGTGCCCCCAAAACCTCCGCACGGGCACCCAGCGACCCGGGCACCACGGACAGCCGTTGGGCGGCACTGGGGATCGCGTACCGCGACACGGACTCCCTTATCGGGCCGAGCACCAGCTCCCCCGCCTCGGCCAAGTCCCCGCCCAGCACGACCCTGCTGGGGTTCAAGAGGTTGCACAGACTGGCCACGCCCATGCCTATGTGGCGGCCCACGTCCCCGATCACGCGACGGCAGCCGGGGTCGCCCTCGCGTGCGAGCTGCACCATCTTCGGGACCGTTAGGCCATCTCCGTGGCTGCCGCGCAGGAGTTCGAGCACATAGCGCGCGGCGGTGAAGGTCTCCAGGCAGCCGCGGTTGCCGCACCGGCACACCGGACCCGACTCGTCGAGGGTGATGTGGCCGATTTCACCCGCCGTGCCCCCCGGTCCGCGGTAGATCCTGCCGTCGATCACCAGGCCCGCGCCGACGCCGCTGGCGACCTTGATGTACGCCAGGTCCTTCACGCCCCGGCCGCCGCCCCAGACCAACTCGCCCAGTGCGCCCAGATTCGCGTCGTTGTCCACCTGGACCGGCACACCGAGCCGGTCGGTCAGCTCCTGGCGGGGGTTGATACCGCTCCAGCCGGGCAGGATCGCGGTCGAACCGAGCGTCCCGGACTCCACGTCGATCGGCCCCGGCACGCCCAGACCCACCCCGAGCACCTTGTCGGGGTTGATCCCGGTGGACTCCACCAGCCGCGCGACGAGTTGCTCGGCGCGGTCGAAGCCCTGGGAGGCGGAGGCGTCCACGTCGATCGGCTCGGACTGCTCGGCCAGCACCTGATGGGCCAGATTGCCGACCGCGACCCGGAGATGCGAATGGCCGAAATCGACTCCTACGACGATGCCGGCGTCACCGGACAGCGCCACGCTGCGGGCCCGCCGACCACCCGAGGAGGTCGACGTCACCTGCACCGTGCCGTTGTCCCGCAGTTCGCGGACGATGTTGGAGACCGTCGCGGCCGACAGGCCGGTGCTGCGCGCGATCTCCGCCTGGGTGAGTGACCCGGCCAGCCGTACGGCACGCACGACGCGTTCCAGGTTGGCCCGGTGCAGCGACGACTGCGATCCCGGAGTCTCGACCACGACATCCACTCCTGCCCGGCAGCCGGAGCGTCCCGGCTGCCCGCACGGACGGGGACCCGGACCGATGTCGTACCTGCCACATCGGTGAGACCCCGTCGTCTACAACATGTGAACTCTAAGTTGAGTGTTTGGGGTGATGTCCCGTCAAGGGGGAGAGCCACACCGTTATGCGAATCGGTCGCCAACGCCGAGGAGCGGCTCCGCGCCCTCGCGGAGCCGCTCCTCGCGGCGTACGGCCTGCTCAACGGCGCTCGGGGGCGCCGCCGCGGGCTACTTCAGGGTGCCCGCGGTGAGTCCGGCCTGGACCTGGCGCTGGAAGGACAGGTACACCACCAGCACCGGCAGCATCGCGATCACCATGCCGGCGAACAGCGCCGGGTAGTCGCCCGAGTACCCCTGCGACAGCGCGAGGTTCACCAGGCCCTGGGCCAGCATGGAGTGGTCCTTGTCGGTGCTGGTCTGCGGCTGCATCAGCGTGACCGGCAGGATGTACTGATTCCACTGCCCGAGCACGTTGAAGATGCCGACGCTCAGCAGACCGGGCTTGGCCATCGGCACCATCACCTGGAAGAACGTCCGGGTGTGCGAGGCGCCGTCGAGCACCGCCGCCTCATGGATGGCCGTTGGCAGCGTCTTGAAGAACGAGTGCATGAAGAAGGTCGTGAACGGCAGCGAGTAGGCGACGTACACCAGGATCAGACCCTGGTACGTGTTCAGCATGCCGAGGTTCTTCACCATGAAGAACAGCGGGACCAGCGCGAGGAAGTACGGGAACATCGCGCCGCCGACGAACAGGAAGTAGATGAACCTGTTGCCGGGGAACTCGTACCGGGCCAGCACGTAGGCGACCATCGAGCCGAAGAGCATGGTCAGCGGCACCGAGAACACCATCACGATCACGGTGTTCAGGAAGAAGTCGCCGATGCCCTTGTCCCAGGCGCGGCTGAACGCGCCGAAGGTGAAGTGCGAGGGCCAGGACCACGCGCTGGAGCCGATCTCGCTGTTGTTCTTGAACGAGCTGAGGATGATCCATGCCAGTGGCAGGATGATCATGATCGCCCAGACCGCAAGGAAGCCGTGCGAGAAGACGTTGAGCACCCGGCCGCCGGCTCCGTCGTAGCCGGCCTCCTCCGCTCCCTTGCCCTTGCGCTTCTTGCCGGGCCCGCCCTGAGCGGGTACCTGGCCCAGCAGTCCGCCGGACTGCGCCTCGGTGATGGGTGAGGTCATGGTGCTTCCCCGCTCAGAACTCGATGCGGTCACGGCGGGAGACCCGCAGCGTGACAGCGGAAACGATCAAGGTCACCAGCATGATGATCACGCCCTGTGCGCAGGCGTAACCGCTCTTGCCGAAGGACAGGAAGTTGCGCATCAGGTAGGTCGCCATGACCTCGCTGTGGTGGTCGGGACCACCGCCGTAGCCGGTTCCGGGGGTCAGTCCGGAGACCAGGGCGAAGAAGTCCATCGCGAAGATCGAGATGTACACCCACGAGGTCTGCACGCTGTCCCACAGCAGCGGGAGGGTGACCTTGAAGAAGGTCTGCGAGCGGCCCGCGCCGTCGAGCAGCGCGGCCTCGTAGATGTCCTTGGGGATGGACTGCATCGCCGCGGAGAACAGCACGAGGTAGAAGCCGACGCCCGCCCAGACCTGGATCGCCAGCAGGCACCAGAGCACGAGGTTGGGGTCGTTCAGCCACTCGATGGGGTTGTTGGCGTCCTCCAGGTGCAGCTTCACCAGGACGCCGTTGAGCAGACCGGCCGAGTCACTGCGGTAGACCGCGCCGAACAGCACGATCAGGATCGCGACCGACAGGACCTGCGGGAAGAAGTAGACGACCTTGTAGATCCCGGCGCCGCGGACGCCCTGGACACCGCCCGCCGTGCTGCGACCGCCCACGTTCACCATGAAGGCGAAGAACAGCGCCAGCAGGATGGTGATCACCGGCAGGAAGATCAGCAGCAGGATGTTGTGCCACAACGCGGTCCTGAAGACGGAGTCGTGGAACAGGGTCGTGTAGTTGTCCAGGCCCACGAAGTTGAAGGTCTGGGACTCGCCCTTCCAGTCCGTGAGCGAGTAGCCGATCGTCTGAAGATACGGCCAGATCACGAACGTCACATACAGGACGATCGGGACGATGAGGAAGCCCACAATGAAGGGGTATTTGCGATGCTGCATGGATCCTGCTCCTGATCGAGGGGCTATGCCGGTGCGGGGGCCGGACGGATTCCGGCCCCCGCACCGCACGACGTCGCTGGGTCAGGCCTTCTTGGCCTTGGCCGCGAGCGCCTTGGCCTTCGAGATCCACTGGGCGGGGGTGAGGCGCTTGGCCATCAGCTCACCGCTCAGGTTCTGCAGGGCGACATCGAACTCGCTGTTGGTGTTCGGGTAGTTGTAGTTGAACGTGTTCGCACCGGCAGCGCTCAGCGCGGTCACGGTCGACGCGGTACCCGGACGGAGCTGGACGTCGGAGCCGACGCCGTCCTTGAGGACGGTGAGGGAGTTGGCGGCGGCGGCGAACTTGCCGGAGCCCTCCTTCGTCAGCATCATGCGCAGGAACTCCAGGCCGCCGGCCTTGTTCTTGGCCTTCTCCGGGACGATGAACGGCTCGCCCGCGCCCGCCCGGATCGCCTCGAAGGGCAGCTTGTCGCCCGTGAGCGACGGCATCGGCATGAACTTCATGTCGAAGTCGCTCGGGGTGGCCTTCATCTGCTCGTTCTCCAGCCAGGAGCCGCACGGGATGAAGGCGGCCTTGTACTGGTTCCACGCGGTCTGCGACTCGATGTGGGTCAGACCGTTGGTGCCGGGCAGCAGGTAGTTCTTGTCCACGATCTCGTAGACCGCCTCGATGCCCGCCTTGACGGCCGGGTCGTCCCAGGCCGTCGGGTCCATCGTGTCGATGCGCTTCTGGAGCTCCAGGCCGCCGTTCTTGGCGATGAGGTCCATGATCGCGACGTTGATGTAGTACGGGTACTTGCCCTGGTGACAGAAGGGCGCGATCTTCTCCTTCTTGATCTCCGCGGAAAGGGAGATGAAGTCGGCCCACGTCTTGGGCTCGGTCCAGCCCTTGTCCTTGAACAGCTTGCCGGAGTACCACAGGCCGAACACGGTGTAGATGTAGCTCAGCGAGTACATCTTGCCGTCGAGCGTGCCGGTCTCGATCGTGCCGGGCTGGAGCACGTCGCGGATCTTCTTGCTCGGGTCGTCGATGTAGGGCGCGTCGAGCAGCGGGGTGAGGTCCGCGAGCTGACCGCTCTTCTGCAGGACGTCCAGCTTGATCTGCTGGGCGCCCGAGTCGTCGATGACGTCCGGCGGGCTGCCGGCGTTGAAGCGCGGCTGGAGCTTGCCGGCGATGTCCTGCGTGGGCAGGACGCTGGACTTGGAGCCCGGGTGCTTGGACTCGTACAGCTTGCCGAGCGCGGTGGCGTAGTCGTGGCCGTAACCACCGTCGAAGATGACGATGTCGAGGGCCGTGGAGTCGTTCACGCCGAAGGGGTTGTCCTTCGAGGCCGCAGTCGCGCTCTTGGTGGGCTTGTCGCTACTGCTGTCACCGCCGCTGGACGCGCAGGCGCTCAGCAGACCGGCCGACGGAATGGCTACGAGGCCAAGCGCCGCGGAACGCTTGACCAGATCCCGGCGGTTCATTTCGGATCCCATGCTCAAGTCCTCGCTCTCATCAGGACTCATGCGGTGCAGCGGAATCCGCCGACGACCGCGAACAGTTGAAGCTTGAGTGATGCCGTGCATCCATCGAGGAGGGGTACGTCACCGTAGGCCGCCGGGTGTTTCTGCCCGACGTTCCCCCCCGCCCCGCCCCGCTGTGAGCGGGTTCCTTGGACGCCGACAGGTATAGTCCACTTGCAGTCGGCAGGGCAAGATCGAATGATGGTTTGGGCGGCAAGCTTTCCCGAGTTGAGACCTCCGCGAAACGTGGGATGTCTCACCGATCCCGAGCGCGCCGGATCTTGTATTCACTAGTCAACACGACTGTCACGGAAGTGCGTTCAAGTAGTGAAGGCCGAACCGGGCCGAGCCGGTCTGCATGTACGGACATAAGCGGACGGGCCGCACTCCCCTGAGAGGAGCGCGGCCCGCCTGCGGTTTCTTCTGCGTATCCGCCGTAGCGGAACGTCACTTGATCGTTACTTGCGGATCAGCGACCGCAACACGTACTGCATGATGCCGCCGTTGCGGTAGTAGTCGGCCTCTCCGGGGGTGTCGATCCGGACAACGGCGTCGAACTCCACGCCGGTGTCGGTGGTGACCTTCACCGTGCGCGGGGTCGTGCCGTCGTTCAGCTCGGTCACGCCGGAGATGGCGAACGTCTCCTCGCCCGTGAGCCCCAGGGAGGCCGCGGAGGCGCCCTCGGGGTACTGGAGCGGCAGCACGCCCATGCCGATCAGGTTGGAGCGGTGGATGCGCTCGTAGGACTCCGCGACGACCGCTTTGACGCCGAGCAGCGCGGTGCCCTTGGCCGCCCAGTCGCGGGACGAGCCGGAGCCGTACTCCTTGCCCGCCAGGACGACCAGCGGCACGCCCTGCTCGATGTAGTTGCGCGAGGCGTCGTAGATGAAGGCGACCGGGCCGTCCGCCTGGGTGAAGTCGCGGGTGTAGCCGCCCTCGGTGCCCGGCGCGATCTGGTTGCGCAGCCGGATGTTGGCGAAGGTGCCGCGGATCATGACCTCGTGGTTGCCGCGGCGCGAGCCGTAGCTGTTGAAGTCGCGGCGGTCGACGCCGTGTCCGGTGAGGTACTTGCCCGCCGGGGTGTCCGCCTTGATCGCGCCGGCCGGGGAGATGTGGTCGGTGGTGACCGAGTCGCCGAGCTTGGCCAGGACGCGGGCGCCCTCGATGTCGGTGACCGGGGTGGTCTCCATCGTCATGCCCTCGAAGTACGGGGGCTTGCGGACGTAGGTGGACTGCGGGTCCCACTCGAAGGTGTCGCCGGTCGGGATCGACAGCGCCTGCCACTGCGCGTCGCCCGCGAAGACGTCGCGGTAGGACTCGTTGAACATGTCCTGGCCGATCGCGGACGCGACCACGTCGTTGACCTCGGCCTCGGTCGGCCAGATGTCCTGGAGGCGGACCGGCTTGCCGTCGGTGTCGGTGCCGAGGACGTCCTCGGTGATGTTCACCTTCATCGAGCCCGCGATGGCGTACGCGACGACCAGCGGCGGCGACGCCAGGTAGTTCATCTTGACGTCCGGGTTGATCCGGCCCTCGAAGTTGCGGTTGCCCGAGAGCACCGCGGCGACCGCGAGGTCCGCCTCGTTGACCGCCTTGGAGACCTCCTCGGGCAGCGGGCCCGAGTTGCCGATGCAGGTGGTGCAGCCGTAACCGACCAGGTTGAAGCCGAGCTTGTCCAGGTACGGGGTCAGGCCCGCCTTGTCGAAGTAGTCCGTGACGACCTTGGAGCCGGGCGCCAGCGTCGTCTTCACCCACGGCTTGCGGGTCAGACCGCGCTCGACCGCCTTCTTGGCGACCAGGGCGGCGGCGACCATCACGTACGGGTTCGAGGTGTTGGTGCACGAGGTGATCGCGGCGACGGTGACGGCGCCGTGGTCGATCTCGTACGTGCTGCCGTCGGGGGCGGTCACCACGGTCGGCTTGGTCGGCACGCCGTTGTGGGTGGCCGGGGAGTCGGAGGCCGGGAAGGACTCCTTGCCCGCCTCCTCGTCGTCGGTCACGTAGTTGCGCACGTCGTGGGCGAACTGCTGGGAGGCGTTCGCCAGGACGATACGGTCCTGCGGGCGCTTGGGCCCGGCGATCGACGGGACGACGGTGGCGAGGTCCAGCTCCAGCTTCTCGGAGAAGTCCGGCTCGGCGGCCGGGTCCAGCCACAGGCCCTGCTCCTTGGCGTACGCCTCGACCAGCGCGACCTGCTGCGCGTCCCGGCCGGTCAGCCGCAGGTACTTCAGCGTCTCCTCGTCGATCGGGAAGATCGCCGCGGTGGAGCCGAACTCCGGCGACATGTTGCCGATGGTGGCGCGGTTGGCCAGCGACGTGGCGCCGACGCCCTCGCCGTAGAACTCCACGAACTTGCCGACCACGCCGTGCTTGCGCAGCATCTCGGTGATGGTCAGCACCAGGTCGGTGGCGGTGGTGCCGGTGGGCAGCTCGCCGGTCAGCTTGAAGCCGACGACCCGCGGGATCAGCATGGACACCGGCTGGCCCAGCATCGCGGCCTCGGCCTCGATGCCGCCGACGCCCCAGCCGAGCACGCCGAGGCCGTTGACCATGGTGGTGTGCGAGTCGGTGCCGACCAGGGTGTCCGGGTACGCCTGGCCGCCGCGGACCATGACGGTACGGGCCAGGTGCTCGATGTTCACCTGGTGAACGATGCCGGTGCCGGGCGGGACGACCTTGAACTCGTCGAACGCGGTCTGGCCCCAGCGCAGGAACTGGTAGCGCTCCTTGTTGCGGCCGTACTCCAGCTCCACGTTCTGCGCGAAGGAGTCGGCGGTGCCGAAGCGGTCGGCGATCACCGAGTGGTCGATGACCAGCTCGGCCGGGGCGAGCGGGTTGATCCGGGCGGCGTCGCCGCCGAGCTCCTTGACGGCCTCGCGCATGGTGGCCAGGTCCACGACGCAGGGCACACCCGTGAAGTCCTGCATGATCACGCGGGCCGGCGTGAACTGGATCTCCTGGCTCGGCTGGGCCTGGGAGTCCCAGCCGCCCAGCGCCCGGATGTGGTCGGCGGTGATGTTCGCGCCGTCCTCGGTACGCAGCAGGTTCTCCAGCAGCACCTTCAGGCTGTACGGCAGCCGGGCCGCGCCCGCCACCTTGTCCAGCCGGAAGATCTCGTACGACTCGTCGCCCACGCGCAGCGTGCTGCGGGCGTCGAAGCTGTTCGCCGACACGACAGTCTCCTTCATGCGTCGTCTTGCGTCATTGCGCGCGTACCACCGCGGTCCCCCGGCCCGGCCGCATGTCGGTGACATGCCCGCCGGCCGGTCCGCTAAGGTGGGCTCTGGTTAGGTAACCCTTACCTCGTGCGGTGCGGTCGTCGTACGCCTCAGCAGATATCTCGATGTCGAGATAACTCTAGTACATGACCGCCGCTGGGTCATGCCCGGCCCGCCCGGGGACGGCGGCGTGGCGCCCGCCGGGTCGGACGGGCGGGTGGACGGGCGTGACCGACGGCGTGACCGACGGGCGTGCCGTGCGGCGGGTCGGACGCGGGACGGGGCGCGGGCCTCGCGCGGGGGTGTGCCCGCTTGACGGGTGCCGGGACAATGCCCTCATGCGGTATGCGACGGAGGACGAGGGCGCGAGGGTCGCGGCGGTCCTGGCCGAGGCGGCGCGGCGGATGGCCGCGCTGCGCGGGGCGCCGCCTTTCCGGGTGTGCGCGGTGACCGGTCCCGCGCCGGAACCGGCGTGGTTCGCCGAAGGCCACAGAAGAGACGACGTATGGCAGCGGATCACCGTGCGGCACGGACGGCTGGGGCAGGACGAGGCGGCGGTCTGGGTGACCAGCGCGGTGCGTGACGCCGAGCCGGTGAGCCTGGCCGAGTCGCTGCGGCTGGAGCGGGACGGGTACCCGCGGGCGGACGAGGACCCTTCGGCGCGGGAGGCCGGGGCGGGCCGTACGTCGCGGGCGGAGGTCGTCGTGGACGGTGCGCCGCGGGCGGCCGATGTGCTGACGGAAGGGACGTGGTGGGCGGCGCGGATCGAGGCGGTGGCGGATGCCGGTACGGACGCCGACGCGGATGCGGATGCGGATGCGGATGCGGATGCGGATGCGGATGCGGAATCCGTCACGGTCACCGTCGTCGGGCACCACGTGCCCATCGGACAGGTCCGGTTGGCGACCGTGACCGACCTCGGACCGTGCATCGACGCCAGGGAAGCGGAGTTGGCGCGACTGCGGACCTGACCCGCGGGACCCTTCGTGCGGCCGACGGGGAGATCCACAACGGCAACGGGACGTGATACCAAGGTGGGTGACGCAACGTCACACACTCGGGGGTCGACGGGTCATGCAGCACGGTGGGGTCGAACTGACCGCGTATCTGGTCAACGAGTCGCGGGCGCGCAAGCCCGACCTCGCCGAGGATCCTCTGGCGGGCGCGTGGATTCCGGACGGTGACCGGCCCGCGGTGAGGGAGTTGTGGCGGGAGTTCGCCGACGAGGTGTACCCGCACGACGACCTGGTGGTGTCGCTGCGCGGACGCTACATCGCCGACACCCTCGCGCGGGCGCTGCGCGCCGACCCGGACACGGTGCTCGTGGTGTGCGGGGCCGGTTTCTCCTCGTATCCCTGGCTGCTGCCGTTCCCCGCGGCGCTGGAGGTGGACCTGCCGGAGATGGCGGCGGCCAAGCGGCGGCGGGCGGCGGAGCTGACGGCGTCCGGTGTCGCGCCGGAGCGTGAGGTGCGGCATCTCGCGGCCGATCTGAACAGCGCGCAGGGCCGTGCCGAAGTGACCTCCGCCGCACGCGAGTTGGCGGCCGGTCGGCCGGTCGCGTACGTCGCGGAGGGCGTCGTCTTCTATCTGCCGGGGGACGCGGCACGGTCGGTGGTGACGCTGGGTGCCGGTTTCGGCACGACGGCGGTGACCGCGGTCAGCTACTGGCCCGCGGCGGCGGCGGGCTGCCGTGTCCTGGCCGAGCAGCGCGACTGGTTCCTGCGCAGGTCGGTGCCCGCGGACGCGAGCCATCTCACGCACGACGAGCTGGAGTCGCTGCTGGGAACGGCGATCGAGGACCGGGGCCCCGAGGATCTGCAACGGCGTTATCTGGGCGGGGTGTCGGTGAGCGAGTCCGACCTTATCCCGGAGTACGTGGCGGTCTCCTGGACCCCCGGCTCCGGCACCGGCCGCGCGGGCGCGGCGGCATGAGCGGCGGCACGAGCGGCAGTATGAGCTTCGGCGCGAGCGAGGTGCTGCACCTCCAGAGCCGGGCGTATCCGCTGCACCACCGCTCACCCGTCAGCTCGTTGGAGCTGGTCGCGGTGCCGGGCCACGGCGAGTTACGGCCGGTGGTCGGGGGCCTGCGGTCGCTGGCGTACAACCCGGACACCACCATCGAGATGGACCTGACCGGCATGGTCGGACCGGCGATCAGCCTGCCGGGCACGGAGATCGTGGCCTGCCACGCGCGCATCCTGACCGCGGGCACGGTGCTGGTGGTCTACGCGCTGCGGCACGAGGCCGATCTGCGGCGGATGGCGCTGCACGACCTCGACGCGCTCGACGCGACCGTCAACCAGGCGCTGCGGGAGGCGGACGCGCCGATCCTGACGGCGGTGCTGGCCGCGGCCGTCGCCAGTGGTCTAGTCCAGGGGATCGCACTGCGGCCCGATCTCGCGCTGACCGGGGCGGGTTCGCCGATCGACCGTCAATCGGCGCGCTACAACTGCCACTTCGTGACGCGGGACCCGCCGTGGGCGGCCGACGCACGGGTCCCCGCGCTGATATCGGGCCCCGACTGCCGGATCCTGCTGCCGTACACCTACGCCTGGGACCGCGATCCGGCGACGCCGCTGCACGATCTGCTGACCATGACCGAGCCCACGGACATCGCGGTGGCGCAGCAGTCGCTGCTGGTGGGCGCGCTCGTCGCCGGGCGGTGGGTGCTGGCCGACCTGGCGCACGGCCACCCCGAGACCACCGATGTGCACGCCTTCCGGCGGTTCCTCGACGGTCTGTGGGCCGACTTCCACCATCTCGACGGCTACCGGATCGAGTCGACGCAGGCGCACCGGGCCAGTTATCTCTCCGCGCGCCAGGTGATCGGGCTCGACGACACCCAGGAGCGCGCCGACAAGCTCCTCGGTTACGTCAGCAACTCCCTGCTGGCCGCGTCCTCGCAGCGCGCGGAGGCGCTGGACGCCCGGCTGAACCGTGTCGCGGCGGCGCTGACGGTGGTGAGCGCCGCGTCCTTCGGCCTCGACATCGCCGTGTTCGTCCTGCCGCAGGTCTCCCTGGCCACCAAGCTCGGCGTCGTCACCGGGCTGCTCGGCATGGCGGTGTGCTGCCTGCTGGCCGTGGTCCTGCCGCGTACGCCGCGGTGGGTGGCGCGCCGCCGGATTCCGGCGCCGCGGGCCGCGGCCGACGACGAGCGGATCTTCGTACCGCACGGGCGGTAGCGGGCAGCGGCCGCGCTACGTCGGCGTGGCCGGTGTCGGGACCTTCGGGAGCTCCACCCAGGAGCCGTAGAGGCACACATACGTCGTGCCGCCGTGGACCCCCTGGTCGCTGTCGACGCACGGCGCGGACGGGTCGATCGTCGGCCGGACCAGCGTGTAGTGGCCGCAGACGCGATACGGGTGTCCGGGGGTCGGGCACGTGCGCGCGTTCCCGCTCACGCCGGGCGTCACCGCGGTCGCGCCCGCGCGCGCCGGCGGCGCCGTGAGGGCGAACGTCGAGCCGGCCGAGGGCGATCCGGTACCCCGCGTGGCCGCGGCGCCCGTCGTCTCCGCCCGGGTCGGGGGTGTCCGGGAGGGTCCGCTCGGCGACCACCCGAAGGGCAGCTTCGGCTGGTCCTGCGAGGGGCCCGCGCCGCCGCCGCACCCGGCGAGCGCTCCGGCCAGGGCGAGTACGGCGACGGCCAGTCCCGCACCGGCCGCGCGGTGCGCGGGCCGGGGCCGCGCGGGCCGTGGGGAACGTATGCGCGTGAGCATGATCGGAAGTGTGACGTACGCCCGCGGCGGCGCGTGGCCGGGGCGTGCGCATCGGGCCGCGGGGGCCGGGTTCCGCGGTCGGATGGTGGGCCGGGCGGCGCTCCGGGTTGCGCGGCCGTGACCCGCGAGTACGGTGATGGCGGTCGCGGGTGCGGGCACGGGCGGCACGCGCTGGCGTACGCCGGATGGCACGCGGCGGGAGTGGGGTCCGTCACGGACGGCCGATCTGCGGTTGCCGCATCTCATATGTGAGATAGCCTCGGCGATATGACCGACGACTACCTCGTACGTATCGGCAGGCTCATCCGGGACGCCAGGCAGCACAGAGGCTGGACACAGTCCCAGCTCGCCGAGGCTCTCGGGACCAGCCAGAGCGCAGTCAACCGTATCGAGCGCGGCAACCAGAACATCAGTCTTGAGATGATCGCCCGCATCGGCGAGGCGCTAGACAGCGAGATCGTCTCCCTCGGCTACGCGGGCCCCATGCATCTGCGGGTGGTCGGCGGGCGTCGCCTGTCCGGCGCCATAGACGTCAAGACGAGCAAGAACGCCTGCGTGGCCCTGCTGTGCGCAACCCTGCTGAACGCCGGGCGCACCACGCTGCGCCGGGTGGCCAGGATCGAGGAGGTCTACCGGATCCTGGAGGTGCTGGGCAGCATTGGCGTCCGCGCCCGCTGGATCAACGACGGCAACGACCTGGAGATCGTGCCGCCCGCCAGCCTCGACCTGGACTCGATGGACACCGAGGCCGCGCGGCGCACCCGCAGTGTGATCATGTTCCTCGGGCCGCTCCTGCACCGCACCGACCGCTTCCGCATCCCGTACGCGGGCGGCTGCGACCTCGGCACCCGTACGGTCCAGCCGCACATGAACGCGCTGCGCCACTTCGGCCTGGACATCACCGCGACGGACGGCACGTACCACGCGGAGGTCGACCGGAGCGTCACCCCGACCCGGCCGATCGTGCTGACCGAGCGCGGCGACACGGTGACCGAGAACGCGCTGCTGGCCGCCGCACGGCACGACGGCGTCACTGTCATCCGCAACGCCAGCTCCAACTACATGGTCCAGGACCTCTGCTTCTTCCTGGAGGAGCTGGGCGTCCGCGTCGACGGCATCGGTACGACGACGCTCACCGTGCACGGCGTCTCCTCGATCGACCGCGACGTGGACTACGCGCCGTCCGAGGACCCGGTCGAGGCGATGAGCCTGTTGGCCGCGGCCGTCGTCACCGAGTCGGAGCTGACGATCCGGCGGGTGCCGATCGAGTTCATGGAGATCGAGCTGGCCGTGCTGGAGGAGATGGGGCTCGACCACGAGCTGACTCCCGAGTACCGCGCCGACAACGGCCGCACCCGGCTGGTGGACCTCACCGTCCGCCCGTCCAAGCTGCGCTCCCCCATCGACAAGATCCACCCGATGCCGTTCCCCGGGCTCAACATCGACAACGTCCCCTTCTTCGCGGCCATCGCCGCCACCGCCCAGGGCTCGACCCTCATCCACGACTGGGTCTACGACAACCGCGCCATCTACCTCACCGAGCTGACCCGCCTCGGCGCGGCCGTCAAGCTCCTCGACCCGCACCGCGTCCTGGTCGAGGGCCCCACCCGCTGGCGCGCCGCCGAGATGATGTGCCCCCCGGCCCTGCGCCCCGCCGTCGTCGTCCTGCTCGCCATGATGGCCGCCGAAGGCACCTCCGTCCTCCGCAACGTCTACGTCATCAACCGCGGCTACGAAGACCTCGCCGAGCGTCTCAACTCCATCGGCGCCCAGATCGAGATCTTCCGCGACATCTGACACCCGGATGCCACCGCACCCCGTCTGACCAGCGTTTCAGCAAACCGAGATGGGGCGCGGCGGCATCTCTGGGACTTTGGACCTGCGGCGGGCTACGAGCCACGCTCCACAGGCTCTGCCGACCGGCCGCGGCTACGCGAAGATCGCGTCGATGGCGGCAGTGCCCCGTGCGCCGGCGCGGGGCAGGAAGTGGGAGTACGCCCGCAGCGTGAACCCGGGGTCGGAGTGCCCGAGCCAGCGTGCCAGGGAGACGATCGATTCGCCGGCTCCAGTTCCTCGGAGGCGTAGAAGTGGCGCAGGGCGTGGAAGCCGTGTTCCCTGGACGGTTCCCACACGCGAGCGCCGTCGGCGACGCCTTCCCCTAGTGGGGCGATCACGCCCGGCGTTGCCAGGGCAGGCTTCCATACATAGGAGTTGAAGTAGTTCCGGTTGACGGCTTTTCGCTCGCGTCCCGTCACCAGGAGGCAGTGGGTCCTCGGCCGCCGGTGTTTGGCTCCCACCGGCGTTTTGGCCGGAGTCGGGTCGTCCCAGGGGAGCGCGACCGGCACTGGCACGAACCGCTCCATGTGCTGCCGCATGGTCCGGGCCACGCTGGCCGAAAGCGGTACGTCCCGGACCTTACGTCTTTTGGAGAGCGCGAAACACAGCTTCGCCCGCACCATCTTGACCTGCCGCCGGACGTGCACGACTCCCTTGGCGAAGTCGATGTCCTCCACGGCGAGTCCGAACGCCTCCCCTTGCCGGAGCCCAAGGCCGGCACCGATCACGAGAAGGAGTTGGTAGCGATCCGGCAGGGCGGTCCGTACCGCCAACGCCCGTTCGGGCGGCCATGCTTCGACCCTGCCAGGTGCGGCGGGCGGAGGCCGACCGTGCTGGAGCGACAGGGGTCGCGCCCGAGGCGGCGGTCCTCGACGGCAGCCTGGAGGATGCTGGAGAGCGTCGCCCAGACCAGACGGATGGAGGTCGGACCGAGGTCCTTCTCCAGCCGCTTCTTCCAGTGTCGCAGGACTTCCGCTCCGATCGCGTTGAGCGGCTGAGCGCCCAGGTGGGGAAGGATGTGCCGCCGTACCCTCTGCTCGATCCGCTGGATCGTGGACGGGTCACCGCTCTGGCTGGGCCACCAGTGCGTTGCGACGTAGTCCTTGAGGGAGATGGCCCCATGGCGGGGATCAACGAACTCGCGTCGGCGTGCGTCAGTCTGGGCCTGGGCGAGCCAGGTCTTGGCGTCCTGGAGGGCGTCAAAGGAGCGGTCCTTGACGCCGGGGATGCCCTTGACCCGGTAGCGGGTGCACTTGCCGTACATGGCGGTGCGGTCGCGTTTGTGCGTTTTCGGGTTCGGGCGCTTCTTCAGCCATCGGCCTTCTATGTAGCCGGCCAGGTGGAACTCCTTTGTGAGGGCGACGGCGACGCTCTAGGCGCAGCGGTGACGTCGCCGATCGCCTCACCCGAGACCGCGTCCCAACGCCGGACCCGCCCCCGCTCGTCACCGGACACAATGCTCACGCCGCCACCCGTATGGATTACCGAGACGGCCGCCACAATGCACTCGTGGCCCACCAGGGGCTCGCCGAACGGTTCCCCCGATACCGCATCCCATCGATAGAGCACGTGGCTGTGCCCGGCTCCCACAATCATCGCCCCTGCCGTCCGGCGGAATCCCGGCAGCGACGTCCCACACCGCCCCACCAGACGTATCAAGGTCTGGGAGCACCTCTCCCGTGCCCGCACGCCATCGAGCGACTCCGGACTCGGTCCCCACAGCCAGGATGGGGTCACCCCGCAGCGGAGTGACCTCGGAACCAGATGGGTTCGACGCCTACAGTGCACCCGACATAGAATCGGGCAAGCCGTTCAACTGCAACCTCTCAAAACGACTCCTCGACTGGGTAATCTTAGTCCCCACAGGCAGCGTATCGACGTTCAATCGGAATACGGAGACATGCGCCCCTTTCAGTCCCACCAAAAGAACCACTGATGCGACGGCGCTTGACGTTCCGCAATATCAAAACTATCGCCAATGACTTGATTCAAATCACCACAGTAGTCGACCTGTTCCACAGCCAACCGAGCCCTTTCACTGGGAGCTTGAGGAGGGCTCGTTACATCGAGCACCGCAGCCGATGATCCGACATAGTATACAGTTGCACCATATCTCTCATACCATTCCCGCCAAACCGCAGCGTGCCGTCCATAAGGGTCTCTAGAAAAATCTCCGTAATTTTTTAAATTCGAAACCGCTGGTGCGTCCAACACAGTCGGAAGCATGAAGGATTCTGCTACTTCAGTCATGATAATCCACTCAGGCTGGCGGTAGAAATGCGCCTCCATGAGCTCACCATACGGATAGGGATTCGGGTTGTTACTCAGCCCGAGCGCTAGGAGTCGACGGATGGCTTCGCTGCTAGGGTTTAGGAATTGCATACCCTTGGATCCGCCGCGCGCACTGTCAGAATCTATGCCATTCTTACAATGCGGAGCATCGGTCCGAGAATTTTTATCCCATTCCCACTCTTCCGGCGAAGAGTGACTTACAAATGGCCATAGCCCGGTCCGCTCATGGATGTCCCGAAGACGGCACCAAATTTCGCGAATACTTTGCCGCGGAGGCCGAAATCCTTCGAGAACTGCACCATCCGGGGAGACGGACCGCTCAACGGAAAATTCACTGAGACCAAATTCTCGAATCAATTCAATGACAGAGTAATGCAAATTACTTCCCCATTCGAATATTTTATCTCCGCACTGCAGGATTCAGGCTACGCCATCTTCTCCGCCACCTTCCAACAGTTCTTCAATGATTCGTGAAGGATCGACGGGACCGCCTACTGGACCCCCATCCGCGCCCTCGCAGTGACAGGGGCCAGTGTAGGAGTTCCCACCTGAAGTACCCTCGTCACTGCCTCCAACTGGGTCAGGATTGGGGGCAGGAGCACCGATCGATCCAGTATTAAGATCCGGTGAGCCGGAATTTAGCGCGGATCCGGATAGATCAGAAATCTCATCGTAGAAACTAGACGACTCCTTAATAATGGTCACTCTATCGAGTTTGAAGCTTGTATTCGAGACAGATTGCACTAGATCACGCACTTGCTCTTCGTTGATATTTTTCATATTTACGACGACTTCATCGCCCTGGCCCTCTTTGTTTTTGATTGATCGCAATATCGGGCTTACGTCATTCTTTTGTGTAGCGGGTGTATAGATGTCGACTGCGTCGACTTTTGTTAGCAACCCATTGCGCCAGGTGAGCCGTACTAGGTCCGCTGTTCCACTCCCTTTCCGCGAGCCCTTGATCGGGTTCACAGGCAAATACTGCTGTCCGCTTCCTGCATCGCTTCCGTCAGAGTATTCCCCTGCCGACCGCAGTGCAGAATTTAGATACTTTCGCGTGCTGACTTCATCCGCGGTGATTCCCTTTTCTTCGCCAATCCGGTAGGTATTACCACGGCCATCCTTCACTACGTTAGTTTGATACTCTTTGCTATACTTGACGCTCGGAAAGTTTTTGCTGTAATAATCCTTTATTCCTTTAGCATTCCCGAATCCCAGACCGGAATTGTCATCGTAGAGCATTGCACCGGAGGGGTCGGATGCATTGCTGGGAGCGTTGTCAGCGTAGCTATAGCCATTCCACTGCTGCGGGCGGCCGGTGTCCAGCAGCGGGTCGGGGCTGAGGAAGCGGCCCAGGGTGGGGTCGTATTCGCGGGCGCCGAGGTTGGTGAGGCCGGTGATGGGGTCGGGGGTGCCGCCGACGTAACCCTGATCGCCGGGCCAGGTAGTGGGGTTGCCGCCTATGGTGCGGTCCTGGCCGAAGGGGGTATAGGCGCGGCGGGTGACCGAGGTGTTGTCGGCAGTGATGTCCGTGGTGGGTGTGCCGTGGGGATCCGATGCCTGGAAGTGCAGCTTTGTGGTCGTCGTCCCGGTAGTGGCGGTGCGGACCGCGGTGGGGGCTCCGGCGACGGTGTAGTAGCGGGTGTCGGCGGTGGCAGTGCCGGAGGAGTTGAGGGTGAGCTGATCGGCGCCGAGGAAGACCGTGGTGATGCCGTTGTCGGTGCGGGTGAGGAGGTTGCCTGCGGCGTCGTAGTGGTAGGTCGTGGTGGTGGTCGACTGGGTGGTGGTTGCCAGTCGGCCGTTGTCGTCGTAGGCGAACTTCAGGTCGTCGGCGGCGCGGTCCGCGGTCCAGGTCGGGGTCTTCCACACCGAGGTTCCGGCGGCGTTGAGGACGAGGAGCTGGCCGTCGTCGTCCAGCCGGGCATGGTCGCCGGTCCCGGTGGTGGCGCTGGACCACAGGGTGGTGCCGCTGGTGGTGTGGACGGTGAGGTTGCCGTCGGTGCCCATCGTCAGGACGGCGCCGGCGTTGCCTGGGGTGTTGCTGGACCACACGGCCTGACCGGACCTGCGGGCGTACATCACCAGGTTGCCGTCGCTCTGCATGGTCAGGCGGATGGTGTTGGTGACCATGCTGTTGCCGGAGGCGAGGGTGGCGCCGGAGGCAAGGGTTTTGTTGGCGGTAGCCAGCTCGATCTCGGTGGTGTTGCCGGCCGGGTCGTAGGTGAAGTCCTGCTGCCCGCCGCCGTCACCGACGACCGTGGTCCTGGTGACAGCGTGCGGGTGGGCGGCACCGGGCGCGGGGTAGGTCTCGGTGGTGGTGGCGTCCTGGCCGGTGTCACCGGTGGTCGAGTGGTCGGTCTCGGTCGTGCGGTTGCCGGTGGCGTCGTAGCCGAAGGACTGCCAGTACGGGTCCGGACCGCCGAGGTTGGCGGTGCTGGGCGCGGTGTGGGTGCAGCCGCCCTCACCCATGATCGACGGCAGCGGTGCGGTCGTCGTCCCGCCGGTGTCGGTCCACGCCTGCGTCAGACGCTGCAGGTAGTCGTAGGCGAAACACTGTGTGTCGGTCTTCGCAGTGCCACCGCTGTCCTGCATGTCGCTGATGGACGTGATCTGCCCGGCCGGGTCGTAGGTGTAGGCGGTGGTGTCGACCGGTGTGTCCCCGGTCTGCATGTCCAGCGCGGTGTTCAGCAGCCGCCCGGTGGAGGCTTCCCAGTTGTAGGTCTCATCGACCTGGGTAGGGGTGACGCCCATGTGGGCCCGCAGCGGCTGGCCGAGATGGGTGTACTCCATCCACGCCAGGTAGGTTTCCTTACCTCCGGAGGCGAGCGTCAGACCGTTGTCGTCGTAGCCGTAGCTGACAGACTCCGCCGCCATCGGACCCGCCGCAGGCAGTGAGGTGGTGTCCACGTTCCGGGTGACCGGCTCGTAGGTGATGCCGGTCGTGTAGCTGATGGCTGCGGTATTGCCGACCGCACCGGCCGGGATCGTCGTGGTGGATCCGGTGGGAAGGTAGTCGGCGGTGTAGCCGGTGACCGTGTTGGTCCAGGCACGCCCGGCACTGTCGTAGCTGGTGTCCGCGGAGACTTGGCCCAGCGCCCCGGTCGGGTCGTAGGCGGTGTGCGTCAGATGCACGGCCGTGCCACCGGCCGCTGGTATCGCGTAGGTGTCGGTGGCGCGGCCGAGGCTGTCGTAGCTGGTGGTGACACCTCCGCTGGGCGTGTGCCGGGCGTCGGTGGTCTCGGTGAGTTCCTTGTCGTCGTTGTAAGTGTTGACCGTGGTGCCGGTGTCGGGGTCGGTGGACTTGACCTTGTCGCCAAGCTGGTCGTAAGCCGTGGTCCAGGTGTTGCCCGAGGAGTCGGCCAGCGAGGTCTGGCGCCCGGCGGCGTCGTAGCCGTAGTGGGTCGCGTCGAAGCTGCCGGTCGGGGTGCTGCCGTGGAACTGGCGCAACTCGACCGACTGCCCGCGGGCATCGGTGACCGTCGCCGTCGGAGTCGCCCCGGCCGGCGGCGTGACATCCGTTTCATTGCCGGACGGGTAGCTGGTGGTCGTCGTCGCCTGCGCGACGGCGTTGTACTCCACGACCGAGCTGATGGGACGGCCCATCCCATCGAAATGGGTGACGGTCTCGTTCGGCACTTCGGCATCGACCGGGAGCACGAACGTCCCCGTGGGATCGCTCTTGTCGTTGAAGAACGCCGCATCCGACGCCACGACTCGGCCCTGGGAGTCGTAGAAACTCGCCGAGATCAAACGGGCTCCAGCGGTGTCGTCCGCGGTGATCGTCTGCTCCTCACGCTGCTGCAGCAAAGAGTCGTAGATTTTGTAGTCAACCTTGTAACTCAGATCCTCACGCAGCGTCCGCGTCTCCACCCACGACGGACCCGTCGCCGACACCTTGTACGTGTACTGCACATCGGGCGTCGAATAATTCGCGGACTTCGAATGAGTGGGCGACCAAACCTTCACCAACCGACCAAGGCCATCGTAGATCTGACTGGTCACCTGCTTGTTCGCGTCCAGAGTCGACAACGCGAGGCCACGGGCGACATCAATAGTGGTAGTTGTGGTCCAACCCTTGGAGTTGGTGGCCTTCGTTGACGTAGGTAGAGCTATGGAGCCCACCGGCAGATAGTCCGTGGACGTTGTACGGCTCAGGGCATCAGTTGCCGACATCACGCGGCCGTAACTGTCGTAGACAATCTTCGAAGGGGTCGTCCAATGAGCTGTGCCGCCGGCACCGCTGAAGTCCTTCAGGCTCGTCGTCGACGTGACGTCCCCGGCGCCCGGCACTTGCCCAAGGGTCGTGGAGTTATCGTAATATGTTCTCACGTCCGACAGTCCGTGTGCAGCATTGACCGTGGTATTGCAGTCGCCAGCGACGGTCACGACCTCGGCGGGCAGCCCAGTTGCCCCTCCTGTGGGTGTGGTGGCGTAGGTGGCTCGGGAGCACTTCTCCGGCGTGCCACTGGGCGTTACAACCTCGTTGGAACTACTGACCTCACCACGGTCATCTACAGACATCGCTAGACCAGTGGCGTCGTCGTAGGTGACGAAGGTTCCCGCGGTGCGCCAATTCGTTCCGGTCACCCACGTCATGTCATACGCAGCGGAGGCGCCAGTGTAGTACGCGTCCTGGTCAGGAAGGTTGTCCAAACGGGTATGGGTGGCGGTGGATGGTGAGATCCAGGGGATCGTGATGGTGCGCTTGCGAGCGTCGCCGCCGTCGTGGTCGTACGTCTCGGTCTGATAACTCAGCCCAGACCAGGCGTCGCGGTCGGTGATGGTGCCGCCGCGAGCGGGGCTGACCGATACGGTCTTGTGGCTCCCGTTGGCGTTGAGGTCGCCGTCCATGCCCTGCAGGTACCAGGAGGTCGACTCGCTGATCGGGTCGGGGCCGGCGCCGGTGCGGGTGGTGACCTCGGAGTAGCCGCGCCACTGGTCCCAGGTTCGGTACTTCGCCGCGGTGATCTCGTCGTCGTCGTGGCGCCACGCCGCCTTGTCCTGGGCGTAGTCGTATCTAGTGACCTGTGCGGGCGAACTCGTGGTCGGGTTGTCGGAAACGTCGACCTCACCGACGAGGTACTTGTTGAACCAGTCCAGGATCGGAGCAGAGTAACCCGACGGTTGCCACCGGACCGGATAGCAAGTGGTGTGGTCGTTGTCCTCCGACGGCGGACTGGTACGGCTGCACGTGTCGTTCTTGTACGCGACAGCGATGGTGGCACCCGTCTCGGTAGTGATAGATGTCATCCGCTTCCGGTTGAGCGGAACAACAGCGGGCTGGATCAGCCCGTCCACTCGGTTGGGGTAGAAGGCCCCAACGAACGTGACGGGGTTTTCGGGCACCGCCGCGCCCCCACCGCCGGTGTCGGCACCGGTGTGCGTCACCGAGTCCAGCCACATCGCCTTCGGCGTCGGAGCGTGCGGGTTCGTACCGGTGGACCCGTCGGCCGGGTCGGGAAAGTCCTGGTTCGCCAGTGCATAGGTGTCGACCGTGCGGTAGCCGGGGGTGGTCAGGCTGGTGTCCCACACCTGGGTCGAGATCCCGGTCAGCCGGTCATTGGTCCAGAACGACGGCGCGTAGTTCGAGCACGAGGAGGAGCCACAGTTCTGGTCGTACGGAACGTCCGGCCAGTGCGAGGCATTCGCGGTCGACAATGTGGCGCCCGTGCAGGTGAACCCGGTCGCATCACACCGGCCGTCAGCCGCACGGGTGAAGGTGACGTTCGCCGCCGGGTTGTGGCCGGCCTTGTAGTCGGCGACGTTCTGCCCGTAGGTGACCGACGTCAGAGCACCACCGCGTGTGTAGGCGGTCGGCGTGTGAGCGCTGCCCCGCCCGTAGTAATTGGTCTCGGCCGCGTAGTGATAAACGGTGATGTTCTTGTGCGCGTCGATGCTGAAATCGAGATTCCACTGCCAGCCCTGCGTGCACCACGACGCGTCCAGCGTGCTCCCGTGACACGGCTCACTGTCGTTGTTGCCGTATACCGGGGCGCCCCAGGCGCTGTTGGTCGAGGCATCCGAGCCGGTGCCGCCCTGCGCGGTGGGCAGGTGGTCGGCGCCGAAGAGATACGTAGTGCCGGACCGGTCGGTGAGCTGCCAGTACACACCACCGTTGAGACCGTTGGACGCACCCGTCACCTCCTTGATCACCGAGCCGTCGTCATCGGCCAGCCGCCACGTACTACCGTCGTGGACCAGTTCATGGCTGGCACCATTGAGGGTCAGGGTCGCGTTGTCACCCGCCCAGCACTGCTCCTGATCCGTCGCGCCCTGACCGTCATCGGCACACGTCCGGTACGAACGGCTCACCGACCCCGGCCACAAGGTCCACGAATCACCAACCCACGAACCCTGGTTGTTGGTCTGGGACGTACGGCCGTCCGCATCCTGCGAGTTGTACGTCAGCGCCAGATTGGGCGCAGTCCCGCCCAGCGCAGGAGGGACTGCGATCGGATACGAGTACGTGAAGGCACCCGTGGCCCCTGAGCTGCCCCACTTCGAGGACGACGACAATGGCGACGCCTTGAAGCTTCCGGAAGATCCGGATGTGTCTGCCGTCGCTCCGAGGAGAACCACCGCGGACGTCGCGCTGCGTACCTGCGCGGTCGTCACCACGCCGGCCGCATCCGGAAGTGCGGTGGGGTCGGTGGTCGCGGGGAGGGTGACATCGGCGACCAGGCGGTCGTGCGCGGTGTCGTTGACGGAAGCCGTGACCGGCGTTCCGACGCGGCACGCGGCAACCTGCGGTGTCGTCAGGAGACACGCGGGGTACGTCGAGAGCCGCAGCCGGTCGCCGTATCCGGCGCCGAAGGCGTCCTTGATCCCCGAGTAGTCCAGTCCGACGGAGACCCGCTCGGTGGCCGAGCTGGCGTCGGTACGTGACAGCGACACCAGCAGCCCGTTCACCCCGGCGCGTTGGGCAACCGCATGCGAGGCGAGCGCAGTGTGCACGGCCTGAGGAACCGCAGCCGAACTGTTCGCCTTGATGGCCGCGCGAGTCGCGGCCGTCGCGGGCAGCACCTTCATACCCAGGGCGCCGGCGGGCCCAACGTATACCGGCACACCGGCAGCCTTGACCGGTGTGCGGACGGCGAGCTGAGGGGCTTTCAGCGGTCCCGCGGTGAGAGCGCGGATTCGTGCCGGCGTCAGCGCCGATGGTCTGGTTGGCCGGCCCTGTGCGAGGGAGACATCCGCGGAGGTTGCTGCCGGCCACCGCACCGGTGAAGGTGCCGAGCTCTTCGTCGGCCTGGCGTTTTGCGCGGCGCGCAGGGCGGCGGGCTGCTTCGTCGGACCGGATTGCGCTGTTGCGTCGGTGACCGACACCGAGGGCTGGAACGGCAAAGGTCCGGGTGACCACAGTGGCGGAGGCGTGGGGTCCGCCACTGCACCGGCCGCGCTCAGCAGGGCAGAGGTGACCGAGAGCACGGCGGCGCACGAAAGCAGCTTCAGGCGCGCGGCAGCGCGCTGATGACGGTGCATCAACTTCCCCCCACATCCGTGCGGCACGCACGGAACTCCCCAATGACCCGCTGAACCTAGACGTACCGACCCAACCATGGAGTCATGATTCGCTAAAAGAATTCCCATGACGGCGAAAATTCTTTGCCGGGACGATCTCTCCAGAAGCCGCTGGGGCCCGCATGTGAACCCCGGGAGAACCGAAAACCAACAGGCGGGCCGCCTCAAGGAAGAAAGAAAAAGCGCCTTGTGGCCTGATGTATCCCCCAACTAGCGTCCAGGCTCCGCCTTGTCCGACCTACTCGAAAGTGGAACCTGTGACCATCACTTACGTGCGCGGCAGACGCCGTCTCCGGTTGACGGGAATCGCCGCGGTAAGCGGAATTCTCGCCTCCCTATTGACGCTGGCAGTTCCCGCGCAGGCCGACGATTCGCCTCCGGCCGCTTCTCCGGGGCCGCTGCAATCGGCGGAGATCGCTGCCGCGGACCAGGCTCGTGCCAGCGGACGACCGGTACAGGTGGACTACGCAACCGACGCCTTTTCCACCCTGACCGCGCAGCCCGACGGCACGTTCACCCAGAACGTCAGCGCGTCACCGCAGCGCATGCAGCAGGAGGGTTCCTGGGTTCAGCTCGACCCGACGCTCCATCACAACGCCGACGGGACGTACGGGACAACCGCCACCACCGCAACCCTGACGCTCTCCGGGGGCGGCACCGCACCCCTGGCAACAATGGACGACGCAGGCAAGAAACTCTCATTCACCTGGCCCACCGCACTGCCCGCACCGACCGTGACCGGATCCACCGCGCTCTACGCCGAGGTACTGCCCGGCGTCGACCTGTCCGTGCAGGCCAACGACCAGGGCGGATTCAGCGACACCATCATCGTCAAAACCGCCGAAGCCGCGCAGAACCCTGCGCTGAGCACCTTGCACCTGGCCACGGACAGCACGAACGTGACGCTCAGCACCGACAGCGCCGGGAACATCTCCGCAACCGACAGCTCGGGAACCCTGATCTTCCACGCGCCGGCGCCCGAGATGTGGGACTCCACCACCGCTTCCGCACCCGCTGCCTCGAAGGCCGCCACGGCAACGGCCGGACCGGCCGACGATACGGCTTCAGAGGCAGCCGGTCCTGCGCCCGGCGCACAGGTCGCGCCCGTGACAGTCGCGGTGGACGGCTGCGACCTGCAACTCACACCCGACCCGGACCTGCTCACCGGTGCCGGCACCACCTACCCAGTGTTCATCGACCCCGGCTACACGCCCACCTGGGTTCCCGGATCACAAAAGACCGGCGACTACACCTACATCCAGCAGGGCCACCCCGGGACGTCCAACTGGAAGTCCAACGAGGACTACGACAACCGTGGCATCGGCGTCGGATACCAGGGCTATGACTCCCCCAACGGCGTCGAGCGCAGCATCTACCAGTGGTTCCTGGGGACTTGGATCGACGCGAAAACCGTTCACAGCGCCACGCTCAACGTCGATGAGACCTACACCGCCAGCTACGGCTGCACTGCCCACGACGTGCGGGCGTACTCCATGGCCACCCACATCAACGACGGCACAACCTGGAACAACTACTACGGCACCACCGGCACACTGATGGACACCCAGCCCATCGGCGGCGCCTACAACACCGGATGCGCGGGAGCGTTCCACTCCGCCTTCGATGTCACCTCGGCCGTCAGCAACGACACCGACGGCATGATCACCCTGGAACTCGTCGGCAGCGAAGGAACCGGCGACCGCGACAGCTTCAAACGCTTCGCCAAGACCGCGACCCTCAGCTTCACCTACAACACCACTCCCGGCGTCCCGACCGAAACCAAAGCCACACCCACACCGCGGACCGGCCCCGGTGGAGACACACAAGGCTGCGGCTCCGACGCCTATGGATGGATCCCCAACGGCGCCGCCGGCGGCAATCTCACCCTCTCCGCGAAGGTCACCGACCCCGACTCCAGCGACGGCCAGCTCGTCCGCGGCCAGTTCGCGCTCTGGGACGACAGCACCAGCCCAGCCACCGCCATCATCTCCATGGGCAACGGAACCCCTGGCGCACCGGTCAACAGCAACACCACCTGGCTGACCTCAGGCAGCACCGCCACGAAGGCCGTCCCAGCAAGCAATCTCATCCACGGCCATCTCTACGGATGGCAAGTACGCTCCGACGACGGCATCAACCACTCCGCCACCACGGCGGTCTGCCACTTCAAGTACGACACCACCGCACCCACCAACGTCAGCATCAACGGCTCCGGGCCCGGCACCGGCTCCTGCACCGACGGCGGCACCGTCAGCAAGGCCGGCACCACCGACTACTTCGCCCTCGCCGCCACCGACACCGGCAGCGGCGTCGACCACTTCGACTGGACCCTCGGCGCCGCATCCGACCTCGCCGACAACGGCGGCAACCACGCCCTCGGCGACACCAAACTCGCCATCACCCCAAGAAGCTGGGGCACCTACTTCCTCAACGTCGCCGCCGTCGACAAAGCCGGCAACGAATCAGGAGCCGTCTGCTACAGCTTCTACGTCCCCGACAACCCGCTCATGGGCGTCACGCCCGGTGACATTGACGGCGACGGATACCGCGACTTCGCCGCCATCACCAAAGACACCTATACCGGCTCCCCCACCGGCCTGCGCTTCTACCCCACTAACACCGCGAACGTCCCACCCACCATCGCCTCCGACAACGCCAACGGCCCCAACACAAATGGCACTTGGAACGACGCCTTCATTGCCCACCGCTCCACCCCCCAACGATCCGCATCCGGAACCAAAACCGACGACATGTGGGCCCTGGGCACCAACAACCAGCTCTACCTCTACGGGAACAACGTCAACGGCTCCGGGATCACCGCCCACGGCAACCAGTACTTCTCCGACGACAACCGCGGCATCGTCGCCCGCCCGGCCTGCACCGCAGACGCCGCAACCTGTGCCCTCTACGCCTCCGGCTGGTCGGCCGTCGCACAGCTCATCGCACCCGGCGACATGAACGGCGACGGCCTCCCCGATCTCATCACCGCCGAAACCAACAACCTTCTGTGGTTCTTCCCCGGAACCACCACCAGCAACAAGCTCGGCGCACCCCAGCTTGTCGGCAATGGCGGCTGGGACACCTTCACCGCCATCGCCCCCGGCAACACCCCCAGTGATGGCGGCCACGCAACCCTGTGGTCCCGCAACAACGCCACCGGCTTCGTCTACTCCTACACAAACACCGTCGACGCCAACGGAATTATCACACTCGGCACCAGAACCCAGATCGGCACCGGATACGCCGCCGCCGACTACCCCCTCATCATCAGCATCGGCGACATCAGCGGAGACGCAGTCCCCGACCTCATCGCCACCACTACCACCGGAAAACTCATCGACCAACTCGGCAACACCACCGGCGGAATAACACAATTCGACGGCACACCCGGCACACCCGCCCAGATCGGCAACGCCGGCTGGAGCGACATCGCCACCATCAACTAACCACGCCGGGGTTCCGGAACAATACCGAATCCGGAACCCCGGCCCACTCATTGCAGGGTCTCGACGGATGTAACCCCTCCATTGCAGTTGACCGACGGCAGCTATGGCCCTCGACGTGGACAGAGCGGCGCTCTACTGCGTCGCGCCCGTTCCGGTGTCTAGCGGCAGGACCCACCGCCACCGTCTCTCCCGGAGTGGCGACCGGGAACCAAACTCCGCCCTCTACCGCATGTCCGGCGACGCCCGCACCCGTGAATACGTCGCCCGACAGACCGTCGCCGAACACAGAGGGGCGTGACGGAGTCCATGGGACTTTTCTGGGACTTTGCGCCAAGAGTGACGGCTTGCGAGCAGCGCACTCTTCACGTGATGAGCTACTCCTTGATAGTCCCTGCAGGCTCGATCCTGACGCATCGTCGCCGAGGTGCCACGCTGCAGAAATGAACTTCTGAGCCGGTCACGACGCTGGAGCTGGTCAATGCCTGCGTACCCGACCGGCTACCAGCATGCCTCGCCGGTCATTGCCGGATGACGGCCCTGCGCATCGCGAGCTGTGCGCTGCCGTCGGCCCTGAAGTTCCGAGCTGACGTGCCATTGCACTTCAGCGCTCCAGGACGATCACTTCGTACCCGGCGCCGACGACGAGCTCACCGCCGGGGGCAAAGGCGATGGCATGGGGAGCGGGGGGCATTCGGGTCTCATGAAGGGGTGTGCCGTCGCCGAGGTCCCAGACAATCACGGTGTAGTTGTTGGCGGTGACGGCCACCGGAACCCCATCCAGCAGGCCCAGCTCCACATCGGACACCCAGCCTTCACCGAGCCGGTGTCGCAGCTGCCGGGTCCGCAGATCCCACATTGGATACCGCACCGCCACTGGGCATGCTCCATTTATCCTTGTGCTCGCGCGGCGCCGAGTGCGGCGCTGGATCTCGCGACTGCTTGAGCTAATCCGGCACGAGCGGTCGCGTCCGCTGCACGGAGACCCGCCCGAAGCTGCCATCGGCCCATGACCATTGTGCTGGAGACGCCGATGAGGGTGATAGCCGCTGCGGCTACAGACCACCTCGAACCTGACGCGCTGGCCGTCTGCGGCGTTCACAGCGTCCATCAGCTGATCCCGCAAGCCCCGAACGGCCGCCGTAAGTTTTACGTTCTCCAACGAATCGCGCATGTCTCCGCTCCCCCCATTCGGTCCACTGTCAACCGCCACCACCATCACATTGCCCCTGGTATGAAACGGCGATCCGGACAGTGCCTCCAGGCAGAACGGAACGCTGTGAGGTCGGGCAGCACCCCAGCCGACACCCGCCAGCCCTTGCAAACCGCACGATCTGCAGGTCGTCCCCGGCGCCCGCGAGGACAGCTCCACCCAGGTCGCTCCGGCCGCGTCGCGCCCGCGTCCGCAGGGAACCGCCCCATCCGGCGCTCACCGCGTCTCGCCAACTACACCATCGACAGTCGCCTGGACCTGTCCCTGCCCCCGTCATCCCCGAGAGGCCCTCAACCGCTGAGCTCCAGCACGGCCTGCATAGCCTGCATGACCTGGAAAGAACGCCTGGTCTCCTTGGGAGCCCTCTGGGACTTTTCTGGGACTTCCGGCCCCATCAAGCTGTACGAACGCGAAATAGCCGATTGGTCATTCGCCCAGGTCAGCGACCATTAACCGCTCATCGCGGCAGTCACCGCACTCGCTGGTCTCTTCGGCGACATCTGACAAGCGGATGCCGCCGCACCTCGTCTGACCTGCTGTTGAGCGGGTCCGGGCAGGGTGCGGCGGCATCCGGACGGCTCACGCCGGTCGCGGCGTCGGTCAGCCGCTGACGTGGGCGGTGTTGTCGAGCCAGTGCCGGGCGAGGCCGGTCTCGCCGTCGATCCTGATGCCGGTCGCTTCGCGGTCGGCGAGGGGAAGCCGCCGGGTCAGGGTCAGGGGCAGCGATCGGGCCGGGCCGGTCACCGTGACATCGGCCTGCCGGGCTTCCGGCTTCCACGCCACCCCCTCGGGCCGCCGCGCGTCGAAGCCGTGGACGACCGCCTCGTTGAGCATGCCGGACATCCAGAACCGTGTTCCGGACCGCCCGTCCCCCGCGGGGTTGAACACCGGTGCGTCGAGCGCGTCGTCGGAACACGCGCTCGCGACCCAGTTCTGTGTCTGACCCACGTGCGTGACCAGGTCGGAGACGGTCCGCTTCGGAGCCGTCGGCACAGCGGTCCCGGGCCCGGCTGCGGCGGCTGATTCCGCCGGACGTCGGGTGTGCCCGACGATCGCTTCTGTCTCTCTGGAGGAGTTCATGTACCCCGGGTACGACCGGGCGGGCCGGTCGAACTCATCGGGGGTCGGGAAGCGGGGGCTGGTCGTATGCTGGGCGCGTTCAGGGATGCGCTTGGCGTTTAGATATGTGATCGGGAGGATTTCCGTGGTGTCGATACCGCCCGCCGGTGACCGGATCCGGTCGGTCAGATTGTCGTCCGTCTATCTGCCGCTGGCGGTGCCGGTGAGCGACGCCAAGGTGCTGACGGGGGTGCAGAAGGCGATGACGGAGGTCGCGCTGCTCTTCGCGGAGATCGGGACGGAGGACGGGCACGAGGGGATCGGGTTCGGTTACTCCAAGCGGGCCGGCGGTCCGGGGCAGTTCGCGCACGCGCGGGAGGTGGCCGGGGAGTTGGTGGGCGAGGACCCCAACGACATCGGGCGGCTGTGGGGGAAGCTGGTGTGGGCGGGCGCCTCGGTGGGCCGAAGTGGCCTGGCCACGCAGGCGATCGCCGCGTTCGACATCGCGCTGTGGGATCTGAAGGCGAAGCGGGCGGGGCTGCCGCTGGCCAAACTGCTGGGCGCGCACCGGGATTCGGTGCGGTGCTACAACACCTCCGGCGGCTTTCTGCACACGCCCGTCGAGCAGGTGATGGAGAACGCGACGGCCTCGCTGGAGCGCGGGATCGGCGGCGTCAAGATCAAGGTGGGGCAGCCGGACAGCGCCGAGGACCTCAAGCGGCTCGCAGCGGTACGGGCCCATCTCGGCGACGGCGTACCGCTGATGGTGGACGCCAACCAGCAGTGGGACCGGCCGACGGCGGCGCGGCTGGGGCGGGCACTTGAGTCGTTCGGGCTCACCTGGATCGAGGAGCCGCTGGACGCGTACGACGCGGAGGGGCACGCCGCGCTGGCCGCCGCGCTGGACACGCCGATCGCCACCGGGGAGATGCTGGCCAGTGTCGCGGAGCACGTGGCGCTGATCGACGCGCGGGCCTGCGACATCATCCAGCCGGACGCGCCGCGCGTCGGCGGGATCACGCAGTTCCTCAAGCTGGCCGCGCTGGCCGACCACCACCGGCTGCAACTCGCCCCGCACTTCGCCATGGAGATCCATCTCCACCTGGCCGCCGCCTACCCGCACGAGCCGTGGGTCGAGCACTTCGAGTGGCTCGAACCGCTGTTCAACGAGCGGCTGGAGATCCGGGACGGCCGTATGCACCTGTCCGACCGCCCCGGCCTCGGCTTCACCCTCACCGACCGGGCCCGCGCGTGGACGCGCGAGAGCTATCGGACCGGCGTGGACGCGTAGTGCCGCCAAGTCCGCAGCCCAGGAAGGGGGTTAGGCGAGGAAGGGGGTTACGCGAGGAAGGGCGTTACGGCAGCACCGCGATGCCGTCCAGTTCCACCAGGGCCTGTTCGTCCCAGAGTCCGACCACCCCGATCACCGCCATCGCCGGATAGTCCCGGCCCGCCGACTCCCGCCAGATCCGGCCCAGTTCGGCGGCGCACGCGCGATACGCGGTGACGTCGGTGGTGTGCACGGTGAGCCGGGCGAGATCGGCCGGGGTGCCGCCCGCCGCGCGCAGGGCGGTCAGCAGATTGGCGAGGGCGCGCTCGAACTGGGCGGGCAGACCGTCGCCGACGACCGCGCCGGAGGAGTCCAGCGCGGTCTGGCCCGCGAGCATCACCAGGCTGCGGCCGGTGGCGGTGACGGCGTGCGAGAAGCCGGTGGGCGGCGAGAGTTCGGCGGGGTTGATACGGCGCAGGCTCATCGGTACAACTCCCTGGCGATGATGGTCCGTTGGACCTCGGTGGCACCCTCGTAGATCCGCGGGGCGCGCACCTCGCGGTAGAGGTGTTCGAGCAGGTGGCCGCGGCGCAGTGCGCGGGCGCCGTGGATCTGGAGGGCGGCGTCGACCACGTACTGCGCGGTCTCGGTGGCGTAGAGCTTGGCCATCGCCGCGCGGGCGGTCAGGTCGGCGGCGCCGGTGTCGTACGCGGTGGCCGCCGCGTGGACCAGCAGCCGGGCGGCCTCGGTGCGAGTGGCCATCTCGGCGAGCGGGTGCGCGACGGCCTGGAGGTCCTTCAACGGGCCGCCGAACGCGGTGCGTTCACCCGCGTGCGCGACGGCCGCGTCGAGTGCGGCCTGCGCCATGCCGACCGCGAAGGCGCCGACGCTGGGCCGGAAGAGGTCGAGGGTGGCCATGGCGGTACGGAAGCCGTGGTCGGGCACGCCGAGGAGGTCGTCGGCGCCGACCGGGACGCCGTCGAAGACCAGCCGTCCGATGGGGTGCGGCGAGAGCATGTCGAGGTGTTCGCCGGTCAGGCCGGGGCGGTCAGCGGGGACGGCGAAGGCGGTGACACCGCGCGCGCCGCTGCCGCCGGGGCCCGGCCCGGGGGCCGTCCGGGCGAAGACGGTGAGGATGTCGGCCTCGGGCGCGTTGGAGATCCAGCACTTCTCGCCGGTCAGCCGCCAGCGGCCCGCGCCGTCCGGCTCGGCGGCCAGGGACAGCGCCGCCGCGTCGGAGCCCGCGCCCGGTTCGGTGAGCGCGAAGGCGGCGACGGCCCGGCCCGAGGTCACCTCGGGCAGCCAGCGCGCGGCGACGGCGGGCGCGGTGAGCAGCGGATGGGCGCCCAGGCCCTGGAGGGCGAGGGCGGTCTCGGCCTCGGTGCACTCGCGCGCCAGCGATTCCCGCAGTACACAGAGATCGAGGGCGGAGACCGGGGCGCCGTCTCCCGGCAGGACGCGGGCCAGGAGTCCGAGCGCGCCGAGTTCGGCCAGCAGCGGCCGGTTGACGCGGCCCGGCTCACCGGCCTCGGCCAGCGGTTTCAGGCGTTCCGCCGCGAGCACCCTGATCCGGTCCGCCCAGGCCGCCCGTGCCGGGTCGAGGGTGAACGCCACACGGGTGCCACCGGCGCCGCCGCCCCCACCGATGCCGCCCCCACCGGCGCGGCCCACGGCTCCTTCCCCGGCCGCCGGACCGTCGGAATCCGCACCGCGGGAAACCCCGTCCTCCATCGCCCCGCCTCCCAGCTTTATCGCGTCCTGTTGACTGCCGTCATCAACACGTTACGCTGAAATCGTCCGCTGGATGCTTACTCGTCGAGGGGCACTGTCGCCATGGACCTGCTGCCGTCAGCCCATGTGGACACCTTCGCGCGCGATCACCTTCCGCCGTCCGACCAGTGGCCGCGCCTCGACGGCCTGGACGGCGACGACGGCGACGACCGCGACGACCGCGACGCCCTCGGTGAAGGCCCCGGAGCCGACGGCGGTCTCCGCTACCCCGATCGGCTCAACTGCGCCGCCGAACTCCTCGCCACCGGACGCCCCGACGCCCCCTGCCTCCGGCTGCCCGACGGCTCGGAGTGGACGTACGCCGAGCTGCGCGCGACGACCGCCAGGATCGCGCACGTCCTCACCGACGAGCTGGGCGTCGTCCCCGGCAACCGCGTCCTGCTGCGCGGCCCGACCACCCCCTGGCTGGTCGCCTGCTGGCTCGCCGTGCTGGAGGCGGGCGCGGTGGCCGTCACCGTCCTGGCCGCGCAGCGCGCGCACGAGCTGGCGGAGGTGGGCCGGATCGCCCGCGTCACGCACGCGCTGTGCGACGCCGCGTATCTGGAGGAGCTGACGGCGGCGCGCGTGGCGGGGCTGCGGATCACCCCGTACGGCGGTACCGGCGACGACGATCTGCTGCGGCTGGCCGAGGGGCGCGCCGAGACGTACGAGGCGGTGCCGACCTCGGCGGACGACGTGGCGCTGATCGCCTTCACCTCGGGCACGACCGGGCACCCCAAGGGCTGCATGCACTTCCACCGCGATGTGCTGGCCATAGCGGACACCTTCTCCGCGCGGGTGCTGCGCCCGGTGCCCGAGGACGTCTTCACCGGCAGCCCGCCGCTGGGCTTCACCTTCGGACTCGGCGGCCTGGTGGTCTTCCCGCTGCGCGCGGGCGCGTCCTCGCTGCTGCTGGAGCGGGCCGGACCGGAGGAGCTGCTGGCGGCGGTCGAGAAGCACCGGGTCAGCGTGCTGTTCACCGCGCCGACCGCGTACCGCGCGATGCTCGGCGACCTGCCGTCGTACGACGTCTCGTCGCTGCGGCGCTGCGTGTCCGCGGGGGAGAATCTGCCCGCCGCGACCTGGATGGGCTGGCACGAGCGGACCGGACTGCGGCTAATCAACGGGATCGGGGCGACGGAGCTGCTGCACATCTTCATCTCCGCCGCCGACGACGCGGCCCGGCCCGGCGCGACCGGGCTGCCGGTGCCCGGCTACACCGCGCGGATCGTGGACGAGCGCCTGCGGCCGGTGCCGGACGGCGAGCCGGGGCTGCTGGCGGTGCGCGGACCGACCGGCTGCCGGTATCTGGCCGACGAACGCCAGACGGAGTACGTACGCGACGGCTGGAATCTGACCGGCGACACCTACGTCCGGGACGCCGACGGCTACTTCCGCTACGTGGCGCGCGCCGATGACATGATCATCTCGGCCGGGTACAACATCGCGGGGCCCGAGGTCGAGGAGGCGCTGCTGCGGCACCCGGACGTGCGGGAGGCTGCGGTGATCGGGGTGCCGGACGAGGAGCGCGGGCAGATCGTCCGGGCGTTCGTCGTCCTGCACGAGGGCGTGGACGGCGGGGACCGGGCGGCGGGCGCGCTGCGGGACTTCGCCAAGAGTGTGATCGTGCCGTACAAGGCGCCGCGCGAGATCCGTTTCGTGCCCGCGCTCCCCCGTACGCCCACCGGCAAGCTCCAGCGCTTCCGGCTGCGCGACCTGGACTGAGACGCCCTAGGGTGATCATGTGACCGAGCAGCACACACCGAGTTCCCTGATCCTCACCTTCTACGGTGCCTACGGGCGCGCGGAGTTGGCGGGCCGGGTGCCGGTGGCCGCGCTCATCCGGCTGATGGGGGCGGTGGGCGTGGACCCGCCGTCGGTCCGGTCCGCGGTCTCCCGGCTCAAGCGGCGCGGCCTCCTCGTGCCCGACCGGGTCGGCGGGGCCGCCGCGTACGCGCTGTCCGACGACGCGCGGCTGCTGCTCGCGGACGGCGACGGGCGGATCTACGGGGTCGGCGCCGCGCCCGATCCCGACCCGGAGGACTGGCTGCTCGCCGTCTTCTCGGTGCCGGAGTCCGAGCGGCACAAGCGGCATCTGCTGCGGTCCCGGCTGGCCGGTCTCGGCTTCGGTACGGCCGCGCCCGGTGTGTGGGTGGCGCCCGGCGCGCTGCACGAGGAGACCCGGCACGTGCTGCGGCGGCTCGAACTGGCCCCGTACGTCGACCTGTTCCGCGGCGCGCACCTCGGTTTCACCGCGACCGAGGAGGCGGTACGGCGCTGGTGGGATCTGGACGCGCTGGCCGCGCTGCACCACACGTTCCTGGCGGCGCACGAGCCGGTGCTGGGGAGGTGGTCGGCCGAGTCCGGGGCCGGGGCTGAGTCCGAGGCTGAGGCCGGGGCCGGGGCCGAGGAGCGCTCGCCCGAGCGGGCCTTCGGAGACTATCTGCGCGCGCTCGACACCTGGCGCCGCCTGCCGTACGCCGACCCCGGCCTGCCCCCGGCGCTGCTGCCCGCGGACTGGCCGGGCATCCGCTCGGCGGCGGTGTTCACGGCCCTGCATGTGCTGCTGCGCGACCAGGGGGCGCGCTTCGTGGCGGACCAGTAGCCCGGCCCCTTGCGCTCAGGAGTCCAGCGCCAGCCGGGGTTTCGGCGCGTCCGTACGGCCGGTGGGCGGCGGGCGGCGGCCCGCGAGGTACGGGGTGGGCCAGGGCGCGCCGGGGCCCTCGTAGGACTGGTCGGCGGCGGCGTGCAGTGTCCAGTGCGGGTCGTACAGGTGCGGGCGGGCCAGCGCGCAGAGGTCGGCGCGGCCCGCGAGCAGCAGGGAATTGACGTCGTCCCAGGAGGAGATGGCGCCGACCGCGATCACCGGCAGGCCCGTCTCGTTACGGATCCGGTCGGCGTACGGCGTCTGGTAGGAACGGCCGAAGGCGGGCCGCTCGTCGGCGACGACCTGGCCGGTGGAGACGTCCACGGCGTCGGCGCCGTGCTCGGCCAGCGCGCGGGCGACGGCGACGGCGTCGTCTCCCGTGGCGCCGCCCGGTGCCCAGTCGGTGGCGGAGATCCGTACCGTCAGCGGCCGGTCGGGCGGCCACGACTCCCGTACCGCGTCCAGGACTTCGAGCGGGAAGCGGAGCCGCCCCGCGAGGTCGCCGCCGTAGCGGTCGGTGCGGTGATTGGTCAGCGGGGACAGGAAGGAGGAGAGCAAGTAGCCGTGGGCGCAGTGCAGTTCGAGCAGGTCGAAACCGGCGCGGGCGCCGCGCTCGGCCGCCGCCGCGAACTGGTCGCGGATCTGCGCGAGTTCGTCCGCGCGCAGGGCGTGCGGCACCTGGTTGACGCCTTCGCGGTACGGCAGCGGCGAGGGGGCGACCAGCGGCCAGTTGCCGTCGGGGAGCGGCTGGTCGATGCCGTCCCACATGAGGCGGGTGGAGCCTTTGCGGCCGCTGTGGCCGAGTTGGAGGCCGATGGCGGTGCCGGTTCCGCCGGCGCCGGTCCCACCAGCGCCGGTTTCGTCCGGGCCGGTTCCGTCCGGGCCGCTCGCACCCGCGCCGGTCCCGCCCGCGCCGCCCTGCTGGTGGACGAAGTCGGTGATCCGCCGCCAGGCGGCTTCCTGTTGGCCGTTCCACAGGCCGGTGCAGCCGGGGGTGATCCGGCCGCGCGGGCTGACGCAGACCATCTCGGTCATCACCAGACCGGCCCCGCCGAGGGCCCGCGCGCCCAGGTGGACGAGGTGGAAGTCGCCGGGCACGCCGTCCCGCGCCACGTACATGTCCATCGGTGACACGACGACGCGGTTGCGCAGCGTCAGGCCGCGCAGCCGGAAGGGGGTGAACATCGGCGGTGTGCCGGGCGGCGCCCCGAAGCCGCGCTCGACGCGGTCGGTGAACTCCCGGTCGCGCAGCCGCAGATTGCCGTGCGTGACGCGGCGGCTGCGGGTCAGCAGATTGAACGCGAACTGTGTCGGCGGCTGGTCCACGTAGCTGCCGAGCCGTTCGAACCACTCCAGGCTGGCCAGCGCCGCCCGCTGCGTGCTCTCCACCACCGGCCGCCGCTCGCTCTCGTAGGCGGCCAACGCCGTTTCGGTGTCGGGCTGTTCGCGCAGGGAGGCGGCGAGCGCCAGGGCGTCCTCCATGGCGAGCTTGGTGCCGGAGCCGATGGAGAAGTGCGCGGTGTGGGCGGCGTCGCCGAGCAGGACCGTACGGCCGTGCCGCCAGCGCTCGTTGACCACGGTGGTGAAGGGCTGCCAGCGGGAGCGGTTGGCGTGCAGGGCGCGGCCGTCGAGGAGGCGGGCGAAGAGCTTTTCGCAGGCGGCGATGGTGGCGGCGGTGACGGCTTCCATATCGGACCCGTTCGCTGCGCCCTCCGCGCCGACAGCGCCGACAGCACCCTCGGCGGCTTCGGCGGCCTCGCGGTCGAAGCCCGCGCGCCGCCAGACGTCCTCGGTCATCTCGACGACGAAGGTGCTGGCGCCCGGCCGGTACGGGTAGGCGTGGGCCTGCATCACACCGTGCGGGGTCTCCAGGATCTCGAAGCGGAAGGCGTCGAGCGGGAGGTCGGCGGAGAGCCAGATGTAGCGGCAGCCGTGGGTGGTCAGGCGGGGGCGGAAGACGTCGGCGTGCGCGGCGCGGGTGGCGCTGTGGGCGCCGTCGGCGGCCACCACGAGGTCGTGGTCGAGGGCGAGCCGGTCGGCGGAGGGGGCCGGGGTGCGGACGCGGACGTCCACGCCGAGGTCGCGGCAGCGCTCGTACAGCAGCGCGAGCAGCCGGCGCCGGTCGAGGGCCGCGAAACCGTGGCCGCCGGAGCGGGTGAGGCGGTCGCGGTGCCGGATGTCGATCGCTTCCCAGCGGACGAACTCCTCGCGCATGGCGGCGTAGACGGCCGGGTCGGCGTTCTCGATGCCGCCCACGGTCTCGTCGGAGAAGACGACGCCGAAGCCGAAGGTGTCCTCGGGCGCGCCGCGTTCCCACACCGTGACCGTGCGGTCCGGGTCGAGGCGCTTGAGGAGCGCGGCGGCGTAGAGGCCGCCGGGGCCGCCGCCGATGACGGCGACGCGCTCGGGACGGCGGGCGCCCGCGGTCCGGTGACCGCCCGGCATCGCTAGTGGCCTTCCCACGTCGGCTCGCGCTTCGCGGTGAAGGCGGCGTGGAATTCGGCGTAGTCGCCGCTGGTCATGAGCAACGCCTGGGCCGCGGCGTCCATTTCGACGGCGGCGCCCAGCGGCATGTCCAACTCGGCGGTGAGCAGCGCCTTGGTCTGCTGGTGGGCCAGCGCCGGGCCCGCCGCCAGCCTGCGGGCGAGCGCGGCGGCGGTCTCGTCGGCGCCGCCCTCCAGTGCCGGCTGGCTGACCAGGCCGATCCGCTCCGCCTCCGCCGCGTCGACGCTGTCGCCGAGCATCAGCAGCCGGGTGGCGTGGCCGAGCCCGACGAGCCGGGGCAGCAGATACGCGGCGCCCATGTCGGCGCCCGACAGGCCGACGCGGGTGAACAGGAAGGCGAAGCGCGCGGAGGGCTCCACGATCCGGAAGTCGGCGGCGAGGGCGAGCACCGCGCCCGCGCCCGCGGCGACGCCGTGCACGGCGGCGATCACCGGGAAGGGCGCCTCGCGGATCGCCCGGACGACCTGTCCGGTCATCCGGTTGAACTCCAGCAGCTCGCCGGTGCCCATGGCCAGGGTGGCGCCGATGATCTCGTCCACGTCGCCGCCCGAGCAGAAACCGCGGCCCGCGCCGCCGAGGACCAGGGCGCGGGTCCCGCCCTCCCTGGCCAGCTCGGCCAGCAGGTCGCGCAGGTCGGCGTAGGCGCCGAAGGTCAGTGCGTTGAGCCGCTCGGGCCGGTCGAAGGTGACGGTGACGACGCCCTCGGCCCGGTCGACGCGCAGATGGCGCCAGTGGCCGGTGGGGCTCGCGGAGCTGGGATACGGACTCATGCGCGGCCTCCTCGTCCCGACGTTATCACCTGTTTGTGACTGTCGTCAGGAGGGCGAGACAAGGAGGAGGCGGGGCGCGGACACGGGCGGAACGAGAGCGGCGCGCGGGCCGGGTACGGGCAGGAGGTCCGTCCGCTCGCGGGCCTTTGGTCCCTACGACCTCCTTCCGGACGCCTCTGCTGACCGTATTGTCCGATTCCTAAGGTGGAGGACATCGGGGTGAGCGAGCCCCCGCCCCGTCCGGATCGGAGTAGCGATGACCAGCCCCACCCGCACCGCAGGCGAGTTCCCCGACCGGCCGACGGTCTGGCGGATCGACCTGCCGCACTCCCCCGCCGCCGTCCCGCTGGCGCGCGCCATGGTCCGTACCGTCCTGGTCGAACTCGGTCAGGACACCGGCCCCGACACCGACACCGCGGAGCTCCTCACCGCCGAGGTCGTCGCCAACGCCGTGGAGCACACCCCGCCGGGCGCGATCGAGCTGTTCGTGGAGCTGCTTCCGCACGGCTTCCAGGTCGAGGTCCACGACCAGGGCCTGGACTTCCCCGTCGGCCTCAATCTCCTGATCCCCGCCCAGCCCGACCCCCCGTGCCACGACGAGCTGGCCGAGCACGGCCGCGGCCTGATCCTGATCCGCGCGCTGAGCGCCGACTCCGGCTGCCGGCTGACCGGCACCGGCAAGGCCGTCTGGTTCACCCTGCACTGACCGCCGGGGCGGCCGGGCCTGGCCTCAGGACCGAGGCGGCACCGGGCTCAGGCCAGCGTCGCCACCAGGACCGCCTTGATGGTGTGCATACGGTTCTCCGCCTGGTCGAAGACGACCGACCGGTCGGATTCGAAGACCTCGTCGGTGACCTCCAGCGAGGTCAGCCCGGTGCGCTGGTGGATCTCGCGGCCGATCGCGGTGCCCAGGTCGTGGTACGCGGGCAGGCAGTGCATGAAGCGCACGTCCGGGTTGCCGGTGGCGGCGAGCACGTCGGCGGTGACGGCGTACGGCGCGAGCAGCGCGATCCGCTCGTCCCAGACCTCCTTCGGCTCGCCCATCGACACCCACACGTCGGTGTGGACGAAGTCGGCGCCGCGCACGGCCTCGGTGACGTCCTCGGTGAGGGTGAGGCGGGCGCCGGAGACCTCGGCGAGGCGGCGGGCCTCGGCGACCACGGACTCCCGCGGCCACAGGGTGGCGGGCGCGGCGACACGTACGTCCATGCCCAGCAGCGCGCCCGTGACCAGCAGCGAATTGCCCATGTTGGAGCGGGCGTCGCCGAGGTAGGCGTATGCGATGCCGGTGAGCGGCTTCGCGCTGTGCTCGGTCATGGTGAGGACGTCGGCGAGCATCTGGGTGGGGTGCCAGTCGTCGGTGAGGCCGTTCCACACGGGGACGCCCGCGTGGGCGGCCAGCTCCTCGACGACGTCCTGGCCGCTGCCCCGGTACTCGATGCCGTCGAACATCCGGCCCAGCACGCGGGCGGTGTCCTTGACCGACTCCTTGTGTCCGATCTGCGAGCCGGACGGGTCGAGGTAGGTGGTGGACGCGCCCTGGTCGGCGGCGGCGACCTCGAAGGAGCACCGGGTACGGGTGGAGGTCTTCTCGAAGACCAGCGCGATGTTACGGCCGCGCAGCCGCTGCTCCTCCGTGCCCGCCTTCTTCGCCGCCTTCAGCTCCGCGGCCAGCTCCACCAGGTGGCGGAACTCCTCGGGCGTGAAGTCCAGCTCCTTGAGGAAGTGGCGGCCCTTGAGGTCGACGGCCATGCGGGGACTCCTAGGTCGGGGTGCGGGACGAACAAGACTGGAAGTCTATACGTAGATCGGCATTCTTATACAGACCCCTCCCGCGCCGCACACGCACCCCTCCGAGATCAGGCGTTCAGACCCCGCCCCGCCTCCGACCAGGCGTTCGGGCCGCCCCTCAGCTCCGGTCGGGCGTTCAGACCGCGTCCCGCTCGATCGGGCAGCTCATGCAGCGCGGGCCGCCCCGGCCCCGGCCCAGCTCGCTGCCCGGGATCTCGATCACCTCGACGCCGCGCTTGCGCAGAAACGTGTTGGTGGTCGCGTTGCGCTCGTAGGCGACGACCACGCCCGGCTCCACGGCCAGGACGTTGCAGCCGTCGTCCCACTGCTCGCGCTCGGCGGCGTGCACGTCCTGCGTCGCGGTGAGCACGTCGATGGAGTCCAGGCCGAGGGCCGCCGCGATGGCCCGGTGCATGTGCTCGGGCGAGTGGTCGGTGACCTTGAGGTCGCCCGCGCCCGAGCCCGGCTCGATGGTGTACGAGGGCAGCATCCCCAGCCCCGCGTACTGCGTGAACGTGTCGCCGTCGACCATCGTCATCACCGTGTCGAGGTGCATGAAGGCCCGCCGCTTGGGCATGTCCAGGGCCACGATGGTCTGCGCGGAGCCGGCCTCGAACAGCCCCTGCGCCAGCATCTCCACGGCCTGCGGGGTGGTGCGCTCGCTCATCCCGATCAGCACGGCGCCGCTGCCGATGACCAGGACGTCGCCGCCCTCGATGGTGGACGGGTAGTCGGCCTGCCCCTCGGACCAGACGTGGAAGCCGCCGCCGGAGAACAGCGGATGGTGCCGGTAGATCGCCTCGAAGTGCACCGTCTCGCGCTGCCGGGCGGGCCACCGCATGGCGTTGATGCTGACGCCGTCGTAGACCCAGGCCGAGGTGTCGCGGGTGAAGATGTGGTTGGGCAGCGGGGCGAGCAGGAAGTCGTCCAGGTCCATGGCGTGGAAGCGGACGGAGACGGGTTCGGCGAAGCGCTCCAGGAATTCGCGCTTGGTCATGCCGCCGATCAGCGCCTCGGTCAGCTCCACGACGCCCAACCGGTCGAACGCCTCCCGCAGATGGGGCGTGGCCAGCGGTCCGTACTCCTTGGCGTCGAAGACCCGGTCGAGGACCAGCTTCTTGGCCTCGGGCACCAGCATCGACTCGCGCAGCAGGTCGCCGAAGAGGTGGACCTCGACGCCCCGGTCGCGCAGCACGTCCGCGAAGCCGTCGTGCTCGGCGCGGGCCCTGCGCACCCACAGGACGTCGTCGAAGAGCAGCGCGTCCTTGTTGCTGGGGGTCAGGCGCTTCAGTTCGAGGTCGGGGCGGTGCAGTATGACGCGGCGCAGCCGCCCGGTCTCGGAGTCGACGTGGAATCCCATGCCTCCATCCTGACCACCGCGCCCGCGATTCACGCGCCCCGGCGGCAGGACGCGCCGCGCGCGCCCCGTCAGCCCGCGCCAGCGCACCCCGGCGGGTACGCCGAACTCCCCATCTCGTCCTCTTGACGATAAGAGGATCGCTCGATATCGTCGCACTGACGAGAAGGAGGGGCCCACCATGGCCGACATCACCAGGCGCTTCGGCTGGCGCCATCTGCGTTCGGCGCCCACCGCGCACATCTGCCACCACTCGCGCGGCGCGCTCGTGCACGACGGGCCCGGCCTCAGCTTCTGGTACCGGTCACTGACCGCGGCCCTCTCCGAAGTGCCGGTCGACGACCGCGAGTTGGCGATGTCCTTCCATGCCAGGACCTCCGACTTCCAGGACGTCAGCGTGCAGTCGACCGTGACGTACCGGATCAGCGCCCCGGCCACCGCAGCCGAGCGCCTGGACTTCTCCATCGACCCCGACACCGGGATCTGGCGCGGCGCCCCGCTGGAACAGCTCGCCACCCTGCTCACCGAGACCGCCCAGCAGCACGCGCTCGACGTCCTGGCCCGTACCGCGCTGGCGTCCGCGCTGGTCGATGGCGTGGCGGCGGTACGGCAGCGGATCGCCGACGGGCTCGCCGACGAGCCGCGACTGGCCACCACCGGCATCGAGGTCGTCGCCGTACGCGTGGTGGCGATCCGGCCGGAGCCCGAGGTGGAGCGCGCGCTGCGGACGCCCGCGCGCGAGCAGATCCAGCAGGAGGCGGACCGGGCCACGTACGAGCGGCGGGCCGTCGCCGTCGAGCGCGAACGGGCCATCGCCGAGAACGAGTTGGCCAGCCGGATCGAACTGGCCCGGCGCGAGGAGCAGTTGGTCGAGCAGCACGGCACGAACGCGCGCCGCGAGGCGGAGGAGAACGCGGCGGCCGACGCCGTGCGCGCCGAGGCCGAGGCCGCCCGGCTCGTCCGCCTCGCCCGCGCGAAGGCCGAGGCGGCGCGCGAGGCGGGTACGGCGCGCGCCGAGGCACAGGCCGGGTGGCTGCGGGTGCACGGCGACGTGGATCCGGCGACGCTGCACGCGCTGGCGCTCAACCGGGTCGCGGAGAATCTGCCGCGGATCGACAGCCTCACGCTCACCCCCGACATGCTCACCGGCCTGGTGGAACGGCTCGGGCGCCCCAGCGGCGGCGGCGCGGTCCCGGGCTCCGGTGGTGAGCGGCGGTGAGCCTCGCCCCGCGCGCGGTGCTGGTGCACCGGGTCAGCGAGTACGAGGAGTTACTGGCCCGGCACGGCACCCACGGCCAGGCGGCGTTCTTCCTCTCCTCGCGCGGCCGGAGCATCCAGGAGGTGCGCGAACGCCATCAGCGCGGGCGGGCCGCGCTCGCCGAGGTGGCCGCGGCGGTGCCGTTGCGGTGGCGGCAGGCGCGGGTGGAGCGGGCCGATCTGGACCGCTTCCTCTTCGCGCCGGAGGACGTGGTCGTGGTGATCGGCCAGGACGGGCTGGTCGCCAACGCCGCCAAGTACCTGTCGGGGCAGCCGGTGGTGGGGATCGACACCGACCCCGGCCGTAATCCGGGCGTGCTCGTCCGGCACCGGGCGGGCGACGCGGGCAAGCTGCTCGACTCCGCCGCGCGCGGCGGCCGGGCCGACGAACTGACCATGGTGGAGGCCGTCGCCGACGACACACAGCGGCTGCTGGCGCTCAACGAGATCTACCTCGGACCGCCGGGACACCAGACCGCCCGCTACCGGCTCGGTCCCGACGACGACGCCGCGCCCGCGGAAGCCCAGGCGTCATCGGGCGTTCTGGTGGGTACAGGCACGGGTGCCACGGGTTGGCTGCGGTCGCTGTGGCAGGAACGCGGCAGCGGCCTTCCGCTGCCGGGTCCCACGGAGCCGCGGCTGCTGTGGTTCGTCCGCGAGGCCTGGCCCTCCCCCGCGACCGGCACTTCGCAGGTCGCGGGCGTGCTGGCCGCGGCCGACCGGCTCCGGCTGACCGTCGAGTCCGACCGTCTGGTCGCCTTCGGCGACGGCATGGAGTCCGACGCGCTGGAGCTGACCTGGGGTCAGACCGTACGCCTCGGCCGGTCGGCGACGGCGCTGCGGCTGCTGGGGTAGGACCGGTTCGGCACACGGGGATCGAGCCCGGTCGGACCGCCCACCGGAGGGGTGTGGGCGGCCCGACCGTTCGACGGGCACAGCTCACGGCGTCACAGCCGGGGGTCGACCGGCTCCGACTCCAACGCCAGTACGGCGAAGACCGCCTCGTGGACGCGCCAGAGCGGTTCGCCGGCCGCCAGCCGGTCCAGCGCCTCCAGGCCGAGCGCGTACTCCCGCAGGGCGAGCGAGCGTTTGTGGCCGAGGAAACGGGACCGCAGCCGCTCCAGGTGCTCCGGACGGGTGTACTCGGGACCGTAGATGATCCGCAGATACTCCCGGCCGCGGCACTTGATGCCCGGCTGCACCAGCCGCCCCTTCTCGGTGCGGACCAGCGCGGCGAGCGGCTTGACGACCATGCCTTCGCCGCCCGCGCCGGTCAGTTCGAGCCACCAGCGCACTCCGGCCGCGACCGACTCCTCGTCCGTGGTGTCGACCAGCAGCCGCCCGGTGGTCCTGAGCAGCCCGGTGGGGTCGGCCTCGACCAGCCGGTCGATGAGCGCCAACTGCTCGTCGTGCGGGAGCGCGGCGAGGCTGCGGCCCTGGACGGCGAGGAGCTGGAACGGCGCCAGCCGTACGCCGTCGAGCCCGTCGGTGGTCCAGCAGTACCGGCGGTAGGCGTCGGTGAACGCCGCCGCGTCCGACGCCCGTTCGCGCTGTCTGCCCAGCAGGTCCGCGACGTCGGTGCCGCGAGCCGCCGCGGCTTCGAGCGCGCTCAGGGCGGCGGGGAAGACCGCGCCGCCCGCGGCGCCGACGGCCGCGTACTGCTTGCGCAGCAGGCCGGACGCCTTCAGCGACCAGGGCAGCAGCTCGGCGTCGAGCAGCAGCCAGTCCGTGGACAGCTCGTCCCACAGTCCGGCCGCCGTGACGGCCGCGCGCAGCCGGGCCAGCACCTCCTCGGTGACGGCCCCGTCGTCGAAGAACGGCCGCCCGGTACGGGTGTGCACCGCGCCGGTCGTGCCCTCGGGCGCGTCGAAGCGCTTCCGCGCGGCGGCCTCGTCACGGCAGACCAGGACGACCGCGCGGGAGCCCATGTGCTTCTCCTCGCAGACGACCTGGGCGACACCGCTCTCGCGGTAGTCGGCGAAGGCGTCCGCCGGGTGCTCCAGCCAGCCCTCCTGCCGCGAGGTCGCGCAGGGCGACATCGTCGGCGGCAGGTAGGCGAGCAGGCGCGGGTCGACGGCGAAGCGGCTCATCACCTCAAGGGCCGCCGCCGCGTTCTCCTCGCGGACGGCGAGCCGTCCCATCTGCCCGGTCTCCACGATCCGCCGCCCGGTGACGTCGGCGAGGTCGAGCGGGCGCCCGTCATGGCCACCGGGCGCCTCGACCACGAGCGGCTTGGCCGGCTCGTACCAGACCCGCTCGGCCGGTACGTCCACGATCTCGCGCTCGGGCCAGCGCAGCGCGGTCATCTTGCCGCCGAAGACCGCCCCGGTGTCGAGGCAGATGGTGTTGTTGATCCAGGACGTGTTCGGGACCGGGGTGTGGCCGTAGACCACGGCGGCGCGCCCGCGGTAGTCCTCGGCCCACGGGTAGCGCACGGGCAGGCCGAACTCGTCGGTCTCGCCGGTCGTGTCGCCGTACAGCGCGTGCGAGCGGACCCGGCCCGAGGTGCGGCCGTGGTACTTCTCGGGCAGACCCGCGTGGCAGACCACCAGCTTGCCGCCGTCCAGCACGTAGTGGCTGATCAGACCGTCGATGAAGGCCGCGACCCGCTTGCGGAACTCCGGGTCGCGGGCGTCCTCGCGCTCCAGCTGCTCGATGGTCTCGGCCAGTCCGTGGGTCTGCTGCACCTGGCGGCCCTTGAGGTAGCGGCCGAGCTTGTTCTCGTGGTTGCCGGGCACGCACAGCGCGGTGCCCGCCTCGACCATGCCCATGACGCGGCGCAGCACACCGGGGCTGTCCGGGCCGCGGTCGACGAGGTCGCCGACGAAGACGGCGGTGCGCCCCTCGGGGTGCGTGCCGTCGGCGTAGCCCAACTCGGCCAGCAGCGTCTCCAGTTCGGAACTGCACCCGTGGATGTCGCCGATGATGTCGAACGGCCCGGTGAGGTGCGCCAGGTCGTTGTAACGGCGCTCGGTGACGATCTCGGCGGAGTCGATCTCCTCGGTGCCGCGCAGGACGTGCACCTTGCGGAAGCCCTCGCGCTCCAGGCCCCGCAGCGAGCGGCGCAGTTCGCGCTGGTGCCGCTGCACGACGTGGCGCGGCAGCGAGGCCCGGTCGGGGCGCTCGGCGTTGCGCGCGACGCAGACCTGCTCGGGTACGTCGAGGACGACGGCGATCGGCAGCACGTCGTACTCGCGGGCCAGCTTGATCAACTCCCTGCGGCTCTCCGCCTGCACGTTCGTGGCGTCCACGACGGTGCGGCGGCCCGCCGCGAGCCGCTTGCCCGCGATGTAGTGCAGGACGTCGAAGGCGTCGGCGCTGACGCTCTGGTCGTTCTCGTCGTCGCTGACCAGGCCGCGGCAGAAGTCGGAGGAGATGACCTCGGTGGGCTTGAAGTGCCGTGCGGCGAAGGTGGACTTGCCGGAGCCGGTGGCGCCGATCAGGACGACGAGGGACAGGTCGGTGACGGGCAGCGTGCGCGGTGCGGTCATGCCGCCGCCTCCTTGCCGGTGGTCGTGGTCGCGGTCGTGGTCGTGTTCGTGGAAGTGGTCGTGTTCGTGGAAGTGGTCGTGTTCGTGGAAGTGGTCGTGTGACGGGTGTCGGTCGTGGGCGCGGCGATCGTGAAGACCGCCATCTGGGTGGGCGGCCCGACCTCGGGGTCGTCGGGGCCGACGGGGGTGAAGGCGACGTCGTAGCCGTGCCGGGCGGCGACCGTCGTCGCCCAGCCGCGGAACTCCTCGCGGCTCCACTCGAAACGGTGGTCGGCGTGCCGGACATGGCCCGCGGGCAGCGACTCCCACCGCACGTTGTACTCGACGTTCGGCGTCGTCACGACCACGGTCCGCGGCCGGGCGGAGCCGAACACCGCGTACTCCAGGGCGGGCAGCCGCGGCAGGTCGAGGTGTTCGACGACCTCGCTGAGCACGGCCGCGTCGTAACCCTTGAGCCGCGCGTCGGTGTACGCCAACGAGCCCTGGAACAGCGTGACCCGCGCCGCCTGCCGTTCGCTCAACCGGTCCAGGCGCAGCCGCCGCGCCGCGCTGCCGAGCGCCCGCACCGATACGTCGACGCCGACGATCTCCGTGTACCGCACGTCCTTCAGCAGCGCGCCCACCAACTGGCCCTGCCCGCAGCCCAGGTCGAGCACGCGCGTGGCCCCGGCGTCGCGCAGCGCCCCGAGGATCGCCTCGCGCCGCTGAACGGCCAGCGGCGTCGGCCGCTCCTCCGCCTCCTCGCCGTCCGGGCCCACGGTGTCCTCGACCGCGTTGTCGATGGCCTCGACCTCGATGTCGTCGGCGTCCGCCAGCCGGGCCAGCTCAAGCCGCTCCATCGCCTGCCGGGTCAGCGCCCAGCGCCGCGCCAGATAGCGGCTGGTGATCAGCTTCTGCTCCGGGTGCTCCTCCAGCCACCCCTCGCCGAACCGCAGCAGCTTGTCCACCTCGTCCGCCGACACCCAGTAGTGCTTGGCGTCGTCGAGCACCGGCAGCAGCACATAGATCTGCCGCAGCGCGTCCGCCAACCGCAACTCCCCTTCGAGCACCAGCCGTACGTACCGCGAGTCGCCCCACTCGGGGAACCGCGTGTCCAGCGCCACCGGCTCGGCCTCCACCCGCCAGCCCAGCGGCTCGAACAGCCCGGCCACCAGCGCGGGGCCGCCGCGGGCGGGCAGCACCGGCACCTCGATCCGCAGCGGCAGCGGCGCCGCCGCCCGCTCCGGCATCGAGCGGCACTCGCCGCGCAGCGCGCTGGAGAAGACGGTACGCAGCGCCACCGCGAGCAGCGACGAGGCCGCGTAGGGCCGGTCGTTCACATACTGCGCGAGCGCGGAGTCGGGCGCGCCGCCCCGGCCTTTGCCCTTGCCCTTCCCCCGGCGCGCCAGCGCGGGCGGATCGATCTCCAACAGCAGCGCGGCGGTGGTCCGCTCGACCGACGCCTCGGGATAGAAGACGTGCGCGTTGCCGTAGGAGGTGGAGAAGGTCTGCGCCTTCTCCGGGTGCTTGTGCAGCAGAAACCCCAGGTCAGTAGCCGGGGCAGCCGCGGTGCCGGTGGTGGAGATCGTCAGGAACACCTCACCGAGTATTCTCTTCCGGCCGCCCCCCGACCAGGGGATTTTCCCGGCCCTAGCCGCCGCCCAGCACCTTCGACAGGGCGCTGATCCGGGCCGGGCCCACTCGGCAGCAGCCGCCGATCAGGCGGGCGCCCGACCGTTCCCAGGCGGTCACGCGGGCCGGGGAGAAGGTGGCGGCGCCGTCCCAGCGGCGGAGGCCGGCGTCCCAGTGCTCGCCGCTGTTGGGGTAGACGACGACGGGCTTGCCGGTGACCGTCGCCGCCGCCTCCACCGCATGGTCCGCGTCGGCGGGCGCGCAGCAGTTGACGCCCACCGCGATCACCTCGTCGCGGCCCGCGGCCACCGCGAAGGCGTCCGCCAGGGGCTGCCCGGCCCGGGTACGGTCGCCATCGACGGTGTAGGAGAGCCAGACCGGCACGCCGGTCCCCTCGGCCGCCCGCAGCATGGCCTCGGCCTCGTCGGTGTCCGGCACCGTCTCCAGGGCCAGGACGTCGGGACCGGCCGCCGCCAGGGTCTCGATCCGCGGCCGGTGGAAGCGCTCCAGCTCCCGCACGCTCAGCCCGTACCGCCCGCGGTACTCGCTGCCGTCCGCGAGCATCGCCCCGTACGGCCCGACCGACGCCGCCACCCGCACGTCGGTCCGGCCCGCGCCCGCCCGCCGGGCCAGCTCCACGCTGCGGGTCAGCAGCGCGGACGCCTCGGCCCGCCCGATGCCGCGCCGGGCGAACCCCTCGTAGGTGGCCTGGTAGCTGGAGGTGATCAGCACCCGGGCGCCCGCCCGCACATAGGCGGTGTGCGCGGCCTCGATCTGCTCCGAGGCGTCGGCGAGCAGCCGGGCGGACCAGAGCGGGTCCGACAGGTCGCAGCCCTGGTCGGCGAGTTGGTTGGACAGCCCGCCGTCCAGGACCAGTGCCCTCCCGGCGGCGGCCGGGAAGAGCGGTGCGGGCGGGGTCATGGACATCGCGGCCTCAGCCCACCTGGGTCCTGACCTGGGACGAGATCAGCTCCAGGTGGTCGAGGTCGGACAGGTCGAGAATCTGGAGGTAGAAGCGGGTGGAGCCCTGCTCCGCGAACTGCCCGATCCGGTCGACGACCTCGGCGGGCGTGCCCGCCAGCCCGTTCGCCTTCAGTTCGTCCACCTCCCGGCCGATCGCGGCGGCCCGGCGGGCCACCTCGGCGTCGTCCTTGCCGACACAGGCCACCAGGGCGTTGGAGTACACCAGGTCGTCGGGGCCGCGCCCGGCCGCCTCCGCCGCCGCGCGCACCCGGCCGATCTGGAGCCCGCTGTCCTCGACCGAGGCGAACGGGATGTTGAACTCGGTCGCGTAGCGCGCCGCCAGTTCCGGTGTCCGCTTGGCGCCCATGCCGCCGATCAGCACCGGGACCTTCGCCTGCGCGGGCTTGGGCAGCGCGGGCGAGTCCTTGAGCTGGTAGAACGTCCCGTCGTAGTCGAAGGTCTTGCCGACCGGGGTCTCCCACAGGCCGGTGACGATGGCCAGTTGCTCCTCAAGGCGGGCGAACTTCTCCTTCGGGAAGGGGATGCCGTACGCCGTGTGCTCCTCCTCGAACCAGCCCGCGCCGAGGCCGAACTCGACCCGTCCGCCCGACATCCGGTCCACCTGGGCGACCTGGATCGCCAGCACACCGGGGAGCCGGAAGGTGCCGGCCGTCATCAGGGTGCCGAGCCTGATCCGGCTGGTCTCGCGGGCGAGTCCGGCCAGGGTGATCCACGCGTCCGTGGGTCCCGGCAGTCCGGTCCCGTCGCCCATCTTCAGGTAATGGTCGGAGCGGAAGAAGGCGTCGAATTCCAGGTCTTCGGTCGCCTTCGCGACGGTGAGCAGGGTGTCGTACTCGGCACCTTGCTGGGGCTCGGTGAAGATTCGCAGATCCATTCCTCCATCCTGCCCCCATCACGGCGATCTCCGTCAACGGTCCACCTCCCGGGTCAGCGCGCGCACGCGGTCCTTGGCCTCGTCCACCGCGTCCAGTGCTTCGATGCAGTTCCAGTACGCCGCCTCGTCCTCCGCCGTGCAGGTGATGGCGACCAGCGACAGGCCGATCTCGCCGAGCAGCGTGCGCAGGGCCCGCAGCGTGCCGTGCGGGTCGCGCACCCCGGTCAGCCGTGCGGCCCGCGGCGGGTCGCCGCCTGACGCGCCCACCACCGGCCCCGGCCCGGCGCGGACCACCGGCCGCTCGTGATCGGCGGTGAGCAGCCGTCCCACGGCCTCGGTCAGCTCGAACGCCTGCCATGCCTCCGCGATGACGTCGTCCGGCTGCGGCGACCGGCTCATCACGCGCTCCGCCTGGGCCACCAGTCGCGCTGCGTCCATGTCCCGCACCCCCCTCTGTCCTGCGGCGATCCCTTCGCCGTTACTCAGAGTGACAGAGTTTCGCGGGTGCGGAAAGGCCCCTCGGGAGATCTGTGGACAACTCCGCGCCTGTGGAAAACCTCGTCACCCGGACGAGGGATCGGCCCGCGGGAACCGCAGCTCGTTGCGGTCGATCTTCGCCGCCAGCGCGGCCAGCACGTCGATGCCGAGCACTTCGCAGAATTGCAGCAGGTACGCCAGCACGTCCGCGACCTCGTCGCGGACCCGGTGCGCGGTCCCGTCGTCCGCCATCACCTCCGCCGCCTGTTCCGGGGTGAGCCACTGGAAGATCTCCAGCAGCTCCGCGGCCTCGACGCTCAGCGCGGCGGCGAGGTTCTTGGGCGTGTGGAACGGCTGCCAGTTCCGGGCCGCGGCGAAGGAGGCGAGGCGGTGCTGGAGCGCCGCGAGATCGGGTGCGTCGGTTTCTTCGGTCACCCCGACTGGTCTACCGCATCCTCGCGGCGGCGTGGCCTCGGGACCCCGAGCGCGGTGACCGAGACACCGCCGATCCCCTCCGCGAAGCTCGCGTCCTGGACGGTGCCCAGCAGCCGGATGTGCCCGCGTTCCGCGGCCGGGCCCGCCAGCCGCAGCAGTTCGCTCAGTTGACGACGGTCCAGTCCGTGGTCGAGGCCGTCGCCCAGCACGGTCAGCACCTGACTGGCGGGCAGCAGCTCCGTACTCGTGTCGACGTCCAGCACTCCGGGGCCGGTGAGCAGCACCAACGCCAGCGCGAGGAAGCGGAGTTCGCCGTCGCCGAGGCGGTCCACCGGGACCAGGCCGAGCGGGCCTCGGTCCACCGCGGCGATCACGGCGTCCACCGCACGCGCCGTTTCCGCCACCGACCCGCCGCCCGCGCGGGCGCCCTCCGCCGTACCGGCACCGGTACGCGGACCGGCGCACGTACGCCCGCCTGCGCCCGTGCTCGCGGCGGCGCCCGCCGCCAGCGCCGTGATCCCCTCCACCGGCGGACTGCACACCGCGCGCACCGCGTTGACCAGCGCCGCGTGCCGGGTGCCGCACTCGCCTTCCGTCCTGGCCAGGACGGCGGACAGATTGTCGCAGGAGGCGCGCAGCCGTCCGTCGCCGACCGGGACGGGGCCGCGCATCAGCTCGGGGCGCGGTGCGATCGGGAAGACCCCGCGCAGCGCCACGACGACCTGTTCCGCGGCGGCCAGCACCAGGCGCTGCCCGTCGGTGCGTCCGGCGACGCGCAGCGGCAACAGGGCCGTGGCGAGGCGGTCGTCGGGCAGCGGCGCGCGGGTGACGGCGACCAGGCCCGCGGTGTGCCAGGCGGCCTGCACCGTGGGGCGTTCCGGGTCGCGCAGCGCCGTCGTCAGCAGCGTCTCGCCCGCGCCGGTCAGCCGCTCGCCGACGATCCGCAGCGTGGGCTCCGCCTGGACGGCGACGTCGAGCCGCACGGGACCCACCGGGCCGGTGACCGTGCAGCCGATCCGGAAGCCGCGCCGTCCCTGCGGGTCGGGCTGCGCGTCCTGCGGTACGCACGCCGCCGCGCCACCGCGCACCACGGACTCGAAGACCTCGTCGAGCCCGTCCCCGCAGGCCAGCCGACCGAGCGCGGCCAGCGCCTCCAGCACGCTCGACTTGCCGGTGCCGCTGCCCCCGCACAGCAGGGTGAGCGGCCCGAGTCCGAACGACGCGCCCCGGTGCGATTTGAAGGCCGACAGCCGCAGTTCGGTGACGACGGGCCTGTCATGGATGCTGGTCATATGCGCGAACGTAACCAGGCCCCGGCCTGCCGAACCGTTCCAGCGACCGTACCGTCCTCCGAACGAGGGACATCGCGCATGATTCGCGCGACGCCGCGCTTGCCCCGGCACCACCCGGAATCGACCGATTGTCAGTGCCGGCCGCTAGCGTGGCGATCGTGACGACCAAGGCCACTGGCGCCGAAACCAACACCAAGACCAAGACCAGCACCCGCACTAGTAAGAGCACGACCCCGGATACGGACACGGATACCCGCTACGTCGCGCTGCTGCGCGGAATCAACGTCGGCGGCAAGAACAAGCTGCCCATGCGGACCCTGAGGGACCTGCTGGCCTCGATCGGCGCCGCCGACATCCGCACCCACCTCCAGAGCGGCAACGCCGTCTTCACCCACGCGCAGGCCGATCCGGGGCGGCTGGCGGCGGATTTGGAGCAGCGGATCAGCGACGAGTTGGGGCTGACCGTCGCCTGCCTGATCCGTACCGGCGCGGACCTCCGGCGGGTCGTGGACGCCAACCCGTTCCCGATGGACGGGGTGAATCCGTCGCGCTTCATGGTGACGTTCCTGTCGGGGCCCGTCCCCCTCGACAAGCTGGCGGCGATCGACGCGGCGGCGTACGCGCCGGACGAATTCCGTCCCGGACGGAGCGAGATCTACGGCCACTTCCCCGGCGGTGTGCACAATTCCAAGCTGGCCGCCCAGTTCTCCGACCGCCGCCTCGGCCTGACGGCGTCCACCCGCAACTGGAACACGGTCACCAAACTGGTGGCGATGAGCGAGGAATAGCCTGATGCCATGAACGCCGATCGTGTCGACTGGACGTCGGTCGCGGCCGACGGATTCCCCTTCCCCGAGGGCGTCCCCGCGCCACGGCTCGCCGCCGAGCTGTCCGTCATGCTGACGTCCCCGGACCCCGGGACACGCGACGACCACGCCTATACCGGCGCTGCCCGCTGGATCAGGGACGGGCGTCTCGACGCCGTCCTCGAAACGCTCGGGGACGACGCGGCCGGCCGTCTCACCCACCCGGAGGTTCAGGCCAGGGCCTTCGCACCGCTGATCATCTGCTCCGTGCTGACGCGGGGCGACGCCGTGCCCGGGCTCGTGCCGCGAGAGGCGGCGGAGCGCTGGTACGCGCGGTTCTCGGCCTGGTATCCGGCCGAGCGCGACACCCGCGGCTGGGACGACGCGCTGGGCTGGCTGCACGCCGTGGCACACGGCGCCGACGCCGCCGCCGCGTTCGCGAAGGCCCTGCCGGAGCGCCGCACCGGCCTGCTGGAGCTGTGCGCCCGCAGGATGACGGTCGAGCAGACCGACTACCGCTACGCGCAGTTGGAGGACGCGCGGCTGGCCCGCGCGCTCACCCGTATCCTCCAGGCCCCCGGACTGACCGTCGAGGAGGCCACCGACTGGCTGACCGTCGTTCACAAGGCCCTGGAGGGCGGCGGACCCGGCGCGGTCCCGGTCTGGGCGTTCAACACCTTCGCCACCCTCCAGTCGCTCCATCTGCATCTGATACGCGGCATCGCCGACGAGGGCGTCCCGCCGCACGCGCGGGAGGTCGCCGCACGCGTCGCCGACCTGCTGCGCCTGCCGTACTACTGGCTGGCCTGAGGCTGCCGGCCGACCGTCGCCGAGCGGCCGGCCCGCGGGCGGGCCTCCGGCTGGTCGAGCCCGAGGCCGTTGAGGACGCCTTGCAGGTAGCCGATCGCGTGGGCCCGGCCGCGACTGCAGTACGCCTCGGAGGAGATGTCGCCCCAGGTGTCGAGGTCGCCGATCATCGCCGGGACGTGGTCGTCGATGAGGAACCCGTCGAATCCGGAGTCCTCAAGACGGCGGATGACCCGCGCCGGGTTGAAGTTGCCCTCGCCGAGGAAGCACTCGCTGAAGCGGGGCACGGTGCCGCGGACGTCCCGGAAGTGGACGTAGAAGATGGACGGCCCCAGCAGGTCGATGACCTCGTTGACGCTCTCCTCGCCCGCCATCTCCGACACCGTGCCCAGGCAGAGGTTCAGGCCCCAGGACGGGCTGCCGCCCGCCTGGTCGCGGGCCCGTCCGATGGCGGCGGGCGAGGTGAAGATCCGGGCGATGCCGCCCAACGGCACGTCGACGGGCGGGTCGTCGGGGTGCAGGGCCAGCCGTACGCCGACCTCCTCGGCGACGGGCAGGACGGCGTCGAGGAAGTACTGGTGGTTGGCCCACATCCGGTCGGCCGTGGCCGGCTCGTCGACGGGGTGGTCGGGGGTGAGCCGGTATCCGGCGAGCGCGTTGCCGCGGGAGACGTCCGCCAGGTCGAAGGCGCTGACCTTGGCGCCGCCGCGGCCCGCCGCCGCCATGTCCGTGCGCCAGACGTACGTGGCGAGGAAGTTGTAGCCGAGCAGGTCGATGCCGACGGCGGCGAGGTTGCGGATGGTTCTGAGGTAGTTCTCGATCTGCTCGTCGCGGCCCGGCAGTCCGCGCTGGATCTTCCAGAAGTGCGCGAGCGGTACGTTCTCCAGGCCGTCGATCGCGAGGCCGTCGGCCTCGCAACGGTCCTTGAGGGCCCGCAGTTCGGACTCGCTCCAGAAGCCGTCCTCGCCGGGCAGCAGGTCGGGGGTGTGGAGCTGGACGCCGGTGAGGCCGAGTTGGCGCGCGAAGGTCGCCACCCGCGCGTCGTAGGTGTCGATGTGTCCGAGCGAGAGTCGTATGGTCATGCCCGGCCGACCCGCTGCCGCTGACGGCCCAGCCCGTCGATCTCCAGCTCCATGGTGTCGCCCTCCTTGAGGTAGGGGAAGCGGCCCGACAGCGCGACGCCTTCGGGCGTGCCGGTGTTGATGACGTCGCCCGGTTCGAGGACGGTGAACTGGCTCAGCTCGTGGATCAGCGTGGCGACGTCGAAGATCATGTCCTTGGTGCCGGACGCCTGGCGGGGTTCGCCGTTGACCCAGGAGCGCAGGGCAAGGGCCTGGGGGGACGTGATCTCGTCCGGGGTGACCAGCCAGGGACCCAGCGGGTTGAACGTCTCGCAGCTCTTGCCCTTCGACCACTGGCCGCCGCTGGTCTCCAGTTGCAGGGCCCGCTCGGACACGTCGTTGGAGATCGTGTAACCCGCCACGTGGGCCAGGGCGTCGGCGGGCGAGTCGAGGTAGCGGGCCCGGCGTCCGATGACGATCGCGAGCTCGACCTCCCAGTCCGTCTTGGCGGAGCCGCGCGGCAGCAGGACGTCGTCGTCCGGTCCCACGACGCAGTGCGGTGACTTGTAGAACACGACCGGCGCCCGGGGCGGTGCGGCGCCCGATTCCGCCGCGTGCGCCGCGTAGTTCATGCCGACGCAGAGCACGACGCCGGGGCGGGCGACGGGCGGGCCGACGCGCTGCCCGGTGACGTCGACGGCCGACAGGCCGCCCGCCTCGATCGCGTCGCGCAGCCGGTCGGGGCCGTCGCCCGCGAGGAAGGCGCCGTCGATGTCGTCGGTGAGCGCGGACAGGTCGAGGTGGCGGCCGTCGGGAAGCAGGGCGACGGGCCGTTCGGCCCCGGGTGGGCCGACACGCATGAGCTTCACGGTGATCCGTTCGGTGGTAGGGATGGTCAGCCGGCGAGCAGCCCGCCGTCGATGACCAGCTCGGTGCCGGTGATGAACGCGGCGGCGTCGGAGGCGAGGTAGAGGGCGGCGGCGGCGACCTCGGCCGGGGTGCCGAGGCGGCCCATCGGCTGCCGGGCGACGAGTTGGGCGCGGGCCTGCCCGGGGTCGTCGGCCGCGGCGAGCAGGCGGCCCACCCACGGGGAGTCGACGGTGCCGGGGCAGACGGAGTTGCAGCGCACGCCGGTGCCCGCGTACTGCACGGCGACCTGGCGGCTGTAGGCGATCACGGCGCCTTTGCTGGCGCAGTACGCGGCGCGGTCCTTCAGTCCGACGAGTCCGGCGGCGGAGGCGGTGTTGACGATGGCGCCGTCGCCCTGGGCGAGCATGTGCGGCAGGGCGAGTTTGGTGCCGAGGAACACCCCGCGGGTGTTGACCGCGAAGGTCGCGTCCCACTCCTCGACGCTGCACGCCAGGGTGTCGGTGCTGGAGGCCAGGCCCGCGTTGTTGCAGAGCACGTGCAGCGCGCCGGTCTCCGACACCGCCCGGGAGACGGCCGCGGCGAAGGAGTCGGGGTCGGTGACGTCGACGGTGAGCGGGATGCCGCCGTCGGGCACGTCGGCGGGGTCGAGGTCCGCCGCGTAGACGGTCGCCCCCTCCGCCACGAACTGGCGCGTCATCTCGCGGCCGATGCCGGAACCGGCGCCTGTGACGAGAACCGTCCGTCCGGCGAACCTGTTCACGTGGGGTTGTCCTTTCGTCGCGGTGATTCGGTGCACCTGGCTGTCGTGCGCGGTCGTGCGCGGTCGTGCACGTTATGGGGCGGTCGTACGACGCTGCCCCGCCCGGTCGTACGACGCTGCCGCGCGTGGTCGTACGACGCTGCCCCGCCCGGTCGTACGACGCTGCCGCGCGCGGTCATACGCCCCGCGCCCGGTCGTACGCCGCCGCGCGTGGTCACGCCGTGAAGTAGTGCGGATACTGCGCGCGCAGCCCTGGCACGCGTTCGAGCGCGCGTCTGGCGTGACGGCTGATCAGGGCGCGCCCGCCCGCGATGTCGCGGGACTCCAACGCGTCGACGATCAGCCGGTGTTCGTCGATCAGGTCACGCATCGTGGCGGTGTCGGGTTGGGCGAGCCGGCGCACTCTGTCGAGTTGCAGCTTCATCCGCTGGACGACCTGCCACGCGCCGGGGTGGCCGCTGAGGGTGAAGATCGCACTGTGCAGGGCCTCGTCGGCCTGGAAGAACGTGTCGTAGTCGGCGGTGCGGTAGGCGTGCTCCTGCTGTTCGAGCAGGTCGCGGAGGATGCCGACGTCCAGTGCCGGATTGCCGCAGGCCGCCTCGAAGGCCGAGACCTCCAGGCTCTCGCGGACGAAGCGCGCTTCCTCGACGTCGCGTAGCCGGATCAGCCCGACCTGCGTGCCGACCTGCGGCACGACGTGGACGAGGCCGGTGTCGGCGAGCCGGGCGATGGCCTCCCGGACGGGCGTACGGCTGACGTGCAGCCGTTCCGCGATGTCCGTCTCCGACAGGGAGGAGCCGGGGGCGAGCCGCAGTCTGCGGATCGCGGAGACCAACTCGTCGTAGACGTGGTCGGAGGCGCGGTTCCGCGTGCGGTCCCGGGTGATCGGCGACAGCCCTCCGGCGGGGCCGGGGGGTGCCTGCTCCTGGATGCGTGCTGGTCGGGGAGGATTCACGTCCGAATCCTTGCATGCCAGTATTCTTGTATGCAAGTATCCCGGTCGCCTACCCGGTGTCGTCCGCGGCGGTATGTCCGCTCCCCCATCGCCCCCTCATCGCCCCCGCCAACGCCCCCCATCACCACGGCACGAAGACACGAACCGCGCTGTACAGCAGCAAACCGAGAGGTCGCCATGATCATGCGCAGGGCAAGACTCACCACCGCCGCGGTCCTCGCCGCGCTCAGCCTCGCGCTGACCGGATGCGGCGGCGGCAACGGCAGCGGCAGCGGCAGCGGCAGCGCCAAGGCGGACACCGGCGGCCCGGCGGACATCACTTTCTGGGGCTGGGCCGCGGGCTACGAGAAGTCCGTCGCGCTCTGGAACAAGACGCACCCCGACGTCCACGTGAAGTACGAGGCCATCACCAACGGCGGCGCCGGCGGCTACGACAAGATGCTCACCGCCGCCAAGGCGGGCAAGGCGCCCTGTCTGGCCCAGGTCGGGTACGAGACGTTCTCCAGCTTCCTCGCGGCGGGCGTGCTCCAGGACGTCAGCACATACGTCAAGGACGGCAGGAGCGAGTTCCCCGACTGGGTGTGGGGCAACGTCGGCGTCGACGGCAAGGCGTACGGCGTACCGGTGGACACCGCGCCGATGGCGATGTTCTACCGGGCCGACCTGTTCAAGAAGGCGCACATCGCGCTGCCCAAGACCTGGGACGAGTTCACGGCCGCCGCCGCCGCGGTGAAGGCCGCGGACCCGGCGGCGCGGATCATGAACCTGCCCACCGACCCCTACCTCTACGCCGGGTTCGCGTGGCAGGGCGGCGCCCCCTGGTTCGGGGTGAAGAACGACGCGTGGTCCGTGTCGTTCGACAGCGCCGCCAACCGCAAGGTCGGCGACTACTGGCAGGGCCTGTACGACAAGGGGCTGCTCGCCTCGTACCCCGCCTTCGACGCGGCGCTGTACTCCGCGTGGAGCAAGGGGACGGTCTGGGCCGAGGTCGGTCCCGTCTGGTCGGCGTCCCTGATCCGGGACAACGCCTCGGGCTCCGCGGGCAAGTGGGCCGTCGCGCCGATGCCCCGATGGGCCGGTACGGACACGGTCGGGAACTCCGGCGGATCGGCCACGGCCGTGATGAAGGACTGCTCGCACCCGAAGGAGGCGACCGAATTCGCCACCTGGATGTCGACGGACAAGGAGTCGGTGTCGAACCTCATCGCCTCCGCGGCCATCCTGCCCGCGTCCAAATCCGGGCTCACCAACCCCGCGCTGGACGCCCCGCAGAGCTACTACGGCGGCCAGCCCGTCTACCAGTTGTTCCGCACCGAGTCGGCCAAGGTCAACTCCGGCTGGATGTGGGGGCCGATCATGTCGATCTCGGCCACGACGCTCGGTGACGGCCTCGGCAAGGTGCACACGAAGAAGGCCACGTACGAGAACGCGCTCGGCAACGCCCAGAAGGACACGCTCAAGGCGCTGAAGTCCCAGGGCTTCTCGGTCAATTAGCCGGGGCCAGGAAGAAGGGCCGCGCGGGGGCCGCGAATCCGCCGCCCCCGCCGCCGCCCTGCCCTGCCCTCGCCCCCGACTCGCCCTCGCCCTCGCCCTCGCCCTCACCCCGACAAGTCCCCCAGCACCCACGTTCCTTCAGAGAGAAGGTGACCGTGTCCTCCGTGACGACTCAACGGCGCCGACTACGCGAGCTCCGCCGGGCCGCGCCGTTCGTCCTGCCCTTCCTCCTGCTCTTCGTCGTCGTCTACCTGATCCCCACCGCGTACTCACTGGAGCAGAGCCTGTTCTCGGTGAAGCGCTCCGGCCTCGGGCTCGGCGGCTCGAAGACCGTCTTCGCGGGCTTCGACAACTACGTCGAGGTGTTCCACGACGCGGACTTCCTCGCCTCGCTGGGACGGGTGGCGTTCATCGGCGTGATCCAGGTGCCGGTGATGCTCGGCATCGCGCTCGTACTCGCCCTTCTCCTGGACTCCGCGGCGATCAAGGGCGGCCGGTTCTTCCGGCTCGCCTACTTCGTCCCGTACGGGCTGCCCGGTGTGATCGCGGGACTGGTCTGGTCGTTCCTGTACGCGCCGTCGCTGAGCCCGATCACCCGCGCGCTCGACTCGATCGGCGTCCACGCCAGCTTCGTCACCGACGCCGCGCTCCCGTTCTCGATCGCGAACATCCTCACCTGGGCGTGGACCGGCTACAACACGATCCTGCTGTACGCGGCGCTCCAGGCGATCCCCGAGGAGACCATGGAGGCCGCCGCGATGGACGGCTGCACGGGGTGGCGGGCCGCGTGGCTGATCAAGGTCCCGCAGATCCGCCCCGCCCTGCTGATGACCCTGGTCTTCTCGATCATCGGCACGTTCCAGCTCTACAACGAGCCCGCGACCATGAAGTCCGTGGCGCCGAACCTGTCCTCCACCTACACGCCGATCATGGCCACGCTGCGGTCGGTCTCCTCCAACAACTTCAACTACGCGGCCACGCAGTCGGTGGTGCTCGGTGCGCTGATCTGTGTGCTCTCCGTCGCCGTCTTCCGCGCGTCGGCCAAGAGGACCGACTGATGACCGCCACCGTGGAATCACCCGCGCCCGCCACGCCGGCTCCCCCGAAGCCGCGACCGGGGCCCAAGCGCGCCTCGGGAAGCCCGCTGACGACCGTGAACCCGGCCTCGCGGATGTTCGTGCTGGCCGTCATGGGCCTGTTCGCCCTCTACTTCCTGCTCCCGGTGTGGTGGCTGATCGTCTCCGCCACCAAGGGCAGCGGGGAGCTCTTCTCCGGCAACGGCTTCTGGTTCGGCGCGCACTTCGCCCTCTGGGACAACGTCCAGACGCTGTTCGAGGCCCAAGGCGGCATCTACTCCCGCTGGTTGCTGAACTCGCTGCTGTACGCGGTCGGCGGCGGCGTCGTCTCCACGCTGCTGGCCACGATGTGCGGTTACGCGCTGGCGAAGTTCCCCTTCCCCGGTCGTGAGGCGGTCTTCGGCACGGTGCTCGCCGCCGTCCTGCTGCCCGCCCCCGTACTCGCCGTCCCGCTGTATCTGCTCTTCAGCCACACCGGCGTGATCAACACCTTCTGGTCGGTGTTCATCCCCAGCATCGTCAGCCCCTTCGGCGTGTATCTGAGCCGGATCTACGCCGCGTCGTCGATCCCGGACGCGCTGATCGAGGCCGGACGGATCGACGGGGCGGGCGAGTTCCGCATCTTCGTGATGGGGATGCGGATCATGGCGCCCGCGATGGTGACGATCTTCCTGTTCCAGTTCGTCGCGATCTGGACGAACTTCCTGCTCCCCTCGCTCATGCTCGCCGACAGATCGCTCCAGCCCGTGACCGTGGGGCTCGTCGGCTGGCGTGAGATGCAGGGCTATCCGATCGGTTACGCGACCGTCGTCACGGGCGCGCTGCTATCGGTCGTGCCCGTCGTCGCCATGTTCGTGTCCTTGCAGTCCTTCTGGAGCAAGGGCCTGGTCGCGGGGTCGGTCAAGTAACCGGTCGGTTCAACGGTCGGCAAGTCAACCAGTGCCAACGAAAGGATGATCAATGAGAGTCCTGTACGGAGCCATGGCGTCCGCGTGCGTCATCGTGCTCCTCGCGGCACCGTCCCAAGGTGCCGTCGCCGCCGACGACCCACAGGTCAACCTGCTCGCAGCGGACATGGACACCACGATGGACAGCGGCACCAGTCCGCTGACCATGTCCACCGCCTCGGGCGGGGGCAGCCAGCAGATCGTGAGCGTCGGCGGGAACAACGCGCTCGAACTGCGCGACGCCTCCCAGGGGACCAACCTCGCCAGCTACTTCTACCACCGGTTCTCCACCGGCTCGCTGGTGAGCCGCGTCAACGCCGTCTACGGGGCGCCGGTCGGCAGCCCGGCCGAGCAGTTCGTGCTGAAGTTCGACCTCAAGCGCGCCGCGGCCAGCAGCAAGCCCGTCGCCAAGGACATCTACGCGGAGATCCAGTTCGGCAACGCCGACAACGTCCTGGTGCCGCGGTTCGCCGTACCGGCCGTGAGCCTGACCGGCACCGCCGCGTACAAGAGCACGTCGGGCGCCCTGGCGACGGTCGACGACAGCGACATCCCCGAGTACCGCTTCACCGTGGTGCCCAACGGCGGCCAGCGGCTCGTGACGACCGTCGAACTCGGCTTCCAGGTACGCGTCGACACCGGCGGCACCGACGAGGCGATCGATGTCGACAACGTCGGTGTGTACGACGCCGGCGCGGTGTCCGACAGCGCGCCGCCCACCACGCCGACGTCCCTGCACGCCGGGACGGCCTCCTCGGACAGCGTCCCGCTGCTGTGGAACGCCTCGACCGACGACACCGGGGTCAGCGGCTACGACATCTACCGCGACGGCTACCTGGCCTCCTCGGTCAGCGGCTCCAGCACCTCCGCGGTCGTCACCGGCCTGATGCCGAGCACGGGTTACGACTTCGCGGTGCGCGCGAAGGACGCGTTCGGCCACGTCAGCGCGCTGAGCGCCCCCGTGCACGTCACGACCGCCACGTACGTACCCGCGGCTCCCGCCCCGTTCCCCGGCACCCAGCAGACCCGGACGCAGTGGCTGTGGGACCGGACGAAGGCCATGAAGGAGGAGGACGGCCCCATCAACGTGGCGCAGTACACCGCGCAGGTGGTGGACCACCAGAACGTGGCGGCCAACCTCGGCAAGCTGGACAAGCTCTACCAGGGCTACGACTACGAGCAGTACAAGATCATGGCGAAGATGTACACGTACCTGATGGCGGGTGACCAGTTCAGCCCCGCGATGCTCCAGGACGTGCGCGCGTACTTCGCCAAGTACGGCTACCAGAAGCTCCCGCAGACCGAGAACCTGCGGATGAGCACGTACGTCACCGGCTATCTGGTCGGGCAGTACTTCCCGGACGTGGCCGACCTCAACGGCAGCTCCGGGGCGGCGCTCAAGGCGAGCAGCAAGGCCAACATCGAGGAGATGGTCAAGGCCGGGGTGCGGCGCGGCTGGGCCGAGTACGAGAGCCCCGAGTACACGATCATGACGTATGTCGGTCTGAACGCGATCTACCAGTGGTCCGACGACCAGCAGTTGCGCTCCGAGGTCAAGATGGCCATGGACGTCATGTGGTTCGAGTGGGCGAACGACTGGGACAACGGCTACCTGATCTCGTCGGAGAGCCGCGCCAAGGGCGACCTGGCCTCCGCCAACGACCCGACCTGGCGGTCCGCGGACCACACGACCCTCGCCTGGACGTACTTCGGGGAGCACCGGGCGCAGCAGGGCGTGGGCGAGTCGGACAACACCGCGCCGTCTGCGTACCGGCCCGACCTGGAGTACGTGGGCATGCTGGCCTGGTCCGGCACGTCCTACACGCCGCCGCCGCTCGCGGTGAAGATCGGTCAGATGACCGACAAGTCGTACAGCGCGTACAAGTCGAATCTGCAGAACTCCAGCGGCAACGCGATGGACGTCTACCGCACCAGCTATGTGCGGCCCACCTGGGGACTGGCCACCGAGACGCAGTACCGCAGGGTCGACAACTGGATCGAGGACATGCCGATGGTGCTGCGCTGGCAGTCCAACGCGGCGAATCCGCTGTTCCGGATCTCGCTCGACCAGGGCACCGCGCAGATCGGGTCGTACGACCAGCCCGACAACCACCGGGTGATGCAGGACGGTCCGACGGCGCTGGGCATCTACAAGTCGTCGGGTGACCAGACGTCGAACTACATCAACGCGATGTTCCCCGACAACGGTTCGATCGTGGAGCGCAAGCAGGTGGACGGCTGGACGGTCGTCAGCACCGGCCCGATGTACTTCGCGTTCAAGCTGGCGAAGCCCGGCACCTGGTACCACCAGACGCCCAACGACCCGTCGAACAAGGTGAAGACGACGACGCAGATCCACCCGACCGCGACGCTCGGCTACACCTACGACATCCTGCGCAGCCAGGCCGACACCAACGCGTGGGTGCTGGAGACGGCCGACGCCTCCGCGTACGCCGACCTCGACGCCTTCGCGACGGCGCTGACCACGCAGACCGCCCTGGACACCAGCCACGTGAACGACGCCACCCCGCGCGTCGTCTACCACAGCCTGGCCGGGGACGACCTCGACCTCACCTACGACAAGGCGTCCCAGGCGCCCGGCGCGACCCGCCTGGTCAACGGCCAGGCGATCGGTTACGACAGCTTCAAGCTGTTCGACACGCCGTGGCTCCAGCAGGACAAGCTCGGCTCGACGTTCACCGCGACCGTCGGCGACGAGTCGGTCGCGTACGACTTCGACCAGTGGACGGTGACGCCCGGCACACAGAGCGCGAAGCGCTGACCGCCGCGTCGCATCGATGAGACACACGGCCGGCCGGGTCGCGGGACCCGGCCGGCCGCGGTGTGCGCGGGACCCGCTGCCCGACGGACGAATCCCGATATCCTGACGAGGAGTTTGGCCCGAAAATCTTGCGAGGGTGGAACGATCGTTGAACAGCCCCCCAGCGGAAGCGCGCGGCGGCGGCTCCCCGCTGCGTCCGGTCGTCCGCGGTCGCGCCCGCACCTCCGACCGCGTCTACGAAGAGCTGGTCTCGGCGATCAGGACGTTGCGCATCGCGCCCGGCGCCTCGCTGTCCGAGACCGACCTGTCGGCCAGGCTCCAGGTGAGCAGGACCCCGGTGCGCGAGGCCATCGCCCGCCTGGTGGACAACGGACTGGTGACCGTCATCCCCCAAGTCGGCACCACCGTGGCGAAGATCAGCCTGCGCGACGTCGAGGAAGCGCGGTTCGTCCGCGAAAGCCTGGAGATCTCCGCCTTCGCCGTCGCGTGCGCCGCTCCGGACCGCCGCCTGGGCGTATGCCGCGCCCTGCTGGCGGAACAGGTCCGCTGCGAGGCGGAACAGGACCTCGCCGGATTCTTCGACGCCGACGAGGCCCTGCACGAGCAGATCTTCGTGATCAGCGGCTACCACGGCGTCTGGACCGTCATGCAGCCGATGAAGCTCCAGCTCGACCGGCTGCGCCGCCTCAGCCTCCCCGACCCCGACACCGTCCGCGCCCTGGTCGCCGAGCACACGGCCATCGTCGACGCCCTCGAAGCCGCCGACGTCACCGGCGGCCGTCGCCTGCTCAGCGACCACGTGAGCCGCGTCCGCCGCTACGGCGTCGCCCTGCGCGAGCAGTACCCCGACTACTTCACGGACTGACTGTCGGAGCAGGAGGGAGCCCTCGTTCCTCGTTGCTGCTGTGCATCGTCCAGGGGACCGGGCAGGGGCCCTCGTGGTCCGGGTCGGGGCAGAGCGCTTCGGACAGCCGGTCCATCAGCCGCTCGTGTTCGGCGGCCGTGGCGACTAGGGCGAGCCGGACGCCCCGCGCGTCATTCCGGCGTCAGGCGTCCTTCTTCTCCGGCTTCTCCGGCTTCTCCGGCTTCTCCGGCTTCTCCGGCACGAGGATCGCGACGCACTCCACGTGGTGGGTGACCGGGAAGAGGTCGAAGGCCCGCAGGGTGGTGGGGCGGTAGCCGGCTTCGGCGAAGTAGGAGAGGTCGCGGGCGAGGGCGGCGGGGTCGCAGGCCACGTAGGCGATGCGGCGGGCGCCGAGGGCGGCGAGCCGGCGGACGGTCTGCTTGCCCGCGCCCGCGCGCGGCGGGTCGAGGACGATGAGGTCGGCCTCGTCGATCCGCGTCTTGGGCAGGACCTGCTCGACCTTGCCGTGCTCGATGCGGACGCGGTCGAAGTCCTGGAGATTGTGCCGGGCGTCCTCGACGGCGCGCTTGCCCGACTCGATGCCGAGGACGGCGCCCTGGTCGCCGACGCGTTCGGCCAGCGCGCCCGCGAAGAGGCCGACCCCGCAGTAGAGGTCGAGCGCCATGTCGCCCTTGCGCGGCATCAGGCCCTGCATGACGGCCTCCACCAGCAGGTCGGCGGCCTTCGGGTGGACCTGCCAGAAGCCGCCGTCGCCGACGCGCCAGGTGCGGCCCGCGGCGCGCTCACGGACGAAGGGGCGGCCGTGGACGCGGTGCACGGCGTGGTCGCGTTCGCCGATCCGCTGCACCGACACCGGCTGGTCCAGCTCGACGATCGGCAGCCGCCCGCCGGGGCGCGGGGTGAGGATCACCTGACGGTCGTTCGAACCGGTGGCGGCGATGGCCTCGACGGTGGCGATCTGCGGCCACGTACGGTCCTCGACGCCGAGGTCGCTGACGCCGGGGGCGGCGATCAGGCAGTGGTCGACCACCTCGACCTCGTGGGAGCGGTGCTTGCGCAGTCCGGCGCGGCCCTCGGCGTCCACCGCGTACTGCACGCGGGTCCGCCACGCGGGCACCTCGCCCTTGGCGACCTTGTCGCCGGGGGCGGGCATCACGGTGCCGTCCCAGCCGGCCTGCTCCGGGGTGAGCCCGGCGAGCCGTTCGAGCTGTTCCGCGACGACCGTCGCCTTGAGGCGGCGCTGCGCGCCGGGCGCCGCGTGCTGCCAGTCGCACCCGCCGCAGCGGCCGGGCCCGGAGAAGGGGCACGGCGGCTCGACCCGGTCCTTGGACGCGGTCAGCACCTCCACGGCGTCGGCCCGGATGAACCGCGCGCCCTCCTCGCCCTCCGTGACCCGCGCGACGACCCGCTCGCCGGGCAGCGCGTGCCGGACGAAGAGCACCTGCCCGGCGTCGGTGCGCGCGACGCAGTGGCCGCCGTGCGCCACCTGGCCGACCTCGACCTCGTACTCCTGGCCGACCAGTGACGGTGCGGATTCGGTCTGCATGGGGGCGGTGCTCCTGAGCTTAAAGGTGGGGTGCGCGGGGACGGGCCCCGCGCGTGCCGGGGTGTCCGAGGGGACAAGCCCTCCAGTCTACGTGCCCGCGCCCGGCCGGAATCCCGGTCCCGGCCCGCGGCCCCGGTCCCGGCCGGGACCGGGGCCGCGGGCCGGGCGTCACTTCTGGCGTCCGCCGTTGCCGGTGTGCTCCCTGTCGCGGCGCGGCGGACCGACCGGACCGCGGCGGATCGCACCGGGCGCGTTCCAGTCCGCGCGGCGCCTGGCACGCGCCTTGGCGACCTCGGAGGACTCCAGTTGCCAGGGCACCGAGGTGACCATCACACCGGGGGTGAACAGCAGCCGCCCCTTGAGCCGCAGCGCGCTCTGGTTGTGCAGCACGTGCTCGTACCAGTGGCCGACCACGTACTCCGGGATGTAGATGCTGACCACATCGCGCGGACTGCTGCGGCGCAGGCCCCGTACGTACTCGATGATCGGCCGGGTGATCTCGCGGTACGGCGAGTCGAGGACCTTCAGCGGTACGTCGATGCCGCGGCGCTGCCATTCGGTCTGGAGCGCCTTGGTGTCGTCGGGGTCGACGTTGATGCTGAGCGCCTCCAGGGTGTCGGAGCGCATCAGCTTGGCGTAGGACAGCGCCCGCAGGGTGGGCTTGTGCAGCTTGGAGACCAGCACGATGGAGTGCACGCGCGACGGGCGCACGTAGTCGTCGCCCGGCTCGTCCTCGGCGGCGATCTCGTCCGCGACCCGCGTGTAGTGGCCGCGGATCGCGGTCATCAGCGCGTAGAAGGCGATCATGCCGAGCACCGCGACCCAGGCGCCGTGGGTGAACTTCGTCAGCAGCACGATGACGAGCACCAGGCCGGTGAGGAAGGCGCCGAAGGTGTTGATGGCGCGGGAGCGGTGCATGTGGCGGCGCTTGGCCGGGTCGGTCTCGGTGCGCAGGTGCCGGTTCCAGTGCCGGACCATGCCGGTCTGGCTGAGCGTGAAGGAGACGAAGACGCCGACGATGTAGAGCTGGATCAGCCGGGTGGAGTCCGCGCCGTAGATGTAGACGAGGACGGCGGCGAAGCCCGCGAGCAGCACGATGCCGTTGGAGAAGGCGAGCCGGTCGCCGCGGGTGTGGAGCTGGCGCGGCAGGTAGCGGTCCTGGGCGAGGATCGAGCCGAGGACCGGGAAGCCGTTGTACGCGGTGTTCGCCGCGAGGAAGAGCACGAGCGCGGTGACGGCGGCCAGGAAGATGAACGGGATCGAATTGTGGCCGAAGACCGCCTCGGCGACCTGCGCGATCACCGGGTCCTGCGTATAGCCGGAGCCGACCGGGACGCCGTTGTTCAGCAGGTCGGTCGCCGGGTTGGAGGCCATGTGCACCTTGGTGTTCATGGCCAGCGCGATGATGCCGCAGAACATGGTGACGGCCAGCAGGCCCATCGCGGCGAGCGTGGTCGCGGCGTTCTTGGACTTGGGCTTCTTGAACGCCGGGACGCCGTTGCTGATCGCCTCGACGCCGGTGAGCGCGGCGCAGCCGGAGGAGAAGGCGCGCAGCAGCAGGAAGATCAGCGCGAAGCCGCCGATGCCCGAGGTCTCGGCGTGGATGGTGTAGTGCGCGGTGGGCGCCTGCATGTCGTGTCCGGTGGCGATCTTGAAGGTGCCCCAGGCGATCATGCAGAAGACGCCGACGACGAACGCGTAGGTCGGGATGGCGAAGATGCTCCCGGACTCGCGCACCCCGCGAAGGTTCATGACCATCAGCAGGAAGATCATGCCGACCGCGCCGAGCACCTTGTGGTCGGCGAAGAAGGGGACGGCGGAACCGAGGTTCTCGATTCCGGAGGCGACGGAGACGGCGACGGTCAGGACGTAGTCGACGAGCAGCGCGCTGGCGACGGTGAGTCCGGCCTTGGGCCCCAGGTTGGTGGTGGCGACCTCGTAGTCGCCGCCGCCGGAGGGGTAGGCGTGGACGTTCTGCCGGTAGGAGGCCACCACTGTGAACATGAGCACGACGACCGCGACGGCGATCCACGGGCTGAAGTGGTAGGCCGAGGCCCCCGCGATGGACAGGACGAGCAGGACCTCGCCCGGCGCGTACGCGACGGAGGACAACGGGTCGGAGGCGAAGACGGGTAGCGCGAGCCGCTTGGGGAGGAGCGTTTCCCCCAGCTTGTCGCTGCGTAGCGCCCGGCCGATCAGGATCCGTTTCGGCAGGTCGGTCAGTTTGGACACCCCGCGATGTTAAGGGATCGTCAATACGGGCGCTCCCCCCACTGCCCTAAGGACTGTGGGGGACTTGGTGACGGGCGGGGTACGGCTTCGGTGGGGAAGTTGTGCGTCCGGTCGGCGCAACCTTCTCGCCCGCCGCACGCGTGTGTAGCTTTGGCCGCGGTCTGAGACGCTTGTGCTGACCAACAGTGCTCCGCGGGGCTCCACAAGAGCCCGGCCACAAACGTTTGACAGCCGGAAGGACGGTCGTGCACGTCGTGATTATGGGATGCGGGCGAGTGGGCTCCACTCTCGCGCACTCCCTCGAACAGCAAGGTCATACGGTCGCGGTGATCGACCAGGACCCGACGGCCTTCCGCCGCCTGGGCTCCGGGTTCGGCGGGCGCCGGGTGACCGGAGTCGGGTTCGACCAGGACACGCTGCGCGAAGCCGGAATCGAGGAGGCGGGAGCCTTCGCGGCGGTCAGCAGCGGCGACAACTCCAACATCATCGCGGCCCGGGTGGCCCGCGAGATGTTCGGCATCGAGAACGTGGCGGCCCGGATCTACGACCCGCGCCGTGCCGAGGTGTACCAGCGCCTGGGCATCCCCACCGTGGCCACCGTGCGGTGGACGTCCGACCAGATGATGCGGCGGCTGCTGCCGTCCGGTGCCGAGCCGCTGTGGCGCGACCCGAGCGGCGGCGTACAGCTCGCCGAGGTGCACACGTCGGTCGCGTGGATCGGGCACAAGATCAGCACGCTCCAGGAGGAGACCGGCGTCCGTGTGGCGTTCCTCACCAGGCTGGGCGAGGCGATGGTGCCGACGTCCCAGACCGTCCTCCAGGAGGGCGACCTGGTGCACGTGATGATGCGGACCGACGGGGTCGCCGAGGTCGAGGCGGCATTCGCCAAGGGTCCCGAGGAGGCGCGCTGATGAGGGTCGCCATTGCCGGGGCGGGGGCCGTCGGCCGGTCCATCGCCGGCGAGCTGCTGGAGAACGGGCACGAGGTGCTGCTCGTCGACAAGAACCCCACCTCCATCTCCGTGGAGCGGGTCCCGCAGGCGGAGTGGCTGCTGGCCGACGCCTGCGAGATCACCTCGCTGGACGAGGCCGCGCTCCAGCGCTGCAACGTGGTCATCGCCGCCACCGGTGACGACAAGGTCAATCTGGTGGTCTCGCTGCTGGCGAAGACCGAGTACGGGGTCCCCCGGGTGGTCGCCCGGGTCAACAACCCCAAGAACGAATGGCTGTTCAACGAGTCGTGGGGCGTGGACGTCGCCGTCTCCACCCCGCGGCTGATGTCGGCGCTGGTCGAGGAGGCCGTGAGCGTCGGCGATCTCGTACGGCTGCTGCGCTTCAGCCAGGGCGACGCGAATCTGGTGGAGCTGACGCTGCCGGAGGAGGCCGCGCTGGTCGGCACCAGGGTCGGCGACGTGGAGTGGCCGCAGGACACCTCACTGGTCACGATCATCCGCGGCAACCGGGTGCTGACGCCGTCCAAGGACGACGCGTTGGAGGCCGGTGACGAGCTGCTGTTCGTGGCCGCGCCGCACCGGGAGGAGCAGTTGGAGGATCTGCTGTCGCTCCAGGGCGACGGTGGCACCGCCACGGAGTAGTCGCTCCTTGACGACCCGCGAAAAAGGGGGCGGGCCCGGACCTCGGTGAGGTCCGGGCCCGCCCCCTTTCGCATGCCGTACGGACGCGCGGGTCAGGGCCTGGCGTGCTTGGCGGACTTCCCCGTCGTGCCCGTCCGCTCGGCCTTTTCCGTGTTTTCTGCCGTTCCGGCCGTTCCGGCCTTTTCGGCTTTTTCGGCCTTCTCCGCGGCCTCGGCCGCCTCCATCTCCGCGATCACGTCGATCGGCGGCGGCGCCTTCACCAGGAAGATCCAGGTCAGGTACACCGACAGCAGGAACGGCGGGATGCCGAGCGCGACCTTGACCCAGCCGAGCTGCGTCGCGTTGCCCCACCAGTACAGCGGGAAGAGGATCGCCGACTTGGCCAGCAGGATCAGGCCCCAGGCCCAGCTCGCCTTGGTGTACGCGCGCAGCCGTCCGGGATTCCGCTTCCGCCAGGACAGGTTCTCCTTGAAGATCGGCCCGAGGATCAGGCCGAGCAGCGGGAAGCCCGCGGCGGCGGAGACCAGATACGCGACGGCCAGGCCGAGCGTGTAGAGCATGCCGGGCAGATAGAAGTTCTTCGCGTTGCCCGACATCATGGCGAAGACCGCGCCGAAGGCGACGCCGAAGACCCCGCTGAAGGCGTGCTTGAGGGTGTCCTTGCGGGCCAGCCGCGCCACGCCCATCAGCACCGACAGCGCGAGGGCGGCGATGGCCGAGCTCTTGAGGTCCTTGTTGACCGTGTAGATCGCGACGAAGACCAGGCCGGGCACGGTGGTCTCCACCATGCCGCGCAGCCCGCCGAAGGCGTCGAAGAGCGCGGCCTCGGTGACCGCCCGCGACTCGTCGGTGATCCCGCCCGCGGCCTCGCCGGTGACCTCGTCGGTCCCTGTACCGTCCGTGCTCCCGCCGGGCGGCCGGGAATCCGCGCGGACCGTCTGATCCGTGTTGTCGATCGACGCCACCTGTTACTCCTGTCCGACCGGACGCAGTTCGTACTTGGGGTTGAACAGCACCGGACGACCCCGGTTCATGGAGATCCGGCCGGAGGCGATGATCCGACGGCCGGGTTCGATACCGCTGATACTGCGGCGGCCGAGCCAGACCACGTCCAGCGCGGCGGACCCGTCGAAGAGTTCCGCCTCCAGCGCGGGCACACCGGCCCGGGGACGGAGGGTGACCGTACGCAGCGTACCGGTGACGGACACTATCTGGCGGTCGGAGCAGTCGCAGATCCTCGTGCAGCCGACGGCCAGGGCGTCCTTCTGCAGCTCCTCGGAGTGCAGCTCCTCCTGCGAGGAGGACAGGCGGTCGAGCATGCGGCGGAAACGTCCCGCGGGTCGGTCCGAACGGATGGCACCACTCATATTCCCCAGGGTACCGGCCAGTCAGAGCCCGGTCATTGCCCCGAAGGGGCCGCTCCGGGAGAGCCGGGTCACTGCCGGACCGGGTCGCCACCGGACCGGGTCGCCACCGGAAGCCCGGTCACTGCTCGAAGCGGTACCCCATGCCCGGTTCGGTGATGAAGTGCCGGGGGCGGGCCGGGTCGGCCTCCAGCTTGCGGCGCAGCTGCGCCATGTAGACCCGCAGGTAGTTGCTCTCGGTGCCGTAGGCGGGCCCCCAGACCTCCTGGAGGAGCTGCTTCTGGCTGACCAGCCGGCCGGGGCTGCGTACCAGCACCTCCAGCAGGTGCCACTCGGTCGGGGTGAGGCGTACGTCCGCGCCGTCCCTGTTGACCTTCTTCGCCGCCAGGTCGACGGTGAAGGACTCGGTCTCGATGACGGCGGCGTCGTCGTCGGGTCCGGTGGGCGTGGCGCGGCGGACCGCGGCGCGCAGCCGGGCCAGCAGCTCGTCCATGCCGAACGGCTTGGTGACATAGTCGTCGGCGCCCGCGTCCAGCGCCTCCACCTTCTCGTCGGACGCCTGCCGGGCGGACAGCACGATGATCGGCACGCGGGTCCAGCCGCGCAGGCCGCGGATCACCTCGACGCCGTCCATGTCGGGCAGCCCGAGGTCGAGGACGACCACGTCGGGGTGGCGGGCGGCGGCGACCCGCAGCGCGGTGGCGCCGTCGTGCGCGGCGTCGACCTCGTAGGCGCGGGCCCGCAGATTGATGACGAGGGCGCGGACGATCTGCGGCTCGTCGTCCACCACGAGCACCCGGTACATGTGCGTCCTCTTCTGTTCGCTCTTCTGTTCGATCTTCTGTGCGCTCTTCTGTTCGGTCATGAGACGGCCGTGGCGGGCCGGTCGGGAACGCCGGGCGCTGCGGGGGCCCCGTGCGCGGCGGGCAGCGTCAGCACCATCGTGAGGCCGCCGCCGGGTGTGTCCTCGGCGACCAGTGTCCCGCCCATCGCCTCGACGAAGCCGCGCGCCACCGCGAGGCCGAGGCCGACGCCGTTGCCGCGCGGCGCGTCCCCGTACCGCTGGAACGGCTCGAAGATGTGGTCCCTGGCGCTCTCGGGGACGCCGGGGCCGCGGTCGACCACGCGCAGTTCGACGCGGTGGCCGAGCGCGCTGGCGGCGACCAGCACCTTCTCGTTCTCCGGGCTGTACTTGACGGCGTTCTCGACGACGTTGGCGACGCTGCGCTCCAGCAGGCCGGGGTCGACGGCGACCATCGGGAGCGTTTCGGGGATGTCGAGGGCGACGCTCTGCTCGGGGACGCCGCCGAGCGCCATCGGCACCACCTCGTCCAGGTCGAGTTCGCGGATCAGCGGGGAGACGGTGCCGGTCTGGAGCCGTGACATGTCCAGGAGGTTGCCCACCAGGTGGTCCAGGCGGTCGGCGCCGTCCTCGATCCCGGCCAGCAGTTCCGCCTCGTCCTCCGGCGACCAGGCGACGTCCGCGGAGCGCAGCGAGGACACCGACGCCTTGATCCCGGCGAGCGGGGTGCGCAGGTCGTGCGAGACGGCGGCCAGCAGGGCCGTACGTATCCGGTTGCCCTCGGCCAGCTCCCTGGCTTTGGCCGCCTCGTCGGTCAGCCGCTTGCGGTCCAGCACCACGGCGGCCTGCGCGGCGAACGCGGACAGCACACGGCGGTCGGAGGCGGGCAGGACGCGGCCGGTGAGCGCGAGGGTGAGCCGGTCGTTGACGGGCACCTCCACGTCGGCGTCCTCGGGCCGTACGCAGGGGGTGCTGCCGACGCTCGCGGCGCAGTGCCAGGCCGCGTGCTCGTCGTCCCGTTCCAGCAGCACCACGGCGTCCATGCCGAAGGTCTCCCTGACCCGTTCCAGCAGCGCTTCGAGCGAGCTCTCGCCGCGCAGGACGCTGCCCGCCAGGTACGACAGGATCTCGGCCTCCGCGCGCAGCCGCGCGGCCTGCTGGGTGCGGCGGGCGGCCAGGTCCACCACCGAGGCGACGGCGGCGCCGACGACGATGAAGATCGCGATGGCGATGATGTTCTCTGGCTGGGCGATGGTGAAGGAGTGCGTCGGCGGCGTGAAGTAGTAGTTGAGCAGCAGCGAGCCGACCAGGGCCGCGGCCAGCGCGGGCAGCAGTCCGCCGATCAGGGCCGCGGCGACCGTCATGGTCAGGAAGACCAGCATCTCGGTGGCCTGGCTCATGCCGGGGTGCCAGCGGGTGAGCAGCACCGCGAGCAGTACGGGGCCCGCGACGCCGGTCAGCCAGCCCGCCACGACCCTGGAGCGGCCGAGTTTCGCGCCCCGCGCGGAGGGCAGCCCGCGGCCCTTGGCGGCGTGCTCGTGGGTGACGATGTGGACGTCGATGTCGCCGGAGTCGCGGGCCACGGTGCTGCCGACGCCCGGCCCGAACACGTACTGCCATGCCTTGCGGCGGCTCGTGCCGAGCACGATCTGGGTGGCGTCGACGCCGCGCGCGAAGTCCAGCAGCGCGTCCGGCACGTCGTCGCCGATGACGTGGTGGAAGGATCCGCCCAGGTCCTCGACCAGGGCCCGCTGGACGGCCAGTTCCTTGGCCGAGCCGGACACCAGGCCGTCGCTGCGCACGATGTGCACGGCCAGGATCTCGCTGCCCGAGCCCTTGGCGGCCATCCTGGCCGCCCGGCGCAGCAGCGTGCGGCCCTCGGGGCCGCCGGTCAGGCCGACCACGATCCGCTCCCTGGCCTGCCACGCGGCCGATATCCGGTGGTCGGCCCGGTACTGCTGGAGGTATTCGTCGACCCGGTCCGCGGTCCACAGCAGCGCCAGCTCGCGCAGCGCGGTCAGATTGCCGGGGCGGAAGTAGTTGGACAGCGCCGCGTCGACCCGGTCGGGGGCGTAGATGTTGCCGTGCGCCATCCGGCGGCGCAGCGCCTGGGGCGACATGTCGACCAGCTCTATCTGGTCGGCCCTGCGCACCACCTCGTCCGGCACCGTCTCGCGCTGCTTCACCCCGGTGATGGACTCCACCACGTCACCGAGTGACTCCAGGTGCTGGATGTTGACGTTCGAGACGACGTGGATCCCGGCCTTCAGCAGCTCCTCGACGTCCTGCCACCGCTTCGCGTTCCGCGACCCCGGCACATTGGTGTGCGCCAGCTCGTCGACCAGCACCACCTCGGGCGCCCGCTCCAGCACCGCGTCCACGTCCATCTCCGTGAACACGGTCCCCCGGTAGTCGATCTCCTTGCGCCGGATCTCCTCCAGGCCCGCCAGCATCACCTCGGTCCGCGGCCTCCTGTGGTGCTCCACGTACCCGACCACCACGTCCGTACCGCGCTCCGCACGCCGATGCGCCTCCGACAACATGGCGTAGGTCTTCCCCACACCAGGTGCCGCCCCCAGATAAATGCGCAGCTTCCCGCGTGCCATGTCTCCATCGTCCCGCTCCGCCGCCCCCTTCGCCCGGACGGCCCGGCAGGCGCACCCTCCGACTCTAGAACCGCGCAACGGGATATTCCGGGCGCGCGGCCACCGCCGGGGCGACCTTGACGGCGTCTTGACGCCCCGAGCGGGACCGGGCCGTTGCCGCGAGCGTGACCCGGAGAACGCTGCGCCGGGCGCGGACTTCGCGCCGTCGCGGCCCGTTCGCTCCCCCCGGGTCCCAAGACCGCCCGTCCCCCGGCCTGCCGGGCAAGGTTTCGGCAAGGGTTTGGCAAGCCTTCCGCCAGACGCCCCGGGCAAGCCGCTTCCTGCGGCCGGGCACCGGTCGCAGGAGAGAAGACTCACTTCGGGGGGTTTCACCCATGTCAGCGGTAGACGGGCTTACCGGCCCGGCCATACGCGATCCCGGACGGTGGTCCACACTGTCCGACTGCAAGCGAGTCCTGGTCGTGGTGCACACCGTGGTGTACGGGCAGCGGCTCAAGGACGTGTTCGAACTGCTCCGCTCCGATCTGCGGATCCACGTACGCTTCACCATCGCCCCGCACGCCTTCAACCCGGGTGTCGGCGCCTTCCTGACGGCGCTGGACGCCCAGGTGCTGCCCTGGTCCGAGGCGGTGACCGAGGAGTACGACCTGGTGCTGGCCGCGGGCTCCCAGGGCCTTGAACAGTTGCGCGGCCCCCTGCTGCGGATCCCGCACGGCGCGGGGCACATGAAGCTGTCCGGGCCGTCCGGCGCGGCTCGGCGGGGCGTCAGCGGTCTGGCCAGGGACTTCCTGATGATCGGCGACCGCGTGGTCCCGGCCGCGTACGCCCTCGCCCACCGAGACGACCTGGCGCTGCTGTCGCGGTCCTGCCCCGAGGCGCTGCCCATCGCCGAGGTGGTCGGGGACGCCTCGTACGACCGGATCGCGCGCAGCCTGGGGCGCCGGGACGAGTACCGCAGGGCGCTGGGCCTGCGGGACGGGGAGAAGCTGGTGCTGGTCTGTTCCACCTGGGGCCTCGGGTCGAGCTTCAACCGGCTGGAGGCACTGCTGCCGCGGGTGCTCGCCGACCTGGACCCGGCGGACGGCTTCCGTACGTATCTGCTGCTGCACCCCAACGCCTGGGCGGGCCACGGCGGATGGCAGGTGCGCGCGTGGCTGGCGGGCGACGGCCGGCAGGCCGTTCAGCCGATCGCGCCCGACGTCGACTGGCGTCCGCTGCTGGTCGCGGCGGACGCGGTGATCGGCGACCACGGCTCGCTGACGCTGTACGCGGCGATGTGCGACGTCCCGATCGTGATGGCCCGCTTTCCCGGTCAGGACGTCAATCCGCACTCGCCGGGAGCGGCGCTGGCGGCCCTCGCGCCGGCGATCTCCCTGACGCATTCGCTGTCGCGGCAGCTCCGTTACGCGCGCGACCACTACGACCGGCGCGCGTACCGCAGGATCGCCGCGCGGATCTCCTCGGAGCCGGGCCGCTTCAACGGCCGGATGCGGCGGTTGATGTACCGGCTGCTGGAGCTGGGCGAGCCCGCCCACGAGCCGGAGACGCGGGAACTGGATCTCCCCGACCCGCTGCCGCCGCCCGTGGCATCGGCCGAGGGCGGCGGGTCACCGTGAGCCGGGATTCCGGGCACGCCGCGCCGGGGTGCCGCGAGGTCCGGGTGGAACTGCTGGTGGGCGGTGACGGGGCGCCGTTCGGGGGCGCCTTCGCCGACGAGCACCTGAGCGTCCGCTGGGACGACGCCCGTTGCGTGCCCTGGCGGGACAGCGCCGACGTGCTGTGGCACGGCCTGCCGCTGCCCTCCCGGGCCGTCGCGCTCGCCTGGACACGGCGGGTGTTCCGCCGTCATCCCGGCGTCCTGGCGGTCTGCGCGGGATACGGCGGCGGGGGCTCCGCGTGGCTCGCCGCCGTCACCGGCGCTCCCCCGCTGACGGTGTACGCGTCCGGGCCCCCGGGCGGGTGCGGGACGGTCCGCGGGGGCGCCGCCACGGCCGCCGTCGGGTCGCTCCTGCACGCGTGCGCCGCTGCCCGGCTGCCGCTGAACCGTCCACTGCTGGTCGCGGCGGCCTCACGAGAGCCCGGCGGGGCCGGCCGGTGGGCCGTTCACCTCGTGCCGGAGCCGACGGGCGGATCCGGCTCGGGTGCCGTACCCGGTCCGGCGTCCAGCTCCGCGATCCGGGCCGTGACCCGGTCCGTGTCGGAGGCCCCGACGCTCTCGTAGAGCGCGACCGACCGCTCGTACGCACGCCTCGCGTCGTCCGGGCGGTCGGCCCGCTGGAGGACCACACCGAGCATGTCCAGGCTGTACGCCTCCCAGTGGACCGAACCGCGCGCCTCGAATTCCGCGGCTGCCTGCCGCAGACAGGTCTCGGCCTCACCGGTCCTGCCCGCCTCCCCGAGCGCGCGGCCGAGCAGCGCCAGCGCCCGGTTCGCCTCGTACGCGTCGGGCAGTGCCAGCAGGTCGGCCCGCGCCTGGCGCAGCGCCGCGACGGCGGCTTCCGGACGGCCGGCCAGCCGGGCGGTGTCGCCGAGGGACATCCGGGAGAGCGCGGCGCCGCGGACGTAGCCGATCTCCTCGCGCAGCCGCAGGGCCCGGCCGAACCAGTCCGCCGCTTCGTCGAGCCGCCGGGCGTAGTGGTGGGACTGGCCGAGGCCGTGGAGTGCCTGGGCCTCGCCGAGCCGGTCCCCCGCCGACCGCGCCAGGTCGAGCGCCTGGCCGAACCACACGATCGCCTCGTCCGTGGCGCCGCAGTCGCACAAACCGGTGGCACCGGAGGTCAGCATCCGCAGTTCGCCCGGCGTGTGCCCGGCGCGGCGGGCCGCCTCCAGGCCGAGGCGGTGCGCCTCGACCCACAGCGCGTAGGGCCTGAGCCGCAGCCACAGCGGCCACAGGGCGTCCACCAGTTGCCAGCACAGGCCGTCCCAGCCGCGCGCGGCGGACAGCCGCACCGCCGTCATGAGGTGGTGCTGCTCGGCCGCCAGCCAGGCGAGCGCGCGCTTCTCCTCGGTGAAGGTGTGGGCCCGGTCGGGGGACAGTGCCGGGTAGTCGCGGTCCAAGGTGCGGTGGGACGGGCTGATCAGCTCCTCCGCGGCCGTCGCCGTCGCCAGGTACCACTCCAGCGCCCGGCGTACGGCGGCCGTACGGACCGGCTCCGGGTCGCGCGCCTCCGCGAGGCCGCGGGCGTGCAGGCGCACCAGGTCGTGGAAGCGGTGCCGTCCGCCCGCCGCCTCCTCCAACAGGCTGGCCTCGGCCAGCGTCTCCAGCAGCCGGTCGGCGACGGCCTCGTCGCGGCCGGTCGCGGCGGCGGCCAGCGGCAGGCCCACGTCGGCGAAGGGCAGTACGCCCAGCAGCCGGTACAACGCGGCGGCGTCCTCCGGCAGCAGGCGGTAGGACGCGTCGAGGGCGCTCTGCACAGCGGCTTCTTCTCCGATCCGCAGTTCCGCGAGGCTCTGCTCCCCGCGGTCGAGGGCTTCGGCCGTCGCCGCCAGCGGCTGGCCGGGGCGGGCCGCCATCCGCGCGGCGGCGACGCAGACGGCCAGGGCCAGGCCGCCGCAGGAGTCGATCACCCGGCGCACGGCCGCGGGCTCCGCCTCGGTCCGCAGGACGCCCACCCGCTGGGCGAGGATGTCCGCGGACGCCTCGGCGTCCAGCACCCCGACCGGGTGGAAGACCGCGCCCTCCAGCCCGAGACCGGTCAGCCTCCGCCTGCTGGTCACGACCACGACGCTCTGCTCGGAGCCCGGCAGCAGCGGCCTGACCTGGGCGGCGGAGATGGCGTTGTCGAGCATGAGGAGCAGGCGGCGGCTCGCGGTGACGGACCGCCACAGGGAGGCGAGTTCGGCCGGGTCGCCGGGGATCGCCGTCATCCCGAAGGCGCGCAGGAACATGCCCAGTGCCTCGGGAGGCGCCGCCGGGCCCTCTGGGGCGTGCCCCCGCAGGTCGACGTAGATCTGCCCGTCGGGGAAGTCCGCGGCGACGCTGCGCAGCCAGTACGCGGCCAGGGCCGTCTTGCCCACTCCCGCAGGCCCGTTGACGACGGCGACCAGGGGACCCGCGCGGAATTCGCCGCGCAGCATGGCGTCGAGGTCCGCCAACTCCCGTGTCCTGCCGGACAGACGGCGAGGGGCGGGGATCAACTGCCGCGGAGTCGGCAACGCCACGGGCGCCGGAGCGGCGTGCCAGTGGACGTCGCCGATGGTGTGTCCCTGGACGACGCCTCCCCGGTGGTCGCCGCCGGTGACGGTGTTGACCAGGCGGTCGGCGGGCGGGGCGTGCGGCGCGTCGACCGCTGGGGGACCGGGGTGCCGGGGGACGGCGGTGCCGGTGCTGTCGGCGGCCGTCGACGCGATCCACCGCGCCAGGCGTCGGCGGAGCGTGTCGCTGACGGCCGCGGCGGCGCTCAGCGTCCGCGCCGGATCGGCGGGGTCGGCCGGGGACGTCCCGTCGAGCGCGGTGGCGCTCTCCGCCGCGAGCAGGTCGACGGCCTCCCGCAGCAGTTCCTCCGCCGTCGTCCGCCCCGCCGCGTCCGCCCGCCGCAGCGCGGCCTCGACGTCCCCGCGACCGATCGCCTCCACAGCCGCTCTCCCCCGCTCTGCCGTCGGGCCGCGCGCAAACGCGGCCCTGCTGTCCCGCCGTCCGATGCCCGTGCTCGGTACTCCGTGCGCCTACGCCTCCTTCGGCCACCAGCCGGAGCCGTCCTGGTCGTCGCGGGCCAGGGAGCGCCTGATCCGGTCCGCCTCCAGCGGATTCAGCGGTTCGAAAAGGGCCAGGGCGTGCCGCCACAACGCGCGGGCTTCCTCCGCCCGTCCCTCGTCCCACAGCAGCCGGGCCAGTACGTCGGTGGCCAGCGCCTCCTCCTCGGGTGCCTGAATGCGCCGGGCGAGGGCCGCCGCGGCCTCCAAATGCATCCGGGCCTCGGGGAATTCACCGAGGGCGCGCTCCACGGTTCCGGTGCCGCGCAGGGCCGCGGCCTCTTCGTGACTGGCGCCGATCCCCCGGGCCAGACGCAGCGCGTCCTCGTGGTGGGCCTTCGCCTCCTGCCACAGGCCCGCGCCCAGCAGCACCTTGCCGAGCACATTGAGGGCGTGCGCCTCGTGCCGTACGCCCCCGGTGCGGCGGAAGGTGGTGAGGGCCGTCCTGCCCAGTTCCAGGGCCGCTTCCGGGTCGCCCAACTCCCCCAGTGCGACGGCCAGATTGGTCCTGATCACCGCCCGGTCGGTCTCGCTGAGCACGACCGCCCCGATCGCCAGGGCCTCCTTGAAGCAGGCACGGGCCGAGTCCGTGTCCCCGGTCCTGAGGTGGAATTCGGCCAGGTTGTTCACGAAGGTCGCCTGGAGTTCGACGTCACCGGCCTCGCGCACCGCCGCCAGCGCGGCGGTGAAGTTCTCCAGAGCGCCGCGATAGTCGCCCATGGAGAGGTGCACGATGCCGACGTTGTTCAGACTCCTGCCGCAGCCGCGGATGTCACCGGAGCGGCGCCGCAGCTCCAGGCACTCCTGGTGCAGCACCAGGCCCGCGTCGTATTCGCCGACATGCCATTGCAGGACGCCGAGTTGCCCGAGCGCCTCCGCCGTCACGACGTCGTCCTCGCAGCCGCGGGCCAGGGCGAGGGCGCGCTCGACGGCCTCGGCCGACTGCGGGTAGCGGCTCACGCGGGCGTGGGCGGTGGCCAGGTCGAGCAGCGCGCGGGCCTCCGCCCGCGGATGGTCGGCGGCCCGCCAGTGCGCGGCGGCGGCCTCGTGCATGGTCACGCCTTCCCGCCAGTAGCCCTCGGAGTCCGCCAGTTCGCCCAACGCGTGGGCCAGTTGAGCCGCCTGCCGGACGTGTCCCTGCTGGCGGAGGCCGCGTTCGACCGTCAGCGCGCCTTCGAGTTCGGCGCCGAGCCAGGTGCGGGCCGCGGCGGCGTCCGCCATACGGGGGACGCTCACCCGTCCCTGCGGTGCGAGTTGTCCCAGCCGGTTGCGGTGCGGGTGCAGCAGCCGGTCGGCGCGGTCGGCGGCCCGTAGCGCGTAGCCGCCCAACCGCCTCAGGGCCGCGTCACGTTCCTCCGCCGGCTCCTCCAGCCCCGCCAGCGTGGCGGCGAATTCGCCGAGCAGGTCGTGGAAGCGGTACCGCTCCGTCCGGGGCTCCTGGAGCAGGCAGTATTCGAGCAGGTCCTCGATGAGGCGTTCGGTGCGGTCCAGCGGCTCGCCGATGACCGCGGCGGCGGCGTACAGGCCGAAGTCGGGCCCGGGGTGCAGGCTGAGCCTGCGGAAGGCGGAGCGCTGCTCGGGGGTGAGCGCGTGGTACGACATCTCGAAGGCGACGGCCACTTCGCGGTATCCGTCGCGCAGTTCCTGGAGTCTGCCGGGGCTGCGGGACAGCCGCTCCATCAGATGGTCCAGGTCCCAGGAGGGTCTGGCCTTGAACCTGCTGGCCGTGATCTCGACGGCCAGCGGGAGCAGACCGCAGCGGGTCACGATGTCGGCGATCCGGTCGGTGTCCGTGGCGCGCTCCGGCCCGACCAGCCGCTGGAAGAGGCCGACGGCGTCGTCGAGCGGCAGCACGTCCACGAACAGCGGGTGGGCGGCGGGCAGTTCGACCAGCCGGTGCCTGCTGGTGATCAGCACGAGCGAGGGTGAGCCGTCGGGCAGCAGCGGGAGCACCTGCCGTGTGCCGGCGGCGTCGTCCAGCACGATGACCGCGCGCTTTCCCGCCACGAGCGTCTGCCACTGCGCGGTGCGCGCCTGGAGGTCGGGGCGGATCTCCTGCGGCGGTACCTCGAAGCCCCGCAGCAGTGCGGCCAGCGCCTCCTCGGTGGTCAACGGCGACTGGGCGACGGAGTGTCCGCGAAGGTCCACGAAGACCGAGCCGTCGGGGAAGCTGTCGCCGAGCCGGTGGGCCGCGTGCAGGGCGAGGGTGCTCTTGCCGACGCCCGCCATGCCGGAGATGGCCTCGATGGCGATGACCCAGCCCGAGCCGCCCGACCGGTTCCCGGCCCGTAAGAGACGGCTGATCTCCTGTTCCCGGCCGACCAACTCCTGCCTTCGGCTGGGCAGATGGCGCGGCGCGGCCCGTACCGGCGGTGCGGTCACCTCGACGGGCTCGGCCGTCGGCGGCGCCGAGGGCCGCGGCGCGGGAGGGCGCAGGCCGGGGATGAGGTCGGGGAGCGCGGCCCGGCGCAGGATCTGTCCGTGCACCCGTGCCAGGGGCTCGCCCGGCTCACTGCCGAGCTGGGCGCGGAAGAGGGTGCGGGCCCGCTGGTAGACGGCCAGCGACTCGGCATGCCGCCCGACCGCGTAGAGGGCGACCATCAACTGCCGTGCCAGGGTCTCGTCCAGCGGATGACGGCCTGTCAGCTCCGATGCCTCGGAGACGACATCGGCGAAGTGCCCGAGCCGTAGGCGCAGCGCCAGCCGGGTGTGCACCGTGGCGAGCCGCCGCTCGGCCATCATGTCCCGCGCCGACTGCGGCCAGATTCCCGGCAGTCCCGCCAGCGCCTCACCGATCCACAGCCCCTCGGCCGCGTCCAGGCCGTCCAGCGCCCGTGTGTCCTCCCCCGCTCGCGCGGCGACCGCCGCCTCCCGCGACAGCCGCACGAACCGGTGCCAGTCGACGCTCTCCGACTCCGCTTCCAGCGTGTACGTGTGCGCCCGCAGGGTGATCACCGCGGGCGGCTTGGAGCGCTGGGCCGTCGCCGCACCGACCGTGCGCAGGGCGTGCCGCAGCCGCGAGATGTACGTGTGGAGGTTGGCGCGGGCCGTCTTGGGCGGTTCGTCGTCCCACAGCCGCCCGACGAGGACGTCCTGACTGACCGGGCGGCCGACGTCGAGAGCGAGCGACGCGAGCAGACAGCGTTCTCTGTCCGAACCGAGCCGTACGACCGAGCCTCGCGCCGATAACTCGACCGCGCCAAGAAGATGAACCTCCATCGTTGCCCCTCCGGCCGATGGGCACGCTCTGAAGAGTGAGCATGACACGACGGTGCGTCACGGGGCCATACCACCTCCGCGCTCACGCACGCGGGAAATCCCCGAAGGTTCGCTCGCGCGACGGTGCCTTCTGCTAAGTGCGGCCGGGCCGCGACGGGTTCACGCATCGCATGCAGTTTTGCATATGCCTGAAGCAGGTGCCAATGACATATGTCCAAGATCAGCGCATTGGCCCTAGCTTGCGCGGTTGATGATCGTTCGGGCAGTCTCTCCCGCTGTACCTCAGCACCCTCATTTCTTCAACAGAACGAGGAACAAAGAGACATGAAGCAGTCACTTGCCGCCAAGGTCGTCGGCGTTGTGTGCGGTGTGGTCGCCTTCGCGGCCTTCGCCTCCATTTGCATCCCGTCCGTCATAGGCGGTTCGTCGGCCATGTTCTGACGGTCGACGCGCCCTCACGGCGCACACAGCGCGGCCCGCCCCAGCAGGTGCAGGGGCGGGCCGCGGCGCGTTGCGAGGGGGACGGGGGCTACGGCGGGCTCTGGAGGGTGAAGGGGGCGCCTTCGGGGTCGGTGAGGGTGGCGGTGCGGCCGTGGGGGGACGGGTGGGCGGGGTGGATGACGTGGCCGCCGAGGGCCGTGACGCGGGCGGCGGCGTCATCGACGTCCGCCACGGCGAAGTGGGTCGTCCAGTGGGCCCCTCGGTCGCGCGGGACGCGGGAGCCGACACCGTGGATCGCGGCGACGGGGTGGCCGCCGACGCGGAGCAGGACGTCGTCGGAGTCGGAAGCGGCGTCTTCGGCCTCGAGACCGAAGACGGCCTCGTAGAACTTGCCCACGAGCGACGCGTCCCGCGTCACCAACTCGCTCCAGGCGAGGGTGCCGGGCTCGCCGGTGGCCTCGGCGCCGCCGAGGAGTCCGCCCTGCCAGACGCCGAAGACGGCGCCCGAGGGGTCGACGGCGAGGGCGAGCCGTCCTTCGTCGTTGACCTGGAGGGGGCCGATGCCGACGGTGCCCCCGCATTCGCGGACCAGTTCCGCGGTCTCGTCGACGTCGTCGGAGGCGAGCATCGTGGTCCAGGCGACCGGCCGGTGCGGCTCGGGCGACCCCTCGCCGATACCCGCGATGCGGCGGCCGTCCAGCTCGGCGAGGGCGTACGTGCCCAGTTGGGGCGGTCCCGGTACGAACTCCCAGCCGAACAGCGCGCCGTAGAAACTGCGCGCAAGGTCGGCCCGGTGCGCCATGAGGCTGACCCAGCAAGGGGTGCCAGGTGGGCGACGGTTCGGTACCTCGGTCATGGCTACGGTCTCCTGGCGGGCAGCCGGCACGGCGTGCCCCGCCGGTCGGGAATGGTGTGGCACAGCCGATCGTCGCACCACCCGGAGCGGCGCGCGCCGTGACCGCGCCGCATTCATCACCCTGGTGCCGCGCGGCAACCGAAATGTCATGTCGCTTCCGTTTCGCGGCCGTTGCCGTACGGTGTCCCGCCGTACGGCGGCTACGACCGGTCGACCACAATGTGCGTATGGAACCCCTCATCTCCGTGACCGAACTCGCTTCCGCCGCAGAGCGGGACGGCGTCACCGTGCTCGATGTGCGCTGGCAGCTCGGCGGCCCTCCCGGCCACCCCGCCTACCTCGAAGGCCACGTACCCGGCGCGCGGTACGTCGACCTGGACGCCGAACTGGCCGGGCCCGCCGGGGCCCGCGGACGGCACCCGCTGCCCGACCCCGAGGAGTTCGGCGCCGCCATGCGCCGGGCCGGGGTGAGCGGCGACCGGGACGTCGTCGTGTACGACAACTGGCAGGGCTGGGGCGCGGCCCGCGCCTGGTGGCTGCTGCGCTGGGCCGGGCACACCCGCGTGCGCGTCCTCGACGGCGGCCTCGCGGCCTGGACCGCGGCCGGACACCCGTTGAGCCGGGACGAACCCGCGGGGGACGCGGGGGACTTCGTGCCCGCGACCGGCGCCCTGCCGCTGCTCGACGCGGCCGCGGCGGCCGACCTCGCCCGCCGCGGGGTGCTCCTCGACGCCCGCGCACCCGAGCGCTACCGCGGCGACTCGGAGCCGATCGACCGCGTCGGCGGGCACATCCCCGGCGCCGTCAACGCACCCACCACGCAGAACACCGGCGCCGACGGCCGGTTCCTGCCCGCCGCCGAACTCACCGACCGCTTCACCGGGTTGGGCGCAGGGCCGGACGCCGAAGTGGGCGTCTACTGCGGCTCGGGGGTCTCCGGCGCCCACGAGGTCCTCGCCCTCGCCGCGGCCGGGATCACGGCCGCGCTCTACGTCGGCTCCTGGAGCGAATGGTCCGCCGACCCGGCCAACCCGGTCGCCACCGGCCCCCAGCCGGGCTGACCCCAGCGACACTCCCTACCAGGCCCGGGCAGGGCCCCGTACCGGCCGCACGCGACCCGGTAACACGCGAGCCGCCGCACAACGCGTCAGGGGCAGCCACCAAGGTGGCTGCCCCTGACGGCCGTCGGCTCCCGGTCTGTCCAAGCCGCGCGCCACCCGCGCTACTCCTGCTTCTTGCGCCTGCTCCCGAACACGATCTCGTCCCAACTCGGCACCGTGGCCCGGCGTCCGGGGCGGACCCCGTCGGCCTCGGCCTGGCGGTCGGTGGTGCCGACCAGACGGTCGCGGTGACCGGCGACGGCGCGCGGCATCAGGACGTCGGCGTAGGCGGACCCGGCGCTGGCGGCCGGAGCCGCCTCTTCCTCGGTCTCCTCCTCCGGCTCCACGGCGGGCACGACGTCCGGAGGACCCGGCGGGCCCGGCGGAGGCGCGGGCACGACCATGTCGCCGCGGAAGTTGGGCACCGCTTCGAGCAGGCTGGTCAGCGAGTCGCGCTCCTCCGGCTCCGGCCGGTCCTCGGCACGGGCCTCGCGGTCGGCGCGGTCCGGCCGGTCGGGCCGTTCCAACTGCCGGTCGAGGGCCCGGTCGAGAGGCCGGTCGCGCGGCAGGCGGGCGATCCTGGGCACGAAGGGGAAGCTCGGTTCCTTCGTGCTCTCCTGCTGCGCGGCGTTCTCACCGATCAGCGCCCTGGCCTCGTCGTCGACGGCCGCGACCAGGCGGCGCGGCGGGTCGTAGGTCCAGCTCGCGGAGTGCGGTTCACCGGCCACCCGGTAGACCAGGAGGACTTCCCACGTGCCGTCGTCGCGGCGCCAGGAGTCCCACAGGACGGTGTCCTTCTCCGCGCCGCGCAGCAACAGCCGCTCGGCGACGGCCTCGCCGAGCTGGGGCCCGGTGCTCTCGCCCTGGCGGCGTACGGGCGTCTTCCTGGCCCGCTCGGCCATGAAGGCGCGCTCGGCCAGGACGGGACCCTCGAAGCGCCGTACGCGCTCGACCGGGATGCCGGCCATCGACGCGACCTCTTCCGCCGACGCACCCGCACGTATACGTGCCTGGATGTCGCGGGGCCGCAGATGGCTCTCGACCTCGATCTCGATCTGTCCGAGACGGGCCCGGTCGTTGCGGACGGCGGCGCGCAGCCGTTCGTCGATGGGGAGTGTGTATTCCGTGCTGTCGGCAGCCTTGAGCACCAGTCGTGTGCCGTCATTGCTGACGGCCACAACCCGCAGTTCGGGCACGGTTACCTCCCGGGTGGTGCCTGCCGACGTCACGTGCGTCGCTGCTCCCGTTGGACGAGTGTGGCCTGCCCGGGTGCAGCGTGCCACAACCTTGCAGAGTTACCCGGCGTGTCGGGGTGACACGGTGACACGCCGTTATGGGACGGTGGTCGATTGGCCACTCAGCGTGACCGATCGCGGCACCCCGGGACGAGTGCCGTCGGGCTCCCCTCCCGCCGTTCCGGACCAGCTACCGACCACCCGGACGGGCAACCGGGAGCCAGGATTCGCCACGGTACTCCATTTGGGCCAGCGGGGTGGGCTGCCGCGCCGTCGAATCTGGGCCAGGAGCGCGGGAGTTGAGTGGCACGGCTCACACGAAAGGGTTGCGCGCCGAGTGCAAATGCGGACTTTCCCGTATGAAGCGACTACGAGCCCAGCACCCGCCGGAGGTAGTCGTTCGTGAACCGCCGGTCCGGGTCCAACCGGTCCCGCAGCGCCGTGAATTCGCCGAAGCGCGGATAGGCCGAGGCGAGGTATTCCGCGTCGCGGGTGTGCATCTTGCCCCAGTGCGGGCGCCCGCCGCGCGCGGTCATGATCCTCTCGACCGCGGTGAAGTACTCCTGGTAGCGGCTGCCCCGGTACATGTGCACCGCGATGTACGCGCTGTCCCGGCCGGACGCCGTCGACAGCGCGATGTCGTCGGCGGGCGCGACCCGTACCTCCACCGGGAAACTGATCCGCAAGTCGGACCGCTCGACCATCGCCTTCAGCTCGCGGATCGCGTCGACCGCCGCCTCGCGCGGCACCGCGTACTCCATCTCCACGAAGCGCACGCGGCGCGGGCTGGTGAAGACCTTGTACGGGATGTCGGTGTACGAACGGGCCGACAGGGCGCGGCTGGAGAGCTTGGCGATGCCGGGGATGACGGCGGGCGCGGCCCTGCCGACCACGCAGGCGGCCTGGAAGACGCCGTTGGACAGCAGCTCGTCGTCGATCCAGCCGCGTACGGCGGGGACGGGCGCGGCCGGGCCCTGGCTGCGGTTGTTCCGCTTGGTGTTGCAACTGTCGGTGTGCGGGAACCAGTAGAACTCGAAGTGCTCGTTCTCCGTGGCGTGCTGCTCGAACTCCGCCATCACCCGGTCGAACGCCATCGGCTCCTCGCGCGCGGTCAGCAGGAAGACCGGCTCGACGGCGAAGGTGACGGCGCTGACCACGCCGAGCGCGCCGAGCCCGATCCGGGCGGCGGCGAAGACGTCGGGGTTCTCCTCGGCCGAGCAGGTCAGCACCGAGCCGTCGGCGGTGACCAGTTCGAGCGCGGTGATCTGGGCGGCGATCGAACCGGAGTCACGGCCGGTGCCGTGCGTGCCGGTGCTGGTGGCGCCCGCCACCGTCTGCTCCATGATGTCGCCCATGTTCGTGAGCGACAGGCCCTCGGCGGCCAGCGCCGCGTTCAACTGCTTGAGCTGGACGCCCGACTCGACGGTGACGGTGCCCGCCGCGCGGTCGATGGCGCGGATCGCGGTCAGCCCCTCGGGGCGGATCAGCACCCCGTCGGTGGCCGCCGCGGCGGTGAAGGAGTGCCCGGAGCCGACCGCCTTCACCGGCAGGCCGTCCTCGGCGGCCCGCCGCAGCACGGCCGCCAGTTCGCCCACGGAGGCGGGCGCCACGGCCCGCGCCGGCCGGGCGGAGACGTTCCCCGCCCAGTTACGCCACGCCTTCTGTTCGGCCCTGCTTGTCGTGCGTGCCGTACTGCCCGTCGTGCTCATCGCGCGGCCCCTCCCGCTCCGGCGCCGGCTTGAGCCGGCGATACCCGAGAAACGCCACCGCCACGGCGAGGACCGCCGAGGCGGCGGGCACCGCGAAAGCCGCCGACGCCCCGTGCGAGTCGATCACCCGACCCGCCACCGAGGCCCCTGCGGCGACCCCGACCGCCATCCCCGTGGAGGTCCACGTGATGCCCTCGGTCAGTTTCGTCCGCGGTACCAACCCTTCGATCAGGCCCATCGCGGTCACCATCGTCGGAGCGATGGTCAGGCCCGAGAAGAACAGCGCCACGGCCAGAAACGGCAAGTTTCCGACCAGTAGTGGCGGGATCATACTCACAGTCATCAACGCGATGCCCAGCAGGAACCTCCCGGTGGGCGTCCCGCGCGGGGTCATCAGCCCGAAGACCAGCCCGGCCAGACACGATCCCAGGGCGTACGTCGCCAGCACCAGACTGGCCAGCGCCTTGTGCCCGCGCTCGTCCGCGAAGGCCACGGTGGCCACGTCGACCGCGCCGAACAGCGCCCCGGTGCCGACGAAGACGCCGGTGACCACCAGCAGCCCCGGCTCGCGCAGCACCGACCGGTCCGAGAGGCGGTCGCGCGGATGCGGCGGCGGCTCGGTGGCGTGCTGCGCGGTCAGCAGCAGTACGCCGGTGCCCAGGAAGACCGCGGCCAGCAGCGGGCCCGCCTCCGCGAACCAGGCCGTGCACAGCCCGATCGACAGGATCGGCCCGAGGATGAAGACGATCTCGTCCACCACCGACTCGAAGGAGTAGGCGGTGTGCAGGAGTTCGGGAGAGCCGCGGTGGATCCGCGACCAGCGGGCGCGCACCATGGCGCCCATGCTCGGCGTGCAGCCCGCGCCGACCGCGCACACGAAGTACACCCAGTCCGGCGAACCGGCCCGCACCGCGATCAGCAGGGCCGCCACCGACAGCACCGTCACGGCGCTCGCGGGACGCAGCACCCGCCGCTGTCCGTACCGGTCGACCAGCCGGGAGATCTGCGGTCCGATCGCCGCCCCCGACAGGGCCAGCGCGGCGGCGAGCGCGCCCGCGAGCCCGTACCTCCCGGTGACCTGGGAGATCATCGTCACGATGCCGATGCCCAGCATGGACAGTGGCATCCGCCCGATCAGCCCGGCGGCGGAGAACGCCTTGGTGCCGGGAGCGGTGAAGATCGCGCGATAGGGGCTGGACAAGGGCGCTCCCGGCGGCGTCGCCGAATTCTCGGTAAGGAACGTAGCTGGCGCGTACAGCTTACGAGTCCGCGCAACCGAATTGTGCCGCGCGGCGCCCCGGATTCCACCGCGCGGATTCCACCGCGCGGAGGGCGCCCGCGGCGGCCACCGCGAGCCACCGCGTGACCGGGCGCACCCGCCCGGGGAGGCGGAGCGCGGCGAGATCGTCGCGGGGTGGCAGGATCGATGACATGTCCGATCAGCCGCCTCAGCGCGACCCCCACGACGCCGGGCCGTACGACGCCCTGCTGCTGCTCTCCTTCGGCGGCCCCGAGGGACCCGACGACGTCGTGCCCTTCCTGGAGAACGTCACCCACGGCCGGGGCATCCCCAAAGAGCGGCTGAAGGAGGTCGGGCGGCACTACTTCCTCTTCGACGGCGTCAGCCCGATCAACGCGCAGAACCGCGAACTGCTCGACGTGCTCCGCAAGGACTTCGCCGGGCACGGCCTCGACCTGCCGGTCTACTGGGGCAACCGCAACTGGGCGCCGTATCTGACCGACGCCCTGCGGGAGATCGCGCGGGCGGGCCACCGCCGGGTCCTGGTGCTGGCCACCAGCGCCTACGCCTCGTACTCCGGCTGCCGGCAGTACCGCGAGAATCTGGCCGCCTCGCTGGCCGTGCTGGCCCAAGAGGGCCACCCGGTGCCGCGGGTGGACAAGCTGCGGCACTACTTCAACCATCCCGGCTTCGTCGAGCCGATGACCGACGCGACGCTGGCCGCGCTGGACGCGCTGCCCGCGGACGTACGCGACGGCGCCCGGCTGGCCTTCACCACGCACTCGATCCCCACCTCGGCCGCCGACACCTCGGGACCCGTCGAGGGCCACGGCGACGGCGGCGCGTACGTCGCGCAGCACCTGGACACCGCCCGGGTGATCGCCGACGCGGTACGCGCCGCGACCGGCGTCGACCGGCCGTGGCAGCTCGTCTACCAGTCGCGCAGCGGCTCCCCGCAGATCCCGTGGCTGGAGCCGGACATCTGCGACCACCTCGAGCAGGCGCACGCGCAGGGCGCGCCCGCGGTCGTCATGGTGCCGATCGGCTTCGTCTCCGACCACATGGAGGTGAAGTACGACCTGGACACCGAGGCCGTCGCCAAGGCCGCGGAGCTGGGGCTGCCGGTCAGCCGCGCCGCGACCGTCGGCGCCGACCCGCGCTTCGCCGCCGCGGTGCGCGACCTGGTGCTGGAGCGGGCCGCGACCGAGCGGGGAGCGGCCCCGGCGCGCTGCGCGCTGGGCGCGCTCGGTCCCAGCCACGACATCTGTCCCGCGGGCTGCTGCCCGGCCAGGACCCCGCTGCCCGCCGCCGCCGGAACCGACTGACCGGTACCGACCGGAGCCGGGCGGCGGGACACGACCGACAGGTACCGACCCCGCCCGGAGACCGGCTGTGACCGGAACCGACTAAGGAGCCCCCCGTTGAGCCCCACCCCCGACGCGTCGTCGACCGAGCCCGCCGCGCTGCTGGAGATCGCCCTGGAAGCCGCGCGCAGGGCCGGTGAGCTGCTGCGCGACGGCCGCCCCGCCGACCTGGGCGTGGCCGCCACCAAGTCCAGCCCGATCGACGTCGTCACCGAGATGGACATCGCGGCCGAGAAGCTGATCACGTCCTACATCAGCGGTCTGCGCCCCGACGACGGCGTCCTCGGCGAGGAGGGCGCGAGCAGCGAGGGCACCAGCGGGGTGCGCTGGGTGATCGACCCGCTCGACGGCACGGTGAACTACCTCTACGGCCTGCCGTCCTGGGCGGTGAGCATCGCCGCGGAGGTGGACGGCGAGGCGGTGGCCGGTGTGGTGGCCGCCCCGATGCGCGGCGAGACGTACCAGGCGGTACGCGGCGGCGGCGCGTTCGTCAACGGCGAGCGGGCCCGCTGCCGTCCGGCCCCGGCCTTCTCGCACGCGCTGGTCGGCACCGGCTTCGGCTACCTGTCCGAGCGCCGGGCGGCGCAGGCGACGGTGGTGAGCGCCCTGCTGCCGCGGGTCCGGGACATCCGGCGCGGCGGCTCGGCCGCCATCGACCTCGCGGACGTGGGCTGCGGGCGGCTGGACGCGTACTTCGAGCGCGGCCTGAACCCCTGGGACTTCGCGGCCGGGGCGCTCTTCGCCCGCGAGGCGGGCGCGCTGACCGGTGGACGGCCGGGAGAGGCCGCCTCGGGCGAGCTGACGGTCGCGGCCCCCGGCGGCCTCTTCGAACCGCTCCAGGAGCTGCTGGACGGCTTGGGCGCCTGGCACGACTAGAGCGTCGGCACGGCGGCGGGGGCGGCGGGCCGGACCGTGGCGTTCGCCGCGTTCGTAGGACCCCGCGGGGCTCGCAGCGCTCCCAGCGCGTGTCACGCCGACCGTCCGATGAGCGGCTGATATTCGCGCGTAGACATGCGAACGCCCCGGCACCTGTGAGGTGTCCGGGGCGTGCGGCTCGGGGTCAGCCGGTGTGGATCAGGCGACCTTCGGCCGTACGTCCACGCCGTTCTCCGACGCGAGTCGGCGGAGGTCTTCCAGTTCCGCCTGCTCGACGTCGGCGAGGAAGTCGTCGCCTGTCTCCCGGGCCCGGCGCAAATCGGTCTCCGTGCTGTGTATGCGCTGGAGGATTCCGGTGGTGAACGCGTCCATTAGGCGCCCCCTCGTCGTCGTCGTTGACACGGGGTGTGTCAAGCCAGGTACCACGCGAGGGAAACGCGTGGCGAGGCGTGGTGGGTGGGTGTGCAGTCGTCTTGCCCACCCGCTTCGGAGCGGAAACCTCCGTCGGCCGGAGGAATATTCCGTCGTCGGTCCCTTACCGCCGATTTACGGTCCTCAGGTGCAGGATGGTGGAGCATTCGCACAGCTCATGCCGTTCCGGCCGCGGCTCCGCGCCGCCGCAGGACCGCTCATGTCCCCCCGCTCTGGAAGGAACAGCGCCTTGCGCGTACTGGTCGTCGAGGACGAGCAACTGCTCGCCGATGCGGTTGCCACCGGGCTGCGCCGCGAGGCGATGGCCGTCGACGTGGTCTACGACGGCGGCGCCGCCCTGGAGCGGATCGGGGTCAACGACTACGACGTGGTCGTCCTCGACCGCGACCTCCCGGTCGTCCACGGCGACCAGGTGTGCCGCGAGATCGTCGATCTCGGCCTGCCCACCCGGGTGCTGATGCTCACCGCCGCCGGTGACGTCAGCGACCGGGTCGAGGGTCTTGAACTGGGCGCGGACGACTATCTGCCCAAGCCCTTCGCCTTCACCGAGCTGACCGCGCGGGTCCGCGCGCTGGGCCGTCGTACGACCGCGGCACTGCCGCCGGTCCTGGAGCGCTCCGGCATCAAGCTCGACCCCAACCGCCGCGAGGTCTTCAGGGACGGCGCGGAGGTGCATCTGGCGCCCAAGGAGTTCGCGGTCCTCGAAGTGCTGATGCGCAGCGAGGGCTCGGTGGTCTCCGCCGAGCAGTTGCTGGAGAAGGCGTGGGACGAGAACACCGACCCGTTCACCAATGTGGTGCGGGTGACCGTCATGACACTGCGCCGCAAGCTCGGTGAGCCTCCGGTGATCGTGACGGTCCCCGGTTCCGGTTACCGGATCTGATCCGCGTGGCGTCCCCCTCCGCCGGCTCCCCCGCGCCCGCACCGCCCTCGGCCCCGCCGAACCCGCCCAGGCCCCCCTGGGACCCGCTGCCGGGCGAGAGCCCGCTGCCCTGGCTGCGCCCGACCATCCGGATACGGCTGACCGTGCTGTACGGCGGCATGTTCCTGATCGCCGGTGTGCTGCTGCTGTGGATCATCTATCTGCTGGCGGCCCAGGCCCTGCACCAGGGCAGCGAGCCGCTGTTCACCGTCAACAGCGGCCGGGTCAACATCGTCAGCAACACCTGCCCGAGCCTGATCAACGAGACGGATTCGGGGCGCTTCAACTCCGCCCTGGCGCAGTGCATGGCCGTCCAGCGCGAGGCGGCGCTCAATGTGCTGCTCAAGCGCTCGCTGCTGGCGCTGATCGGCCTGGCCGTGGTCGCGCTGGTCTTCGGCTACGTGATGGCCGGGCGGGTGCTCGCGCCGCTCGGGCGGATCACCAGGACCGCGCGGGTCGTGGTCGGCTCCGACCTCAAGCGCCGGATCGAGCTGGACGGCCCGGACGACGAGCTGAAGGAGCTGGCCGACACCTTCGACGAGATGCTCGACCGGCTGGAGAGATCCTTCGACGCCCAGCGCCGCTTCGTGGCCAACGCCTCGCACGAGCTGCGCACACCGCTGGCGATCAACCGGACGCTGCTGGAGGTCCAGCTCTCCGATCCGGACGCCTCGGCCGACCTGTTGCAGCTCGGCAAGACGCTGCTGTCCACCAACGAGCGCAGTGAGCAGCTGGTCGAGGGCCTGCTGCTGCTCGCCCGCAGTGACAACGAGATCGTGGACCGCAAGCCGGTGGACCTGGCGGAGGCCGCCTCCCGGGCGCTCGACCAGACCCGCGCCGAGGCACAGGGCAAGGGCGTGGAGCTGCGCTCCCGGCTCGACGGCGCGGTCGTCCAGGGAAACGGCGTGCTGCTGGAAAGGATCGCCCTGAACCTGGTACAGAACGCGGTGCGGTACAACGTGGCGGAGAACGGCTGGGTCGACGTCTCCACGGCCGTGGAGGGCGGCCAGGGGCTGCTCGTGGTCGCGAACACCGGACCGGTCGTTCCGGCGTACGAGATCGACAACCTTTTCGAGCCGTTCCGGCGTCTGCGTACCGAGCGGACGGGAAGTGACAAGGGGGTGGGACTGGGACTGTCCATCGCGCGGTCGGTGGCACGGGCGCACGGAGGCGTCATCGTGGCCGAGCCGCGCGAGGGAGGCGGCCTGGTCATGCGGGTCGCGATCCCGTTGTGAACCGCGTCACGCCCAGGACGGCCACCGGCGACGACAGCACCGACGAGTGTTCGCTATGCGAGAAATTTCGCGGTCTGTTCCCCGCCGGGAACCGTTGTGATCGACAGCACATGCTATCGGAGGGACACCTACACACAGTGATCAAGACATTGGGGAAAAAGACCGGAAAATCCATGTTTCCCCAGGTCATGATCACGGGAAGTACACGTGATGGCACCCGCGACATACGACTTTCAGACTGTCGCGAGTGACGATCGGCCACCCGTGCGATCACCCCTTCGGGGGCGACCTTGGGTGTCGATTGAGTAACAGGCCTTGATGTGAGGCAAAATCTCCGCCTCGGGTCGGGCACAAGTCCGGCCTCCCGCGCGTTACGTGCGCTGGAGACACCGCAGACACCCACAGGGGGAGAGCGAAAAATGGCTACGGATTACGACACCCCACGCAAGACCGACGATGACGTCAACGAGGACAGCATCGAGGAACTGAAGGCCCGGCGGAACGAGAAGTCCACCTCCGCGGTGGACGTCGACGAGTTCGACCAGGCGGAGTCCCTGGAGCTGCCGGGCGCCGACCTCTCCAATGAGGAACTGTCGGTTCGCGTACTGCCCAGGCAGGCCGACGAGTTCACCTGCATGAGCTGCTTCCTGGTCCACCACAGGAGCCAGCTCGCGGCGGAGAAGAACGGCAACCCGATCTGCCGCGACTGCGCGGCCTGATCCGCGGGCGCGGTGACGGGCTCACGGCGGGACGGCCGGGCGGACGACGCCGGCCGGGCGCAGGACCAGGACCGGGCACAAGGCCCGGTGGAGGGTCCGACGGAAGGCCGGGTGGAAGGCCGAGAAGGCGACGAGCGGGGCCGCAGGGCCTCGCTCGCGGCCACGACCGCGCGCGGGGCGCGCGGAATACGCAGCGGGGCGCGCTACGGCGGCAGGAAGGCGATGGCGGGCATGGGCTCGGTCGCCGAGCGGCTGATCGAGGTCGCCCCGCGCATCCCGGTGCGTGACCTGGCGACGCTGCGGGGGCAGTTTCCCGGTCTCGGCCCCGAGGACATCGCGGACCGGCTGATCGCCACCGCGGTGAAGGGCACCATGACCGTCGGCGCCGGTGTGGGCGCCGCCGCGATGCTGCCCACCCCGCCGGCGATGCCGGCCGAACTGACCGCCGAGACGCTCGGCGTCGCCGCGGTCGAGTTCAAACTCATCGCGGAACTGCACGAGGTCTACGGACTGCGTGTCCCGGGCAACTCCCGGGAGCGCGCGACCGCGTATCTGTGGTCCTGGACCGAACAGCGCGGTATCGATGTGCTGAAACTCTCCACGGTCAACGTGGCCCTGGGCAGCAGCATGAAGAAGGAGATGCGCCAGCGGCTGCTGCGCCGCACGCTGCGCAATATGCCGACGCTGACGCCGTTCATGATCGGCGCGGCCGTCGGCGCGGTGATGAACCGCCGCGACACCCGCAAGCTCGCCCAGCGGATCCGCCACGACCTGCGCGCCGCGCAGCTCCCGTGGCCCGAGCTGCCCGCCGTCGGCGCACCGGCCGACGCGGCCCTGACCGGCACGCTGTGGCAGCCGCCCGCCATCGAGCCCTGACCGGCCGCGGGCGCCCTCGCGGGGGCCGCCCGGCACCGTGCGGCCCGGCCGGTCCTACTGGGGCGCCTTCACGGCTTTCAGCGCCTCCGCGAGCCGCTTCGGCGAACGCGTCGACAGATAGACGTACGGCGTCGGGTCGTCCGGATCGGTCACGTCGACCTTCAGCGCCGTCGGCACGTACGAGCGCAGCAGCATGTACGCCCGCGGGTCGGCCTTGTGGGAGCGCCAGGCCACCGTCTCCGCCGCGTCGAGCACGGTCGCCTCGCCCAGTGCCGCCAGCGGGATCCGGGCCTTGCCCGCCACCAGCGAACCCGCCACCACGCGGATCCGCGCGGACCCGTACGAGCTGACCGCCATCATGGCGACGGCCGCGCCGGCCGCGAGCCCGGCCAGCATCGGCAGCGGGCCGAACGGGAAGAGGATCAGCGCCATCGCCACACCCACCCCGGCGGCCAGGAACCACCAGGAGCGCGGCACGGTGAGACGTTCGTCGTAAGGCTGCATGGCACCAGACTGCCATGCGGTCCTGTGCTATCTGCCGCGAAGGCGCGCCAGCGCACGGGTGACCCTGGGCGGTGCCTGCCGCAGCCCGGTGGCGAGCTGCTTCGCCCAGTCGGAGGCCGCCGTCGGCGCCACCGCGTCCAGCACCGCGGTCGAGCGGGCGCCGCCGCCCACCAGATAGCGCGGCAGCGGGTGCCGGGCGGTCAGCGCCTTGCGCACCGCGAGCGCCACCGGGCGCGGCCCCGGCAGGTCGCGGCTGCCGCGCAGCACGTCCCCGGCCGCCGCGTACTGCTCCTGGTACGCCGACGCCCGCTCGTCGGGCAGCAGCCCGGCGCCGGTCTCCCAGATCCCGGTGCCGTAGGAGCCCGGCTCGATCAGCGAGACCTGCACGCCGAACGGCGCGGTCTCCATCCGCAGCGCGTCCGTCACCGACTCCAGGCCGCGCTTGCTCGCGCAGTACCAGCCGAGCATCGGCAGCGACACCCGCCCGGCGATCGACGACACGTTGACGATCCGGCCCGCCCGCCGGTCCCGCATCGCGGGCAGCACCAGGCGGGCGATCCGCGCGGGCGCCACCAGATTGGTCTCCAGCTGGCGCCGTACCTGCTCGTCGTCCACGTCCTCCACCGCGCCCGGCTGCGCGAACCCCGCGTTGTTGACCACCGCCCACGGCCCGCCGTCGGTCATCGTGGCGATCTCGGTGAACGCCCGGACGCAGGACGTCGCGTCGGCCACGTCGAGCACCGCGGTGCGCACCGCCGCGCCCGTACGGTCGACCGCCGCGCGCAGGGCCCGCGCGTCCCGGTCGTTGCGGACCGTGCCGATCACGTCGAAGCCGCAGTGCGCCAGCTCCAGCGTGATGGCACGGCCGATGCCGCGTCCGGCTCCGGTGACGACGACGGACTGGCCTACTCCTGGGGACATGCGCGCGCTCCGGTGCTACCAGATGACAACGGGGGGACTGCGGGGGCGGTACGAGGGTGGTACAGGGGGCGGTTTCCGCCGGCCGCCGGGCGGCTCCCCCGGGACCAACGGACACCGGCAGGGAAAGGATCCCGCGGAAGGGTAGGGTCTCGGGCGTGAGTGGAGCGAACACACCCAGAAGCGCCGGACGGTCGTCGTTGACGCCGCCGCCCGACGCCACCGCGCCCACGCGGCACCCGGACGCCCCGGCGCCGGGCGAGCTGCTCGGGGCGCACTACGACCAGTGCTTCGGCTGCGGCGAGGGTCTGCCGCACGGGCTGCACCTGGCGGCGCGGGCGGGCGAGGGCGTCAGCGTCACCGCCGAGTTCACCGTCAAGCCCGCCCACCAGGGCGCGCCGGGCCTCGCCCACGGCGGGGTCCTGGCCACCGCGCTGGACGAGACGCTGGGCTCGGTCAACTGGATGCTGCGCGCCATCGCCGTCACCGGACGGCTGGAGTCGGACTTCCTGCTCCCGGTCCCGGTCGGCGCCACGCTGTACCTGTCGGCGCGCTGCACCGCGGTCGCCGGACGCAAGATCTACAGCTCGGCCGAGGGCCGGATCGGCGGCCACGACGGGCCGGTCGCGGTCCGCGCGGAGGCGCTGTTCGTCGAGGTCAAGCTCGACCACTTCACGCAGAACGGCCGCGCGGAGGAGATCCGCGCGGCGATGTCGGACCCCGACCAGGTGAAGGTCGCCCGCGCCTTCGAGGTGAACCCATGAGCCGTGAGCCGCTGCGCCTCGTCAGCGAGGTGAACCCGTGAGCACAGAGCGACAGCCGGTGGACGTACTGCTGCACCGGCTCGACGAGTCCGTGCCCGTACCGTCCTACGGGCATCCCGGTGACGCGGGCGCGGACCTGACGACCACGCTGGCGGCGGACCTCGCGCCCGGTGAGCGCGCGGTCCTGCCCACCGGGGTGTCGATCGCCCTGCCCGACGGGTACGCGGCCTTCGTGCATCCCCGCTCGGGGCTGGCAGCGCGCTGCGGTGTGGCCCTGGTGAATGCCCCGGGAACGGTGGATGCCGGGTACCGTGGAGAGATCAAGGTGATCGTCGTCAACCTCGATCCGCGCGAGACCGTGCGGTTCGAAAAGGGTGACCGGATCGCCCAACTGGTCGTCCAGCAGGTCGAGCGGGTCCGTTTCCATGAGGTGGCGGAGCTGCCCGGCTCTGCCAGGGCCGCGGGGGGCTTCGGCTCCACGGGGGGTCATGCCGCGGTGGAGACGCCGTCGGCCGACACGTCCAGAGTCGGATTCGCATCGGTCGTTGCAGACCGGGAAGGACAGTGACCGTGTTCCGTCGTCGCAAGGAGCGCGAAGACGACCTCGACGAGCTCGACGAGGCCGCAGGCCCTGACGAGCAGGTCGAGGACGCCGAGGAGTCGGACGACTCCGGTGAGTCCCTCCGGTACAACCTTCCGCCCGCCCCGAGGCCCGACGGCCCGTGGGACCTGAGCGAGGTCAGTGAGCCCGGCGAGGGCCGCGTCGACCTCGGCGGACTGTTCGTGCCCGGAGTCGAGGGCATGGAGCTGCGGGTCGAGGTCGCGGGCGAGTCCATCGTCGCCGCGACCGTGGTGCTGCGGGACAGCGCCGTGCAGCTCCAGGCGTTCGCCGCCCCCAAGTCCGAGGGCATCTGGGGCGAGGTCCGCGAGGAGATCGCCGCCGGTATCACCCAGCAGGGCGGCATCGTCGACGAGCTGGAGGGCCCGCTCGGCTGGGAGCTGCGGGCCCAGGTGCCCGTCCAGCTCCCCGACGGCACCAATGGCGTGCAGCTCGTGCGGTTCATCGGCTGCGACGGCCCGCGCTGGTTCCTGCGCGGGGTGATCTCCGGCCAGGGCGCGGTGCAGCCCGCCGCCGCCGGTGTGCTGGAGTCCGTCTTCCGCGACACCGTGGTGCTGCGCGGCGACACCCCGATGGCGCCGCGCGACCCGATCGTGCTGAAGCTGCCGAACGACGCGCAGATGGTGCCGGACGGCGCCGCGCCGACCGAGCAGGGCGAGCCGTCGAAGTTCGGCGACGGCATCGACCCGCTGCGCCGCGGCCCGGAGATCACCGAGCTGCACTGAGGCGTCGCTCCGCGTACGCGCCGTTCGCGGCCTTCGTGGCCCCTCGTGGCCCGGATCCGTTCCCACGGGTCCGGGCCACGGCGTTTGCGCGTACCGTCCACGGCGTTTGCGCGTACCGTACGGATACGCGACGGCCGTACGGTGGCCGGCGCGCCGCGGGCGGGGGCCGGCAGGGGATGCGGCCAGGACGGGGAGGACGCATGAGCGAGGGGTCCACGGGACGTGCGGCGACGGCGGTCGCGGACGGTCCGCCGTCCGGGGACATGGTCGTCGTCGAGGATCTGCGCCGCACCTACGGCAGCGGCGACACCGCCGTGCACGCCCTGCGCGGTGTCTCGTTCTCCGTCCCGCGCGGCGAACTCGTCGCGCTCAAGGGCCGTTCGGGCTCGGGCAAGACCACCATCCTCAACCTCGTGGGCGGTCTCGACAGCCCCGACGGCGGCCGGATCATGCTCGACGGCACCGATCTGGCCTCGCTCGGCGACGACGAACTGCTCGCCCTGCGCCGGGACCGTATCGGCTTCGTCTTCCAGTCCTTCGGGCTGCTCCCCATCCTCAGCGCCGCCGAGAACGTGGGGGTCCCCATGCGGCTGCGCAAGACCCCGCCGCGGGAGCGCGAGGAGCGCGTCGAACTCCTCCTGGCCCTCGTCGGCCTCGCCGACCACGCCGCCCAGCGCCCCGGCGAACTCTCCGGCGGCCAGCAGCAACGCGTGGCCATCGCCCGCGCCCTCGCCAACCGCCCCGTCCTGCTCATCGCGGACGAGCCCACCGGGCAGCTCGACGCCGACACGGGCCTGGCCGTCATGGAGTTGCTGCGCGCGGTCGTCCGCAGCGAGTCCGTCACCGCCCTCGTCGCCACCCACGACACGCAGCTCCTCGCCCTGGCCGACCGCGTCCTGGAACTGCGCGACGGGCAGATCGTCCAGACCACGGACTGAGCGGCCTGACGCGGGTCAGGCCGGTACGGATCAGGCCGCTTTCCGGGTGAGACAGCTCCGGGACAGGCCGCTTTCCGGTCAGGCCGCTCCGGCGAGCAGTGAGGCGGCGTCGGCGAGGACGAGACCGGCCGCCCCGCGGACCTCGGCGCCGTCCCCGAGACCGCCGGTGACGATCTCCAGGCCCTCCGCGGCGGAGGGAAGGGTGTGGCGGCGGACACCGGCCCGCATGGGTTCGAGGATGTCGGCGCCCGCGGCGGCGAGGTCGCCGCCGACCACGATCAGGCGCGGGTTGAGGAGGGTGACGAGCGTGGCGAGCGCGCGGCCCACGGCGTCTCCCGCGTCGCGGACGGCGCGCAGGGCGCCGGTGTTGCGGTCCCGGATGAGGGCGGGGAGGTCGCGGGGTGCGACGGTCTCGCCCCAACTGTCGGACAGCAGGCGGGCGATGGCGACCGGACTGGCGACGGTCTCCAGGCAACCGCGGTTGCCGCAGCGGCAGATGAGGCCGTCGGTGATGAGCGGAAGATGGCCGATCTCCCCGGCGAGGCCCCGTGAGCCGAGCAGGAGGCGGCCGTCGCTGACGATGCCCGCGCCGATACCGGCGGAGAGCCGGACGTAGACCATGTCGCCCGCCTGCCGTCCGGCGCCGTACATGCGCTCGGCGAGGGCGCCGGCGTTGGCGTCGTTGGTGACGCGGACCGGCAGCGAGGTGCGGTGGCGCAGTTCGTCGGTGAGGCGCAGGCCGACCCAGCCGGGCATGATGCCCTCGGCGCCGAGGGCGCCGCTGCCCTTCTCGACCGGTGAGGCGATTCCGGCGCCGATGCCGAGGACGCGCTCGCGGGCGACGCCGGTCTCCTGGAGAGCGCGGCCGACGAGGACGGCGACCAGGTCGAGGGTCTCCTGCGGGGCGCGGTCCACGTCCTTGGCGACCCAGTGCTCCCACAGGACGGCGCCGAACAGGTCGCAGAGGATGACGCGTACGTGCTGGTGGCCGATGTCCGCGCCGATGGCGTAGCCCGAGCTGGGGACCAGCGAGAGGGACTGGGCGGGCCGTCCGGTGCGGCGGGGCTCCGGCTCCTCGGGGCCCTCGTCCTCGGTGACCAGGCCGACGGTGATGAGGTCGGCGATCAGCGAGGAGACGGTGGCCCTGGACAGGCCGGTGACACGGACGAGTTCGGGCCTGCTGCTGCGTGCGGTGGTGTGCAGGGCCTCGAGGACCCGGAGCCTGCCGACCTCGCGGAGATTGACTGGAGTGTCGATCACTGCCCCCCGGATGTGTGACGTCTCGGCAACCGCACGGTGCCCTGTTGCCGTCACCGACGTCAAGAGCCTTGACTTATGCCGAAGTTCAGGCAGAAACTGCCGAACTGTTCTATCCGGTGCCGTGAGTTTCAGTCGATGCCGGATGAATAACGATTCACGGCCCGTACCAGGAGCGGCATTCCGCCAGGAGGACGTACGTGACGACGACACCACCCCCGGTCCCCGCGCTGCGGATCGGCATGGTCGGCCATGCCTTCATGGGCGCGGCGCACTCCCACGCCTGGCGCACCGCGGGCCGCTTCTTCGACCTGCCGGTACGGCTCGAACTCACCGCCGTCTGCGGCCGGTCGGCCCAGCGGGCGGCGTCGGCCGCCGAGCGGTACGGCTGGGGGTCGTACGAGACGGACTGGCGGGCGCTGGTGGCGCGGCCGGACATCGACGTGGTGGACATCTGCACGCCGGGCGACAGCCACGCGCGGATCGCGGAGGCGGCGCTCGCGGCGGGCAAGCACGTGATGTGCGAGAAGCCGCTGGCCAATTCGGTGGCGGAGGCCGAGGCGATGGTCGACGCGGCGCACAAGGCCCGGCAGGCCGGAGTGCGTTCGATGGTGGCCTTCAACTACCGCCGGGTGCCCGCGCTGGTGCTGGCGCGGCGGCTGATCGAGGAGGGCAGGCTGGGCACGATCCACCAGGTGCGGGCGCAGTACCTCCAGGACTGGCTGGTCGACCCGGAGTTCCCGCTGGCCTGGCGGCTGCGCAAGGACCGCGCCGGGTCAGGGGCGTTGGGCGATCTCGGCGCGCACAGCATCGACGCGGCGCAGTATCTGACGGGTCAGCGGATCAGCTCGGTCGGCGCGCTGCTGGAGACCTTCGTGACCGAACGGCCGCTGCCGGAGTCGGCGAGCGGCCTGTCGGGCAAGGGCGGTTCCGAGCGCGGCCGGGTCACGGTGGACGACGCGGCGCTGTTCACCGCGCGGTTCGACGGCGGCGCGATCGGCGTGTTCGAGGCGACCCGTTTCGCCACCGGGCACAAGAACGCCATGCGGATCGAGGTCAGCGGCTCGCGCGGCACGCTCGCCTTCGACGCCGAGTCGATGAACGAGCTGGCCTTCCACGACCGTTCCGAGGATCCGGACACCGCCGGTTTCCGCCGCGTCCTGGTCACCGAGCCCACCCACCCCTACCTTGACGCGTGGTGGCCGCCAGGCCATCTGATCGGCTACGAGCACTCCTTCACGCACCAGGTGCGCGATTTCGCCGAGGCGGTGGCGGGCGGTACGGATCCGCGGCCGTCGTTCGCCGACGGGCTCCAGGTGCAGCGGGTGCTGGCGGCCGTGGAGACCAGTGCGGCGGCCCTCGGCGTGCACATCCCGGTGCCCGCCCCTCAGTCCTGAAGCCCCGATCCCTGGAGGACGCACATGGCCCGACCCGTCACGCTCTTCACCGGCCAGTTCGCCGACCTGCCCTTCACCGAGGTGTGCGCGCTCGCCTCGCGGTGGGGGTACGACGGCCTGGAGATCGCCTGCTGGGGTGACCACTTCGACGTGGAGGCGGCGCTCAGCGACGACGCGTATCTGCCGCGGCTGCGCGACACCCTGGACAAGCACGGACTCAAGAGCTGGACCATCTCCTGCCATCTGACCAGCCAGGCGGTCTGCGACCATCCGATCGACGAGCGGCACCGCGGCATCCTGCCCGCCCGTATCTGGGGCGACGGCTCGCCCGAGGGGGTGCGGGAGCGGGCGGCGGAGGAGATCAAGAACACCGCGCGGGCCGCCGCCGCCTTCGGCGTGGACACCGTGGTCGGCTTCACCGGTTCGTCGATCTGGCACACGGTGGCGATGTTCCCGCCGGTGCCGGAGGAGATGGTCGACCGCGGATTCACCGACTTCGCCGACCGCTGGAATCCGATCCTGGACGTCTTCGACGAGGTCGGGGTCCGGTACGCGCACGAGGTGCACCCGGGCGAGATCGCGTACGACTACTGGACGACCGTGAGGACCCTGGAGGCGATCGGCCACCGCCCGGCCTTCGGGCTCAACTTCGACCCCAGCCACTTCGTGTGGCAGGACCTGGACCCGGTCGGCTTCCTGTACGACTTCCGCGACCGTATCTACCACGTGGACTGCAAGGAGTCGGTCAAGCAGTTCAACGGCCGCAACGGGCGGCTCGGTTCGCATCTGCCGTGGGGCGACCCGCGGCGCGGCTGGGACTTCGTGTCGACCGGGCACGGCGACGTGCCGTGGGAGCCGGTCTTCCGGATGCTCAACAGCATCGGGTACGAGGGGCCGATCTCGGTGGAGTGGGAGGACGCGGGGATGGACCGGATGACGGGCGCGCCCGCCGCGCTCGCGCACGTCCGGGCGCTGGCCGCGATCGAGCCGCCCGCGGCCTCCTTCGACTCGGCGTTCAGCTCGTCCTCATGAACGTCTGGGATCGTCGCTGACGTCCTGCGGCTCCTCCCGGCGGGCCCGGTCCTGACAGGCTGGCCGGCCGGGCGGCGCTCGGCGCGCCGTCCCCCGCAGCGGGGGGACGGCGCGCCGCTGCGTGTCAGCCGCCGATCGCGATCGAGAACAGGTGCATGGCGACCTGGTGGTCGACCTGCGTCTTGCTCACGTTGGGCAGGGTGATCGCCTGGACGGTCTTTCCGGGCAGCAGGTCCACGGTGGCCGCGGAGATGTGCACGGTCTGCTGCTGCTGTCCGCCGCCGTTGTTGAGGTAGGGCGTGCTGGCGGCGAAGTCGCTGCCCTGCGACGGTGATCCGGCCCACCAGTCGGACAGGGCCAGCGCGTAGGTCTGCGTGGTCCCGTCGGTGTAGACGATGGTGCCGGTGCCGGAGGTGGCGCCGAAGGCGCTGGTGCCGACAAAGCCCAGCTTGGTTCCGGTGCCGGTGATCTCGACGGCCTGGCCGCCGGCCACGGCGTTGTCGGGGTCCCCGGTGCCCGCGGTGGCGGGCCAGGGGAAGGACACCCCGTCGTGGTCGGTGTTCTGGCCCGCGTGCCAGCCCAGGGCGGCCAGCGCCTGGAGCGAGAAGCTGGCGCCCTCGCCGTCCAGGCTGCCGGTCGTGGTGTGGGCGTCGTCGCTGATGCCGGAGTTGTTGTAGGCGGCGGTCAGTGACGCGTACGGCACGGTGACGGGGGCCTGGGCGCTCTCCTCCCCGGAGGGGGTGATGACGGTGGCGTCCAGGGTGAAGCTGTCGGGGTCCGCTCCGGCAGGGACGGTCACCTGCCAGGTGGTGGTGGCCTTCTGGCCCGCGCCGACGGTGTCGAAGGTCGCCGGGCTGGTGGCCGTGGCCGTCCAGCCCGCCGGGGTGGCGAGCGTGACCGACACGTTCCGCACCGCGGACGCGGCGCCGTTGGTGTAGGTGGTGGTCGCGGTCAGGGTGCTGCCCGCCTTGGCGATCGGCAGCGCCTTGAGCGTGAGGGTGCCGCGGACCACGACCGGGGTGGAGCCGGTGACGCCGCCCACGGTCGCCGAGACGGTGGCGACGCCGTCGGCCACGGCGTGCACCAGGCCGTTCTTGTCGACGGTGGCGACCGCCGGGTCACTGCTGCGGTACGTGACCTTGGCGGTGGACAGGTCGACGAAGGACTGGTCGTTGTTGACGGCCTCCACGACGTCGTCCGCGGTGACGGACAGGTCGCGCTGTTCCTTCGCCGGGTTGGTGTCGTCCTTGATCCACTTGTTCTTGCCGGTGAGCGAGAAGGTCTGGCCCGCGTCGTGGACGACGCTCTCGGGCTGCACGGTGACGTAGCGCACCTTGGGCGTCAGAGTGCCGCTGATCCTCACGTTCGCGGTGCCCGCCGGGTGCGCGGAGTCCGGGCCGAGCCGGAACGCGTAGGTGCCGTTGTAGACGGTCTGCCGGGAGCTCTTGGCGTCCCAGAAGGACAGGTCGGCGGCCTTGACGGTGATGGTCAGGTGCTGGCTCTTGCCGGGCCCCAGCACCTTGGTCTTGGCGAAGCCCGCCAGCCGCTTGGCGGGCAGTTCCACGCCGGGGACGGTGAAGGGGGTCGCCGCGTAGAGCTGCGCGACCGTGGCGCCCGCCGTCTTGCCGGTGTTGGTGACGTCCACGCCGATCTTCACGGTGCCGTCCGGCGTGATCTGCGTCTTGTTGGCGCTGACCGAGGTGAAGGAGAAGGAGCTGTAGCTGAGTCCGTAGCCGAAGGGGTACGTGGGGGCGCCGGTGAAGTACTGGTACGTACGGCCGAGGCCGCCGGTGGCGCTCGGGGTCAGCCCGTAGTTCTGCTTGTCGGGGAGCTGTGAATCGTCCTTGTACCAGGTGAAGTTGAGGTGCCCTGACGGGTTGACGTCGCCGAAGAGCACATGGGCGAGCGCGGTGCCCTGCGACTGGCCGTTGTAGCCGCTGAAGACGATCGAGGAGACCGGTGAGCCGGCGGCGGCCTCCTTCTGGATGTCGACCGGGCCGTCGGACTGGATGACCAGGGCGAGCTTGTCGGTGCCGAGCGCCGACGTCTGGTCGATCAACGACTGGTAGTTGCCGGGCATGTTCAGGTTGTCGCGGTCGTTGCCCTCGTCGCCGTTGGCCTGGGTGGTGCCGACGAACAGCACCACGAGGTCGGCGGCCTTGATGTCGGCCTTGGTCTTGTCGGAGAGCACCGCGGCGCCGGTGCCGGTGGACGAGGTGCCCGCCGCGTCGTAGACCACGGACGCCGTGGGGTCGATCGCGTGGATCTCGTTCTGGATGCCGCGCAGCGGGCTGGTCCGGTAGGTCGGGTCACCCGAGTACAGGCCGAGCGTCGCGGTGTTGGCGAGGTCGCCGAGGACGACGACCTTCTTGGTGGTGGCGGGGTCGGCGGGCAGCAGTTTGCCGCCGCCCGAGGCCCGCTTGTCGTTCTTCAGCAGCACCAGGGAGTTGTCGGCGACCGTGGTGGCGAGCGCCTGGTGGGCCGGGCTCTCGATCTGGTCCTTGGTGATGTTCGTGTACGACACCGCGCTCGCCGGGTCGAACTCGCCGGTCTCCATGCGGATGGTGAAGACCTTCACCAGGGCGGTGTCGACCACGCCCTCGCTGAGCGCGCCCGCCTCGATGGCCTCCTGGATGTTGGCGGTGGTCGCCTCGTCACCCGTGCAGTTGAGGTCGGTACCGGCCCGCAGCGCGTACGCCTGGCCGCCGGCCTGCCCGGACATCGTCGTGCCGGTGGCGGTCTCGGTCCACGTCGGGTTGTCCTTGTGGTCGGTGGTCCAGCCGGGCGGCGCCCAGTCGTGACCGCCGGGGAACTGCCGCCAGTTGGTGCTGACCGCGCCGCAGTCGGAGGTGATGTACCCGTTGAACCCGTAGGTGCGCTGGGCGAGTTGGTTGGTGGTGTAGGTGTCGGAGACCGACGGGGTGCCGTTGATCGCGTTGTACGACGTCATGAGCCCGGACACGTGCGCGTCCTCGATCAGCGAGCGGAACTGCGCGGTGTAGTAGTCGCGCAGGTCGGTGTCGTTGACGTCGGAGCTGATGCCGGTGCGGTTGTCCTCGACGTTGTTGAGCGCGTAGTGCTTGGCGGTGGAGGCGACCTTCAGATAGCCGGTCTTCGAGGTGCCGTCGGGGTTGTTGCCCTGGTAGCCGTCGACGAACTGGCCGGCCATCTGCCCGACGAAGTACGGGTCCTCGCCGAACGCCTCGTCGGTCCTGCCCCAGCGCGGGTCGCGGTCGAGGTTGACCGTCGGCGCCCAGTAGGTCAGCGAGCCGTAGTCGTCGGCGGACGGGCCGAGGTTGTTCTGGCCGGTGCCGAAGAGCGACTTGTCGACGAAGCCGCGCACCTCGTCGGAGATCGCGGTGCTCTCCTGGTAGAGCAGCGCCGGGTCCCAGGACATGGACGAGGCGAAGTTGGTCGGGAAGCTGGTGGCGTGGACGCCGCCCTGCACCCCGCCGTTGTTCTGGTTGGCCCCGAGGGTGTTGACGCCGTGCTGGCCCTCGCTCCAGTACGTGTACTGCTGGACGCCCAGCCGGGGGATGGCGGGGCCGCTGTTGGTGCTGAGCTGCTGGACCTTCTCCTGCAAGGTCATCCTCGACACCAGGTCGGCGGCCCGCTCCTGGAAGGAGTAGTGGGTGTCGAGGTAGACCGGGGTGGCGGCGACCGCCTCCTGTGGGGTGTTCGCGGCCGCGCTCGGGCCGAAGCCCGCCGTCAGACCGATCGCACACGCCATGGCGCAGACCGCGGCCAGTCCCGCGCGTCGGCGCTTTCGCTCGTCCATCCTGCCTCCGTCGTCATCGAGCAGCATCGAGCAGATGCCGGTACCGACTTCGGTGCAAGTCCGAAGGAAGTCCGGGTCTCGCGTCATCAGTTGGGCAGTGTGTTGCCATCTTTGACGCAGCGTCAAGACAAAGAACGCGATCGGACCGGCATTTTTTGACTTCTCGATGCAAAAAGCTGGAAGCGGGCTGCTCACCGGCCTGTGCCCGGAGCCGGTCCGGGCTCGGGTCGCGGTCAGGGCCGCTCGCGCCCGCGCAGCCGCGGGGTGAACGTGGCGTGGAAGATGGTCGACGCGGCGCCGACGGCGGCGGCCTCGGCGCTCAGCACCGAGCGCTCCACCTCGACCCGGCGCAGCCTGCGGGCGGTGGGGAATTCGTTGACGGCGCGGCCGATCTCGTCCAGGTAGAAGTCGGCGACGTCGTCGGTGAAGAACGGGCCGCCGAGCACGATGAGGTCGATGTCCAGCAGGTCGACCAGGCCGAGCGCGCCGCGTCCGACGGCGCCCGCCACCTCGCGCAGCGCGGCCGTCGCGGCCGGGTCACCGGCCGCCGCGGCCCGGCCGACCTCCCGGTAGGCGGCGGTGCTGCCGCGGGCGGCGTCGGCGGCGGGCAAGCCGCGGCGGACCGCGAAGTCGGTCACGGAGACCGGCGGATTGCACTCGGGCAGCAGCTCGGGCCGCCCGTCGGCGTCCACCCGGCCCAGCGCGATGGCGCAGAGCTGCCCGAACTCACCGGCGTTGGCGCTGACGCCCCGGTAGAGGTCGCCGTTGAGGTAGAGCCCGGAGCCGACGCCCGTACCGAGGTAGAGGTACGCGAAATCGCGGGCCCTGCGGTCGCGGCCGATCCACCGCTCCCCCGCCGCCGCGGCCAGCGAGTCCTTCTCGATGATCACCGGGCACGGGAAGTGGTCCTTGAGCAGGTAGAGCAGCGGCAGGTCGTTCCAGGCCGACAGCAGCGGCGGGCCGAGCACCGTACCGGAGGCGATGTCGACCGGGCCCGGCACCGCGACGCCGATGCCGAGGAAGCCGTCCTCGCGGACCGCGCCGCCCGCCTTTTGCAGCGTCTCGCGGCCCAACTCGACCACCTGCGCGACGAATTCGGCCGGGTCGATGTCGGCGCTCACCGGCCGGGTGCGGGTGCAGACGATCGCGCCGTCGAGGTCGATGACGACGGCGGTCAGCACCTCGGGGTCGATGTGCAGGCCGAGCGCGTGCGCGGCGGTGCCGCTGAGCCGCACCGGGGTGCGGGGCTTGCCCGAGGTGGCGCGCCGCTGCGCGTCCTCGACGAGGATGCCGCGGTCGAGCAGCGAGCGGGCGATCCGGGAGACCGACTGCTGGGTGAGTCCGGTGCGGTGGGCGATCTCGCCGCGGGTGATGGTGCCGGACAGCCGGACGGTCTCGATCACCACGCACTCGTTGAAGGAGCCGAGGTCGATCTGGTTGACGCCGCTGAACGAGGGCGGGTGCGCGACGGCCTCGGGGGTGTGCGGGGCGCGCAGGTGGCCCGCGACGTTCTCCCGCAGCCAGCGGACCGGGCCCGGCGCGCCCGCGGTCTGCCGTTCCAGCGCGGCGACCAGGTCGAGGTAGACCCGCCGGGAGGACTCGGGGTGGCTGGTGCTGTCCAGGGCGATCATGGCGCGCAGGAAACCGCGCCAGGTGGAGCGGGCCGGGAGCTGGTGGAAGGTCACCGGCGTGGTGCCGGGCGGGGGCGCGGAGATCCGGCCGGTCTCCCAGAGGGTGATCGCGTGCAGGGCGATGTCCGGGTGGTGTTCGGCCGCCGCCGCGAGGTAGCCGGTGAGCCCGAGCGGCGGCGGGCCGCCGGGGTCCGGGGCCACGGCCAGGCGCATCCCGTCGAGGGCCCGGCCGAGTCCGGCCAGGACGTCCTCGCCGATGACGGTGGCCGCGGGTCCCGGCGCCGGGGCCGCGGCGCGGGTGCCGGCGAGCAGGACGGCGCCGCGCGCGTCGGCGTACAGGCCCATCACCCACACGTCGGTGCCGGGCAGCGGCGGTCTGGTCGGTACGTGCGGGGCGGGTGTCGTCTCGTCCGCGGTGAGCTGCCAGCGGCGTCTGATCGCGGCCACCGTGGCGTGGGACAGGCCCAGTTCGCGGGCGATGGCCCGGCTGGCGCCGCTGCCGCCGGGCGCGAGCAGTGCCCGGGTGACCACCTCGGCCTCGTCCACGGTGGCGGGTCTGCCGGTGCGGGGCCGCTGTTCGAGGCCGCGCAGCCCCGCGCTCTGCCAGCGGTGCCGCCAACTGCCCACGGTCTGCCGGGAGACGCCGAGCCGCCGGGAGATCTCGGCGTCCCGCAGTCCTTCGGCGGCGAGCAGGACGACCCTGGCGCGGGTGGCGAGCGGACCGTCGCCCGCGGCCCACTGGCGCAGCAGGTCCCGCGTCCGCGCGTCCGGCGGTCCCGGCGGCCGCCGCTCGTCGGGGAAGGTGGGCAACGCCCTTTCCTGCGACGGCACTTCGGGGAGCGGCGAGTGGGGTGTTTCAGGCAACGCGGCCCTCCTGGCCTTCGCGGGGGCGGATCAGCCGCAGGGTGAGGACCTGGAACGGGCGGAGCGTCAGCGGGGTGCGTCCGTCGTCGTGCGGGTGGTCGGCGAGCCGTTCCTCCAGCAGATCCGTCTCCTGGACGGCCGTCGCGGGGAAGCCCGCGGTCAGGACGGTGCGGGCCCGCCCGCCGCGCGACTCGTACAGCCGGACCACGACGTCGCCGCTGCGGTCGTCGGCGAGTTTGACCGTCTCGACCACGACGTCGGGGTGGTCGACGGCGACCAGCGGGGGCGGTGACGCCGCGTCAGAAGCGTTGCCGGGAGGGGAGTCGGGTCGGGTGACGGCGCCGGTGTCCGGGCCGGGGCGCAGCGGCAGGTGCAGCGCGTAGCCCTCGGAGACGGCGTCGTCCACGTCGGCGCCGGGCCGCAGCCGGTGCCGGAAGCGCTGGAGTCCGCGGTCGGCGTGCGGGTCGGGGCTGCGCGGGGCGCGCAGCAGCGTGCTGCGCACGACGGTGGTGGTGCCGCCGTCCTCGCGGGTGTGCCGTGTCACGTCGTAGCCGTACGTCGAGTCCCCGGCGAGCGCGACGCCCCAGCCGTGCTCGCCGACGTGGATCCAGCGGTGCGCGACCGACTCGCGGCGGGCCGCGTCCCCGTCGGTGTTCCCGTGCGTGGGGCGCGCGACGTGGCCGAACTGCGTTTCCGCGCGGCTGTGTTCCGCGTGCACGTCCAATGGCCAGGCGGCCTTGAGCACGGTGTCCTGCTCGCGCCAGTCGACCTCGGTGTCGACGGTCAGCGCGTGGCTGCCCGCGGTGAGCGTCAACTCCTGTACGACGGTGGAGCGTCCGGTGCCGCGCAGTATCCGCAGCCGGGCCAGCAGCGGTCCCGCGGCGGTGACCTCCACCCGGTCGGCCCGGTCCAGATCGCGGGACCCGGCCGCCGGGGCGTAGCGCGCCGCGCTCCAGCCGCCGGGCTCGTCGCGGTGCAGCTGGAGCAGATTGCCCGCCGCGCCGGGCGCGATGGCCTCGCGTCCGGTGCCGAGGTCGGCGGCGGACCGCACCAGACCGGCCGCGTCGACCCGTATTCGCAGCAGCCCGTTGTCCAGGACGTGGCCGCCGTCCGCGCCCGCCGTCACGGTGACCGGGGCGAGGTCGCCGAGCGCGATGCCCGCGGGTCCTGAGCCGTGCGCCGGGGCCTGTGCGAGGACCGCGAACCGGCCGTCGGACAGCGGCTGTACGGTGCCGGGCCGCGCCGCACGAGGCTGTACGGTGCCGGGTCGGGCGGTGCCGGGCTGTGCGGTGCCAGGCTGTGCGGCGTCGAGGGGAAGAGTGCCGGTCAGGAGCGTGCCGGGCACCGGGCCGTCCTCCGGTTCGAGGACGACGACCTCGCGGCGGGCCCGCGGCCCCGCGTTGAGCACGGTCGCGCCGTCCGGGTCACCGACCGCCCGCCGGATCAGCCGTTCCAGCCTGCGCCGTACGTCCCGGTGGGTCTGCTCGGCCTCCTCATGCACCCAGGCGATCGACGTGCCGGGCAGGATGTCGTGGCACTGCTGGAGCAGCACCTTCTTCCACAGCCGCTCCAACTCGTCGTAGGGGTACGGGATTCCGTGCCGTACGGCGGCGGTCGCCGACCACAGCTCGGCCTCGTGCAGCAGCGCCTCGCTGCGCCGGTTGCCGCGCTTGGTGCGCGCCTGGCTGGTGTACGTGCCCAGGTGCGGCGCGAGGTCGAGTTCGCCGCGCCACACGGGGGCGGCCGGATGCTCGGCCTGGGCGTCGCGGAAGAAGCGGGCCGGGGCGCCGAGGGTGACGCGCGGCGCGCCGTCGAGGTCGGCCAGGCGGCGGGCGCGCTCCAGCATCGACCGGTCGGGGCCGCCGTCGCCGCGGCCGAAGGGCAGCAGGGAGCGGGTCGCGTCACCCTTGTCGGCGAAGTCGTCCACGGACCGTACGAGGTCGCCGCCGGTCAGCGCCGGGTCCTCGGTTCCGCGTTCGCCGTCGGTCCCGACCGGAGCGAGGTGCGCGAAGAGCCTGGTGCCGTCCAGGCCCTCCCAGCGGAAGGTGTGGTGCGGCAGCGCGGAGCCGCGGCCGGGCTCCGGGCGGCGGCCGAGGAACCAGCGGGCGCCCGCGAGCGCGGCGAGCTGCGGGAAGGCCGCGGACGCGCCGGAGGCGCCGGGCAGCCACACGCCGTCGGTCTCGGTGCCCAACTCGTCGCGGAAGAAGCGCCGTCCGTGCACGAGCTGGCGCACCAGCGCCTCGCCGCCGGGCAGTTCGGTGTCGGCCTCCACCCACATGCCGCCGACCGGCGCCCAGTTGCCGTCCGCGACCGCCTTGCGTATCCGCTCGAAGACATGCGGCTGGTGGTCCTTCATCCAGGCGTAGTGCTGCGCGCTGGAGGCGGCCACGACCAGTTCGGGGTACTCGTCGGCGAGCGCCGCCATCGTGCTGAAGGCGCGGGCGCGTTCGCGGACCGTCTCGCGCACCGGCCACAGCCGGGCGGAGTCGAGGTGCGCGTGGCCGACGGCGGTCACGGTGTGCGCGGACTCGTGGGCGCGCCGGGCGAGCACGTCGGTCAGCAGCGTACGGGCGTATCCGGCGGTGCGGCCGACGGCCCGCGGGTCGACGGCGTCCAGGGCGCGTTCCAGCGCGAGCCGGATCTCGTGCCTGCGCGGCTGCTGTTCGGGCAGCGCGCGCATCAGCCCTTCGAGGGTCTGCACGTCGTGGACGAGCTGCCAGACGTCCTCGTCGCGCACGGCGAGGTCGGCGCGGCGCAGCCGGTACAGGAGGGTGTCGCCCGCGGTGGCCGGGTCGCCGTACCGGGTGCCCGCGCCGCTGCCCGCCGCGATCCGCGGGTTGGCGGCGGCCTCGACCAGCAGCCGTACGGACGAGCCGGCGGTGGCGGAGCCGGCGATCAGGACGGCGCCGAGGCCGGGGTGCAGGCCCTGGAGCGGGATGCCGTGCGCGTCGTGCACCAGGCCCTCGGCCGGGCCGCCGGAGGCCCCGGTCCAGGCCCCGGTTCCCTCCCCCGTCCCGTCGTCGGGCCCCGAGCCGAGGTCGAACAGCGCCTCGACCCGCCGCCCGGCCCAGCGCTCCGGCACGGTGGCGTGGACGCTGAACCAGGTGGTCGCCCAGGGGCGCCCCCACGCCTCGCCGACGGCGAACGGCGCGTAGTCGGCGCGCAGCGCGACCTCGGCGGGGACGGGCTCGCCCGCGATGTGCCAGGCGCCGACGTCCATGGGCAGCTTCTGCGGGTAGAGCGCGGGGCGCAGCCGTTCGGCGAGGAATGCGGCTATGCGCTCTTCGCCGGACTTCATCCGGTCATGCATCGGCAGCCCTTCCTGTCCAGCCAGTAACCGCCATGTAAAACCATGTGTGTTATCAAGTCAACGCCTCGCGCGAATTCCTTCTTCTCGCAGGTCGTGACCTGCAACTATCAAATTGTCAGGCTAATTTGGAACCGAAAAGGGAGTCAGCCGTCAGTTAATTCACCTGACATCGGGAACGGCAAAAGGCGGCAGGAAGGGCCGTGGCCCTTCCTGCCGCCCTCGGTGGAATTACGGTGTCACGGAATCCACCCGCGCGGGCCGCTCGCAGCCGCTGGTGACCGGCAGCGCCGTCCCGTCGTGCGCGGCGTCCAGCAGTGTCAGCATCACGTCCAGTACGTGCTGGGCGAGTTCGGCCGACGCCAGGTGCGGGCGTCCGGCGGCGACGGCGGCGGCGAGGTCCGCGAGACCGGTGCCGCGCCCCGCGCCGCGGTATCCGGCCGAGACCGGCAGCGGCTGCCACGTACCGTCGGTGAACAACTCGACCTGGCCGTCGAAGCCGTTGGGGTCGGGGACGGACAGCGAGCCCTCGGTGCCGTACACCTCGATCCGCGGCAGCCGGGCGGCGTGGATGTCGAAGCTCATGATCAGCGTGGTGAGGGCGCCGCCTTCGTGCTGGAGGACGCCGGTGACGTGGGTGTCGACCTCGACGGGGAAGCGCGCCCCGGCGCGCGGGCCGCTGCCGATGGCGCGTTCGGCGCGCGGGGTGGCGACGGCGCCGGTGACCTTGACGACCGGGCCCAGCAGGTGGACCAGCGCGGACAGATAGTACGGGCCCATGTCGAGCAGCGGGCCGCCGCCGGGCCGGTAGTAGAACTCCGGGTCCGGGTGCCAGGCTTCGTGGCCCGCGGTGGTCATGAAGGCGGTCGCGGCGACGGGCGTGCCGATCAGCCCGTCGTCCACGGCCTTGCGGGCGGTCTGGGTGCCGGTGCCGAGTACGGTGTCGGGCGCGCTGCCGACCCGGACGCCCGCGGCGCGCGCGGCGGCGAGCACGGCGGCGGCCTCCTCGCGGGTGGCGGCGAGCGGCTTCTCGCCGTAGACGTGCTTGCCCGCGGCGACCGCGGCCAGCGCCACTTCGGCGTGCACGGCGGGGACGGTGAGGTTCAGGACGGCGTCCACGTCGTCGCGCGCCACCAACTCCGCGACGCTCGACGCCACTTCGGCGCCCGCGCGCTCGGCGGCCTCCTTGGCCCGGCCGGGGTCGAGGTCGGTGACGGCGGTCAGCCGCAGCCCTTCGAGCCCGGCGATGGTGTCCAGGTACTGGCCGCTGATCTTGCCCGCGCCGACCATGCCGATCCTCAACGGCTCGCCCACAGCAGTCCCCTCTCGGTCAGCGCCCGCACCTCGGGCACGTCGAAGTCGTCGGCCTTGTGCCCGATGGCGGACACGAACACCCGTCCCGCGCCCTGCCTCCTGGTCCACACCGCGGGCATCACGACCGGGTGCGCGCGCTCGCCGTCCGGCGGGAAGGTCGTGGTGGCCAGCACGTCGATGTCGGGGTCGGTGGCCAGCCAGTACTGCTCGGTGTGCACGTCGAAGTCGCCGATCCCGGCGATCACCGGGTGGTCGGCGCGCTCGGGCCGCACATGGACCCGGTAGTCGAGGAATCCCGCCGGGTGCATGAGGAACTGACCGCCGGTCAGGAACTGGTAGTCGACGTCGCCGCGGAAGGAGTCGACGATCCCGCCGTGCCAGCCCGCGAAGCCGGTGCCCGCCCGGACCGCCTCGGCCAGGCCCCTGGTCTGCTCGCCGCTGATCTCGCCCATCGTCCAGCACTGGACGACGAGGTCGGTGGCGGCCATCAAGTCCCGGTCGGCGTAGACGTCGAGCGACTGCGCGGTCTCGACGGTGAAGCCCTCGTCCTCGAGGAAGGGCAGGAAGAGGTCGGTGATCGCGATCGGCGCGTGGCCCTCCCAGCCGCCGCGTACCACCAACGCCCGTCGTGCGGACCGCTCCCGGCCGGCCCCGTCCTGGTCGGCTCCGGCTCCGGCTCCGGGTTCACCGGCTCTGATCGGATTCGTCACGGGCGTTGCACGCTCCCATCGGTGTTGCGCAGCAGGGCCCAGCGGTCGTGGGCCAGGGGTTCGGGCACGGGGTGACGGCGGGCGGCGGCCTCGTCGAAGTCCACTCCGTGGCCCGGGGTGTCATGGGGCACGAGGCCGCCCGCGGACGCGGTGACCGTGCCGGGGAACACCTCGTGGACGGGCGGCCTGAAGACCGCGGCCTCCTGGACGCCGAAGGCGTGGCTGGAGATGTCCATGGCCAAGGTGGCGGCCTGGGCGACCGGGCTGACGTCGGCGGGGCCGTGCGGCGCGAGCCGGACACCGCGCAGTTCGCAGAAGGCCGCGATCTTGCGGGCGGGGGTGAGGCCGCCGAGGGTGGGGACGCGGATCCGCGCGAAGTCGATGTCGGGGCCGTCCAGCAGGGCGGTGAACTGGGCGGTGTCGTGGAAGAGTTCGCCGACCGCGAGCGGTACGGGCGAGGCGTCGTGCAGCCGCTTGAAGTGCTGGGTGTCCTCGGGCGCGAGCAGGTCCTCCACGAAGTACAGTCCGGCGTCCTCGACCCTGCGCAGGAAGTCCCTGGCCTGCCGGGGGTCGAGCCGTTCGTGCACGTCGTGCAGCAACTCAACGTCGTCGCCGACGAGTTCGCGCACGCGGGTGAGAACGCCCGGCACGTGCCGCAGATAGCCCGCGCTGTCCCAGGGCGCGCGCCGCTCGCGTACCGCGTCGGCGTCCGTGGTGCCGCCGCCGGAGGCGCCGTAGGTGTCGGCGCCCGGCACGGCGGCCTGGATCCGGACGTGCCGGTAGCCGTGTTCCCTCGCGGCCTGGACCTTGTCGGCGATCTCGGCGGCGTCGCGGCCGTCGACGTGCGTGTACGCCTCGGCGAAGGCGCGGACCTTGCCGCCGAACAGCGAGTGCAGGGGCGCGCCGAGGCGCTTGGCCTTGAGGTCCCACAAGGCGACATCGATGCCGCCGAGCGCGTTGCCGGTGACCGAACCGCCGCGCCAGTAGGCGCTGTTGAGGATCAGCCGGTGGATGTCCTCGATGTCGTCGGGGTCCCGCCCGGTGAGCAGCGGGGCGAGGTAGTCGTCGAGCACCGAGCGGACGGCCAGCGTGCGCTGGGGGTCGCTGGCGCAGCCGAGGCCGTAGAGGCCCGGTTCGCCGGTCTCGACGCGGACGATGAGATGGGGGCACCCGTGGGGGGCGGTCAGAAAGGTGCGAACGGCCGTGATGCGGATCTTGGCGCCGCGCTCGTCGACCCAGGGGGCCGGGGCGAGCGGTGCGGGGCCGGCATCAGGCAATGCCATACGAACTCCCACGTACAGGTAACGGAATGACGTACCGGTATCCGAACGTAGAGAGGGCATTCCGAGTTTGTCAATCACTTTGACAAACTCGGAACGACCGTAACCCCCGCCACGCGGGACACACAAGGGGTCGGCACGCCCCGGTCGGCCGGACGGCCCGTCAGGCCGGGCCCGACAGCGCGTCAGGCCCGGCGGCAGGCGGGCGGCGGGCCGTCGGCGAGCAGGCGGGCGGCCCGTGCCGGTTCAGCGGCCGGCCCGCGGCCGGTCGGCGCGGTGGCGGCGGCCGGTCAGTGCTGGCCCAGCCGTTTGAGCAGGGTGCTCAGCGACTGCGCGGCCTCGGTGACCGCCTGCGCGACCTCCTCGACCCGCGCGTCGTCCATCCGGCTCTTGGGCGCCGAGCAACTGATCGCGTCCTCGCCCTGGCCGCCGCCGAGCGCGACCGCGACGCAGCGGATGTCGACGGAATTCTCGCCGTCGTCCGCCGCCCAGCCGCGCAGCCGCGCCTCGGCCAACTGGGCCAGGAACGCGTCGGGATCGACCACCGTGGTCGGGGTCATCCGCTCCAGCGGCCAGTCCAGCCGCCGCTGCACCTCGGCGTGGTCGTACTGCGAGAGCACCGCCTTGCCGAGCGCCGTGGCGTGCGCGGGGAGCCTGCGGCCGACCGCGGAGTACATCCGCAGCGCGTGCCGCGACTCGCGTTTGGCCAGGTAGACGACGTGCGTGCCGTCGAGCCTGCCCAGGTGCACGGCCTCGCCGGTCTCCTCGGCCAGCGCGTCGAGCACCGGCCCCGCCAGGCTGGTGACGTCGTCGCCCTCCAGGTAGGCGGTGCCCGTCAACAGCGCCTTGAGACCGAGGCTGTAGCGCGTCCCTGACGGGTCGAGATCCACCCACCGGCGCGCCTGCATCGTGCGCAGGATGGCGTGCAGGCTGCTCTTCGGCACCGCCATCGCCGTCGCCATCTCCGCCAGCGAGAGCCGGGCGCCGTCCGCGCCGAGCAGTTCGAGCACTTCCAGCACCCGAGCTGCGGACTTCACCTCTTCGGGCTTCCGCCCGCGCGCCGCTTCTGCCACCGATTCCACCGATCCTCCGCTCCCCGCCGCCGATGCACGACGCATAAGAGTGCCCACTCCCATCGCGGCGTGCGTCTTGACGCTATATCAAACACGACCCTAAGTTCAGTCACTCCAACGTCATTCGGTCTTCTGAACGGTCGAATCCTAGGTAGGGGCCCATGAACACACCATTCGCACGTTTTACCCCGAAGACGAGACTCGCCGCAGCCGCTGTGGCCACCGTCCTCTCGCTGAGCCCGCTGGCCGCCTGCGGCGGCGGCTCCTCCGGATCGGGGGACAGCAAGTCGCTGGAGATGTGGACCTTCAAGCAGTCGCACGTCGCCGGACTGCGCAACGCGGCGGCCGAGTTCAAGAAGCAGACCGGCATCACCGTCAAGATCGAGGCGTACGGACCGGACGACGCGTACAGCACCAAGCTCCAGGCCGCCGCCAAGACCCACGACCTGCCCGATGTGCTGGAGACGCACTCCGACGGCGAGGACCTGGTGCTCGGCGCCACCGGCATAGCCAAGGACATCGCGGGCGACGTCGACGCCGCCTGGAGCGGCCTGTACCAGAAGGGCGTCCAGGTCTCGGGCACCGTCACGGACGCGAAGTACACCGAGTCCAAGCCCGCCGACTCCAAGACGCACGGCGTGAGCAAGGGCCAGCGCTTCAGCGTGCCCTTCACCTCCGGGACCTTCGGCATCGTCATGGCCAACAAGAAGATGCTGGCCGCCGCCGGGATCACCAAGGCCCCCGCGAACTGGGACGAGTTCCTGGCCGACCTGAAGGCCACCACCACCAAGGACCCGAAGAACGGCGGGGTCAGCCTCGGTCTGAAGGTCAAGGCGACCGGTCTGACCTGGGTCCTCCAGCCGCTGGCCTTCGCCCAGTTGGGCAAGGAGAAGTACCAGGCGCTGTTCGGCAAGGACGCCGGCGCGGACTTCTCCTCCGCCGACGGCACCAAGGTCCTCACGCAGTACGCGCAGCTCCAGCCGTACTGGATGCCGGGCACCCAGACCCTCGACATCGACGCGGCCGACCAGGCGTTCGCCCAGGGCAAGTCGGCCTTCGACATCGGCGGCACCTTCACGCTGGCCTTCCTCCAGCAGAACGGCATGAACCCCGACGACGTGATGGCCTTCGGCCTGCCCTCGCCGGGCGACGGCGCGGTGCCCCACCGGGCGCTCGGCCCGCTGGCGCTCACCGGTCTGACGGTCACCTCCACCAGCAAGCACCCGGACAACGCCGAGAAGTGGATGAAGTTCCTGGCGCGGCCCGACATCGCCTCGAAGTTCGCCAAGGACGCCACCGACGTGCCCGCCACTGAACTCGGCGCGGACGCCGCCTCGGTGATGGGCCCGACCCTCGCCGACATGCTGAAGACCTTCGTCGGCACGCCGGAGACCACCTACGACCCGAGCGACAACACCTTCCGGCCGCCGACGTACGACCAGGACTCGATGGGCGAGGTGCTGGCCGACCTGACGCCGCTGAAGCAGAAGAGCGTGGACCAGACCGGCAAGGCGATGGCCAAGCTCAACAACTCCTTCTGGGCGACGTCCAAGTGACCACCGCACCCCGTCCCACGCTCACGGAGACGGCCGGCGCCGGCCGGGGAGGCGATCCCCGGCCGACCGCGCGCGCCGCCGCCGGCCGCGGCGCGCGCCCCCCGCGCCGCCGCGGCTACGAGGCCGTCTCCGGTTACCTGTTCGTCGCCCCCGCCGTCGTGCTCTTCGCGGTCATGGGCCTGTACACCGTCGGCTACGGCTTCCTGCTGAGCTTCGCCCGCTGGAACGGCTTCGCGCCGCACTGGGACTGGGTCGGCCTCCAGAACTACAAGGACCTGCTCTGGCAGAATCCGGCCTACGCGCCCCGGCTGCACCACGCGGCGCTCCACACCCTGTACGTGATGATCGCCGTCCCGCTGCTGACCGTCGCGGTGTCCTTCCCGCTGGCGATCCTGCTCAACTCCGCCAAGCGGATGCAGGGCGTGCTGCGTTCGGTGTACTTCGTGCCGTACGTCACCAGCGGCATCGCCGTCTTCTTCGCCTGGCAGTACATCCTCCAGCCGGACGGCGCGGTCAACACCCTGCTCAGCAGCGTCGGCATGGGGTCGCTCGCGCAGCCGCAGGGCTGGCTCGGCAACCCGCACACCGCGCTGCCCACGATGATCGTGGTCACCGTGTGGGGGGCGGTGCCGGTCGCGATGCTGATGTACCTCACCGGTCTTCAGACCATCGACCGCAGCGTGATGGAGGCCGCGCAGCTCGACGGCGCCGGATGGTGGCGGACGAACATGTCGGTGGTGTGGCCGCTGGTCCGGCCGATCACCTCGATCGTCGTGCTGCTCAATCTCCGCGACTCCCTCCAGGGCTTCCAGACCTTCCTGGTGATGACCAACGGCGGTCCCGGAGACCACACCAACGTCCTCGGCCTCGAGGCGTACCGGCTGGCCTTCCTCAAGGACCTGGCGCCGACGCTCGGCCTGGCGAGCGCCCTCGGCTGGCTGCTGTTCGCCGCCGCCGTGGTGCTCGCCCTGATCAACCTGCGAGTCATGCGGAGCAGAACATGACGACGAACATCTCCGGCGCGGGCCCCTCGCGCACCACAGGACCCGCCTCGCCGGCCAGGGCCGCCGTCTCGCGCGCCGCCGCGCGCTGGACCGTCGGCATCCTGCTGACGCTCTACGGCCTGGTCAGCGTCTACCCCTTCCTGTGGATGGTCTCGGCCGCCTTCAAGGACCAGGTCGAGGTGGTACGCGGCGGCCATCTGATCCCGCACCACCCGACGCTGGACACGCTGACCCACACCTGGAACCAACTGCACTTCTTCCACTACTTCCTGAACAGCCTTCAGGTCACCGCGCTCACCGTGGTGCTGACGCTCGGGGTGTACGCGGCGGCCGGATACGCCTTCGCGGTGCTGGACTTCCCCGGCCGCGGCCTGCTCCAGAAGCTCTTCGTCGCGCTGCTGTTCGTGCCCGGCATCACGGTGATGCTGCCGATCGTGCTGCTGGAGAACAAGATGGGCATCCTGGGCACGCACATCGGTCTGGTGCTGCCCTTCGTCAACGGCGGCGCGCCGCTGTCGGTGCTGCTGATGACCGGCGCCTTCAGCGCCGTGCCACGGGAGTTGCGGGAGTCGGCGCGGGTCGACGGCGCCAACGAGTTCCACATCTTCACCCGGATCTATCTGCCGCTGGCCAGGCCCGCGCTGATCACGGTGGCGCTGCTCACCGCGATCCCCACCTGGAACGAGTACCTGCTGACGCGGGTGTCGCTCAACGACGAGAGCACGTACACGCTGCCGCTCGGGCTCCAGACGCTCGCCTCGTCGAACGTGCCGCACTACAACAACCTGATGGCGGGCGCGCTGATCGTCGTCATCCCGGTGGCGCTGCTGTTCCTGAGCCTCCAGCGCTACTTCGTCAACGGCCTGGTCGGGGCGGTGAAGGGCTGATGCGCGTCCTGATCACGGGGGCCGCCGGACACATCGGCGGCCATGTCACCGCGGCGCTGCTGGCCGCCGGGCACGACCTGGTGCTCACCGACCTGCTGCCGGTGACCGAGCCGCGCGCCGCGCGCGTGCACACCGGCGACCTCCAGGACCCGGCACTGGTCCGCGAGGCCATGGCCGGCGCGGAGGCGGTGGTGCACCTCGGGGCGATCCCGCACCCGAACGACACCGACCCGAGCACGCTGTTCGCGCACAACTGCCTGACGGCGCACCGGGTGTTCGAGGAGGCGGGCCGGGCCGGGGTGCGCCGGGTGGTGGCCGCCTCCAGCATGGCCGCGGTGGGCCTGGCCTGGTCACCGGTGCCGGTCTCGCCGTCCTACGTCCCGCTGGACGAGGCCCATCCGAGCGTGCTGCGCGACCCGTACGGCCTGTCGAAGGCCGCGCTGGAGGAGGTGGCACGCACCGCGCACCGGCGCTGGGGCCTGGACGCGGTCTGTCTGCGGCTGCCCTTCACCGGGACCGGCGACCGGCTCGGCCACTTCCTGGACGCCTGCGCCGCCGACCCGGCCGGTCAGCGGCACGACCTGTGGGGCTGGCTGCACACCCTGGACGCGGCCGAGGCGGTACGGCGCGCGCTGGAGACCGAGCTGACCGGCTGTCACGTCGTCAACGTCACGGCCGCCGACACGACATCCGCGCTGCCGTCCGCGGAACTGATGGCCCGTCACCATCCGGGGGTGCCGCTGCGCAGCGGCCTCCCGGACCACGCCTCGCTCTTCGACACGGCCGCCTGCACGGAGCTGCTGGGCTTCACGCCCCGGCGCACCTGGCGTACGGCCGGAGCGGAGCGCCGTACCTGACCCCTCCCCCACGTCCCCCACGGCTTTCCCGCGAGCACTCGCCCTCCCCCATCCGCCCGCCCTTCCGGCACCCGCCCGCCCACGGCAGAAGGAAACGCAACTGTGCATGACGACCGGCACATCGTCGAAGAGCGGATCACCAAATTCCTCGCTCAGGTGGTCCGTCCCGCCCTCTACAGTGACGCGCTGACCCTCGATCTCGCCGCCTGGCAGGTGCCGGGCGAACCCGTACCGGTGGCCGACGCGCTGGCCGCGACGTACGCGCCCGCCGCGATCGGCGACACCTGGGGCGGTCCGTGGTCGACGACCTGGCTGCGGGCGACCGGCCGGATACCGGCGGCCTGGGCGGGCCGCCGGGTGGAGGCCGTCTTCGACCTGGGCTTCGACCCGACGAAGGGCCCCGGCGGCCAGGCCGAGGGCTTCGTCCACGACGCGGCGGGCGCACCCGTGCAGGGCCTGCACCCGCACCACCGCTCGGTGCTGCTCGCGGAGCCCGCCGCGGGCGGCGAACCGGTCGAGCTGCTGGTGGAGTTGGCGGCGAACCCGATGATCGAGGGCGCGCTCGCGGTCGGCACGCACTACGGCTCGCGGGACACCGCGGGCGAGGAGCACCTGTACCGGCTGCGCGCCGCCGAGATCGCGGTGCGCGAGGACGCGGTGTGGCACCTGCTGCACGACATGGAGGTGCTGGACGAGCTGATGCGCGAGCTGCCGACAGACGGGTCGCGGCGGCACGAGATCCTGCGGGCGCTCCAGCGGGCGGTCGACGCGGTCGACGTGCGCGCGGTCGCGGCCACCGCGCAGGCCGCCCGCGACCGGCTGACGGACGTGCTGTCCCGGCCCGCGCACGCCTCCGCGCACACCGTCACCGCGGTCGGGCACGCCCATATCGACTCGGCATGGCTGTGGCCGGTCCGCGAGACGGTCCGCAAGTGCGCCCGGACCTTCACCAATATGACGACGCTGGCCCAGGAGTACCCGGAGCTGGTCTTCGCCTGCTCCTCCGCGCAGCAGTACGCGTGGATGAAGGAGCGCCGCCCCGAGATCTTCGAGCGGATCAAGAAGGCGGTGTCCGACGGCAATTGGGCGCCGGTCGGCGGCATGTGGGTGGAGGCGGACGGCAATCTGCCCGGCGGGGAGGCGCTGGCCCGGCAACTCGTCTACGGGCGGCGGTTCTTCGCCGAGGAGTTCGGCATCCCGCAGGACGGCGTGTGGCTGCCCGACTCCTTCGGCTACACCGCCGCGTACCCGCAGCTCGCCGCGCTGGCCGGGGCCCGCTGGTTCCTCACCCAGAAGCTCTCGTGGAACGAGACCAACCGGCTGCCGCACCACACCTTCCACTGGGAGGGCATCGACGGCACCCGGATCTTCACCCACTTCCCGCCGGTCGACACCTACAACGCCTCCCTGACCGGCGCCGAACTGGCCCACGCCGAGCACAACTTCGCCGACAAGGGCGCCGCCACCCGCTCGCTCGCCCCCTTCGGCTTCGGCGACGGCGGCGGCGGGCCGACCCGCGAGATGCTGGAGAAGGCGCGGCGGCTGCGCGACCTGGAGGGCTCCACCCGCGTGGAAGTCGGCGATCCCTCGGCCTTCTTCGACGAGGCGCGCGAGGAGTACGAGCGGCTGCCGGTCTGGCGCGGCGAGCTGTACCTGGAGAATCACCGCGGCACCTACACCAGCCAGGCCCGTACCAAGCGCGGCAACCGGCGCGCGGAGGCGCTGCTGCGCGAGGCCGAGCTGTGGTCGGCGGCGGCCACGGTCCGCGGCGGCGCCCCCTACCCGTACGAGCGGCTGGAGTCGATCTGGCGGCGGGTGCTGCTGCACCAGTTCCACGACATCCTGCCGGGCTCCTCGATCGCCTGGGTGCACCGGGAGGCGGAGGCCGTACACCGGGAGTTGCAGGCCGAGTTGGCCGAGGTGATCGAGGCCGCGGTGGGTGCGGGGACGGGCGCGGGGCCCGCCGGTTCGGGGCCCGCCGGCTCAGGACCCGGCGGTTCGGGGCCCGCCGACTCAGGACCCGCCGACTCGGGACCCGTCTTCTACAACGCCGGGCCCTACGCGCGCCGCGAGGTGGCCGTCCTGCCCGCGGGCACCCCCGCCGCCGACGGCCAGCCGCTGTCCGACGGACGTACCGCCGTCCTCGTCGAGGCACCCGCCTTCGGCACCGGTCAGGCCGTGCGCTCCGCGCTGCCCCCGGTCTCGGTCACCGAGGACACCACCGGGATCACCCTCGACAACGGGGTGCTGCGGATACGGATCGACGCCGACGGCCTCGTGCGGTCCGCGTACGACCTGCGCGCCGGACGCGAGGCGATCGCCCCCGGCGCGGCGGGCAATCTGCTGCAACTCCACCCGGACGACCCCAACCGGTGGAGCGCCTGGAACATCGACGGCTACTACCGGGACACCGTCCGCGACCTCACCGCCGCCGACGCCGTCGAGGTCACCGAGGCCGGGCCGCTGCTCGCGTCGGTGCGCGTCACGCGCTCCTTCGGCGGCTCGCACCTCACGCAGGACCTGCAACTCACCGCCGGAAGCGCGCGGTTGACCGTCCGAACCGACATCGACTGGCAGGAGCGGGACACCCTCCTCAAGGCCGCGTGGCCGCTGAACGTGCACGCGGAGCGCGAGAGCGCCGAGATCCAGTTCGGGCACGTCCAGCGCCCCACCCACGAGAACACGAGCTGGGACGCCGCCCGCTTCGAACTCTGGGCCCACCGCTGGGTGCACGTGGGCGAGCACGGCTGGGGAGCCGCCGTCGTCAACGAATCCACCTACGGCCACGACGTCTCGCGCCTGACCCGCGACGACGGCGGTACGACCACCACGCTGCGGCTGTCGCTGCTGCGCGCGCCGCACAGCCCCGACCCGCAGGCCGACCGGGGGCGGCATTCCTTCGCCTACGGCCTGGTGGTCGGCGCCGGGGTCGGCGACGCCGTCGCCTCCGGCTACTCCTTCAACCTGCCGCTGCGGCCGGGCAGTTCGGCGTCGACCGGCGGGGCCGCCGCCGGGCCGTCGTTCGTCACCGTCGACAACCCCGACATCGTCGTGGAGACGGTGAAACTCGCCGACGACCGCGGCGGCGACGTGGTCGTCCGGCTCTACGAGTCGCGCGGCGGCGGCGCGCGCGGGGCGCTGCACACCGGCTTCCCCGTCGCCGCGGCGCACGTCACCGACCTCCTGGAGAGCCCCACCGATCCCCTCCCCCGGGCCGGGGACGGCTCCTTCCCGCTGGACCTGCGCCCGTTCCAGATCCTGACGCTCCGCCTGGCGCGTCCTTAGTGTCCGCCCGACGCGGGCCGGTTGCCCCCGCAGGCCCGTCGTGGCTGATCGCACCGTTCCCCGCGCCCCTCAAGACCTGGCGTACCGCCCTTCCCCCTGGAAACCGACCCTCCGTAGGAGAAGCCACATGAGACCCACCCTCGCACGATGGCTGCGGCCCCCCGCCGCGTTAGCACTGCTGCTGCTCGCGGCCCTCCTGCTCCCTCCGTCGTCGCGGGCCGCCGCGGCGGCGCTGTATCCGCTGGGCGTCGGCGCCGACCTCGGCCCGAAACCGGTCACGCTGGGCCTGACGGCGAGCGCGGGCGACTCCGCCGACGGCCTGCGCACCGGTGAGAAGAACGGAAAGCCGTACTGGCAGACCGATGTGGCGGCCGGCACGGACTACATCAAGCTGGCGCTGGACCGGGAGTGGACCGACACCGTCGGCGGCGCCGGCCAGGTCACCGTGGCGGTGACGTACGACGACGCGCCCGACGGGACGACGCTTCGGCTGACGCGCGGCGCGAGCGACCTCGTCGGCAGCGTGCCGCTCACCGGAGCGGCCGGATGGACGACGGAAGCCTTCACCGTACCGGCGGACTTCGGGACGGAGGCGGGCCGTGAGCTGCGGCTGTCGGGGTCGAAGGACGGGGCGCCCGCCGACGTGACGGTGGCGTCGGTGAGGGTCGCCGCGGGCCAGTCCGTGGACCTCGGCACCGCGGTCGACGCGCACGGCATCTCGCCGCGGGCGGGCGACAACGACACGCACCTGGTGACCGGCACGGAGGCGGGCCGCGGCTACTGGGGAACCGACCAGAGCCACCCGGGCGCCGAGACCGGCTTCTTCTACATGAACGTGGACGACACCGCGCTGTACGACAACCGCGACCCGGTCGCGGTCACCGTCGACTACCTCGACCGGGGCAACGGAGCGATCCAGCTCCAGTACGACTCCCCCGGCGACACGATCCCGGAGATGTTCAAGAACTCGCCGGTCTTCACCTACGGCGACTCGGGGACCTGGAAGACCCACACCTTCCTGCTGGACGACGCGATCCTCACCAACCGCTCCAACGGCTCGGACTTCCGCATCACCACCGGCGGCAGCCCGGCCGAACTGAAGGTCGCCCGCGTCTCGGTGACCGCGCTGCCGCGCGTGCTCGACCCGACGACCGGCCTCAAGCAGCTTGTGGCGCAGGCCGATCTGGCCTACCTCGCGGCCCGCGAGGGCACCCGCGACGGGCAGTACCCGGCCGGCGCGAAGGCCGCGCTCCAGCAGGCCGCCGACGCGGCCCGCGCGGTCGCGAACGGCACCGGCGTCACCGACGAGCAGGCCCGTACCGCCTTCCACGCGCTGGCCGCCGCGCTCGACGTCTTCCACGCCGCCGCCGTGAACACCGACCTGGCGCACCTGGGCACCGCCACCGCCTCGTCCACCGCCGCCGGGTCCGCCCCGGCCGCGGCGATCGACGGGAACGGCGGCAGCGCCTGGGTCAGCGGGGACGGCGGGACAGGCGAGACCTTCACCGTGGACCTGGGCGCGGCCAAGCGCTTCAACCAGGTCAAGGCCGGCTGGACCGGCGCCTTCTCCTCCGACTACACCGTCCAGGTGTCCACGGACGGGACGCGCTTCACGGACGTGGGCCGCACCGGGGCCGTCGGCGGCTCGGTGTTCACCACCGCCTTCGCTCCGACGACCGCCCGGTACGTCCGGCTGGCGATCCACGGGTACAGCGCGGGCCAGACCAAGGTGGGTCTCGCCGTCCTCGAGGTCCGCGACCAGCGGGTGGTCACACCGCACCCGAAGCTGGTCACCACCCGCTACTCGACCGGCGCTCCGGTCGTCGCCGACTTCGACATCCGCGACTACGGCGTCGACACCTCGGGGAAGAGGGACGCGACCGCCGCCGTGCAGTCCGCGCTGTACGACTGCCAGGACGCGGGCGGCGGCACGGTGTGGCTGGGCGCGGGCACCTACCGCCTCACCACCACCGTGGAGGTCCCGGCCTTCTGCTCGCTGATCGGCGACCGGCGCGACCCGGACCGCGGGTCCGGCGGCTACGGCACGGTGATCCGCGCCGACCTGCCGCCGGGAGCCGACGGGCCGGTGCTCTTCCGGGTCGGCGGCAGCGCCTCCGTCCAGGGCCTGACCACCTACTACCCGCGGCAGAACGCGGCCCACCCGGTGCCGTACAACAACACCTTCGAGATTCCGGGTTCGGCCTGGCAGAGCGACGCGAATTTCATGATGAGCACGGTCGCGCACGTCACGATGCTCAACTCGTACAAGGGTGTCGGGGTCTCCACGAAGACCGACGACCGCGGCAGGCCCGCGGTGCAGGGCCAGGTGCACGAGTCGGCGACGCTCGCCGACATCAAGGGGACGGTGCTGTTCACCGGGGCCACCGGTTACAACGGCTCGGACGTCGGCACCTGGAGCGACATCACCTTCTCCAACTCCTACTGGGCGCACGCGCCTTCGGCGTACGACCCGCCCGCGCGGTCGGCGCTCGACCGGTGGACGCGGGCCAACGGCACGGGACTCGTCCTCGGTGACCTGGAGTGGGACCAGTTCTCCCGGATCTCGCTGTCCGACTACCGCACCGGCATCCAGGTCGTGAAGGGCCAACGGGCGGCTTTCGTCGGCGCGTTCCAGCAGACCCGGGTGGTGCGCACCGATGTGGCCCTCCAGGTGGACGACATCGACACCCGCTGGGGCATGACGGTGGCCGGGGGCACGCTCCAGGGCAGCGTCGCGTCGATCCGCAACGCCACCAAGGGATTTGTGAAGGTCACCGGTACGGCGCTGGACGGCGCGACCTCCGGCACGGTCGTGACGATGCCCGGTCCCGTACCGGTCCAGGCCGCCGCACCCGACCTGCCCGCGCCTCGCGGGCACGCCCTGTACGCGGCGGGCGCCGTCCCGCACGGCGTGGGCTACCAGCCCGCCGCCGACGCCACCGCGGGCATCCAGCGGCTGCTGGACCGGGCGGGCGCGCGGGGCGGCGGCACCGTGTACCTGCCCGCGGGCTGGTACCGGGTCGAGGGCCGGCTGCGGGTACCGGCCGGGGTCGAACTGCGGGGCGCCTCGTCCTCGCCGAACCGCGACGAGGACGGCGCCAGCGGCGGCACCGTGCTGTTCGCCTACGCGGGCCGGAACACCGCGAACGCCGACACCGACGCCGCCTTCGTCACGCTCGCCGGAAACGGCTCGGGCGTGCGCGGTCTGCGGGTCTTCCACCCGGAAAACAACCCCGCGACCGGCTACGTCCCCTACCCGTACGACATCCGGGGCACCGGCCGCGGCACGTATGTGGTCGACGTCGGTCTGACCAACGCGTGGAACGCCGTGGACGAGGGCAACGACGGCTTCGTGGTGCACAAGCTGACCGGGGTCTTCCTCAACCGGGGCGTCACGGCGCGCGCGGGCCGCGGCGGTCTGGTCGACGGTGTGCTCAGCAACGGCAACGCGGTGAACCGCACCGGCTTCGGCATTCCCGGCTGGGGCCTCGGCAGCGATCTGTTCGCGCAGACCATCGACGGGTTCACCCGCAAGAACACCGACCTGGTGCATGTCGACGGCGCCCGCGGCCTGACGGTCTCGGACGTCTTCGGCTACGGCATGCACAACGGTCTGGTGGTCACCTCCGGCGACGTCCGCGCCTTCAACCTGGGCACGGACAACCTCGGCGACGGCGGTTACACCGTGAAGGCGGGCGCCTCGGCCGACGTCACGGCGGTCAACGTGCTGCGCTACAACGGCGCGACGTCCACCGGTCCCGCGAAGCTGCTGGGCATCATGGCGATCAACATGGTGCAGCAGTCGGTGACCGCCACGGCCGAGCCCGCGAGCGGCGGGAAGGTCACCGTCGGCGGGAACCAGACGGAGCCGGGCCGCTTCGAGCGCGGCGACACCGCGACCGTGACGGCCGTACCGGCGCCCGGCTTCCAACTGCTGGGCTGGACGCTCGACGGCGCCCAACTGCCCGACAGCGGGCCGACGATCACCGTGCCGGTGACCGGGGACCGCACGGTCGTGGCGCGTTTCGGTCCGGTCGGCGTCAACTGACCGGCGGGCGGGCCCGGTCGACCGCCGTCGTGCGGCCGGCCGGGCCCGTCGTCATGAGCGGGTGACCGCCGCGGTCAGGAGTGGGTGACCGGCAGCACGTCGGGCGAGAGCGTGCCCGCGCCCGCGGTCGCGCTGGTCATCCGGCGGCGGTGGTGACGGCGGCACAGCACCTCGTAGCCGACCTCGCCGGACCGGTCGACGTCGCCGATCACCACCTGCGCGCCCTCGACGACCATCACGCCGTCGACCGTACGGGCGTTGTGGGTGGCGCGCTCGCCGCACCAGCACAGCGCCTCGACCTGAAGGGCCTCGACGCGGTCGGCGAGTTCGATCAGCCGCTGCGAGCCGGGGAAGAGCCGGGTGCGGAAGTCGGTGGTGATGCCGAACGCGTGGACGTCCAGGTCGAGTTCGTCGACCACCCGCGCCAACTGGTCGATCTGCTCGGGCGCGAGGAACTGCGCCTCGTCCACGATCACGTAGTCCACCCGGCCGCCGCGGCTGAGCACGCCGACCACGTGGCCGTACAGGTCCATGCCGTCCGCGACCTCGACGGCGTCGGTGACCAGGCCGAGCCGCGAGGAGAGCTTGCCCTCGCCCGCGCGGTCGTCCCTGGTGAAGATCACCGACTGGAGGCCGCGAGCGGTGCGGTTGTGGACGATCTGGAGGGCGAGGGTGCTTTTGCCGCAGTCCATCGTTCCGGAGAAGAAGACCAGCTCGGGCATGGGAAGGACGACGGCCTTTCGATGGGGGGCGGGAGAGCGCGGGGGCGGGAAAGCGCGGGGGCGGGCGGGCCTCAGGAGCGTACTTCGAGCAGCGGTACGAGCTGCTCGGCGGCGGCCATCGAGCCGTGCAGGCCGACCATCTTCGACTCCCCCGATTCCGTGCGGTGGGCGACGACCGCGATGTCGTCGCGGGCGACGGCCACGACGTCGCCGATCCGGCCGAACACCCGCTCGTCCGGCGGCGGTCCGAACCAGCCCGCCTCGATCGCCTCGGCCCTGGTCGCCACCCACATCTGCTCGCCGAGGACCTCGCTCCACACCGCGTGCACGTCGGCGGCGGCGCCGGGCACCGCGTAGACGTGCCGGGCGCGGGCCTCGCCGCCGAGCACCGCGACCCCGGCGCGCAGTTCCCAGTCCTCGTCGAAGTCGATCCGGGACCGCTCGTCGAAGGGGATGTCGATCATGCCGTGGTCGGCGGTGACGTACAGGGCGCTGCGCGGCGGCAGTTGCTCGGCGAGCCGCTGCGCCAGCCGGTCGACCATCATGAGCTGGCCGCGCCAGGCGTCGGAGTCGACGCCGTGCCGGTGCCCCATGCCGTCCAGCTCGCTGTAGTACGTGTAGACCAGCGTGCGGTCGGCGGCGCCGAGCCGGTCGGCGGCCAGGTCCATCCGCTCCTCGCCGGTGAGACGCCCGTGGAAGGTGCCGCCGGACAGCGCGACCTTGGTCAGCGGGGTGTTGACGAAGGTCGGCGAGGAGACCTGGCAGGTGGCGATCCCGGCGGCGTCGGCGAGCTGGAAGACGGTGGGGTGCGGCTGCCAGACGTGCGGCGCGGTCCAGGGCTGCCAGCGCAGCTGGTTCATCAGCTCGCCGGTGGCCGGATTGAGCGTGGTGTAGCCCGCCAGGCCGTGCGCGGACGGCGGCAGCCCGGTGCCGACCGAGCCGAGCGAGGTCGCGGTCGTCGCCGGGAATCCGGCGGTCAGCGGGCGGCCGGTGCCGCCGCGCGAGGTCGGCAGCAGCGAGGTGAGGTACGGCGCCTCGTCGGGGTGGGCGAGGATCAGCTCCCAGCCGAGGCCGTCCACGAGGAAGACGCAGACCCGGTCGGCGGGCGCCAGTTCCAGGCCGGTGGCCGGCATGCCGGGGACGGCGAATCCGGCGACGGCGGCCGGGATGACGTCACAGAGCGCGCCGGTGCCGTAGTCGGGTACGGGAGCGGTACGCGGATCGAGCGGCGCGGAACCGTACCCGCCGTGCAGCGGCTGGACCATCAGTCAGTGGCCGCTGTCGCCTCGGAGAGCGCCTGCGCGAAGGCCAGGGTCTGGCGGACGGTGTCCGGGCCGTCGCCCGCCTCGCTGACCCGCAGCGACAGGTCGTCGGCGGTCGAGGAGCCGGTGTAGCCGTGGTCGGCCTCGCAGTTGGGGTCGCCGCAGGCGGCGGGCTCCAGGTCGAGCCGCGAGACCGCGCCCCAGCCGATGGTGAGCACCACTTCGCGGGGCAGCGTGCCGGGCGTGTACGACTCCGGGTTCGCGACCACCCGGCTGACCACGACCGAGGAGATCCGGCCGATCTTCACCGATTCGGTGGACGTGGTGGCGTACGGCGTCGGCGAGGTGTCGTCGGCGGCCTGCTCGTCGGTGTGGCTGACGATGAAGCGGCTGTCGGTGAGCACCAGCACGGTCACATGACGACGGACCTCGTTGGCGTCGAAGCTGGTCTCCTGGTGGACCAGGTAGGAGGAGACCGGCTCGCGTCCGACCGCCGCCTCGACGGCCTCCGCCACGAGGGTGGGGTAGTAGCCGCTGCGCTCGATGGCCGTGCGCAGGCCCTGAGTCGTAGTACCGGTCTTCGCCATGCCGACCATCCTAAGGGCCAGGTACGACCGCGACGTGCTCGGAGCGCGACCCGGCGTGCGGGCGGGCGCGGGAGCGGGCGCCGGGTCAGAACGAGGACAGCGCCCGCGGCCCGAGATCGGTGCGGGCGGGCGGCCTGGCCAGGCGGACGGACGCGCCGAGGACGGTCAGGCCGCGCGAGGAGACCACCACCGGTTCCAGGTCGACCGCGACGACCTCCGGGAGGTCGGCGGTCAGCAGCGACACGCGCAGCAGCAGCTCCTCCAGCGCGTCGGTGTCGACCGGCTCGGCGCCGCGCCAGCCGAACAGCAGCGGCGCGGCCTTGATGGAGCGGACCAGTTCGGCCGCGTCCCGGTCGGTGGCGGGGACGAGCCGGTGGGCGGTGTCGCCGAGCAGCTCCGAGGGCGCGCCCGCCAGGCCGAAGGACAGCACGGCGCCCGCGGCGGGGTCGACGCCCGCCCGTACCACCGTGTCCACCCCGCGCGGCGCCATCGCCTGCACGACGGGCAGCAGCTCCCGCGGGGTGCCCAGCCGCGCGGTCAGCTCGTCGTAGGCGCGCCGCAGGTCGCCCTCGTCCGCCAGGTCCAGGCGTACGCCGCCGAGGTCGGCGCGGTGCCGCAGGTGGGGGGCGGTGGTCTTGAGGGCGACCGGGTAGCCGAGCCGGGCGGCGGCGGCCACGGCGGTGTCGGCGTCGGGGGCGGGCAGCGCGCCGCGCACCTGGATGCCGTACCGGCCGAGCAGCGTCGCGGTGTCCGCGTCGCCGAGCGCGATCCCGCCCTCGGGCGCCTCGCCGGGCGGCAGCAGGCGGCGTACGTCGTCGGCCGCCGCGGCCTCCTGGATGTCGTCGAACTGCGGGATCCGGCCGGGGTCCGCCGATCCGGCGCGCCAGGCCGCGTAGCCGGCGGCCTCGGCGAGCGCGCGCACGGCCCGGTCGGGCGCGGAGTAGGCGGGGATACGGGAGGCGGCCTCGTCGCCGGGCGCGCCGAGCCGGTCGGCCAGGGTCTCCAGGGCGAGGTGGGCGACCACCACCGGCTTGCCGCCGCCCGCGGCGGCGGTCGTACGGCGCAGCGCCTCGGCGAGCGCCGGGTCGTCGCCGGACTCGGGGTCGGGGGCGTCCTCGGAGCCGACGCGCGGGATCGCGGTGACGACGACGGCGTCGCTGCCGGGGTCGGCGAGCGCGGCGCCGAGGGCGGCGGCGAAGTCGTCGGGGGTGGCCGCGGTGGTGAGGTCGAGGGGCGCGGCGGGCCGCAGTCCCGCGGTGAGCGCGGCGTCGTAGGTGAGCAGGCCGAGCGATTCGGAGTTGCCGAGGACGGCGATCCGGTCGCCCGCGGGCAGCGGCTGGAGGGCCAGGAAGAGTCCGGCGTCCAGCAGTTCGGTGACGGTGTCCACGCGGATCACCCCGGCCTGCCGGAAGAGCGCGGAGACGGTGGAGTCGGGGATGCGGGTGGCGGGCACGGCGTGTCCTGCCGGGACGGAGCCGGAGTGCAGGGCGCCCTTGACGACGACCACCGGTTTGGCGGCGGCGGTGCGGCGGGCGAGCCGGGTGAACTTCCGCGGGTTGCCGAAGGATTCGAGGTACATCAGGACGGCGTCGGTGTCGGGGTCGTCCTGCCAGTACTGGAGGAGGTCGTTGCCCGAGACGTCGGCGCGGTTGCCCGCGGAGACGAAGGAGGAGGGGCCCGCGCCGCGGCGGTGCAGTCCGGAGAGCAGGGCGATGCCGATCGAGCCGGACTGGGTGAACAGGCCGAGGCGTCCGCTGCGCGGCATCTCGGGCGACAGGGAGGCGTTGAGCCGGACCCCGGCGGCAGTGTTGAGGACGCCGAAGGCGTTCGGGCCGATCACCCGCATGCCGTGGCTCCTGGCCTGCCGGACCAGCTCGCGCTGGCGCGCCCTGCCCTCCTCGCCGGTCTCGGAGTATCCGGCGGCGACCACCACCAGGCCCTGGACGCCCGCGGCGCCGCAGTCGGCGACGGCCTCGGGGACCCGGTCGGCGGGCACGGCGATCACGGCGAGGTCGACGGGCGCGCCGATGCCGAGGACGGAGCGGTGGCCGGGCACGCCGTCGATGTCGGTTCCGCCCTCGGGGAAGGAGCGGTTGACGGCGTAGACGTGGCCGGTGAAGCCGCCCGCGACGATGTTGCGCAGCAGCGTACGGCCGACGCCGCCCGGCCTGCGGCCGGTGCCGACGACGGCGACCGAGCCGGGGCGCAGCAGCCGCTGGACGGAGCGGGCCTCGGCGCGGTGCTCGCGGGCCCGCATCACCTGGACGGACTGCTCGGTGGGTTCCAGGTCGAGTTCGAGGTGGACGACGCCGTCGGTGAAGCTGCGCTGCTGGGTGAAGCCCGCGTCGGTGAAGACCTTGACCATCTTGCGGTTGGTGGGCAGGACTTCGGCGGTGAAGTGCAGGATGCCGCGCTCGCGGGCGACGGCGGCGATGTGTTCGAGCAGCGCGGAGGCGACGCCGCGGCCCTGGTGCGCGTCCTGGACGAGGAAGGCGACCTCGGCGCGGGTGCCGGTGGTGCCCTTGTCGGCGGAGACGGCCCGGCCCGCGTCGTCGGTGCGGTCGTAGCGGACGGTGGCGATGAAGTCGCCGCCGACGGTGGCGGCCAGGCCGACGCGGTCGTTGTAGTCGTGGTGCGTGAAGCGGTGCACGTCCCGGTCGGACAGCCGGGGGTAGGGCGCGAAGAAGCGGTAGTACTTCGACTCGTCGGAGACCTGCTCGTAGAAGTCGACGAGCCGTCCCGCGTCGTCGGGCCCGATCGGCCGGATGTGGGCGATCCCGCCGTCCCGCAGTACGACGTCCGCCTCCCAGTGGACGGGGTACGGATGCGCCGTCTGCTCGCTCATGGCCCCAGCGTAAGCGGGTGGCCCGGCGGGCGCGTCACACTCGCGGAGCCGACGCGCAGGGGGCAGTCTGGTGGGGGCCGCGATCGTGCCGACGTGCCGGAGCAGCGCTCCGGCCGTGCGAAACTGGTCTAGACAACTGGAACGACCCGAAGGGCAGCACCATGGTTGAGCGCTGTGTCAACGTCGGCTGGGCGGAGGGCCTGCACGCCCGCCCCGCGTCCATCTTCGTCCGCGCGGCCATGGCCGCGGGCGTCCCCGTGACGATCGCGAAGGCCGACGGCGGCCCGGTGAACGCCGCGTCCATGCTGGCGGTGCTGAGCCTCGGCGCGCAGGGCGGCGAGGAGATCGTGCTCGCCTCGGAGGCCGACGGCGCCGACGCCGCGCTCGACCGGCTGGCGAAGCTCGTCGCCGAGGGCCTGGAAGAGCTTCCCGAGACCGTCTGAGACGCGGCGGGGCGCGCCCGCCCTCCCCGGCCGCGCTTTCGCGCGACCGGGCCTTCGGGCGGTGCGCCCTGCCGCGCGAAGCGCCCTTCGCGTGGCCGGAACACGTCCGGGGATCTTTGTCCCGCCACCGGACAGCGGAATTCAGCGGGGCCGGACAATCCACCCGGATTGCACCGGCCCCGCTTTATTGCATTTACGGGTGCCGCAATTCTACGCACTTGTATACGGTGCGATTGTTAATGGCGGCGGCGCACCGCGTTTACGGGATGTTTCAGAATCCTCACCGCGGCGCTCCGCTCCACGTGCCCCGCGGCCAGTTTGCGGGCCCGCTCGGCGTCACCGCGCGCCACCGCGTCCACGAGCGCCGCGTGCTCCTCCCACGACTCCACCGCGCGGGTGGGCACGTCGTCGCCGTACACCCAGGCGATCTTGTGGCGCAGTTGCGTGAGCAGCGCGGCCAGCGTGGGACTGCCCGACGCCTGCGCCAGCGTCTCGTGGAACCAGCCGCCGAGCGACGGCAGGTCGGACAACTGGCCCTGGACCGCGCGCTCCTGACCTAGGCGTACGAGCCCGCGCAGCACCTTCAGATGCGCGTCGGTACGGCGCTGGGCGGCGCGCGCGGCGCCCAGCGGCTCCAACAGGCCGCGCAGTTCCAGAAGGTCGGCCGCCTCCTGCTCGGTGGGCTCGGCCACCGACGCGCCGGCGTGCCTGCGGGTGCGGACGAAGCCCTCGGACTCCAAGGTGCGCAGCGCCTCGCGGACCGGCACGCGCGACACCCCGTACCGCTGCGCGAGCAGTTCCTCCGTCAGTCGGCCGCCCGGCGGGAAGAAACCGCTGACAATGTCGTCGCGGATGGCCGTACACACCACCTGGGCCGAGATACGCCGCCCCGTGCCGTCCGTCCCGTTCACATCCGATTCCGCATCGCAGGACCCCATTCTTTCCGCACATTCTGCGGTAACCCTATTCCAGCACACCAGGGATTCCGATCACAGTCCCGAATATGGAACTTCTTTTGGCGCGCGGGACCGGTGCGGGACGGGCACGGGACGGGCACGGGACGGGCACGGGACGGGTACGGGACGGGTACGGGACGGGTACGGGACGGGTACGGGACGGACGAAGGCCCCGGCGGGGGGAGCCGGGGCCTTCGTGCTGAGGGGGGTGGTGCGGTGGTTCCAGGGGGCGGTGGCGGAACCCCTGCGGGGTCCTGGGGTCAGACCGAGACGCCGTGCTTGCGCAGGTAGGCGATGGGGTCGACGTCGGAGCCGTAGTCGGGTCCGGTACGGGCCTCGAAGTGCAGGTGCGGCCCGGTGACGTTGCCGGTCGCGCCGGACAGGGCGATCTGCTGGCCGGGCGTGACGCTCTGGCCGACCGAGACCTGGATCGAGGACAGGTGGCCGTACTGGGTGTACATCCCGTCGGACATCCGGATCACGATGTTGTTGCCGTACGAGCCTCCCCAGCCGGCCTCGACCACGGTGCCGGAGCCGACCGCGTGCACGGTGGTGCCGCTGGCTGCGTGGAAGTCGATGCCGGTGTGGTAGCCGGAGGACCACAGGCCGCTGGAGGAGTGGTAGGCGGTGGAGACGTAGGAGCTGTCGACCGGCAGGACGAAGGAGCCGAGGCGCTTGCGCTCGGCGGCGGCGCGGTCGGCGCGGGCCTTGGCCTCGCGGGCGGCCCGGACCTTGGCCGCGGCCTCCGCCTTGGCCTTCGCGGCCGCCGCGTCGGCCTTGGCCTTGGCCGCCTTGGCGCGGGCGGCGGCCTCGGCCTGCTTGCGGTCGGCCTCCGCCGTGGCCTTCGCGGCCTCGGCGGCCTTGCGCTGGGCCTCCGCCTGCGCGGCCAGGGAGTCGGCGAGCGAGCCGGTCACATCGGCGGTACGGGCGAAGACGGTGTTCGCGACGGCGTCGTGCGCGCTCTCGGCGTGGGCCGTGGCGGTCATCGAGGTGGCCCCGAACGCTCCGGTCGCGGTGAGCACCGCGACTCCGGCGAGCGTGCCGCCACCGCGGACGGTGCGTGCGGCGCCGCGACGGGGACGGCGGTGCTTCCCGCTGGGCGCGGGCAGAACGGTGAACGCCATGAAGAGGCGTCGCTCCTTTCCTTCCTTCTCGCCTACCGGGTTAGCTGACGGGTTCGGAGCAGGAAGGTCTCCTACGGGTCCGGCCGCCGCTCGGCGGTCGGTCCCGATTCACCCCAGGGACTGCTCCCTCGCGAGAGGGCTGGGTCCCCGGCTCCCCTGACGGGGACTCGGCGATGTGTGCCCGCGTGCCGCCGGACGCGGCTGCTGCTGACGGGCAACGAGCGAAGACGCTAACCGCGGTTTCGCCCATCCGCCAAACAGATCAGCTGATTTGTTGCGTACGCCACACTTCGCTGACACTCCCCCGCAAGCCCTCCCCAAATCCCGCACGGCGCTCGAAAACGCCCGCGCCGCGCTCGAAAACGCCCGGAACCCCGGCGCCGCAGGGGGCTGCCGGGGTTCCGGGGACGGGTGGCGCGAGCGGTGCCGACCGCTCGCGCCGGGTGGCGCGTGACCCGCGTGACGCGGGTCCGACCGTCCGGTGCTACGTGATGATGTTCACCGGTCCGATGCCCAACTCGCCCACCGGCCCGGCGATGACGGACGCGTCCCCGACCAGGACCACCACGAGCCGGTCGAGCGGGAAGGCGTTGACGACCGCGGCGGTCGCCTCCACCGTGCCCGTGGCCGCCAGCCGCGCGTAGAGCTCGGCCTGGTAGTCGTCCGGGAGCTGCTGCTCGACCTGGTCGGTCAGCGTGGCCGCGACGGCCGCCGACGTCTCGTAGCGCAGCGGCGCCACACCGACCAGATTCTGTACGGCGACGTCCCGCTCCTCGTCGGTCAGGCCGCCCTCGCCGAGCGTCCTGATGACCTGCCAGGTGTCGGCGAGCGCGGGCCCGGTGACCTCGGTGGCCACCGAGCCGCTGATGCCCAGCAGCGCGGCGCCCGTACCGTCGGCGGAGCCGAGCAGCACCTGTCCGAAGGCGCGTACGCCGTAGGTGTAGCCCTTCTCCTCGCGCAGCACGCGGTCCAGGCGGGAGGTCAGGGTGCCGCCCAGGCAGTAGGTGCCGATCACGCGGGCCGCCCACACCGGGTCGTGCCGGTCGGCGCCGGTACGGCCGATGAGGAGCTGGGTCTGCACCGCGCCCGGCCGGTCCACGATGACCACGCGCGCGGTGTCGTCCGAGGTGATCGCCGGGCGCGGGCGGGGCTTGGCGGCCGAGCCGCTCCAGCCGCCCAGGGTGTCGTCGAGCAGCCGCGGCAGGTCGATGCCGGTGAGGTCGCCGACCACCACGGCGGTCGCGGTGGACGGGCGGACGTGGGCCCGGTAGAAGGCGCGTACGGCCGCCGCGTCGATCCTGCGGACGGTCTCCTCGGTGCCCTGGCGCGGCCGGGAGCAGCGCAGCTCCGGTGCGAACAGCTCCTTGGACAGCGCCATCGCGGCCCTGCGGGCGGGGTTGGCCAGCTCGTGCGGGATCTCGTCGAGCCGGTTGGCGACCAGGCGCTTGATCTCGTCCTCTGGGAAGGCCGGGGTCAGCAGCGCCTCCGCGAGCAGGGCGAGCGCCTTGTCGAGCCGGGAGGCGGGCACTTCGAGGGAGACCCGCACACCGGGGTGGTCGGCGTGCGCGTCCAGCGTGGCGCCGCAGCGCTCCAGCTCGGCCGCGAACTCCTCGGCGGTGTGCTGCTCCGTGCCCTCCGACAGCGCCCTGGCCATGATGGTGCCGACGCCGTCCAGACCCTCGGGCTCGGCGTCCAGCGGCGCGTCGAGCAGCACCTCGACGGCGACGACCTGCTGTCCCGGGCGGTGGCTGGTCAGCACCGTCAGACCGTTGCCCAGGGTGCCGCGGTCGGGGGCGGGGAACGCCCACGGCCGGGGCTCCCCGGCCTGCGGCTGCGGGTGGAACGTCATGACGGCCGCGGTCTCGCTCACAGCTCGCCCTCCTGCTCGGTGGCTTCGTCGGTCGCTTCGTCAGTGGCGTCGTCGGTGGCTTCGTCGGTGGCGTCCTCCGCCGCGTCGCCGCCGGTGGGCTCGTAGACGAGGACCGCGCGGTTGTCGGGGCGCAGCCGCGCGGCGGCCACGGCCCGCACCTGCTCGGGGGTGACGGCCAGCACCCGCTGGACGGCGGTGAGGGCGAGCTGCGGGTCGCCGAACAGCACCGCGTAACGGCACAGTTCGTCGGCCCGGCCGCCCACGGTGGCGAGCCGGTCGAGCCACTCGCGCTCGATCTGCGCCTGGGCGCGCTCCATCTCCTCGGGGCTGGGGCCCTCCTGGGCGAAGCGGGCCAGCTCCTCGTCCACCGCGGCCTCGATGGTGCTCAGTTCGACCCCGCTGGACGCCTTGATGTCCAGCCAGCCGAGCGACGGCGCGCCCGCGAGGCGCAGCAGGCCGAAGCCCGCGGCGACGGCGCTGCGGTCGCGCCGTACCAGTCGGTTGTGCAGCCGGGACGACTCGCCGCCGCCGAGCATGGTCAGCGCCAGGTCGGCCGCGTCGCCGTCGGCGGTGCCGTCCTCCGGCAGCCGGTAGGCCGCCATCAGCGCGCGCGAGGGCACGTCCTCCTCGATCACCTCGCGGAGCTGGCCGCCCATCACCTCGGGCAGCGAGCCGTCACGCGGTGCGGGCTTGCCGTCGTGGGCGGGGATACTGCCGAAGTACTTCTCGACCCACGCCAGCGTCTGCTCGGGGTCGATGTCGCCGACCACGGCCAGCACCGCGTTGCCGGGCGCGTAGTACGTACGGAAGAACGCCTGCGCGTCCTCCAGCGACGCCGCGTCCAGGTCGGCCATCGAGCCGATCGGCGTGTGGTGGTACGGGTGTCCCTCGGGGTAGGCCAGCGCGGTCAGCCGCTCGAAGGCCGTGCCGTAGGGGACGTTGTCGTACCGCTGGCGGCGCTCGTTCTTCACCACGTCGCGCTGGTTGTCCAGGCTCTCCAGGTCGAGCGCGGTGAGCAGGCTGCCCATCCGGTCGGCCTCCAGCCACAGGGCCAGTTCGACCTGGTGGGCGGGCATGGTCTCGAAGTAATTGGTGCGCTCGAAGCTGGTGGTGCCGTTCAGCGAGCCGCCCGCGCCCTGCACCAGTTCGAAGTGCCCGTTGCCCTTGACGCTGGCGGAGCCCTGGAACATCAGGTGCTCGAAGAGGTGGGCGAGGCCGGTACGGCCCTTGACCTCGTGGCGGGAACCGACGTCGTACCAGAGGCAGACGGCCGCGACCGGAGTGAGGTGGTCCTCGGAGAGCACCACCCGCAGGCCGTTCGCCAGGCGGTGCTCGGTGGCTGTCAGGCCGCTGGAGTGTGCCTCCGGCGTGGCCGTGTGACCCATGGGCAAGCTGTCCTTCCGGTCGCTGCTGCGTGACTGCGTAGAGTGCTGCCACTCTAGGCAAGGGAGCCGACCGTCCGCGAAGTTCCCGGTCACGCCGTGGGTGAACGTGCCCGCCGCGTCGTGGGTGAACGTGCCGTCCACGGCACGCTCGTACCGGGTGGTGGTCCGCGATGTCGGTAGTGCGGTCCACAATGGTCGGCGTCCCACCCGAGCCTTGTGCCCGTCCGACCGCTCGACTGATCGCTCGACTGATCGTCCGACCGTTCGGCTGATCGCCCGTCCGATCGTCCGACCGGCCACCGCCCGACCGCCCGACCGATCGCCTGTCCGCCCGTCCAGATGAAGGAGCAGCCGCCGAGATGGCCCGCCGCACCGCGAAGACCCCGCCGCCCGACGATTTCGAGGAGCGCATCCTCGACATCGACGTCGTGGACGAGATGCAGGCCTCCTACCTCGAGTACGCCTACTCGGTGATCTACTCGCGGGCGCTTCCCGACGCCCGTGACGGGATGAAGCCGGTACACCGCCGCATCGTCTACCAGATGAACGAGATGGGGCTGCGGCCCGACCGCGGCTTCGTCAAGTGTGCCCGCGTGGTCGGCGAGGTGATGGGCAAGCTTCACCCGCACGGGGACGCGTCGATCTACGACGCCATGGTGCGGATGGCCCAGCCGTTCTCGCAGCGGCTCCCGCTGGTCGACGGACACGGCAACTTCGGCTCGCTGGACGACCTGCCCGCGGCGATGCGTTACACCGAGGCCCGGATGTCCGGCCCGGCCCAGCTCATGGTGGAGTCGATCGACGAGGACACCGTCGACTTCGCCCCCAACTACGACGGCCAGGAGCAGGAGCCCGCGGTCCTGCCGTCCGCGTACCCCAACCTGCTGGTCAACGGCGCCTCCGGGATCGCCGTCGGCATGGCCACCAACATGCCGCCGCACAATCTGGGCGAGGTCATCGCCGCCGCGCGCCACCTCATCAGGCACCCGAACGCCGACCTCGACACACTGATGCGCTTCGTGCCCGGCCCCGACCTGCCGACCGGCGGCCGGATCATCGGACTGACCGGCATCCGGGACGCGTACGAGTCGGGCCGGGGCACCTTCAAGATCCGCGCGACGGTCGCGGTGGACGACGTGACGCCGCGCCGCAAGGGCCTGGTCGTCACCGAACTGCCCTTCACGGTCGGCCCGGAGAAGGTGATCGCGAAGATCAAGGACATGGTCAACGCGAAGAAGCTCCAGGGCATCGCGGACGTCAAGGACCTCACCGACCGCGAGCACGGCCTGCGGCTGGTCATCGAGATCAAGAACGGCTTCAACCCCGAGGCCGTCCTGGAGCAGCTCTACAAGCTGACGCCGATGGAGGACTCCTTCGGCATCAACAACGTGTGCCTGGTGGACGGGCAGCCGCTCACCCTGGGCCTGCGCGAACTGCTCCAGGTGTACGTCGACCACCGCTTCGAGGTCGTCCGCCGCCGCAGCGAATTCCGCCGCACCAAGCGCCGCGACCGGCTGCACCTGGTGGACGGTCTGCTGGTGGCCCTCATCGACATCGACGAGGTCATCGCGATCATCCGGGCCAGCGACAACTCGTCGGCGGCCAAGGAAAGCCTGATGGAGCGCTTCGGGCTCTCCGAGATCCAGACGCAGTACATCCTGGACACCCCGCTGCGCCGCCTCACCCGCTTCGACCGGATCGAGCTGGAGTCCGAGCGCGACCGGCTGAACGCGGAGATCGCCGAGCTGACCCGGATCCTCGACTCGGACGCGGAGCTGCGCAAGCTGGTCTCGGCCGAACTGGCCGCGGTCGCCAAGCAGTACGGCACCGAGCGCCGTACGGTCCTGCTGGAGTCGGCGGGCGCGCCGCTGTCCTCGGTGCCGCTCGAAGTGGCCGACGACCCGTGCCGTGTGCTGCTCTCCTCGACCGGGCTGCTGGCCCGTACGACCAACGGCGAGGACTTCAGCGACGGCGGTGCCAAGCGCGCCAAGCACGATGTGATCGTCTCGGCGGTGCCGACCACGGCGCGCGCCGACATCGGCGCGGTGACGTCCGCCGGGCGGCTGCTGCGGCTGACCGTGATCGACCTGCCGATGCTGCCGGACACGGCCGGGGCGCCGTCGCTGGCGGGCGGCGCCGCGCTGTCGGAGTTCCTCACCCTGGAGGACGGCGAGCGGGTGCTGTGCCTGACCACGCTCGACGAGTCCTCGCCCGGCCTCGCGCTCGGCACCGAACAGGGCGTCGTCAAGCGCGTCGTGCCCGACTACCCGTCGAACAAGGACGACTTGGAGGTCATCGGCCTCAAGGACGGTGACCGGGTGGTCGGCGCGATGGAGCTGCGCACCGGCGAGGAGGACCTGGTCTTCATCACCGACGACGCGCAACTGCTGCGCTACCCGGCCGCGCAGGTACGCCCGCAGGGGCGGCCCGCGGGCGGCATGGCGGGCGTCAAGCTCGCCGACGGCGCCAAGGTGATCTCCTTCACCGCCGTCGATCCCGCCGTGGACGCGGTGGTGTTCACCGTCGCGCGCGCCGAGGGCACGCTGGACGACACGACCGAGGGCACCGCGAAGCTGACGCCGTTCGAGCAGTATCCGCGCAAGGGGCGCGCCACCGGCGGTGTGCGCTGCCAGCGGTTCCTGCGCGGCGAGGTCGGTCTCGCGCTGGCCTGGGCGGGTCCCGCGCCCGCCCGCGCCGCCACGCCCACCGGCACGCCCGCCGAGCTGCCGCCGAAGGACCCGCGCCGCGACGGCTCGGGGGTGCCGCTGGTCAAGCCGGTCGCGGTGGTGGCGGGACCGGTGTAGCGCCGGGCCGTACGCGGGCCGGTCGTACGGGCGCGTGCGGCTTGTCGCACAGGGTGTCGTACGGGCTGTCGTACGGCCGGTCGTACAGGCTGTCGTACAGGTCGCTGGATACGGGCGCGGTGGCGGGGGCCGCCGCGCCCCGGGATTCGGGGGCCGCCGGGAGGCAATAGGCTCAGCCGGGTGAGCACCTGCACCAGCGCCTCGGCGTCCCTCGCCGAACCGGTGGCCGCCACCGCGGCCACCGCACGGACGTGGCTGCTGATCGAGCAGCCGGGCCCGTGGGGGGCGAAGGCGCTGGGGGCGAGCAGGCTGGACCCGGCGACCGGCCGCGAACTGGAACGGCTCGCCGACGGCACCGGCACCCGCGTCGCCCTGATCCGCCGCCCCGGCAGACACGCCGACCTGCACCTTCCGCGTCGGCACCGGGTCTACCTCGCGCACACCGCGCCGGGCGCCTCCTGGGTCCGTACCGCCGAGGTCGCCGACCCGGCGGAGCTGACCGCGCTGGACTTCACCGCGCTGGGCGCGGGCGCGCACAACGGATTCGGCGACGCGTACGACGGCGCGCCCCTCGCCCTGGTGTGCACCAACGGCAAGCGGGACCGCTGCTGCGCGGTGCGCGGCCGGCCGCTCGCCGCGGAGCTGACCGCCTCGGGCGGCAGCGAGGTCTGGGAGGTCACCCACCTCGGCGGACACCGTTTCGCGCCGACCATGCTCGTGCTGCCCTACGGCTACACGTACGGCCGGGTGGACGCGCACCACGCGAAGGACGTACTGGAGGCGGCGCGCTCCGGGCGAATGGTGCTGGACGGCTGCCGGGGCCGCTCGGCGTGGGACCGTCCCGGACAGGCGGCCGATCTGGCCGTACGGGAGCTGACCGGTGAGGACCGTACGGCGGCCGTGGTCGTGGAGGCCGTGGAGCGTACGGACCCGGCGCCCTCGGGCGACGGCGACGGCGCCTGGGCGGTGCGGGTGGCGCACGTCGACGGGCGGGTCTGGGAGGTGGCGGTGGCGCAGGTCGCGTCGCTGCCGCCGCGCCCGGAGAGCTGCGGCGCGGCCCTCGGCACACCCGCCCGGATGGAGGTCACGGGGATCGAGCGGGTGGCCGGGGGCCGCGCGTCGTAGGGCTCTTCGCCGGGCGCTCATGGCGAGGCGCTGCGTGAGCAGGCGCTACCTGAGCAGGCGTTATGTGAGCAGGCGCTACATGACCGGGCGCTACATGACCGGGCGCTACTTGACGTTCTTGACGAACTCCGTGGTGTAGGTCTTCTCCAGGTCGACCTTCTTGCCCTTGAGGTTCGGGTTGAAGGACTTCAGGACCGCCTCCACGGTGGCCGGGCCGTCGGGGGGCATCACGCCGTCGGTGGTGAACATCGGCAGCGTGGCCTTGATGGAGTCGGCGTACAGCTTGGCGCCGCCCTGCGCGTAGTCGGAGGGCATCTTCGCGGCGATCTCCTCGGGGGTGTGCGTGGACATCCACTTGAGGGTCTTCACGAAGGCGTTGGCCAGCTTCTGCACGGTCTCCTTGTGGCCGTTCACCCAGTCGGTGTTCATGTAGAGGCTGGAGGACGGGTAGAGGCCGCCGAGCGCCTCCCGCGAGCCCTCGGGCGTGCGCATGTCGTACAGCACCTTGCCGATGCCCTTGTCGAGGATCTGCGCGACGGTCGGGTCGGTGGTCATACCGGCCTGGATGGAGCCCTGTCGGAGGGCGGCGATGAAGGTCTGGCCAGCGCCGACGGTGACGGGCGTGAAGTCGCTGACCTTGAGGCCGTTGTGCACCGCGAGGTACTTGGTGAGGAAGTCGGTGGACGAGCCGAGACCGGTCACACCGAGCTTCTTGCCCTTGAAGTCCTTGGCGGAGGTGATGTCGCCCGCGGCCTTGGTGGAGACCACCTCGACCTCACCGGGGGCCTGTGCGAACTGCACGACGGACTCGATCATCTTGTTCTTGGTCTGGAGGTCGAGGGTGTGGTCGTAGAAGCCGACGGCGCCCTGCACGTCACCGGAGACCAGCGCCGTGGTGGCCTGCACACCGGCCGGTTCGCTCAGCAGCGTCACGTCGAGGCCCTCGGCCTGGAAGAAGCCGAGTCTCTGAGTGAGCATGGCGGGCATGTAGATGACCTTGTCCAGGCCGCCGACCATGATCTTGACCTTCTCGGCGTTCTTGGCCGCCGGGGCCGTGGAGCCCGCGTCCCCGGTGGAATCCGAGCCGGAGCCGGAGCCGGACGCGGCGTCGTTGGCACAGGCGGTGAGTGTGGTGAGGGCGAGGGCTCCGGCGAGGGCGAATGCCGGGAGCTTGGCGTACTGGCGCATGGTCACGTCCTTGTGAGAGCGGAGGGTGGGCGCGCGGGGGCGCGGGATTTCGGGGAGGGCGACCGCGGCTCAGCGTTCGGCGCCGGGCTGGGCGGGCTTCCAGCGGAAGAGCCGCTTCTCCAGGTAGGTCAGCAGGCCCTCGGCGATGAGGGCGACGACGGCGAGGATCACCATGGCCGCGTAGACACCGGCGGCGTTGAAGGTGCCCTGCGAGGCGGAGACCAGCAGGCCGATGCCCTTGGTCGCGCCGATGTACTCGCCGACGATCGCGCCGATCAGCGCGAAGCCGAAGCTGACGTGCAGGCTGGTGAAGATCCACGACGTGGCGGCCGGGATCACCACCTGGAGGGTGACGCGGCGGTTGCTCGCGCCGAGGACGCGGGCGTTGGCGACCAGATTGCGGTCGACCTCGCGGGCCCCCTGGAAGGCGTTGAAGAACACCGGGAAGAAGACCAGGACGACGGCGGAGGCCACCTTGGAGGCCGGGCCGAGGCCGAACCAGATGAGGAAGATCGGCGCCAGCACGATACGCGGCATCGCGTTGAGCACCTTCACGTACGGGCCGAAGACGTCCGAGAGGAAGGGGATCCGGCCGAGCGCGATGCCCAGCACCACACCGCCGGCGACGCCGATGACCCAGCCGTACAGCGCCTCGTAGAGCGTGTACCAGATCTGCTCGCCCAGGGGGCCCTGCGGTGTGCCGTGCATCGTCCACTGCCGGATCTGGTCCCAGATCTTGGACGGCATGGAGAAGTTGAACGGGTCGATGACCCCGGTGCGGGCCGACCACTCCCACAGGCCGAGCACGAGGACGAGGACGGCGAGGCGGCTGGCGTACACCAGGAGGGTGCGGTTGCGGACGGCGCGGGCGCGGGCCTTGGTGCGCTGGGTGCCGGTGCCGGGCCCGGCCGGGACGGCGTCCTCGGGGGTGGCCCCGGTCCGGGGGGCGGCCGGGGCTGCGGACTCAGGCGGCATGTCCGACGCTCCTCTCGCGGGTGATGCGGACCTCTTCGCCCAGCGACGACCAGATCTCGCGGTAGATCTCCACGAAGCGCGGCTGGAGCCTGACCTCCTCGACCTTGCGGGGCCGCGGCAGGTCGATCGTGAAGACCTCCTTGACGGTGGCGGGCCCCGCGGTCATCACGACGACCTTGTCGGCCAGGGCGATGGACTCCTCCAGGTCATGGGTGACGAACACCACCGAGGACCCGGTACCGGACCACAGCTCCAGGAGTTCGTCGGACATCAGGGCCCTGGTCTGCACGTCGAGCGCGGAGAACGGCTCGTCCATCAGCAGGATGTCGGGGTCGTTGACGAAGGTCGCGGCGAGCGCGACGCGCTTGCGCTGGCCGCCGGAGAGCTGGTGCGGATAGCGGTCCTCGAAGGCGGTCAGGCCCACGCGGGCCAGCCAGTCGCGGGCCCGCTCCTTGGCCTCGGCCTTGCCGACACCGCGGAAGCGCGGCCCGGCCATGACGTTGGACAGCACGGTCCGCCAGGGGAAGACGGCGTCCTGCTGGAAGACGAAGCCGACGCCGGGGTTGATGCCGTTCACGGCCTCTCCCGAGACCAGCACCTCGCCTTCCGTGGGCTCCTCCAGGCCGCTGACCAGGGTCAGCGTCGTCGATTTGCCGCAGCCGGTCGGTCCGACGACCGCGACGAACTCACCGCGTTCCACGGTCAGGTCCAGGTCTCTCACGGCGGTGTGCAGGGCGCCGGACGGGGTCCTGAACGCCTTGCTCGCCCCCCGCAGCTCGATGGCGGGGCTCGTTTCGCTGCTCATGGCGGTGGAGGCTAGGAGCGACCACCGCGGCGGCGGCAGTCTTGTGGGCGCAAGGAGCCTTCTGCGCGCAAGCCGGTCTTCTGCTCGTTTTGCTCGCCCGCGCACAACGAAAGCGAAACGGAGTCTGCCCATCCGGCTCTGCGGGGTTTACCTTGCGTTGACGACAGGGCTGTCGACGTACGCGTGGGGTGGGGACGCGGGTCGGCCGCCGCGACTGTCGGCGGACCGGTTGGAATGCGGAGGAGCCCCACGATGCGGATCGGATGGCCGCGCCGTGTCTCGGCGCAGGTCCTGTTGGTGCAACTGGCGATCACGGCGGGCGTCACGGCGCTCGCCACCGGGCTCTTCCTGGCGCCGCTCAGCCACCAGCTCGACGAAGAGGCGATGCACAGGGCGCTGGCCATCGCGGAGACCGTGGCCGTCGATCCCGAGGTCGCGCGGGCCGTGGTCTCGTCCCGGCCGACGCCGGACGGCCCGGTGCAGGCGGAGGCGGAACGAGTCAGGATCGCCACGAAGGCCCTCTACATCGTGGTGATGGACACCCACGGCATCCGGTGGTCGCACACCGACCCCAAGCGGATCGGCGAACCCGTCTCGACCGATCCCAGCGTGGCGCTGGCCGGTGACGAGATCATGCAGATCGACCGCGGCACGCTGGGGCGCAGCACCCGCGGCAAGGTGCCGCTGTACGACTCCTCCCACCGGATCGTGGGCGCGGTGTCGGTGGGCATCAGGTACGACGGCATCCTCAACCGGGCGATCGGCCTGGTGCCGGGTCTGCTGATGTACGCGGGCGCGGCGCTGGGCGTGGGCGTGCTGGCGGCGGTGTGGGGTTCGCGGCGGTTGCAGCGGGCCACGCACGGGCTGGCCTTCGCCGACATATCGGCGCTGCTCGACGAGCGGGAGGCGATGCTGCACGGCGTCCGCGAGGGCGTGGTCGCACTGGACCGGCAGGGGCGGGTGCGGCTGGTCAACGACGAGGCGCAGCGGCTGCTCGGGCTCGACGGCGCCGGTGACGGCGCGGCCACCGGGCGGCTGCTGGACGAGCTGCTGCCGCCTGGCCGTACGACGGACGTGCTGGCGGGGCGGGTCGAGGGCGCGGATCTGCTGACGGTCAGCGGCGGCCGGGTACTGGTCGCCAACCGGATGCCGACCGGTGACGGCGGGGCCGTGGTGACGCTGCGGGACCGTACGGAACTGGAGCTGCTCGGCCGCGAACTGGACTCCACCCACGGGCTGCTGGACGCGCTGCGCGCCCAGGACCACGAGCACGCCAACCGGCTGCACACCGTGCTGGGCCTGCTGGAACTGGGCCTGCACGAGGAGGCGGTGGGCTATGTCGCGGAGGTCGCCGACACCCATCGGGCGTCGGCCGAGGTGATCGCGGACCGGGTGCACGATCCGCTGGTGTCGGCGCTGCTGGTCGGCAAGGCCGCCATCGCGGCGGAGCGCGGGGTGTCGCTGCGGGTCGCGCAGAGCACGCTGCTGCCCGACCGGGTGGTGGACCCGCGCGATCTGGTGACGGTGCTGGGCAATCTCATCGACAACGCGCTGGACGCCGCCGCCGGGCACCGCGTGTCCCCGGCGATGTCCGCCGCGCCTTTCGTGGAGGTCGAACTGCGCGCCGAGGACGACACGACCCTGCTGCTGCGGGTGTCGGACACGGGGCCGGGAGTGCCGCCGGAGGCGCGCGAACTGATCTTCACCGAGGGCTGGTCGACGAAGGAACGTCCGCCGCACCGGGGGCGCGGCCTGGGCCTCGCGCTGGTGCGCAGGCTCGCCGAGCGGTACGGGGGTCTGGCGCGGGTGACGGCGCGGGCGGGCGGTGGCGCGGTGTTCACGGTGGTGCTGCCCGAGGCGCTGGCCGAAGGAGTGCTGGCCGGTGGGGCGCTGGCCGGAGGAGTGCTTTCCGCGGCTGGGGAGGCGGCGCGATGATCGACGTACTGGTGGTGGACGACGACTTCCGGGTGGCGGAGATCAACTCGGCCTATGTGGGCAAGGTGCCGGGCTTCCGGGTGGCCGGGCGGGCCCACACCGCGGCGCACGCGCTGTCGGTGCTGGAGCGCACCCGGATCGACCTGGTGCTGCTCGACCACTATCTGCCGGACGAGACGGGGCTGACGCTGGTCCGCCGGATGCGGCAGCACGGGCACCACGCGGACGTGATCATGGTGACGGCGGCGCGTGATGTCGCCACCGTGCAGGCAGCGATGCGGCTCGGCGCGTTGCAGTACCTGGTGAAGCCGTTCAGCTTCGCCGGTCTGCGGGCCAAGCTGGACGGTTACGCGGCGCTGCGCCGCACCCTGGAGGGGGTGGGCGGGCGCGGCGAGGCCGGGCAGGAGCAGGTCGACCGGATCTTCGGCGCCCTGCGTACGGCGGGCGCGTCCTCGGCCGAACTGCCCAAGGGGCACTCCGCGCCGACCGCCGACCTGATCCGCCGCGTCCTGCACGAGGCGGGCCGCCCGCTGTCCGCCCACGAGGTCGCCGAACGCGCCGGGCTCAGCCGCTCCACCGCCCAGCGCTACCTGAAGTACCTGGAGCAGGCGGGGCGGTTGAGCCTCACCCTCAAATACGGCGACACGGGCCGTCCCGAACACCGCTACGCCTGGGCCGCCACCGGCTGAACCGCCGTTACGCGGCCCCGGCGCCGGTGAGCGAACGCACCTCCGTCTCCGCGTACTTCCCCGCGTCCGCCTCCTCCGGCGACAGCAGGGTGCCGAGCCAGCCCGCGAGGAAACCGAGCGGGATGGAGACCAGGCCCGGGTTCTCCAGCGGGAAGAGGTGGAAGTCGACGCCGGGGAAGAGCGCGTCGGGCCTGCCGGAGATGACGGGCGAGAACACCACCAGGAGCAGGGCCGGTACGAGGCCGCCGTAGATCGACCAGACCGCGCCGCGGGTGGTGAACCGGTGCCAGAACAGGGAGTAGAGCAGGGCGGGCAGATTCGCGGACGCGGCGACGGCGAAGGCGAGGCCGACCAGGAAGGCGATGTTCTGGTCCTGCGCGAAGAGGCTGAGCCCGATCGCGACGGCGCCGATCCCGACGGCCGCGAATCTGGCCACCCGCACCTCGTCCTCCTCCATCGCCCCTTCCTCCACCGCGTCGGCGGTGACCCGCGCGGTGCCGGGGGCCGCGGCCTCGCGCTTGGCGCGCCTGTTCTGCCGTGCCTGCGTTTCCGCGACGGGGCGGCGGCGCAGCGTGGCGTAGAGGTCGTGGGCCACCGAGGCCGACGACGCCAGGGTGATGCCCGCGACCACGGCCAGGATCGTCGCGAAGGCCACCGCGCCGACCACCGCGAACAGCACGGTGCCCCCTGTCGTCCCCTCCCCGCCGCCCAGGATCTCGGCGAGCAGCGGCACCGCGGTGTTGCCCGCGGCGTTGGACGAGCGGACGGTGTCGGTGCCGACGACCGCCGCCGCTCCGAAACCGAGCACGATCGTCATCAGGTAGAAGGCGCCGATCAGCCCGATCGCCCAGACCACCGACCGCCGCGCGGAGCGTGCCGTGGGCACCGTGTAGAAGCGGGACAGGATGTGCGGCAGGCCCGCCGTCCCGAGCACCAGCGCCAGGCCGAGGCTGATGAAGTCCAGCTTCGACGCCCAACTCCCGCCGTATTTCAGCCCGGGAGCCAGGAAGGCGTTGCCGTGCCCGCTGCCCGCCGCGGCGGCGTGCAGCAGACTCCCCGGATTGCCGTGGAAGCGGACCAGGACCATCACGGTGAGCGTCACCGTGCCGCCGATCAGCAGCACCGTCTTGACGATCTGGATCCATGTCGTCGCCCGCATCCCGCCGAAGGACACGTAGAACACCATCAGCGCGCCGACCCCGACCACCGTCCAGGTGCGCGCCGCGCCGTGCCCGCCGAGCAGCAGCCCGACCAGGCTCCCGGCGCCGACCATCTGCGCCACCAGGTACAGGATCGACACCACCACCGACGACGTGCCCGCCGCGATCCGCACCGGCCGCTGTCTCATCCGCGCGGAGAGCACATCGGCGAGTGTGTACCGCCCGCAGTTGCGCACCAACTCGGCGACCAGCATGAGGACCACGAGCCACGCGACGAAGAACCCGACCGAGTACAGCAGGCCGTCGTACCCGAAGAGCGCGATGAGCCCGGAGATGCCGAGGAAGGACGCCGCCGACATGTAGTCGCCCGCGATGGCCAGGCCGTTCTCCATCGGGGTGAACAACCGTCCCCCGGCGAAGAACTCCACCGACGAGCTCCGCCGCCGTCCCGCCCACGCCGTGATCGCCAGCGTCACCGACACGAAGATCGTGAACAGCACGATCGCGAGGCCCTGATGCTCCCCGGCTGAATCCGCCAGATACCCGCCATTGAACCGACCGCTGTTCAACGCACCCGCTCCTGCCCGGTCCTGGTCGCCAGCGTCCAGCGCAGATCGAGCGCCGCCCGGTCCCTGCGCAGCCGCGCGTGCCGGGCGTAGGCCCACGTCAGCAGGAACGTCGTGGCGAACTGCGCCAGCCCCGCCACCATCCCCACATTCACGTCACCCGCAACCTGATGTCCCATCAGGCCCGGTGCCGTGGTGGCCGCCACCACGTACAGCAGGTACCAGGCCAGGAAGCCCGCCACCACCGGGAAGGTGAAGCTCCGGTACCGGTCGCGCACCTCCTGGAACGCCGCGCTGCCCTGCACCTCCAGATACACCGCCGACCGGTCCACCGGCCGTCCGTCCTGGCCCGCCTGCGGTGTGCCCTCGGGCCGGGTCCGCCCCGGCGCGGGGTCGGGGGCCGTCTGATCCGGGACCCAGAGACCGGCGTCCGCCGCGTCCTGCCACGGGTCGTTCACCCGCAGCGCCCCGGGGTCGCCCCCGTCGTGCTTGTCCACCGAACACTCCTCGTTCCATCGGCCGATCGGCCGATGTGCCCAATCATGGACAGAGCGGGAAGATCCAGAACGAACAAGTAGAAACCTTCACCCCATCAGGTGATGCCGTGCCGGTAGGCATATCCGACCGCCTGTGCGCGGTCCCGCGCCCCGGTTTTGGCGAACAGGTTGTTGATGTGCGTCTTCACCGTCGCCATGCTCACGTGCAGCCGCGCGGCGATCTCGGCGTTGGACAGCCCTTCGGCCACCAGGGCTAGCACTTCCGCCTCCCGGGCCGTCAGCCCGTCCGGCAACTCCCCCCGTCCCGCCGCCCCTTGGCCTGGCTTTCCCGCCCCGCCCGGTCCGCCCGGTCCGCCCGGTCCGCTCCCCCGTCCCTCCGGCCGCCGCTCGGGGCCCGCCCCGGTCAGCGCGTCCAGCATCCTGCCCTGCACCGCGGGCGACAGCCCCGCCCGCCCGGCCGTCACCTCCGCGATGGCCCGCGCGATCTCCTCCCCTCCCGCGTCCTTGGTCAGATATCCCCGCGCCCCCGCCCGCAGCGCGGGAAAGAGCGAGCCGTCGTCCGCGAAGGTCGTCAGCACCACCACCTGCGTCCCCGGATACCGCGACCTGATCCGCCGCGTGGCCTCCACCCCGTCGCAGCGCGGCATCCGCAGGTCCATCAGCACCACCTCCGGCCGGTGTTCCCCCACCAGCCGTACCGCCTCCTCCCCGTCGGCCGCCGCTCCGACCACCTCGATGTCGGGCAGCAGCCCCAGCAGCATCACAATTCCCTCACGCACCACCGTCTGGTCGTCCGCGACCACCACCCGCGTCACGCGGGCACCCGCAAGCGCACCACGAAGCCCTCCTCGGCCGGTCCGGCGTCGAGCGCGCCGCCCAGCAGCTCCGCGCGCTCCCGCATCCCCAGAAGACCGTAGCCCGATCCGGATGCCCTCAAAGAGTTATCCACAGGCGTCCTGCTCCCGAAGTCCCGGAACTCCAGCTCCACCTCCTCGCTCCGGTACTCCAGCCGCAGCGCGACCTTCGCTCCCGGCGCGTGCTTGCGCACATTCGTCATCGCCTCCTGTGCCACCCGCCGCACCGCCAACCCCGCCTCCGCAGGCAGATACCGCGCCTCCCCTTCCACTTCCAGGTCCGCCCCCTCCGAAGCGACCAGCTCCCGCAGGAAGTCCTCCACCGGTGCCATCTCCCCGCGCAGCGCCGACAGCGCCTGCCGCGTCTCGGCCAGCCCCTCCCGCGCCATCTGCCGGGCCGCGATCACCCGTCCCAGCACCACGTCCCGCTCGACGCCCCGCTCGATCAGCAGCCGCGTCGCCTCCAGGTGCACCGTCTGCGCCGACAGGCTGTGCGCCAGCACATCGTGGATCTCCCGCGCGATCCGGGCCCGCTCCGCCAACGCCGCCGACTCGGCCTCCGCCGCCCGCGCCGCCCGCTCCTGGACCAGCAGCCGCTGCGTGTTCCCCCGCGCCTCGGCGTCCAGCCGCACGACGTACCCGATCAGCCCCAGCCCCGCCACCGTCAGCGACGTGACCAGCCAGCCGCCGGAGTCACCGACCAGTGCGTAGGCGGCCAGCGCCGTACCGGTGAGGGGCGCCGCCGCGGCCAGCGGCAGCCGCTCCATCCCGAGCACCGCGCAGCCGCACCACAGCAGCGTCGCGGGCACATCGGCGCCCACCGCGTGCAGCCCGAAGGCAGCGCCCAGCATCAGTGCGATCAGTGCGACGGACGGCGCCGCCCGGTGCGCGAGCGTGAACCGGAAGAACGCCCACACCACGACGGCCGCCACCGCCAGCCCCAGCACGGACGCCGAGGTCAGCCACCCGTTGAGATCCGTGCGGGCCAGGATCCCCCATAGCGCCGCGGCGGCGAAGAGCAGCCGCACTCCCCGGCCGAACGCCCGCCGCGCGGACGACCGGTTCTCGCGGGACAGCGCCTCCTTCGAAGGCCAGGACGTCCAACCGCTCATGAGGCCGTACGGTACGACGGCGCCACGCTCTGGGCCCGCCAGGCGAGCACCCCGGCGCGTATCAGCAGCGTGGCCGCGAGCGCTATCAGGAACGAGCCGCTGTCCTGGTGGACCCCCATCGCCGTACCCACCCCGTACAGCCCGATCCGCACCGCGACCCCGGCCGCCCAGACCGCGACGGTGACCTTCCCTCCCTGCGCCCAGACCGTCCCGTCCCTCTCGGTCCACAACCGTGTGGTCCACGCCCATGCCAACCCCATCCCCACAGCGACCACCAACTCCACGGCCAGCAGCGCGACCGCCGTCTGCCGGTGCTCCGGGTCGATCAGCCCGTGCTGCCGCAGCGACATGAACACCAGCACCGCCGGTATCAGCCACCACCGCCGGCCGCCCGTGACCTTCCTGGGCCGCAACTGGCGGGTGACCACCACACCGATGACCGCCACGATCACCAGCGCATCGATCAGACCGGACATGACGGACGCCTCCGTAAAGCGACTCCCACGAGGCCGGCGGGTTCGCCGACATCTCAGAATCTACGGAAACCCCCAGCTCAGCGGATCAAACCGGGGGTTGAATCTCCCTCTCCACCCCCGGGTGGAGCCCCCTCCACCAACGCCCCCGTGCTGTGGGCGAACGCGCCGGTCCGGCGCCGGTCCGAGCGCCCGCCCGGTGAGCGGATCCCCTGCGTCCGGGGGGCGGCGCTGCGTACGCTTTTCCAGCGACCGGCGATCGGATCGTCGGACAACGGGGGAGGGCACCGTGTCGGATCTCGGCCAGCGGAACGTGGAGCGCCGGACACCGCACGGTGGGGAGGCGGGAGCGTGAGCCAGTCCGTACGCGCCGAGAGCGGTTTCGCCTACGGGGTCGTGGGCGCGGACATCCACGTGTTCGGCGACGGCGTCCCGGTCTACCTGCTGCAACGCTGGCAGCCGCCGGTCCTGCCGGACGACGGCTTTCTGTTGAATGTACCGAGCCGGATGCTCAACGCGCGTTTCCGGGTCGTGGAGTTCACCGGACGCACCGCCGAGTTGACCTCGTTACGGCGCTGGCGCGACGGCGGCGGTCCGCTCGCCGTGCAGTGGCTGTGCGCGCCGGGCGGACAGGGCAAGACCCGTCTCGCCGACCGCTTCGCGCAGGAGTCGCTGGCCGAGGGCTGGCAGGTCGTCACCGCCACCCACGGACCGGGGAGCGTGCTGCCGCCTCCTGGCAGTCAGGACCTCCGTGACCGGGGCGACGCGGGTGTGCTGCTGATCGTCGACTACGCCGACCGCTGGCCGCTGACCCATCTCATGTGGCTGTTCGGCAACGCGCTGGTGCACCGCGACAGCGGGCGCGGCGCCCGGGTGCTGCTGATCGCCCGCGGCGACGAGGTCTGGCCGAGCGTGCGCGCCGCTCTCGCGAACCAGCAGGCCAGGACCTCGCTGCAACGGCTCGCGCCGCTGTCCGACGAGGTCGGCGGTGACGGCGCCGCCGCATCCCCGCGGTCCGAGATGTTCGCCGTGGCCCGCGACAGCTTCGCGGCGCGTTACGGCGTCTCCCCCGGCGGCATCGCGGCACCGGCCCCGCTCGGTGACGCGGCCTTCGGCCTGACCCTGGCCGTGCACATGGCTGCCCTGGTCGCCGTGGACGCCGACGCCCACGGGCTGCGCGCGCCCACCGACCTCGCGGGCCTGTCCAGCTATCTCCTGGACCGGGAGCAGTTGCACTGGGCGCGGCTGTACGGGGACCCGGATCACGAGATCGCCCCGTCCGCACCAGCGTTCCGCACCTCGCCCGCGCTCATGAACCGCACCGTGTTCACCGCGGCGCTCACCGGGCCGGTCAGCCCGGAGGAGGGGCGGGTGGCCATCAGCGACCTCGCGGTCCGGCTGCCGGCCGATCGCATCCTCGCGGATCACGCGGTCTGCTACCCACCGGCCGAGGCCGACCGCGACACCGTCCTGGAACCGCTGTACCCGGACCGGCTCGCCGAGGACTTCCTGGCGCTGACCCTTCCCGGCCACCGGGCCGACTACCCGGCCCAGGACTGGGCCGGGCGCACCGTCAGCGCCATGCTCAGCGGCACCGACGTGGTGAGCGACGCGGTCACCGGAAGCTGGATGCCGCGCGCCGTGGTCTTTCTGACCGCCGCCGCCCAGCGCTGGCCCCACGTCGGCCCCCTCCACCTGTTCCCGCTGCTCGGCACGGCCCCTCAACTCGCCGTCATCGGGGGCAGCGCCGCGCTGGCCACGCTCGCCGCCCTTGACGACATCAGCCCCGAACTCCTCGAAGCCGTCGCGATGTTCTTCCCGCCGTTCAACCGGCGCAGTCCCGACCTGGACCCCGGAATCGCCGCCGTCAGCACCCGGCTGCTCCCGCACCGCCTGGAGCGCGCCAGAAACCCCAACGACCAGGCCGCGGAGCGGCACGAGCACGGCGTCCGCCTCCACCACGCCGGTCGGCTGGAGGAGGCGCTGGCCGAATCCGAGGCCGTCCTGGCCCAGTTCCGGGCCATCGCCCGTGACGGCGTCCCCAATCCCTCGCTCGTCCCCGTGGTCGAAGGCAATCTGGCGTTCGCCCTCAAGGCGTACGCGGACCGCCTGGGCGAGGTCGGGCGCCGGGCGGAGGCCCTGGCCGCCACCGAGGAAGCCGTCGCCGTACAGCGCAGGCTGGCCGCGTACGACGAGCAGTACCGCCCCGACCTGGCAAGCGGCCTGCTCGGTATCGGACGGGATCTGTCGTACGCGCAGCGCTGGGACGACGCGACGGCTGCCCTGGAGGAGTCCGTGACGCTCCTGCGCGCGCTGGCCGCGGAAGAGCCCGGCAAGCACGAGTCGAACCTCTCCGCCGCCCTGGCCGCCCTCGGCGTGTGCCACCTGCGTATCGACCGTCCGCGGTCGGCGGTCTCACACGGCCGGGAGAGCGTCGCCCTGCGCCGCCGTCTCCACGCGAAGGACCCGTCCGCCCACGCCATGTCCCTGGCCAACGCGCTCTATCACCTGGCCGCCGCCCTCGAACGTGTCGGCGATCCCGACAGCGTCCCGCTGGCCCACGAGGCCGTCGAGCTCTACCGCGACCTCGCTAGGGTCAATCCCGCCGCCTACGAGCGCGAACTCGCCGACGGGCTCAACGGACTCGCCGTACGCCTGCTCGTCGCCCAACGCCCGGAGGAGAGCCTGACCGCGGCCTACGAGAGCGTCGCGATCCTCCGCCGCGTCAGCGCCCGCGAGGCGATCGCCGAACAGCACACCTTGGCCGAGGCTCTCGGCGTCCTGCTCGGCGCGCTGATGGTCACGGGCCGCTTCGCCGAGGCCACCGACACAGCCGACGAGTGCGTCATGGTCTGCCGCCGCATGACCGAGAAGGACCCCCTGGCCCTCCACCGCCTCGCCGGCGCCCTGCTCATCGCCGCGGAAGTCCGCGTCACCCCGGCCGACCCCCGCCTCGACGAAGCCCTCGCCCTCTTCGACGAGGCCACCGAGATCATGGACCTCTACGCGATCTCCCCCCAGGGCGGCCCGGCCCTCCACCACCGCGTCGGCTCCCGCCTCATAGAACTCCTCACCGCCGCCGACCGCCCCGCCCCCGCCGCCCGCCTCCGCCGCACCCTCCAGAACCCAACAACCCCCTGACGCCCGGCCCGGCCGCAGGTCAGACGTCGATCCGCGACCGGTCCAGGGTCGTGGCGGAGTTGGTGATGAACTCCTTGCGGGGGGCGACCTCGTTGCCCATCAGGAGGTCGAAGGCCTGCTCGGCGGATTCGAGGTCGCTGATGTTGATGCGGCGCAGGGTCCGGTGGCGGGGGTCCATGGTGGTTTCGGCCAACTGGTTGGCGTCCATCTCACCGAGGCCCTTGTAGCGCTGGATGCTGTCCTTGTAGCGGACGTTGCGGCGCTGGAGGTCGAGGAGGGTCTGGCGCAGCTCGTTGTCCGAGTAGGTGTAGACGTACTTGTCCTGGCCCTTCTTGGGCTGGACGAGTTCGATGCGGTGGAGCGGGGGGACGGCGGAGAAGACCCGGCCCTGCTCGACCATCGGACGCATATAGCGCTGGAAAAGGGTGAGCAGGAGGCAGCGGATGTGGGCGCCGTCGACATCGGCGTCGGCCAGGAAGATGACCTTGCCGTAGCGGGCCTGGTCGATGTCGAAGGTGCGGCCGGACCCGGCTCCTATGACCTGGATGATCGCGCCGCACTCGGCGTTCTTGAGCATGTCCGAGATGGACGACTTCTGGACGTTGAGGATCTTGCCGCGGATCGGCAGCAGCGCCTGGAACTCGGAGTTGCGGGCCAGTTTGGCGGTGCCCAGTGCCGAGTCGCCCTCGACGATGAACAGTTCGCTGCGGTCGACGGCGTCGCTGCGGCAGTCGGCCAGCTTGGCGGGGAGCGAGGAGGTCTCCAGCGCGGTCTTCCTGCGCTGCGCCTCTTTGTGCTGCCGGGCCGCGATGCGGGTCCTGGCGGCGGCGACGGTCTTCTCCAGGACGGCGCGCGCCTGGGCCTTGGCGTCCCGCTTGGTGGAGGTCAGGAACTCGCGCAGTTCGGTGGCGACGACATTGGCCACGATGCGGTTGGCGGCGGAGGTGCCGAGCACTTCCTTGGTCTGGCCCTCGAACTGCGGCTCGGCCAGACGCACGGTGATCACCGACGTCAGGCCCTCCATGGCGTCGTCCTTGACGATGTCGTCCTCGGCGACGCGCAGCAGTTTGGCCGAGCGCAGCACCTCGTTCATCGTCTTGGTGACGGAGCGCTCGAATCCGGTCACATGGGTGCCGCCCTTGGGGGTGGCGATGATGTTCACGAAGGACCTGGCGGTCGTCTCGTAGCCGGTGCCCCAGCGCAGCGCGATGTCGACGCCCAGCTCGCGGGTGACCTCGGTGGGGGTCATGTGGCCGCGGTCGTCAAGGACGGGCACGGTCTCCTTGAAGGTGCCGCTGCCGGACAGGCGCAGGACGTCGCAGATCGGCTTGTCAGGGGCGAGGAACTCGCAGAATTCGCTGATGCCGCCGTCGAAGTGAAAGACCTCCTCGACGGGCTTGTCGGTCTCGATGCCGCGCTCGTCGCGCACCACGATGGTCAGGCCGGGCACCAGAAAGGCGGTCTGGCGGGCGCGCTGGTGCAGATGGTCCAGGGAGAGCTTGGCGTCCTTGAGGAAGATCTGCCGGTCGGCCCAGTAGCGCACGCGGGTGCCGGTGCGGGTCTTGGGGACCCGCTTGGCCTTGGTGAGCCCGCTGGCGGGGTCGAAGGGCGCCTCGGCGCCGGATTCGGTGAAGATCCCGGGGACCCCGCGGCGGAAGCTGATGGCGTGCGTGGCGCCGTTGCGGTCGACCTCGACGTCCAGCCGGGCCGACAGCGCGTTCACCACGGACGCGCCGACGCCGTGCAGACCGCCGGAGGCCGCGTACGAGCCGCCGCCGAACTTCCCGCCGGCGTGCAGCTTGGTCATGACCACCTCGACGCCGGACAGGCCCGTCTTGGGCTCCACGTCCACCGGGATGCCGCGGCCGTTGTCCCGGACCTCGACCGAGCCGTCCTCGTGCAGGATGACCTCGATGCGGTCGCCGTGACCGCCGAGCGCCTCGTCGACGGAGTTGTCGATGATCTCCCAGACGCAGTGCATCAGACCGCGACTGTCTGTTGACCCGATGTACATACCGGGCCGCTTGCGAACCGCTTCCAGCCCTTCGAGGACGAGCAGGTGCCGCGCGGTGTAGTTGGAGCCGTCGCGATCTGCACCCGTCAGCAGCGCAGAGGACGGCACGGATGTTTCGGCGGTCACGCGGGCAGCTCCTCGATCAGGAATGTTCTGAAGTTTTTTTCAGCCGTGTCGGTGAGAGGGTACCGATGCCGGGAGGGGTGACAGCGCCGCGACCCGGTATCCGGGCCTCAACACGGCCCTCGTCCCGGCTTCCATGCTAGCCCTCTTCGAGCACGTGTTCGATAACCCGCGCGAGTGATACACATGTCACGTTCCCAAAGAGGCATGAACCATTTAGGCTCCGGGCACGTCCTCAGCAACAACCGGCAAGCCAGCCGGGAGCAAGTCCGGACAACAGCTCCATAAGCGACATCTGACGCAACTGACTCCTATTCGCCGCCAATCGGTAACATCCAGTCACCCCGAGGTCGGTTTTCGAGGAAAAGCTGAGAGCGGGAACGTTTTCGGCCTGGTTGGATGTTGACCCTGGTACGACAGCTCGTCGAGCTAGAGAAGAGGCGACGTGACTACTGTTCTGACCCCCGCGAGTCCGCTGACAGCGGCAGACCGCTGCGACCGTTGCGGCGCTCAGGCATACCTGCGCGTTGTCCTCATCAGCGGTGGTGAGCTGCTCTTCTGCGGACACCATGGACGCAAGTTCGAGCCGGAGCTCAAGAAGATCGCTTCGGAAATACAGGACGAGACCGGACGGCTGACCGACACCCCGGCAACGGCGGGAGAAGACGAGCGCTGACACTTCGCATCAGCGACGAATTCGAGTCGGCGGGCGGACAGACCCCTCCAGGGGGTGTCCGCCCGCCGTCTTCCGTTCAACCGCGGCCCGCAGCTCAGCTGGTTTCCGCCAGCACTCGACCGCGTTGCGCCAGCGCTCAGCTACTGTGGGCCGCCACCAGTGAGGCCATCGCCGAGACGCGCGTGTAGACCCCTGGATAGGCCGCCTCCGCGCAGCCACTGCCCCACGAGACCAGACCGACGACCCGGTCCCCCACGACCAGCGGGCCGCCGCTGTCGCCCTGACAGGCGTCCCGGCCGCCGCCCTTGGCACCCGCGCACATCATCGAGGCGCGCACATAAGTGCCGTCGAAACTGCCCGGATACGCCTGCGCGCACACCGTGTCCGCGAAAACCGTGACCGTCGCGGAACGCAGCGTGTTCGAGTACGTGCCGCGGCCGGTCGTGTCACCCCACCCGTAGACCTGCGCCTGAGTGCCCGCCCTGTAGTCCTGCTCGTCGGAGGAGTCCGCGATCGGGATCGTGGCGCCCTTCGGCAGCGCTGTCGCCAGCGTGATGACCGCGATGTCGCCGGAGTTCGTCGTCGAGTCGAAGCCGGGGTTGACCCACACCTGCGACAGGCCCAGTTCCTGCCCACGACCGCCGCTGAGGTCCGTACGACCGGCGATCACACGCAGGTCGGGCAGTTGGTGCCAGTCGCTCGCTCCGAGCGCCTCACGGCCGAAGCAGTGGGCCGCGGTGATCACCGTACGAGGCCCGACGGCCACGGCGCCGCAGAACTGGCCGGACCTGCCGGAGCCGAAGCGCTTACGGCTGGCCAGGGCCATCACCCATGGCGTGCTGTCCGTGCTGGCCGGGTTGCCACCGATCACGACGCCGTTGGCGGCGGCCGGGGTCGCGGGCGCGGCCAGCGGGACGGCCAGCACCGGCAACAGCGCCGCCGCGAGACCGCCGATCACAGCACGACGACGACCGGTCACGGCACGGAAGGGGAAACGCATGCGGCCTCCTGACCCTGTGGAGCACTCTGGACACCCAGAGTGATCGATAGGGCCGGAGGCCGCATCCGCAAAGAGGCCGTGTCGCCCGAAAGACGTCCGCGGAGTTCTCCGGAGGCCCGAAGGGCTCCGGAGAACTTCGCGGAAATGACGTCGGGTCAGCCTGGCCGGGTCAGTCCAGGTAGTCGCGCAGCACCTGGGACCGCGACGGGTGACGCAGCTTGGACATCGTCTTGGACTCGATCTGCCGGATCCGCTCGCGCGTGACCCCGTAGACCTTGCCGATCTCGTCCAGCGTCTTCGGCTGCCCGTCCGTGAGGCCGAAGCGCATGGAGACCACGCCCGCCTCCCGCTCGGAGAGGGTGTCGAGCACCGAGTGGAGCTGTTCCTGCAGCAGCGTGAAGCTGACCGCGTCGGCCGGCACGACCGCCTCGGAGTCCTCGATGAGGTCGCCGAACTCGCTGTCGCCGTCCTCGCCCAGCGGGGTGTGCAGGGAGATCGGCTCGCGGCCGTACTTCTGGACCTCGATGACCTTCTCGGGGGTCATGTCGAGTTCCTTGGCCAGCTCCTCCGGGGTGGGCTCGCGGCCCAGGTCCTGGAGCATCTGGCGCTGCACGCGGGCCAGCTTGTTGATGACCTCGACCATGTGCACCGGGATACGGATGGTGCGGGCCTGGTCGGCCATCGCGCGGGTGATCGCCTGCCGGATCCACCAGGTGGCATAGGTGGAGAACTTGAAGCCCTTGGTGTAGTCGAACTTCTCGACCGCGCGGATCAGACCCAGGTTGCCCTCCTGGATCAGGTCCAGGAAGAGCATGCCGCGACCGGTGTAGCGCTTGGCCAACGAGACCACGAGGCGGAGGTTGGCCTCCAGCAGGTGGTTCTTGGCCCAGCGGCCGTCCTCGGCGATGATCTCCAGCTCGCGCTTGAGCTTGGGGGCGAGCTTGTCGGCCGCGGCCAGCTTGTCCTCGGCGAAGAGACCGGCCTCGATGCGCTTGGCCAGCTCGACCTCCTGCTCGGCGTTGAGCAGCGGGACCTTGCCGATCTGCTTGAGGTAGTCCTTGACCGGGTCAGCGGTGGCACCGGCGACGGCGACCTGCTGTGCGGGCGCGTCGTCCTCGTCGTCGTCGGAGAGCACGAAGCTCTCGGACTCCGACTTCTCGGTCTCCTCCTCGCCGCCCTTGCCCGCGGCGGCCTCCTCGACCGTCTCCTCCGCGTCGACGGCCTCGTCCTCGCCTGCGGCCGTCTTCTTGGCCGCCACCTTCTTGGCGGGGGCCTTCTTGGCAACGGTCTTCTTGACGGCGGCCTTCTTCGCCGGCGCCTTCCTTGCTGGGCTCTCCGCCTCCACCGATGGCTCCACCGTGGTCTCGGCCTCGGCCTCCGCCTCCGGGGCGGCGGCCTTGGGCGCAGCGGTCTTCTTGACAGGGGTCGCCCTGGAGGCGACCGTCTTGGTGGCAGTACGCTTCGCCGGGCTCTTGGCTGCGACGCTCTTACGGGTGCGCTTGGGCGCCTCAGCGGCAGTCACCATCAGCGTCACACCCTCCTCGTCGAGGACCTGGTTGAGGCTGCGCAGAACGTTCTTCCACTGGGTTGCCGGAATCTGGTCCGCTTCGAACGCCCGACGCACGTCGTCGCCGGCGATCTGCCCCTGGGCCTTACCCTGCTCGATGAGCGCCATCAGAGACTCGGACTCGGCGATCTCGGACGGGAGCGTACGGGATGTGCTGGCCGACACGAACAACCTCTCGGAACGATGGGAACGACTCGGTGGAACCGCACAGCCACTCAGCGTCAAAATCGTCGCTGAATATTCCTTGTGCCGTGGCCACCTCTTAAGTCATCGCGCTGCCTCGCCAAGCGTTACGCCCACCCTACGTGGCCCGAGTCACACCCTAAATCGTGCAGATCGGTCATAAATCCGGACACATGACCCGCCCGGCCGTGCGAGGGCGCGGGAGAGCGGCCGGGAGAGCCACGGGGGACCACATGGGACCGCCGCCGACCCCAGGTGTTCCGGGGCCCGCGGCGGAGGGCGACACGGTCAGTGCTGCTCGCGCGGACCGGGGACGACGTGGTCGGCGGGAGCGGACTCGGGCTGCTCGGGCAGGACGGTGAGGAGCTGGCGCATCGCCGCCTCCGCCGTGCCGCCGTCGCTCTCGGCGAGCGCTTCGACGATCCGCTGGTGCAGGCCGACCGAGGTGTCGCCGGGGCGGTCGCAGCCGGTGACCGGGCCGCCGGACACGTGCAGCGCGGAGGAGACGATCCCCGACAGGTGCTCCAGCATCCGGTTGCCCGCGACCTGGAGGAGCAGGGCGTGGAATTCGGCGTCGGCCCTGGAGAAGGTCAGCGCGTCGCCCTGTGCGGCGGCGTGCGCCATGATCTCCGCCATGTCGGCGAGGCGCTGCTGTACGTCCTCGCGGCCGTGGCCCGCGGCGAGCCGGGCGGCCAGCGGCTCGATCGTCCAGCGCAGTTCGAGCAGTTCGCGGCGCTGGTCGTCGCGCTGCGGCCCGAAGGCACGCCATTCGATGATGTCGGGGTCGAGCAGATTCCAGTCGCTCACCGGGCGGACCCGGGTTCCGACGTTGGGCCGGGCGCTGACCAGGCCCTTGGCCTCCAGCACGCGCAGGGACTCGCGCACCACGGTGCGGGAGACCTCGAAGCGCTGGCCGATCTCCTCGGGGACCAGCGGGCGGTCGGCGCCCAGATCGCCGGAGACGATCATCTGCCCGAGCTGCTGGACGAGTTGTCCGTGCAGTCCCCGGCCACGGCTGCCGCCGGCCCGGCGGCCCATCCGGTTCATATCCGGCTCCATGCCCTCCCAGGACGTCAGTCCAGGTCGGTCGGTGCCGGGGGCTTCGGCGTACGAATAGCGGTCCAGCTCGCCCGATCCGGCGATTCCGGAGTCGGCAGAACGAGCCGCGGTCATCATGGTGTGCGCAAGGGTACTCACGCATCCTTTGTCGGCGATGCCGATGCGCGCCTTGAGGGCTTTGCTGAAAAGCACACGAAAGGGTGAGCGCTCATCACCTCATAATTGACGTTTTATGGCGATGAATCATCCCTTCTTGCTGGTAAGCGGCGCAGTTCGGCTGACGCGTGGGGCAGTTGGGCGGCGCCAGCGTCGCCGTCCGCGCAACGCGGTTGCCAGATAGGCGCAGACCAGCACGGTGAGTGACAACGACAGCGCGGAGACCACCGGTTGGGCGGCGAAGCGCAGCAGTCCCTCGACCGTTCCGCCGCCGCCCTGCGAGACCCCGCTGACCACCGACCACAACGCTCCGCCCGCGTCGGCGAGTTGTCGTGCCACCGGCCCACCGAACAGTCCCCGTACGGCCGGAGCGACCAGCAGCGGTACGGCGAGGACGGCGGCCACACCGAGCGCAGTGGTACGGAACACCCCCGCCGCGAGCACCCCCGCCCAGGCGCAGCCGATGGCGAGCGCCGCCCAGCCGCCGAGCGCGGCAGGAAGCGTCGTCAGATCCGGCGCCTTTCCCGGGCCGAGGGTCAGCCGCAGCACCAGGGTGTCGGCGACGGCGGCGAACGCGGCGAGCAGCAGCGCGCAGACTCCGCTCACGGCGAGTTTGGCGCCGAGCAGCCGCAGGACCCGCGGCTCTGGGCCGTATCCCGGCGCGAGGGCGGGGTAGCGGAACTCCTGCCCGTAGGCGAGTGCGCCCAGCACGCCCGCGCCCACGGCCGCCGCGGGGAGCGGCAGCCGGATCGCCCATCCGGAGATCAACCGCAACGGCGGTACGGACACAGCCCCGGTGCGTGCCATCAGGACCGTGCCGAGCACCGAGCCGACCAGTGCCGCTCCGGCGATCGGCCACGGCGTGAGGACCCCGAAGGCGCGCCGCAGTTCGTACCGCACTGGCCGGACCGGGCCGTGCTGCCGTGCCGGACGCCGCCGCGGCTGCGGCAGGGCGGGCGGTACGGAGGCCGCCACGCCGCCTTCTGCCTCGGGGGTGGCATCCGGGGTTGTGACGCCGTTTCCGCTCTCGTCGGCGAGGTGGTGCAGCAGGATGCCGTGGCGGTAGGCGGTCTCCCCCACCGCGGCAGAGTTGGTGCCGTAGACGGCGATACGGCTGCCGGTCGCGGCGATCACCTCGGCTCCGTCCTCGGTGAGCAGCGTGGCCAGGCGCTCGGCGTAGGGCGAGCGGACGGCCACGTACGGGCGCATCCTCGTGCGGGCGAAGTGCGCGGCCGACTGGTCCGCGACCAGGCGCCCCTTGTCGATAGCGATCACGTGGTCGGCGGTCCGGGCGAGGGCTTTGGTGTCGCGGCCGGTGAGCAGGACCGCGCCCCCGGCGGCGACGTGCCGTCGTACGAGCGCGTGCACCCAGGCGGCTTCGCGGGCCGGGAGTTCGCGCACCGGGTCGTCCAGGATCAGCGCGCGGGGGTCGGCGAGCAGGGCCGCGGCGAAACCGAGACGGCGGTCCATGCCCAGCGAGTACGTGCCGAGCCGCTGTTCGGCGACCTCGGCGAGGCCGACCTGGTCGAGCACCTCGTCGGCGCGGGTGGCGGGCAGTCCGAAGGCGGCGCAGAGCATGCGGAGGTGGCTTCGGGCGGTGCGTCCGGGATGTCCGGGCACGTCACCCAGGAGGGCGCCGACGACGCGGGCGGGGTGGGGGAGGTCGCGCAGCGGCCGGCCGTCGACGAGGGTGGCGCCGCGTCCGCCCTCCAGCCCGAGCAGCAGGCGCAGCGCCGTGGACTTTCCCGATCCGGCGGGACCGAGCAGGCCGGTGACTTCACCGGCCCTGATGTCGAACGTGAGGTCGGTGACGGCGGGCGGGGCGTTGCGGCGGGGCATGCTGGTCAACCCGATGGCCTGGATCACCCTTGCACCATAGCTCCGCAAATGGGCGTTTTGCGGAAAGAGCCGGTTCTACACCTCGGGCCGCAGCATCGGCGGATTGAGCAGTGCGGCCCCGCCCGCCCTGAACAACTGCGCGGGACGGCCGCCCTGACGGGTCGTCGTCCCCCCGGTCGGCACGAGGAAACCGACCGTGCCGGTCACCTTGCGGTGGAAATTGCGCGGGTCGAGCGCGACACCCCACACCGCCTCGTACACCCGCCGCAGCTCCCCCACCGTGAATTCGGGCGGGCAGAAGGCGGTGGCCAGCGACGAGTACTCGATCTTCGACCGCGCGCGCTCGACCCCGTCCCCCAGGATCCGGGCGTGGTCGAACGCGAGCGGCGCCGTCTCCCCCGCGTGCTCCTGTCCCCCTTCGCCCAGCAACGTCCCGACCGGCGCCCAGCGCGCGCTGCGGGCGTCACCGCCCGCCCGAGGCGCGGGCAGGTCGGGCGCGAGCACCAGATGCGCGACGCTGACCACCCGCATCCGCGGATCGCGCTGCGGATCCCCGTAGGTGGCGAGCTGCTCCAGATGAGCGCCGCTCTGCGCCCGGAGCCCCGTCTCCTCGGCCAGTTCCCGCGCCGCGGCCTGGGAAAGGTCCTCGTCCTCGCGGACGAATCCGCCGGGCAGCGCCCACCGCCCCTGGAAGGGCGGCTCGCCGCGCCTTACCGACAGTGCGCACAGCGCGTGATGTCGCACGGTCAGCACGACCAGGTCGACGGTGACGGCGAAGGGCGGGAAAGCCGACGGGTCGTAGGGCGACATGGCGCGATCATAGTCGTCTGCCTGACGATAATCAGCCGGATCGGGAGCCTGATCCCTATCGGATCGATACGTTTTCCCGTCCCTCCCCGCTCGGTCCCCGCCCATGGTCAGGTCCCGAGGCGCAGTCCCGGCGCCGCCTCCTCGATCATGGCCATCCCCAGACGGCTGACCCGAACGGAGAACGGCTGCCCCGCGACCCGCAACCCCGTCAGATGCACAGCTCCCAGCGGCGCGGCGCTGATCGGCCGGACCGCCACCGTGCCGCCCGGCGCGTCCGGCCGCATCCCGGCGAGCGCCGTCAGCAGATGGACGGCCCCGGCCGCCGCGGCCGCCGCCGGACGGCACGCCATGGGGTGCGGGCACGGCGCACCGCCGGCAGAACGCTGCTCGCCCCCGTATATCTCCGGCATCCGCAGCCCGAACTCCGCCGCAGCGTCCAGCACCCCACCCACCAGCGCGGACGCCTCCTTCTCCAGCCCCGCCGCGGCGAGGCCGGACACGGCGAGCGCCGTCTCATGGACGCGCACCGCACCTCCGCGGTGGCCGAAGGGGCTGAAGCCGAGCGTCTTCGCCGACATCGTCCGCAGACCCCAGCCGGAGTTCATGTCCGGCGCGGCGAACAGCTTGCCGAGCTGTTCCGTCTGCCCCTTGTCCAACAACCCGGGAGCGAGCGCCCCTTCGCCGAGCAGCCCGGTGTCGAGGAGGTGCGCGAGCGACGAGGACAGCACCGGCACCGGTCTTCCCCCGGCGGCCAGCGCCAGCGCGGGCCGCCCACCGCCCGGATCCTCCAGCCAGAATCCCCGCCGGAAGCCCGCCCGCAGCGCCGCCGCGTACTCCCGCCAGCCGTCCGCCCCACTCCGTTCGTGGGCGTCGAGCAGATCCGCACCCTGCACCGCCGCGCGATACGCGTACGCCTGTACCTCCGCCCGCACCGGACCGTCCGCCGACGGGTCCACGACCAGGCCGGAATCCGTCGTCGCCGCCCGCATCCAGCCGAGGCACCGCTCCGCCGCCGGGAGCAACGGCTCCACCTCGCGGGCCGGAAGCCCCCAGCGTCGGGCCTCGGCCAGCACGGTCACGAAGAGCAGCGTCGCCTCCACGCCCGAATCCAGCGGCGGCAGGTGCGGTCCGGAGTGCCGCGGCACTCCGGGCACACGGCCCGTCGCGGGGTCCTGCAACCTGGCCAGCATGCGGAGCGTGCCCGCCGCCAGCCGCGTGCCGAACGGCAGCAGCATCCGCGCCGCCCACAACGCGTCCGCGGGGGCCAGCCCCATCCGCCAGGGCGCCCCGGCCGCGACGTAGAGGTCGGCGGGATGTTCCGGCGCGCGGAGCAGCAGGGCCTGTGCGTCCCCGAGCGAGGCGTCCAGCAGGACACCGGCTCTGGGGTCGTCGCCCTCCAGCCGCGCGTCGGCCCACATCGGCGGCGGTCTGTCGCCGACCGGTGCCCGCGCGCTGCCCGCCGTCGTGGCCGCCGGTGCCGGCTCCACCCGCAGCTCGATCGTCCGTGCCGCTCCGGGCGCCACCTCCAGGTCCCACCTCAGCAGTCCCGACGCGCCCAGCGCCGCGTCCGGCGCGGGAGTCGCGGTGACCCGCGCCGATTCCCCGCCGCTCGACCAGCGCAGCCCCGAGCCGCTGACGCCGGCCGTCAGATCTGCCCCGGCCTGCCCTGCGGCCACCGCGGAGAGCGCCGCGAGATCAGTGCCGAACGCGATCTCGACGGGCAGCGCCACCCGTACCGGCCCCGCGTTGGCGAACGTGATCCGCTCACCGCCCTCGGCGGTCCTGACGCGCTCCACCGTGACGACCGGGTCGGGGCCACGGTCGCCGGGTGTCCGGACGACCGCCAGGAAACGTGCCCGTCCCGCGTCGAGCAGCCTGGCCTGCACGGTCACCGGTTCGGCTCCCGCGACCGTCAGCTCGCAGCGGCTCAGCAGTCGCCTGCCGTCGCGGTAGAAGCCGTCCAGACCGTCGCCGCGCATCTGCCCGTGCTGTGCGGACACCGCGAGGGCCGGCGCCGCCACGCAGATGACGGCGTCGTGGACGGGTACCGGGCCGGGTGCCGCCCGGCGCGGTGCGACGACCGGCGGCGTGCTCACCGGGCTCCGTCCTTCGCCGCGCGCGCGGCCCGGGCGACGGCCGGAGCCGCCGCCCGCTCGTACGGGATTCGTCTTCCGGGAGAGTGCTGCACGCCGGGTGAACGCCCCGCCGAGCGCACAGGTCACGGCCCGTCTACCGTTCCTGAACGGGAGCCCCGGCTCCCCGCACGGCCCGCACCCCCGAAAAGAGACTCCATGACCGTCCACCGCCAGCCAGGCACCGTCATCACCGACCACACGTTCGCCGTACCGCTCGATCACTCCTCCCCGGACGGGGAGCGGATCGACGTCTACGCCCGCGAGGTCGTGGCGGCGGGCCGGGAGCGCGAATCGTTGCCTTGGCTGCTGTATCTCCAGGGCGGTCCGGGCTTCGGCTCGCCGCGCCCGCTGGGACGGGACGGCTGGCTGCCGCGCGCGCTCGACGACTTCCGGGTGCTGCTGCTCGACCAGCGCGGCACCGGGCGCTCCACGCCCGCCACTCGCCAGACGCTGCCCACCCGTGGCGACGCCGCCGCCCAGGCGCACTACCTGTCGTACTTCAGGGCCGACTCGATTGTCCGGGACTGCGAATTCATCAGGCGTCAGCTCCTCGGAGAGGACGCGCGCTGGAGCGTGCTGGGCCAGAGTTTCGGCGGCTTCTGCGCGGTCACCTATCTGTCGTCGGCGCCCGAAGGTCTGCGGGAGGTGTTCGTCACGGGCGGCCTGCCGGGTCTTGATGTGACCGCCGAGGCCGTCTACCGCGCCGCCTATCCCCGCATCGAGCGCAAGAACGCCGGTCACTACGCCCGTTACCCCGAAGACGTCGAGACGGTGCGCACCATCGTCCGCCGCCTGCGCGACGAGGCGGTGTCGCTGCCCGGCGGAGGCCGCCTCACACCTGAGGCGTTCCAGTCCCTCGGTCTGATGCTCGGCACCGGCACCGGTTCGCACACCCTGCACTACCTGCTGGAGTACGCGTTCGTGACGGGTCCCTCCGGTCCCGTCTTCTCCGACTCCTTTCTCTCCCAGGTCCAGCAGCATCTGTCCTTCGCCGCGAATCCCCTTTACGCGGTGCTGCACGAGTCGGTCTACGGACAGGGGTCCGTCTCTCCTCACGGCACCGGCTGGGCCGCCGAGGCCGTCCGTGGTGAATTCCCGCGGTTCGACGCCGAGCGCGCGCTGGCAGGGGACGCTCCCGTGCTGTTCACGGGAGAGAGCATCCATCCGTGGATGTTCACGTCCGATCCGGCGCTCGCACCACTGCGCGAGACGGCGGAGCTTGTCGCGCGCCGCGAGAAGTGGCCGGACCTCTATGACACCCGCCAGTTGGCGGCCAATGAGATTCCGGTGGCGGCGGCGATCTACCACGACGACATGTACGTCGACACCGCCCACTCGCTGGCCACCGCGCGCGCGGTGCGCGGGCTGCGGACCTGGGTCACCGACGAGTTCGAACACGACGGTCTCCGGGTGAGTGGCGGCCGGGTCCTCGACCGGCTGATCCGACTGGCCCGCGGCGAGCTGTAGTCGAGGCGATCACGCGCTGCCGCCGCTCCTGCCGCAGGCTCCGCCGCAACAGCTCAGGGTCCAGACCCTCGTTGACGGAGTGGTGGAGCAACCGCGCGAAGGTGTAGTGGGGTTCGAGGTCCAGCGCGAGGCCGAGGGCGACCCGCGCCTCGGCCTCGTCCCCCGAGGACCATGCGACCCAGCCCGCCAGGGCGAGCGGGGCCGCGGCATGGTCCGCGTACGGTCCTGCGCAGCGCCGGGCGAGCGCCCGCCACAGTCGAAGGGCGGCGTCCGCTCGCTCGGGCTCCATCCATTCGGCGGCGCGGTCGCGTGCCGTGCGGTCCTGGAGGCCGAGGATGACCGCCGCGCCCTCGTCGTCGGAGAGGAGCCGGTCGTCCTGCCGGTCCGCACGTGCGGGATCGTCGATCCGCGGCGCGGAGCGGAACTTCTCAAGTGCCGCACGGGCCAGGGCGAGTGTTCGCTGCCGGACGCTCTCACAGTCACCGTCGTTAAGCATGCGGGGCACCAATTCGGCGCAGGCCGCGTCGAGGGCGATCTCGTGATCACGATTCCGCGCCTCGGACGGCTTCAGCCTGGCTTCCATGTCCCGCAGCGAACCCGGCGCCGGGATTCCCGCGTAGGCGCTGGCCGCCGCCATCGTGGACCGGCCGGGCGGAGCCAGGACCGTTCCCTCCGCCGGGACGGTCTGCGCGGGGCGGCAGTAGGACCACCAACGGCCGGCCGAGACGCACAACGCCTCGACGACGGGCACGTCCAGCGCCCCGCAGGCCACCCGGATCCGCTGGGCGAGCGGCCTCAGCCTTTCCATCACGGCCGACGCGCGCTCCCCTTCACGCGGGTCCCGGCACAGGAACAGCACGATGGCGTCGGGTCGCCCACCGCGCCGGGTGCTGTTCCTCACGAGGCAGTCGGCAAGTTGGTCGGCGGTCTCCGGCCACTCACTCGGGTCCTCCGGCAGGCCCAGTCGCAGTCGGCCGCCGAAGCGGCCGTGCTCGCCGTGCAGTGCGACGAGCACAACGGAATCATTGGGATGAAAACCCATCAAGTACGGCAATGCGTCGGCCAGGTCGGCGGGCCCGCGCAAGGTGACTTTGACGTCGGCCGCTTCGGATGATGACTCTCCGTGCTGAATTTCGTTGCTCTGTGTCATGAGATCGACGATGCCGTAATCGCGCGAATCACACCAGACCCCCCAAAAACCTGTGGATAACTTTCGGTGGAGTTATCCACAGGCCACGGAGCGGGGTTGGCGCGATGTCGGTGCGATCAGGTTGCATGGGGGCATGACCGAGACCCCCACCGCGCTGCGCTCCGCGGCCGACACCGTACTGAGCCGACTCGTCGGCGCCGAGCCGGGCACCGCACGGCTCCGCGAGGACCAGTGGCTCGCCGTCGAGTCGCTGGTCGCGCACGGCCGCAGAACGCTGGTCGTCCAGCGCACCGGCTGGGGGAAGTCGGCCGTGTACTTCGTGGCCACGGCGCTGCTGCGCGAGCGGGGCAGCGGCCCGACGGTCATCGTGTCGCCGCTGCTGGCCCTCATGCGCAACCAGGTGGAAGCCGCCGCACGCGCGGGCATCCGGGCCCGCACGATCAACTCGTCCAACACCGAGGAGTGGGGCGAGATCGAGGTGGAGGTCGCGGCGGGCGAGGTGGATGTCCTGCTCGTCAGCCCGGAACGCCTCAACAACCCGGACTTCCGCGATCAGGTGCTGCCCAAGCTCGCCGCCACCACCGGCCTGCTCGTCGTCGACGAGGCGCACTGCATCTCGGACTGGGGTCACGACTTCCGCCCGGACTACCGACGGCTGAGGACGATGCTCGCCGATCTGCCGCCCGGCGTACCCGTGCTGGCGACCACGGCCACCGCCAACGCCCGCGTGACCGCCGATGTCGCGGAGCAGCTCGGCACCGGCGCCACCGGGGCCGATCAGGAAGGCGCCCTCATCCTGCGCGGGCCGCTGGACCGCGAGAGCCTGTCGCTCGGCGTGCTGCGACTGCCCGACGCCGCCCACCGGCTGGCCTGGCTCGCCGACCACCTCGAAACGCTTCCGGGCTCCGGCATCATCTACACCCTCACCGTGGCGGCGGCCGACGAGATCACCGCGTTCCTGCGGCAGCGCGGCTTCCCCGTCGCCTCCTACTCGGGGAAGACGGAGAACGCGGACCGGCAGGCGGCCGAGGCGGATCTGCTCGCCAACCGTGTCAAGGCACTCGTGGCCACCTCGGCCCTGGGCATGGGCTTCGACAAGCCCGATCTCGGATTCGTCGTGCACGTCGGATCGCCCTCGTCGCCGATCGCCTACTATCAACAGGTGGGCCGCGCCGGACGCGGCGTCGACCACGCCGAGGTCCTGCTCCTGCCCGGGCGCGAGGACGAGTCGATCTGGCGGTATTTCGCGTCGCTCGCCTTCCCGCCCGAGGAGCAGGTGCGCCGCACCCTGGAAGTGCTCGCGGCCTCCGACCGCCCGGTGTCCATCCCCGCGCTGGAGACACGCGTCGATCTGCGCCGCTCCCGCCTGGAGATCATGCTGAAGGTGCTGGACGTCGACGGCGCGGTGCACCGGGTGCGCGGCGGCTGGACCGCGACCGGGCGGCCGTGGGCGTACGACACCGAGCGGTACGCGTGGGTGGCCCGCCAGCGCGAGACCGAGCAGCAGGCCATGCGGGACTATGCGACCACCACCGGATGCCGGATGGAGTTCCTGCGCCGGCAGTTGGACGACGAGCAGGCCGCGCCCTGCGGACGCTGCGACAACTGCGCGGGCGCGCGCTTCCCGCTGGAGGTGTCGAACGCCGCGCTGGACGCGGCACGCGCGGCGCTCGGGCGCCCCGGAGTCGAGCTGGAAGCACGCAAGATGTGGCCGACCGGTCTCGAGGCGATTGGCGTCGCGCTCAAGGGGCGTATTCCGGCGACGGAACAGGCGTCCACCGGGCGGGCGTTGGGCCGTCTGTCCGACATCGGGTGGGGCAACCGGCTGCGGCCGCTGTTCGCCGAAGGAGCCGTCGACCAGCCGGTTTCGCCGGAAGCGGTGGACGCCGTGATCCAGGTGCTCGCCGACTGGGCCAAGGGGCCCGGCGGTTGGGCCAGCGGCGCGCCGGACGCCCCCGCACGCCCGGTCGGCGTGGTCGGTGTCGCCTCTCGCCGCCACGGCGTGCTGGTGGAATCGCTCAGCACCCGTATCGCCGAGATCGGCAGAATGCCCCTGCTCGGCCGGGTCGAGTACGCGGATCAGGGAGACCCGGGCGGCGTACCGCGCAGTAACAGCGCACAGCGGGTACGCGCCCTGCACGGGGCTTTTGTCGTACCGCAGGAGTTGGCCGCGGCCCTTCAGGCGAATCCCGGTCCCGTGCTGCTGGTCGACGATCTCTCCGACACGGGCTGGACACTGGCGGTCCTGGCCAGGCTGCTGCGGCGGGCCGGTGCGACGGCTGTCTTCCCGCTGGTCCTGGCCGTTCAGGGGTGAATGTGCGTGGCGAGGCGCCGGACGGGACAGGATCTAAGCGGCGGACAGGTCCATACCGGTCGGCGGCTTCAATTGCCCGTTGCCGCGGGGCAATACGGGAGCGAGAATTGATGCCGGATCCCCTATCGGCTCATCGAGCCATCTGACCGGCGTGCGCCCGCGCCCGGTCTACGGGTGCATCCATGAAAGGAGGACCGTGACCATCGGCTTCGTTCCGGAGACGTCCTCCGCCGCAACTTCCCTCGCGTCGCGCACTCTGGAGCCGGCCGAATGGGCAGGCATCGGCGTACCTTTGCTGGCCAATCCGCGTGACGTGATCAAGGACCTGCACGCCCGGCACCTGCCGTCCCCGTCCACCGCAGTGATCGCGGTGTACGACCCGGACGGCCGGATCCGGGCCAGCGCCTCCTTCACCGCCCGCAGCGGGGTGGTCGACGGCTGGGAGCGGCGCAATGCGCTGCTCTCGCACCTGCGCCGCGTCATCCCGCACGATCTGCGACTGCGCAAACCGGTACGCACCGCTGTCCTGATGGTCTGCCGGGACGGTGGTCCCGGCTGGACCGAGGAGGACGGGGCGTGGATGTGGGGGCTGCGTGACGCCTGCACCCTGCACGGCCTTCGCTCCGGGTCGTACGTCACCCTGACCGCCGACGGCTGGAATGTGATCGGCGAGAATCGCGTCGGCCGCACACCGAACGCCGCTTCGTGGTCGCGGCGGCCGGGCGACGCGGCGCACGGCATCCCCGGTGGGACGACGCAGGCTCTTCGCCGCGCGGCCGCGCGCTGACGGTCAGGCGCTGGCGCCCAGCAGGGAATTGACCCTGGCCGGGTCGCCGCAGACGATCAGCAGGACGCCCGCATTAGCCAGTGCGCCCGCCAGCGCCCTCGGCAGCGTGTCGTCGCTGCCGCCGTTGACGGCGACGACCACGACCGGTCGCCCGGTGGTGCGTTCGGCGGAGATGTCTGCGTAGAAGACGTCGTCGGCCGCGTCGTACTGCGCCCAGTAGGACGCTTCGCCGAAGGTGAGTTCGTGCGCCGCCCACGGGTGCTGGTCACCGGTGGTGAGGACCAGGATCTCGCCGGGTGCCCGACCCGTGTCAAGCAGCAGGTCGACCGTCTCGTCGGCGGCGTCGAGCGCACCGTCGGTCGGCGCGGGGATGAGTTGGATCTGGGCGGCGGCGGGCTCTTGGGCGCGCTGCTGCGGCACGGTAGGAGGAACCGCCGTCGCGGCCGGGGTCACCGGGGCGGAGGGTGCGGCGGGACCAGGGGTACCGATGGGACGGGCGGGGCCGTGACGGCCCGGACCGACGCCTGCGGCGGCTTCCCTCGGCGGCGCGGGACGCGGCGCTGCGGGCCGCGGCGGACCGGGGACAGGACGGGGGGTCGACGCACTGCGGCCGGTGGCCGGAGCTGTACGGGGACCCGGGACGCTCTCGTGAATCTGAGGCTCCTCGGGGATGAGAGGCATGAGTTGATGTCTATCAAATGCCGCACGGATGCGCAGCGGGGGGTGGCGTGTGGATCAGAAATCGAAACCGAGTTGTTCCCCTGACTCGACCGGCTGACGGACCTTCTTGAGGTGCTGCCAGCGGGGCAGCGCGTCCAGATACGACCACGACATCCGGTGCTGCGCGGTGGGCCCCAACTCCTCCAGGGCCGCACGGTGAACAGGCGACGGATATCCGGCGTTGTCGGCGAAGGCGAACGGCGTGTAATCCGCGCCGAGTTCGGCCATCGCCGTGTCCCGCTGCACTTTGGCGATGACGGACGCGGCGGCGACCGCGACGCAGGACTGGTCGCCCTTGATCACGGTCCTGACCTTCCAGGAACCGCCGAGGTAATTGTGCTTGCCGTCGAGGATCACCGCGTCCGGCCGTTCCGGCAGTCCCTCCAACGCGCGTACGGCCGCCAGCCGGAGCGCGGCCGTCATCCCGAGGTCGTCGATCTCCTCGGGTGAGGCGTGTCCGAGGGCGTAGGAGGTGACCCAGTCGCCGAGGACGGCGGCCAGCCGGGCCCGGCGCTTGGGGGTGATCAGCTTGGAGTCGGTCAACCCCTCGGGCGCGCGACGCAGTCCGGTGACAGCGGCGCACACGGTGACGGGTCCGGCCCAGGCGCCGCGGCCGACTTCGTCCACACCCGCCACGGTCCGCGCCCCGAGGGTGGCACGAAGGGAGCGTTCGACGCTGTGGGTGGGTGGTTCGTACGGCATGGCAGTACCAAGCCTACCCCGCTGCTTCGCACCGTCCCACGGCGGTCGGTCAGTCGGACAACGCCCAGTCCGGGAGGACTTCGGTCCGCTCCCGCCAGTCGCCCGGCGGTTGGCCGCCCGGCCGGGACGCGACGATGCCGCCGACGATCGCGCAGGTCGTGTCCACATCTCCACCGGCCCTGGCGGTGGTCCAGAACGCCTGCTCGTAGTCGTCGAGATGGCGGGCCGCCGCCCACAGGGCGAAGGGCACGGTGTCATGGGCGCTGGTGCGCCGCCCGCAGCCCAGCACGGCGGCCACCGTGGCGACGTCCGCGTAGTCGAGCATGTCCCTGGCCCGTCGGATGCCCGCGTGCACCGCGCTGCGCGGTACGAGGTCGAGAACCGCCCCGAGGAGATCGGACGGGGCCTGGGGTCCCGTGGGGTCGGCGACGAGGGCCGCCGCGGCGGCGACCGCCATGGCCCCGACGACCGCCTCCCGGTGCTGATGCGTCGTGTAGGCCGAGATCTCCGCCTGGTGGGTGGCCTGGACGGCGTCACCCGCGTACCAGGCACCAAGGGGCGCGACCCGCATCGCGGCGCCATTGCCCCACGAGCCCTGCCCGTTGAACAGGCCGGCCGCGAGTTCCCGCCAGTCGCCGCCTTCCTGGCGGATCAGCCGCAGCATCCGGTTGACAGCCGGGCCGTAGCCGCGGTCGAAGTCGTGGTGCTCGGCGAAGGAGTGGGCCAGGGCATCCTGGTCGACGCGTCCGTGCTTGATCAGCACGGAGACCACCGAGCAGGCCATCTCCGTGTCGTCCGTCCACCCCCATGTGCCGGGTGGCAGTTGGCCGTTCTGAAGTGCCGGGTAGTTGGCGGGGACGAAGAACTGCGAGCCCAGGGCGTCGCCCACGGCCAGCCCGCGGAGGCTGGCCACGGCGCGCGCGGCGCGGTCGGTTTCAGTGGTGTGAGGGGTCATGGCGTCGGAAACTCTGACATCGTGTTCAATCCCGGTCAATCTCCGTGTGCCCAAAGTCACCGGCCGACTTCACCACTCCCCGCCGCCAGGCGGGCCGGGCGTCCGCCACCTCGCGAACGGCCGGTCCAGGGTATAGCCGCCGGAGGGGCCGAGCAGGAGTGTGCGGGTCTCGGCGTTGTCGGGGTTGGACAGCGCCTCGAACTCCTCCACCGTCCAGTGGAACCAGCGCATGCAGAACAACCGCATCGTCAGGCCGTGGGTGACCACCAGCACGTTCGGCGGGAAGTCCTCCTTGTCGAAGGCGCGGTACAGCGTCTCCAGGAAGGCCCCGACCCGGTCGTAGACGTCCGCGCCGCTCTCCCCCATCGCGAAGCGGTAGAAGAAGTGGCCGTAGGCGTCGCGGGCTTTGCGCTGCCGCTGGATGTCCTCGACGTCCTGCCAGTTTCCCCAGTCCTGTTCCCGCAGGCGCGGCTCCTCCTTGGCCCGGGTCAGCCGGGGGTCGAGCCCCAGTGCCCGGAAGGTGTGCCAGGTGCGGCGGTACGGAGAGACGAATGCCTGGACCCGTTCCTCGCCGAACAGCTCACGCAAGCCCGCTCCCGCCTCCCTCGCCTGTTGAAGGCCGGTGGCGGTGAGTTCCAGGGCGTGGTCCGGCACCCGCTCGTAAATGGTGTCGTCCCTGTTTCCCTGGGACTCGCCGTGCCGGATGAGCACAATGCGGCGAGGGCGTCCCATGACGATCAGCCTATTGCGCGACTGTCGCTCCGGCGCGCTGATCCGGGGGTCATCCGCCTCACAGTCGCGCCGTCAGCTCCTCCGACAGCTCCCGCAGCCGACGTCGGGCGTCCCCGTCGTACGCCTGCCGGTCGGCCCTGGCTTCCCGGGTGCCGTTGAAGTACCGGCCGGTGCCGACATCGGTGCCTTCGATGAGCCGCAAGGTCGCCTCCCCGCCCTCCTCCACCGAGCTCCACGGCGCTATGCCTCCCTCTCTGACCATGGTGGTGTCCATGTACGTGGCCGGATGCAGCGCGTTCACCGTCACACGGGTGCCTTTCAACGCCTCGGCCAGGTCGAAGGTGAACATGACCTGTGCGAGCTTGCTCTGCGTGTACGCTCGCCCGCCCTCGTAGTCCTTGGTCAGCATCGGGTCGCCGAAGTCGATCGCCTGCTGACCCGCGGAGGCGACGTTGACGATGCGGGACGGCGCCGACGCCGTCAGCAGGGGCAGGAGCCGGTGCGTGAGCCGGTACCCCGCCAGGTAGTTCACCGCGAACCGCCGCTCCACGCCGTGCTCGTCCGCCTCCCGCGCTCCGCCCGGCGAGGCGGTCCCGATTCCCGCGTTGTTGACCAGCACGTCCAGCCGGTCGGCACGGGCCAGCACCTCGTCGGCGAGCCGGTCGACCTGCCCGAGATCGGAGACGTCGGCGAGCAGCACCTCCGCGCGGTCCTCACCCGTCGCCTCCCGTATGGCGTCGCGAACCTCCTCGGCCCGGCGGGCGTCGCGGCCATGGATCAGCACACGGGCTCCGTCGGTCGCGAGGCGTATGGCGAGCCAGCGACCCAGGCCGTCCGTGGAACCGGTGATCAGGATCGTCCGCCGGGAGTCGGTTTCGGCCTTGCCCTCGGGGCGCTCCCCCCGGCCGCCGACAACGCGTTCGTTCATTGCGAGCTCCATTTACGAGACATGCTGACTCGTTAAGAGTATGCGAGACACCATGCCTTGTAAAGTGGATTCGTGGACGAGACACCCGCGCGGGGCAGACCCCGCAGTGAGACCGCCCGCCGCGCCGTGCTCGACGCGGCCCTGCGGCTCTGCCAGGACGGCGGTTATCAGGCCCTGACCATGAAGGGCATCGCGGAGAACGCGGGGGTCGGCCGCCAGACCGTGTACCGCTGGTGGCCCGCCAAGCAGGACGTCCTGCTCGACGCCCTGCGCGACCTGGGTCTGCGCAAGGCGGAGCACCTGGACCCCGACAGCGGCGACACGCTGCGCGACGTCCGTACGCTGCTCGACGCCACCTTCGTGCTCACCCGCAAACTCACCGGCAAGGCCCTGGTCGGACTGATGGCCGATGCCCAGCACGACCCGGACCTCTCACAGCGACTCCAGTCCACGGTGATCGGGCCCCGGCGGCAGGCGCTCCGCGCGCTCCTGGCCCGCGGGGTAGAGCGCGGTGAACTGGCCGGGGAGGACCGGACGCTGGACCTCGCGGTCGACTTCGCCTTCGGTGCCATGTGGTACCGGCTGATCAGCCACCACGCGCCGGTGGACGCGAGCCTGGGGGAACAGATCACCACCGCCCTGGCAAAGCTGCTGAGCGCGGACGGACCCACCGGGGCACGCGCGACCACAAGCGTAGACGCGAGCACAGGCGCGGCCTCATCGGCGAACGAGCAGGTGAGCGCGCAGGCGAAAGAGCAGGCACCGGTCAGCGCCGCAACCCCCGCCGCGCCCACTGTCGGTTGAGGAACACCAGTCGTCCCGGATCGGCCACCGTGCGGATGCCGACCAGCCCCTGCGGCCCGAACTCCGGCGCCACGACGGCCACCACGACATCCCCGGTCGTCGCCAGCACCGCCGCGTCGCCGTTGATCTCGACGATCCGGCCGTGCGTTGCCGCCGGTGCCTGGCTGATCAGTCCGGCCAGGAAACGGGCCACTTTGGCGGCTCCCAGGGCAGGACGCCGGGCCGTCCCGGGGACACCGCCGCCGTCCGACCAGGCCACCACGTCGTCGGCGAGCAGTTCCGCCAGCGCCTGCTGGTCCGCGTGTGAAGCGGCCCGCATCAGGTCCTCGGCCAGCTGCCGCCGCTGCAGCCAAGGCAGGTCAACGCCAGTGGCGGACTCCCGCACCCGTTGCCGTGCCCGGCGCCGCAGGGCGCGGCACTGCACTTCGGGCAGTCCGAGGACGACGGCGGTTTCCGCCGACCCGTAGCCGAAGGTCTCCCGCAGGACGTACGCGGCCCGCTCGGCCGACGACAGGCGTTCCAGCGCGACCAGCCGCGCCATGGACACCGATTCCCGGCTCTCGACCGTCTCCAGAGCGCCCAGGGCGCCCATCGCGCCGCCCTCGGTGAGCACCGGTTCCGGCAGCCAGGAGCCCGCGTGCGCTTCACGCCGGTGCCGCGCCGCCTGCTCGGGCACGGCCCGTATCGCGCCGAAGACCTCGCGGACCAGCTCGGGCAGCGCGTCGCCCGCGCCGGTGTCGGCCGTACGGGTGAGCGCGTGCCGTACGGCCTCGTCCGCCGCGCACGCCGATCCGAGCATCCGATAAGCGGCCCCGAAAAGCCGCACCTGGTGCGGGGAAGGGGCTTGCGTATCGTCGGCCGCCACTGCTGTCACAGCGGTGACTTCCACCCCACCCGTGACAGCGCGGCCTATATCCGGCGCGCGGTCGGCACCACCCGTGTCACCCGAGCCATCCGCTCTCAGACCGTCCACCCCTGCACCACATCCACCACGTCACCCGCCACGGACACCACATCGGTGTCGAGTTCGGCGCGCTCCGACAGCCGCGTCACCGCTCCTTCGCGGTATTTACCGCGCTCCGTCGCCGAATTCCACATGGACAGCACCAGGAAGTCGTTTCCCGGACCCTGGCCGAAGACGCCGCGCAGCATGCCGGGAGAACCCGCCATGGCGGGATTCCACACCCGTTGCTGCATCGATGTGAAGTGGTCGACACGGTCCGGCCGCACTTTGCACAGGGCGACGCGCAGGACGTCGACGTCGGCGAAGGTCGGTTCGAAGCCGACCTTGACGTCCAGCCGGTGCTCGAAGAGATTCACCGCGAGCATCTCGTAGGTGTCGCCCTGCGACGCGGCGATCCCGTCGTGGGGCCCGGCCATGAAGGCGTCGTAGGACCGCCGGCTGTCCCAGAAGGCGAAGAGATGCGCCATTCCGGGCTGGGCACGGCTCCAGCCGCCGCCCTGCCCTCGGAAGCCGGGCTGGTCCTTGAGCGCCGCCCACCTGCGCTGCCCCCGGTCGAACCCCGCCTGATCCACAACCCCGCAGCGCATCCACTTCACCAACACCGCGCCATCGTAGTGGCGTTGACGCCGGAGATCGTCCCTGTGCGGGGGAGGCAATCGCGTGAGGGACCGGAAGGGCCGGAAAAGGGCGGTGGGGGGGGGGGGGCCCCCGGCCCCCCCCCCCCCCCCCCCCCCCCCCCACCACCCCCCCCCCCCCCCCCCCCCCCCCCCCCCCCCCCCCCCCCCCCCCCCCCCCCCCGGGCCCCCCCCCGCCCCCCCCCCCCCCCCCAACCCGCCCCC